>JBJMVQ010000067.1:0-36834 GCA_045810625.1 Sulfurifustis sp.
CAAATCCCCGTAGAGCCAGCCGAGCACCGGAACCGCTCCCGGTGGGTTTCGCTCGACCGTGTTCGAGCCCGAGCGCGCGCTGTTGTCTTCTTGCGCGCCGGCGAGTTGGGCGAGCGTCCGGGAGCGGTGAGGAGCGCAGGGAACCGCCCCCTCCTTGGACAAAAATATATTATTAAACGGGGCGGCGCAGCGACCGGGGTCGCCTTTTCTTTGGCTACTTTCTTTTGGCGAAGCAAAAGAAAGTAGCTTGCGGTGGGTCAACCACCCACAAGTTAATTTATTATCTCGACCACCGCGCGAAGCGCGTCGACTATCGACAGGCCCTCAACCTTCCACCCTCACCCTAGCCCTCTCCCTAGAAGGGAGTGGGAACCAGAAAAAACGACAGCTAGCGTAGCGTGCGCCATGCGCACGATCAATCGATGTAGGTTGGGCGAGATCGCGCGCAACCGCGCCTACTTACACAACTCATCCGCCAGCTTCTGCGCCGCCTTGAAATCGAGCGTGCCCTCGTAGAGCGCGCGGCCGACGACGGCACCGACGATGCCGCTGTCCGCAATGCCGCAGACGGCGCGGATGTCGTCGAGATTGCTGATGCCGCCGGACGCGATTACCGGAATCGAGATCGCATTCGCGAGCTTGAGCGTGGCTTCGACGTTGACGCCGGTCATCATGCCGTCGCGTCCGATATCGGTGTAGATAATCGCCTCGACGCCGTCGTTCTGGTATTTCTTCGCGAGATCGATGACGTCGTGCCCGGAAAGCTTCGACCAACCGTCGATCGCGACTTTTCCGTCTTTCGCGTCGAGCCCGACGATGATGCGTCCTGGGAATTCGGCGCAGACGTCACTCACGAAATGCGGCGCATTCACCGCCTTCGTCCCGAGGATCACGTAACGTACGCCGCAATCGAGATAGGTCTGAATCGTCTCTTCGTCGCGGATTCCTCCGCCGACTTGCACCGGCAGATTCGGGAACTCGCGCGCGATCGCCTCGACGGCATCGGCATTCACCGGCGACCCGGCGATCGCACCGTTTAGATCGACCACGTGCAAACGCTTGGCGCCCGCCTCGATCCAGCGGCGTGCGGTCGCGAGCGGGTCGTCCGAAAAGACCGTGGCTTCGTTCATGCGTCCCTGGCGCAGGCGCACGCACTTGCCGTCTTTCAGATCGATGGCGGGGATGATCTGCAGTGGCATGGCGCAAAGCTTCTAATAGTAGTTAGCGGCTACCCGATGTCGGCTTCGTTCCGCCGCGTCTCCCCGGCGGCCTACGCCTCTCCGTTCCAGTCGACGAAATTCGCAAGGAGCCGAAGTCCGGCTTGCTGGCTCTTCTCGGGGTGGAACTGTACGGCGAAGATATTCGCACGCGCCGCCGCCGAGGTAAACCGCACGCCGTAATCTGTCGTGCCCGCAACCGCGGCTGGATCGGCCGTGTCGGCGTAATAGCTGTGCACGAAATAGAACCGGGCCGCGTCGGGAATGCCGCGCCAAAGGGGGTGCGGGCGCGACTGATATACCTGGTTCCAACCCATGTGCGGCACTTTCAAGGAAGCGCCTTGGTCGCGCGGCGGTACGAACCGGCGCACGCGGCCCGGCAACACGCCGAGACCCGGGGTGCCGCCGCCCTCGTCGCTCGATTCGTAAAGCGCCTGCAGGCCGAGACACAAGCCGAGGAACGGCTTGTCGCGCAACGCGTCGGCGAGCGCCCCACGCATTTCGGAATCGTCAAGCGCGCGCATGCATCCGACGATGGCGCCTTGTCCGGGAAAGACGACGCGATCGGCCTCGCGCACGTCGGCCGCCCGAGTGGCGAGACGCACGTCGGCCTTCGGCGCGACGTGCTCGATCGCTTTGCAGACGGAACGGAGATTCCCCATTCCGTAATCGATGACCGCAACGCGGGTCATGAATGCTTTTCTCGCTACAGCGTACCCTTGGTCGACGGCACCGCCTGGCCGACACGCGCATCCAGCTCGAGCGCGGCGCGCAGCGCCCGGCCGAACGCCTTGAAGACGGTCTCGGCGACGTGGTGCGCATTCTTGCCGCGCAGGCAATCGATGTGCAGCGTCACCTGTGCGTGATTGGCGAAGCCCTGGAAGAATTCATGGAACAGGTCGACGTCGAAGTCGTTGATGCGCGCGCGCGGAAATTCCACGCCGTACTCCAGGCCCGGACGGCCGGAGAAGTCGATCACGACGCGCGACAGCGCTTCATCGAGCGGTACGTAGGCGTGCCCGTAGCGCCGGATGCCCTGCTTCGCCCCGACGGCCTTGGCAACCGCCTGACCGAGCGTGATGCCGATATCTTCGACCGTGTGATGCGCGTCGATGTGCAGATCGCCGCGTGCTTCGATCGCGATGTCGATCAACCCATGGCGCGCGACCTGATCCAGCATGTGTTCGAGGAACGGCAGTCCGGTGTCGAGTTTGGACGTGCCTTGCCCGTCCAGATTGACCGTGACGGCGATCCGGGTCTCTTTGGTTTCGCGGCTGACGCTGGCGCTGCGCTCTGGCACGATAAATTCCGGGCGTGATGCGAAAGATGGTATCACAGTGGATACTAACCGACCGCGCGGCCGCCGCAAGCTTTCTGCAACGCCGCCAGAAACGCCCGGTTTTCGTCCGGTGTCCCCACCGTAACGCGCAGGCAGCCGCGCAGCACGCCGCCGGCCCCATCGAGATTCTTAATAAGGATACCGTCATCCCGCAGCGCCGCATGCACCTCCGCCGCCCTGCCGCCGCTCACCCGAAACAACAGGAAGTTCGTGCGGCTCGGCCACGCCTCGACACCTGGCACTTGCCTCAGCGCTTCGTATAGCCGCTCGCGCTCGCCAGTTATTTCGCGGCACTGTCCGGCGAAGGTCTCATCCTGGGCGAGCGCAAACTCGGCGCTCGCTTGCGTCAAGCTATTGATGTTGTACGGCAGCCGGACTTTATCGAACTCGCCGAGCGCCGCCGGCGCACCGATCAATATGCCGAGCCGAAGGCCGGCCAAGCCCTGTTTGGAAAGCGTCCGCATGACGAGCAGGTTCGGGTAGCGGGCGAGGCGATCCATGAAGCTCGCACGGGCAAATGCATGATACGCCTCGTCGACGACCACCAGTCCGGGGCTCGCTTCGAGCAGCGCTTCCATCGCTCGCGCGTCAAAGAGATTGCCTGTCGGGTTGTTTGGATACGAAAGAAAAATCACTGCCGGCCGATGTGCCGCGACGGCCGCGAGCATGGCAGCGCGATCGAGCCCGAAGTCCGCAGCGAGCGGCACGCCGACGAAGCGAACGCCGCACGCGATGGCAATCTGCTCGTACATGACGAACGTCGGCACCGGAGCGAGCACGACCGCGTCGGGGCGCGCAAGCGCCATGACGATCATCTGGATCAGCTCGTCGGAGCCGTTGCCGAGCAGAATGTCTGCCGCGGCCGGCACCGCGAGCGCTTCGCGCAGCCGCGCCTTGAGCTGCCGCGCGCTCGGGTCGGGATAACGATTGACGTCGAGCGCGCGCAGCCGTTCGAGCCACGCCGGCTTGAGCGACTCGGGCCACGGATACGGGCTCTCCATGGCATCGAGCTTGATCAGGCCGCGCGCGTCGGGCACGTGATAGCTCTTCAGCGCCTGGACTTCGGGCCGAATCAGCCGGCGGAGGATGTCGTCGATGTTTGCCATTGGATTTTTGAACCGCAGAGGACGCAAAGGACGCGGAGGATCTAAATTAATCTAACGGTAGCCAGAATAACGAGAATCCCCCAAAGCGTTCGATGCGCAATAACCACCAATTCTTCGCTCTCCTCTGCGTCCTCCGCGTCCTTTGCGGTTAAAACGAATATTTCAGAGTTTCCTTAAAATCAATCCTTAGCGTCCTTGGCGTCCTTTGCGGTTCAATTTATTCCTTAAGCCTTCTTCCCGCTCTCCGCGGTTAGTCTTTCTTTATGCGGTACTCCGCCGACTTCGCGTGCGCCGGCAACCCCTCGCTGCGCGCGAGCGTCGCGGCGACGCGCCCGAGCCGTGACGCCGCGGCCGGCGAGCACAGGATGAGGCTCGTGCGCTTCTGGAAGTCGTAAACACCGAGCGGCGACGAGAACCGCGCCGTCCCCGAGGTCGGCAGCACGTGGTTCGGCCCGGCGCAATAGTCACCCAGCACTTCGGCCGTGTGGCGACCGAGGAAAATCGCCCCGGCATGACGGATGCGCGGCGCGAGGTCGAGCGCATTGTCCACGGAAAGCTCCAGGTGCTCGGGCGCGATACGATTCGCGAGCGCGATGGCTTCGTCGACATCGCGCACGCTAATCAGCGCACCGCGGCTCTCGAGTGACTCAGCGATGATGTCGCGCCGTTCCATGGTCGGCAACAGCCGGTCGATCGCCGCCTGGACTTTGCGTGCGTAGCCATCGGCCCAGGTAACGAGCAGCGCCTGCGAATCCGGTCCGTGCTCCGCCTGCGAGAACAGATCCATCGCGACCCACTCCGGGTCGGTAGCGCCGTCGCACAGCACCAGAATTTCCGAAGGGCCGGCGATCATGTCGATATCGACGATTCCGTACACCTGGCGCTTTGCTTCCGAAACGTACTGGTTGCCCGGTCCGACGATTTTGTCGACGCGTGGAATCGTCGCGGTTCCATAAGCGAGCGCACCAACGGCCTGCGCGCCGCCGATCGTGAAGAATCGATCCACGCCGGCGAGCGCGGCGGCCGCAAGCACCATCTCATTCAGCTCACCGCCCGGCGCGGGCGACGTCATCACCAGCTCGCCGACGCCGGCGACTTTCGCGGGGATCACATTCATGAGCACCGAGGATGGATACGCGGCGCGCCCGCCGGGTGCGTATAGGCCGACGCGGTCGAGCGGCGTCACTTGCTGCCCGAGCAGCGTGCCGTCGGCTTCCTGGTAGCGCCACGATTCGGCTTTCTGGTGCTCGTGGTACCGGCGGATACGCGCCGCGGCTTCGTCCAGGGCGGTACGCGCCTCTCGCGCCAACCCGTCATATGCAGCTTGCAGCCGCGAGCGCGGGATCTCGAGCGCGGCGATGGAGTTTGCCGGATGCCGGTCGAAACGGCGCGTGTAATCGACGACGGCGCTGTCGCCGTTCGCGCGGACCGCGGCGAGGATTTCGGCGACGACGCCCGGCACGTTCGGATCGATCGTCGTACCGCGATCCAGCAGGCGCGCGAGCGTTTCGGCGAAACCGGCGTCGCGGCTGTCGAGCAACGGCACGCGCAGCGCCATGGCTACCTCACCGCCTGCTGCAACCGCTCGACGATCGGCTGTAACGCCGCGCGCTTGAGCTTCATCGACGCGCGATTCGCGACCAGCCACGCGCTGACGTCGGCGATGCGCTCCACTTCGACGAGCCCGTTGGCTTTCAGCGTCTGCCCGGTGCTGACGAGATCGACGATGCGATCCGAGAGCCCCACGAGGGGCGCGAGTTCCATCGAGCCATAAAGCTTGATGATGTCGGTCTGGATGCCCTTGGCGGCGAAGTGACGTTGCGTGATGCGCGGATACTTGGTCGCCACGCGCACGCGCGTCCACGCCTCGGGATTGTCTTGCGACGCGAGCGTCGCCGGCTCCGCCACCATCAGATGACAACGGGCGATCTTGAGGTCGAGCAGCTCGTAGAGACCGTCGCCGTCGTACTCCATCAAGACGTCTTTTCCGGCGATGCCGAGATCGACGGCGCCGAACTGGACGTAGGTGGGAACGTCCTGCGCGCGGATGACGACGAGCTTCACGTCCGGGCGGTTGGTCGCGAGCACGAGCTTGCGGCTCGCCGTCACGTCTTCGACGGGCTCGATGCCCGCGGCTGCGAGCAGCGGCAGACTGTCTTCCAGAATGCGCCCCTTCGAGAGCGCGATCTGTACCGCGGCGGTCATTTCAGTCGTCCTGCGCTCCCGCGACCGCGCGATATTCCGCCGCAGCGGAGCGCGGCCCTGGGACGCGGCGGATGCGCGCACCAAGCGCGGCGAGCTTCTCTTCGATCATTTCGTAGCCACGGTCGATGTGATAAATACGCTCGACGCTCGTTTCACCGTCGGCGACGAGGCCGGCAAGCGCGAGGCAGGCCGAGGCGCGCAGATCGGTCGCCATCACCGGCGCTGCGGTAAGGCGCGGCACGCCGCGCACGAACGCGGTCGTGCCTTTCAACTCGATTTGCGCGCCCATGCGCTGCAGCTCCTGCACGTGCATGAACCGGTTTTCGAACACCGTCTCGGTGATGCTGCTGCTGCCGTCGGCAATCGCGTTCAACGCCACGAACTGCGCCTGCATGTCCGTCGGGAACGCCGGGTACGGCGCCGTGCGCACGTCGATCGCGCGCGGCCGTTCCCCCTTCATATCGAGCCGCACCCAGTCCGCGCCGGTTTCGATGTGTGCGCCGGCTTCGCGCAGTTTCTCGATGACGGCGAAAAGCAGATCGGGGCGCGTGTTGCGGAGCCGAACCTCCCCGCCCGTCATTGCGCCGGCGACCAGATACGTGCCGGTCTCGATGCGGTCGGGGATCACGTCGTGCTGCGCGCTGTGGAGGCGCTCGACGCCTTCGATTGTGATCTCGTCGGTACCGGCGCCGCGAACACGCGCGCCCATCGCATTGAGGCATTGCGCGAGGTCGACGACCTCCGGTTCGCGCGCGGCGTTCTCGATGACCGTGGTCCCGTCCGCAAGTGCGGCGGCCATCATGATATTTTCCGTCCCGGTCACGGAAACGATATCCATATATACACGCGCTCCGCGCAGCCGCTTCGCGCGCGCGTGTATGTACCCGCCCTCGAGCGAAATCTCGGCGCCCATCGCCTGCAAACCCTTGATATGCAGGTTGACCGGGCGCGACCCGATGGCGCAGCCTCCCGGCAGCGAGACCTCGGCTTCGCCGAAGCGGGCGACCAGCGGACCGAGCACGAGGATCGACGCGCGCATGGTTTTCACGAGTTCGTACGGGGCGCGCACCGACGTGATCTGGCTCGCGTCCGCCTCGATCACCATCTTCTCGTCAACGACGAAGCGCACGCCCATGCGGCCGAGCAGTACCATCGCGGTCGTAATATCCTGCAAGTGCGGAACATTGCCGATGCGCACGGGCTCGGTCGTCAACAGCGAAGCGACCAGCAACGGCAAGGCGGCGTTTTTGGCGCCGGAAATGCGGATTTCTCCGCGCAGCGGAAGACCGCCGGTAACAATGAGCCTGTCCATTCTTATATAGTCACGTTGGGTCGGCGCATCGCCGACTTCCGCCGAAAAAAAACAAGGCTGCCGGGCGGCAGCCTTGTCACGCTACGTTGCAGTTTGCTGCTCAGGCGGCCTGGGCCTTCGCGACCAGCTGCTGCAATTCGCCCTTGCGGTACAGCTCGGTCATGATGTCGCAGCCGCCCACCAGCTCGCCGTTGATGTAAAGCTGCGGAAAGGTCGGCCAGTTCGAGTAGGCTTTGACGCCTTGGCGGACGTCCTCGTCGGCCAGCACGTCGAAGGTCGAATACTTTGCGCCCACCGCCTTGAGCAGTTTGACCGCTTGCGCCGAGAAACCGCACATGGGCGCATCCGGCGATCCCTTCATATATAGGACAATCTTGTCCGATCCCAGCTGCTGTTTAATCTTCGCGTTAACGTCCACAATTCACTCCGTACTTCTCTGGCTAACAGGTAAAGTCGCGTTACGCCTCTATCTGATCCGGCGTAAGCGTCCGCAAGGACAGCGCGTGTATCTCCGCCCGCATCTTATCGCCGAGCGCTGCGTACACCATCTGGTGTTGCTGGAGCATGCTCTTCCCGGCGAATTGCTTGGCGACGATAACCGCCTCGAAGTGATGTCCGTCGCCGGCCACTTCGGCCCGCGCGCCCGGAAGCCCCTGCTCGATCAACCGCTTGATATCTTCGGGCTGCATGGGAACTAATTATCGGGCCATTTGACGGCATTGCAAGAGCGGCGGATATCACCACGCCGTTCGACCGACGGCGGGCGGCAAAATTCGTGGGCACGCTTTAACCGACGGCGCCTCAAGGGCTTCGACGCCGCTCTTGCGAGACTGCCGGGCCGACCGGCGGGAGGACTGTGCTGGGCGCGACGGGCCCAACTGTTTTCATCACACGGCGAACGGGGGCACGGGCACCAGGCGGACAGGACCGAACAGCCGGAGCTGGCACCCCAGCCGGGCCGAGGGATCGTCGCTCAGCTCGGGCAGCAATATCTTTTCGTTGTCCGTAATGCCCGATACGTTCGCCGTCCCTTCGACCACCCGAACCAGACAAGTCCCGCAGGACCCGGCGCGACACCCGAACTGCAGCGGCGTAATGTGCGCGTCGCACAAATCGATGAGCCGCTGACCTGCATCGGCGAGGAGCGAGACCTCGCCGATCCGCACCTCGATCGCGCGCGCCGCCGGATCCTGCTGCACGCTCAAGACGCCAGTTGTGCCGCCGCCAACGGGCGGACGTAGTCCTGGTAACGCTCGAACGACTCACCGCTCGGCGTCAGCTTGAGTCCGAGGCGATCGACGAGGCGCGCGATTTGCGAGGCGAGCCAGCGGCGCGAGTTCTCGAATTCGGCGCTCGCCTGGATCTCAATCCCCGCTTTCCCCCAAGACGCCTTGAGGGCGGACGCCGTCGTCGGGAAATCGGCGAACGCGGGATGTTTCAGCGCGCGATCGAGCACCGCGACGCTCGCCTCGTGATGCCATACATTCGAGAGATCGGACGCAAACCGCTTGTCGATCATCGAGTACAGGGAGATGCGCAAAACGCTCGAGACTAGATTCCGCGATTCCGGCGTCGCGCGCTCCAGGAGACCCAGGCCGAGCTCGATAGAGGTCGTGAGGTGGCGCGCCTCGTCTTCCGCGTGGCCGGTAATGATTTCCATGGCCAGCGGATTCGAACGACCGCCGGGGATATTCGCCGCCATGAATCCTTCGAGCTGCTTCAGCGCGAGGTTGAGCAGGTAGCGCATCAACAGATACATGCCGCCGAAGCCGTTCGGGCAGAGCCGGTCTTTGTACCGCTCGAAGGTTTCGTACACCGGCTTCAGATGCTGGAAGTGCTTGACGCCGATCACGTCCCCGCGACCGACGAGCGCCTGGCAGACGTTGCGGAAGGTAATAATATGATCCATCTCCTCGTCGGTTTCGTGGAACAGAATCATGTACGGGTCCGAATAGATCGGGAACACCATTTCCGAAACCGCCATGTTGTAGCGCAGGGCGAGCGTCTCCGACGACGCGATCTCCGCATACGCGGAAGCGAAGTACGTGGCGGTCAGCACGCTCATCTGTTCCGGGGTGAGTTGCGACAGATGGTCGCACTCGGCGAACGGAAGCAGCATGAACTTCGGATTGCAGTAGAGCGTGGCAGTGTCGATCCCCTGCCGCTTCATGGTGATACCGAGCGTCTTCAGCTCTATCGGTGTCTTGTGCGCGTTCTCGAACAACCGCGCCTGGATATTGAGCAAACGTTCAACGTCGACCGAAGCCATGGCTATATTTCCTCCGATATTGTTTGACGTCCGATCGGGGCGCCCAAACACTCGTCCGGAATCGCGAACCCGTCGACGAGCGACAGTGCATAGGGACGAAGCTGATGACACAACCGAGCGATGCGCGCGTCCACGTACCGCACCTGCGCGCGACTCATCACGCGCTCCTGCAGGTACCAGCTCGAATGACGCGCGAGACAGGACAAAGCGTACAGGTCGCGCAGCAGCGCCAGAACGGACTGCGCGCCGTGCGGACCGTTTTCGATTCGCTTCGCAAATTCCTCGAGCGCGATGCGTTCGGCGCGGGCCTGCGACAGCTCGACCAACGGCGTCTGATAGTCCGCACCCGGCTCGCGGCTGGCGGCCGAGCTCAACCACCAGGCCGCGCGCCAGAGCAAGGCGCGTTCGCGCAGTTGCAGCAGCCGTAAGAGACAGTCTGCATCGCGCAGGCGCGCCACGCGCATCGACAGCGACATCCGCGCCTGTTGCAGTCGGTGCGCGAACCAGCTCGACATCAAGGCGAGCCGGCTGCGGTTCGCGTCGCGCAAACGCCTGAGCTGCATTTTCGCGGCCAGCATATACAGCAGCGAATTGTCGCCTTCGACCGTCGTCATCGGATCCATGTCCGAATGAAGAATCCCAAGGCGATTGGGCGCGAGATAACCTTGACCCCCGCACGCTTCGCGACAGGCTTGCAGCGCCTCCATGGCGTTCCAGGTGCTATACGCCTTCAGCACGGCCGTGAGCTCCTCGAAACGTTGATCGGTCATCGCGCCGGCATCACCGGACAGCGTCGCCGCTCGTTTCAGGGCCGCATCGATGGCGTAGACCGCGGCCAGACGCGGCAAGAGCCGGCGTCGATGCAGCGGATAGTCGAGGAGCAGACGCTCTTCGCGGCCGAATTGACGGCGGCGCTCCGCGTACCGAATCGCGATCGTCAATGCCGCTTTCGACGCGCTCAGCCCGCCCAACGCGATCGCGACGCGCCCGCCGCTCATGGTGCGCTGCATCTGATCGGTCGGATCCGGCACGTCGCTTCGATACTCTCCGTCCGGCGTCACGGTCCCGAAGCGATCGAGCAGGTTCGCGCGCGGAACGCGCACACGGTCGAACGCAATGCAGCCGTTGTCGATACCGAGCAGCCCTGCTTTCGGCCCCGTGTCCGCAATGTGCACGCCGTCGCGCAATCGGCCGTCGGGATGACGCAGCGGCACGAGGAAACCGAAAACACCGCGACGCACGTTATCGACCTCGAGTTGCGCGAACACGACGGCCATTTCCGCGTGCATGGCGGCGTTACCGATGAATTGCTTGCGCGCGGATGGCACCGGCGTATGAATCACAAACTCGCCGGTCTCCCGGTCGTACCGCGCAACGGTCTGCAAACGGCGCGTGTCGGAGCCGTGTCCGATCTCGGTCATCGCGTAGCAGCCGACGAGCTTCATCGAACCGACGCGCGAAAGATATTCGTCGTGGTGACGTTGCGTGCCGAGGTACAGAATGGCGCCGCCGAACAGTCCGAACTGGAGCCCGAACTTGATCATCAGATTAGGATCGGACAAGCCGAGCGTTTCGAAGACAGCGAGAAACTTCGGAACATCGGGCCGGCCGTCGGCGCCCGAAAAAAGGACCGCGCCCCATCCCTGGCGCGCGACCTCCCGACAACGCTGAAAGATCAGCTCGCGATATTGCGTGCGATCGATATCGTATCGATAGGCGAAATCCGGCCGGCTCAACAGCGCCCGCACCTGCGCCTTGAGCGCGGCGTGCTCGCCGTCGAGAAACGCCGTGAGCTCGACGACATCGAACGACCGCGGGCGGACGCGAGCAGACGCGTCGATCTGCCCGAACGCCGAGTCAAGCAGGACAGACGACATGCTCTTCTCCGATCTGTGTGAGCGAACGAACGACGTCGCGCGCATCCGGCCAAGACGGCCGCTTCTCGAGATAACTCCAGAGGTCCATGAGCCGAGCGCGCGTAACCTCCGGGAGCCGCGTGATCAAACGGCCCTCGCGCTGCATGAATACCTGACGCGTGCGTCCACGAAACACCTCCTGCCCCGTCTCCACCTTCACTGCCCGGTACAGCAGCACCAGAAACGGAACCGGAACGTTCGGCTTGAGCACCGTGGCCTGCACGTTCAGCTCGTCGTCCTCAAACGACGGACTCTTGTACACGCAGCTGGCCTCGAGCATCGGCAGTATGAGCTCGGACTCGATCAGATCCGCGCTGCGCAATCTGAAACAGCGCGCGAGATCGACGCGCGCGCACTCGAAGTACGCCAGCATGTGCCCGTGCCACAGGTACCCGTAGCGGTCGACCTCGCCGAAACGCACCCGCACCGGCGTCTCGTGATATCCGAGCAGCTGGTAGGTGACGGCACTCATTCGATCACCTCGTGAAACTTGGCGCGCGTCGGCGCCGAAACGGCCAAACCCAGCGCCCGCGCGCGCTTCAGGTTGAGCACCCGCCGCGCACCCGGATCTTCCTGCACCGGAATGCTGTTAATCGGCTTGCCGTCTCGCAAAATATCGAGCGCGAGGCTACCCACGAGGCGACCGATCGCCTCGAAATCGCTGGAAAAATCCGCGACGCCGAAACGCTCGATAATCGATGGATTGTTGACCCAGACGAGCGGCACTTCGTGGGCTTCGCTGAACTTGAGCAGCAGATCGGTCGCACCTTCGTTCAGAACGGTGTCGTTGAAACCGACGATCACGGCGTTGCGCAAATCCGCCTCGCGCAAACCTTGATCCAGCTCGTCGAGCGCCCCGTACGGGCCCTCGAAATAGCGCACGCCCGCGCGTTCGGCCAGGAACGTAACGCTGCGGTAGCCGATGTACGGCGAATGGCCTTCGATCCAGAAGCCCGCCTGCTTTCGTTTGAACGCCTGGTAGATCACTTTGACGTTCGGGAAGGCAAACTCGGAATCGAGGTTGAGCGCGAAGTAGACGCGCTCCAGACTTGGCATCACCTCTTTGAGCAGCGCGAAGTTGTCCGCGTACGACCAGATGAGCGGCAAGTTGAGCCGGATGCCGGCGACGTTGGCCTGGTTCAGTAGCTCGAGGCCGTTGTTCTCCGGATGCGCGCCGAAATAGAGCATCGGGATCCGATCGTTCGCTTCTGCCAAGCGAATGGCCGAATCGGTTCCGGGGCAAATTGCGAGCTGAACGCCCTCGTCATGCCACGCCGACACCACGCGGGCGAGCTCTTCCTGCGTTTTCGGCGTGCGTTGAAATCGCATGTCGAACTCGCGCAGTCCCGAGCGCGCGCGCACGAGCGACGTTACGAATCCATTCACCCAGCGATTGCGCCGGCCCATGTGGGCATAAGCGACGTCGCTGTCGTCGTAGATGTACGAGCTCAACACTCGCACGCGATATTTTGCGGTCATGCGCGGGCCGTCTTTGAAATAAAATCAATGAGTGATTCGAGCGAATACGCCGCCGTCCCGCCGCGCGCCCGCTCCTGTTCAAGCCATTGATCAAAATGCACGCCCTTGCCGAAATTGTCTTCGAGCAGCACACCGAGCTCGATCAGCCGTAGCGAGTCGAGCTTGAGATCCGCGAGCGTCGTGGCGTCCGTCAGGCGGGCGTCCGCCAGGTTCGGCTCAACCGCACGAAGGGTGTCGACGATTTTTTCTCGTATCATGCTTAGATCAGACATTTTTTAGGTCTCGTTACGCCAATTGAATGTTGTCGGTTGTGGCGGCGGTGCGGCGCTCGCGCGGCTGCCGGCGCAATGTTCCCGCTTCATACCAGCGGCACGCCTCGGCGCGACGCGGTTTTCCGCTGGATGTCTTCGGCAGCTGCCCGGGCGCGAGCAAGACGATGTCGTCCAGGCTCACGCCCACTTCGGTGTTGATGGCGCGGTGCAGCAGCGCCGTGTCGATCCGTTCCGGCACCGGCGCCTCGACCGCGAGGACGAGCTTTGCGCCGCCGCCGCTCGCGCCCCACGCGTCGCGCGTCTGGAACGCCATGGCGGCGCGCACGCCTGCAACTGCCAACGCCGCACGCTCGATATCATCGGGGAAGTAGTTGCGCCCGTTGACGATGATCATCTCCTTGATGCGCCCGCACACGTAGAGCTCACCGTCGCGCAAGAAGCCGAGGTCGCCCGTGCGCAGGTAATCGCCCGCAAAGGCCGCTTTCGACGCGGCGGCGTCGTTCCAATAGCCGGTCATGACGTTCGGTCCGCGGATTCGGATCTCGCCCACCCGACCGTCGGTAAGCGGGCGCTCGCTCCGTTCATCGGCGAGCGCGAAGATGGCGACATCATTGACGGACAGCGCCGGTCCGCAGTTGACGATGCGAACGCTGTCGCTCGTGTCGCAGTCGACGGCCGTCCGTTCCGCGCGAAGCTTGAGCGCGTCGACCGTGCGGCAGCGCAACCCGCTGCCAAGCTGCGGAATGGTGACGGCGAGCGTGCCTTCGGCGAGCCCGTACATCGGCAAGAATGCCTCGCGGCGGAATCCGGCGGGCGCGAGGCGTTCCGCAAAGCGCTCGAGATCGGCTGCGCGTATCGGCTCGGCGCCGCACCCGGCGATGCGCCACGAGGAGAGATCGAGCTTTGCTATTTCGTCGTCCTTCATACGCCGGGTCACGAGCGCGAACGCGAAATTCGGGGCGACCGAAATCGTGCCGCGATGGCGCGAAATGGTTCGGAGCCAGCTCCCGGGGCGGCGCAGAAACATTTGCGTCGGCATGAACCGCGTCGAGACCGTCGCGTAAAGCGCCGTTAGCAGGAAGCCGATCAACCCCATGTCATGAAACAGCGGAAGCCACGACACCGGAACGTCGTCCGGCGTGAGCGCAAACGCGGCATGAATGGCGCTCGTGTTCGCGCCGATATTCCCGTGGGTGACGGCCACACCTTTCGGCTGGGAGGTCGAGCCGCTGGTGAATTGCAGAAACGCGACGTCGTCGGGGCCGATTCGCGCGGCGCGAAGCGGCGCCGTTTCGCGATCGAGCTGTTCCGGCGTCGTCAGAACGAGCGGCTCCGAATGCGTCGCTTGAACCGCGCGGAGCGCGGGTTCGACCTCGGTCGTCGCGATGACGGCGCAGGCACGCGATTTCGCCACGATCGAACCGACGGTCGACGCGTAGCGATCGAGCTGAACGACGCCCGTGGGCGGGTAGATCGGTACCGGAATGATGCCGGCGAGAATGGCGCCAAGGAACGAGGTGATGAACTCGCGCGTATCCGGAAGGATGATCGCGAGACGGTCGCCTTTGCGAATCCCCGCGGCCTGAAGCGCGCCCGCTCTGCGCGCGATGAGGGAAGCCAAATCAGGAAACGGAACGTACGACTCCTCGATCGTTCCGTCCGGCCCTTCGCCCAGGAAGTAAAAACCGCGAGACGGTGCGCGGTCGAGATCCTGAATAGCTTGAACCACTGAACGGTTCGACATTCCCTGTGACACTTTCCATTCCTCCATGATCGTCAACGTTTCGTTGACGAGATCCATCCATGAAAAATTAGGATCGCGGCTTTTCTACATTACTTTTTCGAATGTGTAAATCGTCCGATCGGACAAAGTTGAAAAAAATTCGTACGCGCGGCGCGAATAGTCGGTCGCTTTATACACGTCATCGGATCGACACATCATTGTCGTCTGCAATCAAAAATATTGTCGCGCGTTATACACGTGCGCCGTTGCAACTCAAAGCGCGCATTTCATACGACGTCAACCGCGGCACGTTGCGCGAGGTTGACTGTCAGCCGCGTCGCGTAACGTGCGATGTTGCACGATCCCGATACTTCGCATGCGCTCTTAGCGCGCACGGCGCCCGTTCTGTCTTGTGGCATGTCGCGACCCTAATGCACCGCTGAGGCGCAACTCGCGCGTTGTTCGTCGCTACTCGACATCAATGAATACTCTCTTTCTTCAGAAAGTCCGCCACGGCCTGCGCCAGCTCCGGCGCCGCAAGAATTTTTTGATGGCTATACGTACTGGTTTTGATCAAGCGAGCGCCAGGACAAAGCGCTTTTATCTTGTCGCCCTCGCTGTGAGGGACGAACCTGTCCGTCTCGTCGTAGAACAGCAACATCTCCGGGCCGACGTTCGCGTAGGAACATCCGGTTTCGAGCCGTTCCCAGGTCGTGTCGAACTGTGCGGCGATGTAAGCCTTGTATCGATCGACCACGCCTTTCTTCGGATTCAATCTCTTGCGAATAACGTTGATCGGCGGAAACGGGTGTGACGGAGCGCAAATACAAACGTAACGCTGCGCGCTGATCCCCTTCAGGGCGCGCGCGGCCATCATGCTCAACGCACCCGCCGAATGCCCAACGCACGCGTAGATATCTTCGCGGAGCGTCCGAGCGAGCGCGGCAATATCTCTCAAGAAGTACGCCCAGCGCGTATGGCGCTTCGGCGAGTCACCATGACCGGTGACGTCGATCGCAACCGACCGGAACCCCAGATTGGCGACGTGAGCAGCGAGCGGAGCCATTTGCGCAGCGCGCCCGCCCCAGCCATGGACAAAGAGCACGAGCGGCCCCTCGCCCCAGGTCCAGGCTACATTCTGCTGATCCTCGCCGTAATGCAGCTTGCGTGCCTGCACCATCGCCTGCCGCTCCAGACTCGAAACCGGCGTTCGCTGCGTCAGCGCGGCCAACGTGCGGGTGATCGCGGTTCCGGTCGACTCCGGCACTACTTTGATGACGTATTTCGCTATCGTTATGAGCATTCAATCCCCTGCCGATCTTGTACGAAACTTCCCGCGCTCGTCGCCGAAGCCACCGATCTTCGGCGCGCAGAATTTACGAGCCATTATCGACGCGACGGGCTGGCGAACTTCGCTCCGAAAAAAAGAACACGTTCGCCTTTTTCAAAGACGAAAGACGACCGAATATAAACGTGGACTGCTTATCGCGCCCGGAACAGACCCGCCGGTGCGCCGCTAGCTTACCGGGCCGACCAATGAGAAGAGCGCGGCCTGAGCCACCAGAACGCCTTGCGCGTCTCTCAATTCGACCGAAATCTCGACTTCCCTTTTGCTGTTGTCCGCCGGCATCGCGCCGGCGCAAACAGCGGTGATCGTGCCACGCGCCTTATGAAAATACTCCATGTTTATGCGCGTAACGATGAAGCGCGCATCGCCGGGAATGGAATAAGCGAGCGCGAGGTTGCCGGCGAACTCGGCGAGATTGGATAACGCGATAGCATGCAGGCAGCGAAGATGATTGCGCAGCTTGCGACGATCGCGCATCCGCGCACGCGCGTAGCCGACCTTCAGCTCCAACACCTCCGCTTTGATGCTTCCCGAGTACGGCGCGACGCGGCCGATGATCCAACTGAACAACTTCTTGCCGCCGGGCAGACTCTGTAGCGCATCCCACGCGATTCGGACCCGATCGGTCGGCCTGGCCTGCATCAACGCTTTCAAAACGCCGGGGAAACTCTTCGGCGATGCCGCGCGCGCCGCAATCGAAGGTGCAGTTGAATTAGACATTAGCGATCGTCTCGCTCTGTGGGGAAACGGCAGCGCCCATGGATGCGCTCCCGACATAAGGATAAGGATACCGCTTCGTCGAGCAGCGCAGAGCGGCCAGCACGCCGCCGACGATCGGCGGCTGATGCCGTTCATGGTAACCGTTCTCGGATAGCCACTTGTGTACCCTGGGCAGCTTGTAGCCCGGTACCTTGGGGTACAAGTGATGCTCGAGATGATAGTTATTGCCGAAGAGCAGAATCGTGTAGAACCAGGACGTGTAGCTCCTCGAGTCTTTGAACTCGCCGGGCTGCGTGCCCCCGTGCTCGAGGTACGGTCGTATGCCGGTCGTGGGAATCAACAACAGGTACGGCAGCACGAATGCGTACATTACGTACGACAGATTGTAAATTCCAACGACGATGTAGCCGATGAGCCACAGGAGCATGAACCCGAAGCCCAGCGCGCTGTAGAACGCCAGTTGCTTTTGCGAAAACGGCAGCCGGTAACTCTTCGGCATCGGCTTTCCTAACACCACCGCGACCGCGTTTTGCGTGAACTTACGGTTCGCGGCGATGCGCGCGAAAAACAGCCGGCTCCAAAACCCGCGGAACCGTGCGAGCACCGCGGTATCGGGATCGTCTGCTTCGTTCGTGAAGCGATGATGCGGCCAGTGCGAGATGCCGAGACCCACCGACGGAAAAAAGAAAACCGAACCGGCGAATGCGCCAAGCACCATGTTGGCGGTCTTGCTTTTCACCATCGATAAATGAATACCTTCATGCGACAACCAGCCGAGCACGTGAAGCCCGTTGCTCGCCAGCAACCCCATGACGATGACCGCCGGAATCTTCAACAGCAGCGGCCAGCTCGACATCGCGGCCGCGTAGCCGAGATATCCGCAGCCGAAGTACAACGCGAAGCTGTACGCGAAATAGAGAACCACCCACGCCGGCTCCGGTTCGAAGAACTTCGCAGGCAAGACAGGCCTCGCTCTCTCCCTGACCTCAGTCATATCGAAACCTCCATGTGCGTAATCACGATTGGAGCCGGCGCGGGGTTGCACGCCGCTCAGGCGACGGAAACCGCCCGCGGCGCGGTCTTGCCGGGCGATGCGCTCACGCCGTTCTCCTGCTCGACGAGCTGCTTCAAGATTCGCCGCGCTTCAATCGGCGTCGCATCGTCGAGGATGTACACCGGCTGCATCGATTCCAGGTCGATCGTCTTCATCATCGCCAACTGGTCCTCGATCATCGGCTTGTCCTGCTTCTGCAGCGCCAATTCGGCTGACGCCGCCATCGCCTTGTCGAGCATCTCGCTCTCGAGGGAGAAGTTGCGCGACACGCTCCAGAAGAAGCGCGTCTTGGTCGCGGAGACCGGGGTCAGCATGTTGCCGGCGTGAATACCGGTCAGATGTTTGTCCTCCGTGTCCGCTTCCACATACCGAATGCTGATGAGAATGTTGCCCGGCGGATCCCAGCGGACGTTCTGCTGTTTGTCCACCTTGATCTTCTGCAGCGTCGGATTGAACCGCTGAAAATCCGCGCCGGCCGTGATGTTGTAGTTGAACCGCTTGCACCACAACGTGTTGCCGATCCGTTCGCGTTTGACTTGCTCCTTCGAAACGTTCTCCAGCCCGGCGCCGAGCGTGCCGGCGTGCGTGAAGGTGACATGCGTCAGGTCGAGCGCATTGTCGGTGCACATCTCGTAGTGATTGTCGATGTAAAAAACGCCGCGGATAGTGCGATAGTTCTTCTTGTCGTCGATGAAGCTGTAGTCCGGCAGCAACGATTCGTCGGGAGTTTTCTCACCCATCCAAACCCAGACGGCGCCCATGCGCTCGACGATCGGATACGACTTGATCGTGGAGTTGCTCGGAATCGGGCCGTTCCCGCCCGGATGCGGGTTGTGCACGCACTTTCCGGTGCAGTCGAACTGCAAGCCGTGATACGCGCAGCGCACCCGGTCGCCTTCCAGCTTCCCCAAATGCAGAGGTGCGTAGCGATGCGGACAAATATTCGACATCGCCACCGCCTCGCCATTCTCTTTGCGGTACAGCAAAACCGGCTGTTCGAGTATGTACCGCATCATCAGCGTGCGGGTGATTTCGTAGTCCCACCCCGCGATGTACCAGGCGTTTCGCAAGTAATTCATGTCCGTCTCCCAGGTTTCGTGCAAATGAATCGGTCCGCTCGCCGACCGAATCCCCGTGCACTGCGCGTGCGCGGCCGATCCGGTCGACGACAGTCAATACCTCAGGCGGCGCGGTGCGACTGTTCCGCGAGCTCCCGCTGCTCGTCCTCGATCATTTTGCGCAGCGCCCGGCGCACGCGGTTCGGCGTCACGTCTCCCGGGAGCGCGGCGAGCGGAAGGCTGAAGATATCGGTCGTACCCATGTTCTTGTGCTGCCACTCGATCATTTCGACGTCTTCTTTTTCCAAGCCGACGGCCGCCGCTTTGCGCATGATGACGTCCATCTGATCGCTGTCCAGATAGAAATTGCGCGCGAGGCTCCAGAACTGCCAGGTCAGATTCTCCGACGCCGGCGTCATCATGGTGGAGATGTTGATCAGGGTCAGTTGTTCCTTGTCGGTCCCCGCCAACCAATACGTCGGGATGATCGCCACGTGCCCGGGCGCGTTCCAGCGAACGGCGTTCGCCTTGTCGCACTTGACGCCCTTCAGCGCCGGATTGAAATTCTGGAAGTCCGGGCTCGCGTTGACGTTCTTGCTCGAGCGCTTGCACCAGTACGTGTTCCCGTCCTGAATGTTTTCCACCTGCTCGTTGTATAGATTCTCCGGCTCGTTCCCAAGGCCGCCGGCGTGCAGATACGGCAGGTGCGTGAGATCGAGCACGTTGTCGGTAATCAGCTCGTAGTGCGCCTTCACCGGGCACATGCCGTGAATCTCGCGGTACTTGTCCTTCTCGTCGATCCAGCTGAAATCCGGCATCAGCGAGAGATCGGGCGTCTTATCCCCCATCCAGATCCAGATCGCGCCCCACTTCTCGACCACCGGATAGGTCGTCAGCTTCGCACGCGGCGGAATCGGCCCGTTGCCGGCCGGGTGCGGATTCTTCACGCACTGCCCGGTGCAGTCGAACTGCAATCCGTGATAGCGGCACTCCACGACGTCGCCCCGAAGCACGCCGTGGTCGAGCGGGGCCATCCGATGCGGGCATACGTTCGACATCGCGACCGGCGTTCCATCCTCTTTCCGGTACATCAGCACGGATTCGCCCAAGATCTGGCGCGAGAAGAGGTTGCGCGTTATTTCTTCGCCCCATGCCGCTACGTACCATGCGTTCCGCAAGAATTTCGCTTCCATCGTCGGTCTCCTGAATTTATTTATTCAATCGAAATTTCGCACGCAGGATTCAAGTGCCGTATGGCATGGCGCCGGCGTTCCTGCCCGCCCGGACGCCGGCGCCGTTCTTCCTCGTTACGCCGTCTCGACGGCCGGCTCCGCGTGCCTGACTGCCGCACCGCGCGCTGCGAGCTCCTGCAATTCCCGCTGCTCGTCCTCGATTCTCTTGCGCAAATAGCGCCGCACGCGCGTTGGCGTGACGTCTCCGATGAGCGCCACGAGATCGAGCTTCGTGATATCCGGCGTCCCCATCTGCTTGTACTGCGCCTCGATGATCCCGGTATCCTGTTTGACCAAACCCACCTCGGCCTCGTGACGGATCATTGCATCGACTTCCTTGCTATCGACATGGAAGTTGCGGGCGATGCTCCAGAAGTGATGCGTCTTGCCGTCTGAAGCGGGCGTCAACATGAACGCGATGCTCAAGCCGGTCTTGTGCTCGTCGACGGTCCCAGTCTTGCGATAGTTGACCAGAATCGCCATGTGACCCGGAGCGTCCCAACGCGTGTTGTTGTTCTTGTCGCAGCGAATCGTCTTGAGTATCGGATTGACCGCCTGCATGTCGGGGCTCGCCATGATGTTCTTCGTCGAGCGCTTGCACCAGAACGTCGTGCCTTCCTGGACGTCTTCGACGACTTCATTCGCCACGTTCTCCGGCCCGCTGCCGAGGCCACCCGGATGGACGTACGACAGGTGCGTGAGGTCCATCACGTTGTCCATGATGAGCTCGTAGTGGGCATTGACGACGAGCACATCGCGCACCGCGCGCCACTCTTGCGGCCTGTCGAGCCAGCTGAAATCCGGCAGCATCGACAAATCCGGAGTCTTGTGCCCCATCCAGATCCAGATCGCGCCCCACTTTTCGAGCACCGGATAGCTCGGCACTTTCGCGCGCGTCGGGATCGGACCGTTGCCGCCCGGATGCGGGTTCTTGACGCACTGACCGGTGCAATCGAACTGCAGCCCGTGATACGGACACTCGACGACGTCCCCGATGAGCTTGCCTTTGTGCAACGGTGCGAAGCGGTGGGGGCAGACGTTCGACATCGCGACCGGCGTGCCGTCCTCTTTGCGATACAGCAGGATCGATTCGCCAAGGATGTCGCGCGCAAACATCGTGCGCGTCACTTCGTAGTCCCATGCCGCCACATACCAGCAGTTCCGTAAATACTTCACAGCGTTGGTAGATTCCATTAAAGCCTCCAAGCTTCTTGTCGTTAGCGTGATCCGTGCGTGTGTCAGCGGCGACGCGCAGCCACCGGCCTGGACAAATCCAGCTGCACTGATGCAGGTGCAGGCCGACTGCGCGACGCGTTCGCCGTCGCGGAATTCCGCGCAGTAGGCGCGGCGCGACATTGCGCGGGCGAGAGAAATGCGATGGGGACGACGACATGCACCGGCGAGCCACCGATAAGACGGTGGACTCGGTGGACAAACGGGGCGACGTCGCGACGGGCGCGCGATCGTTGATCGACGCCGGCGTGAAAGATGGCGGCGTGGGCCGCGCGATGAACTCGAGAAGGGATGCGGCGATATGCCCGCATCGATTCACGTAGCGGATTTGCGCGCGTACGCGAACGGGGGCAATTCGAGCGACATTCCTTGTCCAAAACGCAAACTGCCATTGCTCCGTCCCTGTTATTCGTCCCTGTTAATTGATTCCTTCCGTGGCACTTCCGTGACACATCTCGGTCGATTGTAATGGCGACCGTGGATGCGTCGATGACAGCGCGCATAGGTAACGCTCTGACGCATGCGCTGTCAATAGTCCACCTAGGTCATGCGAGCACATGCATTCCAAGAAGCGGCTGATCGAGAAATACGGTGTATCGCGCTCTCGTGCTCCAAACGCGATCGCGCGCCCGACGAACACCCTCCGTCAACTCACAGAAGATGAGCGGGTCAACGGTTCTGTTTCAGTGCAGAAGCGTTGTTTCGTAAACGTCGATAGTGCAAACGTTTTCGACTTGGGCAGGAACGAAATCGCCGCGAGCGGCGATAGGAGAATCGCGAACGATCTATTCGCGCAATCGGTAACCGATCTTCAGCAGGTAGAGCGTCACACCGGACAGCAGCACGAGAAAACCGGTGATCACGGCGAAGCTCACCCAGGGGCTCACGTCGCCGGTGCCGAAGAAACCGTAGCGAAATCCGTCGATCGCGTAGAAAAACGGGTTCAAATGCGAAATCGTTCGCCAGAACGACGGCAGACCGTGCAACGAATAGAAAACGCCGCTCAGGAATGAAAGCGGCAGAATCACGAAATTTTGAAAACCGGCGAGCTGATCGAACTTCACCGCCCACACACCCGCAATCACGCCAAGCACAGCGGGGACGGCGGCGCCTAACACCGCAAACACGAGCAGGGCTCCGGGATGCGCTACCGAAAACGGCGCGTACGGAAACGAGATCAGATAGACACCCAGCCCGACGATCAACCCCCGCAGCACGGCCGCGCCCACGAATGCGATGAAGAACTCCAGATGCGACAGCGGCGCGAGCAGGATGAACACCAGATTGCCGGTGATTTTCGACTGGATCAGACTCGACGAGCTGTTGGCGAACGCATTCTGGATCACCGACATCATCACGAGACCAGGCACCAGAAACGCCGTATAGCTGACGCCCGGGAACACGTCGACGCGGCCGGAGAGCGCGTGGCCGAATACCAGCAGATAGAGCAGCGCCGTCACCACGGGCGCCGCGAGCGTTTGCAGCAGGACTTTCGTGAAGCGAAGAACTTCCTTGTAAAACAGCGTGTAGAGGCCGCGCAACCTCATGGCGCCCGACCCCGCGTCAGCTCGACGAACACGTCCTCGAGATCCGCCTCCTCGATTTCTAAATCCTTGATGGCCGCCCCGCTCGCGCGCAGCGCGTCGAGCACCGCGATGATTGAGTCGCTGTCCTTTTGCAGCTGCAGCTCGACCCGGTTCCCGTCGACACGGCGCAGCTTCGCGGCCAACGCCGGGGGCGGCGCTGCCAGCGGTTGATCGATCGTCAGTGCAAGCTTCAGCGTGCGTCCAATGCCCCGCGCAAGAAGCCCGCGAGTCGTGTCGAGCGCGATGACCTCACCGCGATCGATGATGGCAATGCGATCGCACAGCGCCTCGGCCTCCTCGAGATAGTGCGTCGTGAGCACGATCGTATGTCCCAGGCCATGCAGGCGGCGCACGAATTCCCAGAGCGATTTGCGCTGATCAACGTCGACACCGGCCGTCGGCTCGTCGAGCACCACCACGCGCGGCTTGTGCACCAGCGCCTGCGCAATCATGACGCGGCGCTTCATGCCCCCGGAAAGTGCGCGCATGTTCGCGTCGGCCTTGTCGGTGAGCCGTAATCCGTGCAACAGCTCGTCGATCCACGCATCGTTGTGGTCGAAGCCGAAATATCCCGACTGAATCCGCAAGACTTCGCGCACCGTGAAGAACGGATCGAATACGACTTCCTGAGGCACGACGCCGAGGCAGCGGCGGGCGCTGCGATAGTCGCGCACAACGTCGTGCCCGAGCACATGCACGCTTCCCGTCTGGAACCGGGTGAGCCCGGCGACGATATTGATGAGGGTGGACTTGCCGGCCCCGTTCGGCCCGAGCAGCCCGAAGAACTCCCCCTCGCGCACCGTCAGGTCGACGCCGTTTAGGGCGTGAACGCTCGGGTAACGCTTGTGCAGGTTAGCGATCGCGATCGCGGCGGACATGCGTGCGGTTCTTCGACTTATCGTTCGCGCGAGGTAATTGCCGGGCTATTGTACCGGGTTGTCAAAGAAGTGATTAACGACCGTCGCGCCCGTTTTCCGCCCGGAGCACGATCCGTCACGCGGTAAGACGGGAACGGAAGCGAAAGAGGCGGGAGGATTAGCTGCCGTTCACACCCAGCGCATGCCCGAGGCTGTTCACCCGTATCAACGAGCAAACCTGATCGGGCACATTGCTGAACGTGAGCGGTCGGTTCTTGAGGCGCGCGAGCCGTAACCACTCGACAAGCAGGGCCAGCCCGGCGCTGTCCGCGCGCGTCACGCCCTTCAAATCGACGGTAATCGCCCCACCCGGCTCTTGGAGCCATTTCTGCGTTTGATCGAGCAGCCCCGGTACCGTTTCGAACGTCAGCGATCCGCTCGCGGAAAGCATGCCGTCGCTTCGCGTAACCGCAGCGCTCTCTGCTGCCGACGCCGAGCGCGCTCCGTCTGTCATTGGGTCTTCCCTCCCGGTTTGCCGACGACGCTCTGATCCACCTGGCCGCGCCGGTTGGCGTCGGCGAGGCTCTTGATGAGCGCGTCGATTCCCTGGCTCCGGACCTTCTCGGCGTACACACTTTGGTAGTTCGTGACGAGACTCACACCACCGACCGCAACGTCGTACGCTTTCCAGCCTTCGTTCGAGCGATACAAGCTGTAGTTGATCGGGACGTTCTCCCCGCCTTCGGCCTGCACAACCTCGGTGCGGACCAGCACGGTCTTATCCTCCGGGTTCGAGCGGAACGGGAGGTAGCGGATCTCCTGGTTGGTGTACTTCAGCAGCGCGGTAGCGTAGGTGCGCACGAGCAGATCGCGGAATTCTTTGACGAAGCGATCGCGCTGCTCGTCGTTCGCTTCGCGCCAGTAGCGGCCCAGCACTGCGCGCGACATGACGCGAAAATCAAAATATGGCAGTACTTCCTTGTCCACCATCGTGTACAGCTTCTGGTAATCGCGCGCGTACGTCTCGCGATTGGTCTTGATGAGCTGAATGATGCGATCGGTGACCTGTCGTACGAGTTGGTCCGGCGGCGTTTCGGCCGCGCGGACCGCGAACGACAGGCACAGCGTAAACACGATAATGAGAGCACGCTTCATGGGTTCCTCTCAGTCACTCAACGGTTTTGCGCATCGTCTGGCTCTGACACGACTTTCCGGAGCTTCGGGAAGAGCCGGTTCAAGCGTCTATCGCGGCATCGGCGCGGGCGTTGACGCACCCGGTCTCCCGTTCGTCGCCGGCGTCGCGCTCTCGCCTTCGGCGGCCTTGCTGAACAGGAACTGGCCGATCAACTTCTCGAGCACCACGGCCGACTGAGTGGTCCGGAGCGTATCGCCGGGCTTTAGATAGTCGTCTGCGCCACCCGGTTCCAGGCCGACGTACTGCTCGCCCAATAAGCCTGCCGTCAAAATCGCGGCACTGCTATCCGTAGGAATGCGGTTGTAGCGCCCGTCGATGTCCATGGTCACCACCGCGCGGTAGCGCTCATTGTCGAAACTGATACCCGACACGCGTCCGACCCGCACTCCGGCCATGGTAACCGGCGACTTCACCTTGAGCCCGCCGATGTTGTCGAAGCTCGCTTTTATCTTGTAGCCGTTCACGACGTCGGCCGTCGTCAAATTCCCCACCTTGAACGCCAGCATGGCGAGCGCAGCGATGCCGGCGGCGACGAACAGACCGACCCAGACTTCGAGAGTTCTTCTACGCACCATTCAAACTTCTCCCAGCATCAAAGCGGTCAGAATGAAATCGAGGCCGAGCACCGCGAGCGAAGAATAGACGACCGTTCGATTGGTCGCGCTCGCAACGCCCTCCGAAGTCGGCACCGCGTCATAGCCCTCGAATACAGCGATGCCCGTGACGGTAAAGCCGAAGACGATACTCTTGATCACGCCGTTCACGATGTCTTTGTAAAAGTCGACGCCGTTCTGCATCTGCGACCAAAACGCCCCCGCATCGACACCGAGAACGCCGACGCCGATCAGGTGCCCGCCGAGCACGCCGACCGCGGAAAAGAGCGCGGCGAGGAGCGGCATGGCGACGGCGCCGCCGAGGAAGCGCGGCCCGATGACGCGCATGATCGGGTTGACCGCCATCATTTCCATGCCGGCGAGCTGCTCGGTCGCCTTCATCAGACCGATCTCGGCCGTGAGAGCCGAGCCGGCGCGGCCAGCGAAAAGGAGCGCGGTGACGACCGGACCCAGCTCGCGCACGAGCGACAACGCCACCACCAGGCCGAGCGATTGTTCGGCGCCGAAACGCACCAGCGAGTTGAAGCCTTGCAGCGCGAGTACCATGCCGACGAAGAGCCCTGACACCATGATGATGAGCAGCGTGAGCACGCCGACGGCGTAAATCTGCTGCACGATCAGGAAAAAGCGCCGGAACAGCGGCCCGCAAGCGAGGAGGACTTCGTACATGAAGAGCGTCGCGCGCCCGAGGCGCTCGACACCGTTCAATACGCCGCTGCCAAGCTGACGTATTGCGTTCATCGACCGGGCTCGGTGAGCAGATCCTGCAGATAGTCGCCGGCCGGATGCTGATACGGCACCGGACCGTCCGGTTGTCCTTCCATGAACTGGCGCACGAACGCCGACGAGGAGCGCTGCAGCTCGGCCGGGGTGCCTTCGCCGATGATGCGGCCTTCGCCAACGATGTAGGCGTAATCCGAAATCGCGCAGGTTTCGAAGACGTCGTGCGAGACGACGATCGAGGTGATGTCGAGGGTGCGGTTCAGCTCATGAATGAGCTTCGCGATGACGCCCTTCGAGATCGGGTCGAGGCCCGTGAACGGCTCGTCGTACATGATGATCATCGGCTCCAAGGCGATCGCGCGCGCGAGCGCCACGCGCCGCGCCATGCCGCCGGAAAGCTCCGAGGGCATCAGATCGCGCGCGCCGCGCAAGCCCACGGTCTCGAGCTTCATGAGAACGACGGTACGCAATATTTCCTCCGGCAGCCGCGTATGCTCACGGATAGGAAATGCCACGTTTTCGAAAACACTGAGATCGGTAAAGAGGGCGCCGGTTTGAAACAACAGCGCCATGCGCTTGCGGAGCCGGAAGAGGTCGTCGGTATCGAGATCGGGGACCGACTGACCATCGACCACTACCCGTCCGGTGTCCGGACGAATGCGCCCGCCGATAAGGTTCAGGATCGTGGTTTTGCCGCTGCCGCTTCCGCCCATGATCGCGGTAATGCGACCCCGCTCGGCATGGAGGGTAAGGCCGCTCAAAATACGACGGTCGCCGCGGGAAAAGACTACGTTTTCTAGACTGACGATAGCGTGGTCGGCGCGCGCTGGAGCCGCAGTGGCGCCGGCGCTGCGCTCGCCAGGGGCGAGTTGTTTCAATCCGGTTCCTTCGTCGGTCAAAAACCGCGCCATTCTATGCGGGTCATCGGTACTTGCCAACGTGCATCCGATCACCCCACCCACTTCTTGTGTCAGTTTGCCGGCGGGAGCGCCCAGGGCTGAGTGACCACCTGGTGCGCGCCGGCGCTGTTACAATATTTAGCCCAACGCCTGCGACTCCGCCATGGCAGCCATCGACGCGACGCCTTCCGTTTGTCTCGATCTTGGCGACGGCATCAGCCGCATTGACTCGCTTCATCAGCGCCCCGGCCTGGCTGCTTTTTACCTCCTCATCCACCGCGGTCACGCGGCGTTCATCGATACGGGAACGAACCATTCGCTCGGGCAGGCGGTCGCAGCCCTGCGCGCTCACGGATTGGCGCCCGAACAAGTGGCCTACGTCATACCGACGCACGTGCACCTGGATCACGCGGGGGGCGCGGGGGCGATGATGCGCACGTTCACGAACGCCACGCTCGTCGTGCATCCGCGCGGGGCGCGCCACCTGATCGACCCGGGTAAGCTGATGGCCGGATCACTCGCAGTCTACGGCGTCGAACAGACGGCGCGGAATTTCGGCGAGCTTGCGCCGGTGCCGGCTGCGCGAGTGATCGAAGCGCCGGACAATTTCACACTCGATCTCAACGGCCGCGAGCTGCTGTTCCTCGATACACCCGGCCACGCACGTCATCACTTCTGTGTCGTGGACGCGCACTCGGATTCCATTTTCACCGGCGACACGTTCGGCATCTCGTATCGCGAGTTCGATACCGAGCGCGGGGCGTTCATCTTTCCGACGACAACGCCGGTCCAGTTCGATCCCGATACACTGCACACCTCGATCGACCGGCTGCTCACGTATCAGCCGCGGCAAATGCTGCTGACACACTTCGGCCGCGTGACGGAAATCACGCGACTCGCGAGCGACATGCATACCTTAATAGATACATTCGCGGATCTCGGACGCAGACTCAAAGACGCGGGTGCGGAACGTCATCGTTTACTGAAGCAGGGCCAACGCGACGTTCTGCTGCCGCGGTTGCGGGCGCATGGATGCCGCTTGAGCGATGCGAATGTCGAGTTTCTCATGGAGGGAGATTACGAGTTGAATGCCCAAGGGATCGAAGTGTGGCTCGACCGCGCGGCTGGGCAACGCGCGGAGACAACCGACCAGCGATCGACGGGGGCAGACGATGCAAAACCGTTATGAAGCACTTTATCTCCGGTCATTAAAAGACCCGGAAGGTTTTTGGGGCGAAGCGGCAGAAGGTATCCACTGGGAACGCAAATGGGATCGCGTGCTCGACGACTCGCGCAAACCTTTTTACCGCTGGTTCAGCGGCGGCGTCATGAACACCTGCTACAACGCGCTCGATCGCCATGTCGAGTCCGGTCGCGCCGATCAGCTTGCGCTCGTGTACGACAGCCCGGTGACTGGAACCATCAAACGCTACACCTACCGCGAGTTACGCGACGCCGTCGCGCAACTCGCCGGTGCGATCGCGCGGCAAGGCATCAAGAAAGGTGATCGCGTCATCATTTACATGCCGATGATCCCTGAAGCGCTGATGGCGATGCTCGCGTGCGCGCGCATCGGCGCAGTGCATTCGGTCGTGTTCGGCGGCTTCGCCGGCGCCGAGCTCGCCAAGCGTATCGATGACGCGACGCCGCGCATGATCATCTCCGCTTCGTGCGGCATCGAACCCGGGCGCGTCGTTGAATACAAGCCGCTGCTCGACGACGCGCTGCGGCTCGCGACGGCGAAACCGGAACGCTGTCTCATCTATCAGCGCCCGCAAGCCAAAGCCACGCTCCTACCGGGACGCGACATCGACTGGAACGAAGCTTTGGCGGGAGCGCCGGCAGCGGACTGTGTACCGCTCGCGGCGACCGATCCGCTCTACATTCTTTACACCTCCGGCTCGACCGGCATTCCGAAAGGCGTCGTGCGGGACAACGGCGGCCATGCGGTCGCGCTCCATTGGAGCATGCGAAACGTCTACAACGTCGAGCCGGGCGAGGTGTTTTGGTCGGCCTCGGACATCGGCTGGGCGGTCGGTCATTCCTATATCGTGTACGCCCCGCTGCTCGCCGGCTGCACCTCGATTCTCTACGAAGGCAAGCCGGTCGGCACGCCGGACCCCGGCGCGTTCTGGCGCGTCGTGTCCGATCACGGCGTGTGCACGCTTTTCACCGCGCCGACCGCGTTTCGCGCGATCAAACGCGACGACCCGAACGGCGATTACATCAAACGTTATCCGCGGCAAAAATTCCGCGCGCTCTTTCTCGCCGGCGAGCGCTGCGACCCCGACACGCTCGCGTGGGCCGAACAGCAACTGCGCGTGCCGGTGATCGATCACTGGTGGCAAACCGAAACCGGCTGGCCGGCGATCGTGAACTGCGTCGGCATCGAGAAATTTCCGGTCAAGCCGGGATCGGCGGCGAAGCCCGCGCCCGGTTACGACGTGCAGGTGCTCGACAACCAGGGCAAGCAGGTTGCGCCGGGGACGATCGGCAGTCTTGTGATCAAGCTGCCGCTGCCGCCGGGCACGCTCCCGACGATGTGGAACAACGATCAGGGTTACAAGAAATATTACCTCGACCCCTACCCCGGCTATTACCTGACGGGCGACGCCGGCTACAAGGACGAGGACGGCTACGTCTGGATCATGAGCCGCATCGACGACATCATCAACGTCGCCGGGCATCGACTCTCGACGGGCGCGATGGAAGAAGTTCTTTCCTCGCACCCGGATGTGGCAGAGTGCGCAGTCATCGGTACCGCTGATGCCATGAAGGGCGAGCTGCCGCTCGGCATGATCGTGCTGAAAGCCGGTGTGAACCGCCCGCACGATCAAATCGTGAAGGAAGTGGTAGCGCTCGTGCGCGACAAGATCGGACCGGTCGCGGCGTTCAAGCAGGCGACGGTGGTAAAGCGGCTGCCGAAGACGCGCTCGGGTAAAATCCTGCGCGGGACGATGCGCAAGATCGCCGACGGCCAGGAGTACAAGACGCCGCCGACCATCGACGATCCGGCGATACTCGGCGAGATCAGCGACGCCCTGAAAACGCTCGGGTATCCGCAGCAGCGAGGCTAAGTTGAGCGGTGGTCGAACGCGAAGGACGCCAAGGACGCGAAGGAAAGCAACACCAAAAGCTGACGGCACGCAACGCAAAACGCCGCCGACGATCAACCACCCGGCGGTCCTTGGCGAGATCGTTGGGGTATCCTTAAAAACTAGCGTAGGGGCGTTTTAGCATTTTAATTAACCGCAGAGGACGCGGAGGACACAGAGGAATTCTTTAAAAAGTTTTATTTAATTTTTTTCCTCTGCGTCCTCTGTGTCCTCTGTGGTAAGAAACATCGGCCAGAAAACATGACAACACATCAACAACTTTCCCCCGGCGCGCGGTTTCGCGCTGCGCTGCAACAAGAGCGTCCGCTGCAGGTCATCGGCGCGATCAACGCCAACCATGCGCTGCTCGCGAAGCGCGCCGGCTACCGCGCGATCTATCTTTCCGGCGGCGGCGTCGCGGCGGGCTCGCTCGGCATGCCGGATCTCGGCATCAGCAATCTCGACGATGTCCTGATCGACATCCGCCGCATCACCGACGTCTGCGACCTGCCGCTGCTCGTCGACATCGACACCGGCTTCGGACCATCGGCGTTCAACATCGCCCGCACCGTGAAATCGCTGATCAAGTTCGGCGCCGCCGCCTGTCACATCGAGGACCAAGTCGGCGCGAAGCGCTGCGGTCATCGGCCCGGAAAGGAAATCGTGTCGAAGCAGGAAATGGCGGATCGCGTGAAGGCAGCGGCGGATGCGAAAACGGATTCCGAATTTTTTCTCATCGCCCGTACCGATGCGATCGCCGTCGACGGCGTCGACGCCGCCATCGAACGGGCTCGCGCCTGCGTCGAAGCCGGCGCCGACGGAATTTTCGCGGAGGCGGTGACCGATCTCCCGACGTACAAACGCTTCGTCGACGCGGTCAAGGTACCCGTCCTCGCCAACATCACAGAATTCGGCAAAACGCCGCTCTTTTCGGTCGATGAGTTGCGTCAGACCGGCGTGGCCATGGTGCTGTACCCGCTGTCCGCGTTCCGCGCCATGAACAAGGCGGCGGAGACGGTGTACCAGGCCATACGGCGCGACGGCCACCAGAAAAACGTGCTCGGCCTGATGCAAACGCGGGACGAGCTGTACGACCGCATCGGCTATCACGACTTCGAGCGCCGACTCGATGCGCTGTTTGCGTCGAAGACGAAAGATTCGAAGTGACTGAACGACGCAAAATTGAACAGACCGCCGAACGCCGACGGGATGCTGAACATATCGCACGAATGCGAACGGGATTCCGAGAAGCACGCAAACGTGTAGCCCCGGATGGAGCGACCGCGAAATCCGGGACATCGAATCCCCGGATTCCGGCGCCGCGCGCCTTCATCCGGGCTACATGAGCTTTGGACGCATGCTCGATGCGCAGTTTGCATCGAAGACCCAGAATGCGAAGTAATCCGGCTCGTCCGGAGGCCCCGGGCGGACGAAATTTTCGATTTTCCCGCCCGACGCTTGGCATCCGGGACATTCTTTACGGTTAAAATTTCCGCTCGGACGAGCCACGAATACGGAGAAGCAACATGAACGACGCGGCGAACGCGACAACAGGTTTCAAACCCAAAAAATCGGTCGCGCTGTCGGGCGTGGTCGCCGGCAACACCGCGCTCTGCACGGTCGGCCGCACCGGCAACGACCTCCACTATCGCGGCTATGACATCCTCGACGTCGCCGAGACGTGCGAGTTCGAGGAGATCGCTTACCTGCTCGTGCACGAGAAGCTGCCGACGGCAGCCGAGCTGCGAGCGTACAAGGAGAAGCTCAAGCACTTGCGCGAGCTGCCGGCCGCGGTGCGCGCGGTGCTCGAACAGCTCCCGGCGCGCGCACATCCGATGGACGTGATGCGCACGGGCGTTTCCGCGCTCGGCTGCATGCTGCCGGAGGCCGAGGATCACAACGAGGCGGGCGCGCGCGACCTCGCCGATCGTCTCATGGCCTCGCTCGGCTCGATGCTGCTCTACTGGTACCACTACTCGACGCGCGGCGAGCGCATCGACGTCGAAACCGACGACGATTCGATCGCGGCGCATTTCCTGCATCTGCTGCACGGCAAGCCGCCGAGCGAGCTGTGGACGCGCTCGATGCACACCTCGCTCATCCTCTACGCCGAGCACGAGTTCAACGCGTCGACGTTCACGGCGCGCGTCGTCGCCGGCACCGGCTCCGACATGTACTCCGCCGTCGCGGGCGCGATCGGCGCGCTACGCGGACCGAAGCACGGCGGCGCGAACGAAGTCGCGTTTGAAATACAAAGCCGCTACAAGACACCCGACGAGGCGGAAGCCGACATCCGCCGTCGCGTCGCGAACAAAGAGGTCATCATCGGCTTCGGTCACCCGGTCTACACCACCGGCGACCCGCGAAACAAAGTGATCAAAGAGGTCGCGCGCCGGCTGTCGAAGGCGGCGAACGACATGAAACTCTTCGACATCGCCGACCGCTTGGAAACGGTGATGTGGGAAGTGAAGCATATGTTCCCGAACCTCGACTGGTTCTCCGCCGTCAGCTACCACATGATGGGCGTGCCGACCGCGATGTTCACGCCGCTCTTCGTGATCGCGCGCACCTCGGGCTGGTCCGCGCACGTGATCGAACAGCGCGCGGACGGTAAGATCATCCGGCCGAGCGCCAACTACATCGGGCCGGAAGATCTCAAGTTCTTGCCGATCGACCAACGAAAATAATTTTTTAATAATTTTTTCACCGCAGAGGACGCAGAGGACACAGAGGACTGCTCAGAAGAAAGCCTTCTGCCGTGTCTGTGAAAGCGGAATCAAAGGAACGACGGACTGCGAGTCCTGACGTCCTTTCCACGTAGCAAACACAAGCAGCCTCAATTGTTTTTCCTCTGCGTCCTCTGCGTCCTCCGCGGTTAATTCACAATTAAAATCGAGCATCTCTAACAAAATGAGCACTCATATCAGCAACGTTCGTCCCAAACCCGACAAAGTTCTGACCGACATCGCCGACTACGTCATCAAATACAAGATCAACAGCAAGCTCGCGTATGAAACCGCGCGCAACTGCCTGATCGACACGCTCGGCTGCGGCCTCGAAGCGCTCGAATATCCGGCGTGCACCAAGCTGCTCGGGCCTATCGTGCCGGGCACCGTCGTGCCGAACGGCGCCAAAGTCCCCGGCACGCAGTTTCAGCTCGATCCGGTGCAGGCCGCCTTCAACATCGGCGCGATGATCCGCTGGCTCGACTTCAACGACACCTGGCTCGCGGCCGAGTGGGGACATCCCTCCGACAATCTCGGCGGCATCCTCGCCGCTGCCGACTGGCTGTCGCGGAACAGCATCGCGACCGGCAAAGAGCCGCTCACGATGAAGGACGTGCTGACCGGGATGATCAAGGCGCACGAAATCCAGGGCTGCATCGCGCTCGAAAATTCGTTCAACAAAGTCGGGCTCGATCACGTGGTGCTGGTGAAAGTCGCGACGACGGCTGTCGTCGCGCAGATGCTCGGCCTTTCGCGCGAGGAGATCATCAACGCCGTATCGCTCGCCTGGGTCGACGGCCAAAGCCTGCGCACGTATCGCCACGCGCCGAACACCGGCTCCCGCAAGAGCTGGGCGGCCGGCGACGCGACCAGCCGCGGCGTGCGCCTCGCGCTCATCGCGAAGACGGGCGAGATGGGTTATCCCTCGGTGCTCACCGCGAAGACTTGGGGCTTCTACGACGTGCTGTTCAAGAGCAACGAGTTCAAGTTCCAGCGCCCGTACGGCAGCTACGTGATGGAGAACGTGTTGTTCAAGATCTCCTTCCCCGCCGAGTTTCACTCGCAAACGGCGGTCGAATGCGCGATGCAGATCCACGAGCAGATGAAGAAGCTCGGCAAGAAACCGGAAGACATCAAGAAAATCACCAACCGCACGCACGAGGCGTGCATCCGCATCATCGACAAGAAGGGTCCGCTCAACAATCCGGCCGACCGCGATCATTGCGTGCAATACATGGTGGCCGTGCCCATCATCTTCGGCCGTCTGACCGCCGCCGATTACGAAGACGACGTCGCGGCCGACCCGCGCATCGATCAGCTACGCGACAAAATCGTCTGCGTCGAAGACAAACAGTTCACCAAGGATTACCACGACCCGAACAAGCGCTCGATCGCGAACGCGCTGACCGTCGAGTTCAATGACGGCACCAAGCTCAAAGAGATCGTCTGCGAATATCCGATCGGCCACAAACGCCGCCGCAAGGAAGGCATCCCGCTGCTCGAAGCGAAGTTCCGCACCAACCTCGCGCGCCGCTTTCCGAAGAAACAACAGGACGCGATCCTCGCGGTATCGCTCGATCAGAAGGAACTCGAAGCGATGGCGGTGAATGAGTACGTCGATCTGTACGTAATCTGATTCATGCCGTAGCGGTCAAGGGAGGCCCGATTGCCAAACGCATCGGGCCTTTCTTTAGCCTTGCTCGCGATCAACACCTCTCGACCAGATCGGAGCCCCTGCCCTTCCATTCCGCCTTGAAGCATTTCGACGACGTCGCTCGTGTTGCGTGCTCGATAGGAGCGCACGATCTCTGCAAGCGGGATTACAGTCGGGCGAATTCGGGATGCGAAAGCGCTTGCGATAAGCGCTCGGGGCGAGTCCGGTGGTGCGGCTGAACAGAGGGTGGCGGAAGAAGCAACGTCTTCGTAGCCGACCAGCCAGCTGATCTTATCGACCGAGGCATCGGTCCGTTCGGGCCAAGATAAAGGGGCCAGGCTCGAATTATTCGATTACACAGAACATATCGAGCCCGGCCGCTTTAATCTTTAGCTCGGAGTTCGCCTACTTCGGATTCTTGAGCAACTCCAGATTTCTGCAGGCCTTGGCGTCGCCAAGCTTGCATCCCTTCTCCAGGAGAGTCTTAGCCATCTCGACATCCTTCGTCAGGGTCTTGCCCCGGTAGTACATAGTCGCGAGTTCCGTGCAGCCCTTCGCTTCCTCGAGGTCACACGCCTTCTTGAAGTTCTCGGCCGCGAGCTTGCGATCGAGAAGTACACCTTCGCCGGACCCGTAGGCCATGGCGAGGTTGAAGCAGCCAAGGCCGTTGGAGAACTCACACGCCTTTTTGTAGTAGGCGCCTGCCTTAGTGAAATCGATCACCGACGCGGGATTCTTGCCCTCCAACCATGCCACCCCGAGGCTGTTGCAGGCGCGTCCCGAACGGAAGTTGCACGCCTTCTCGAGGTAAGTTATCGACTTGCCGAGGTCCTGCTTCACACCGCCAGTGCCATCCTTGTAGCGCTCCGCTAGTTCTTCGCACTTCACGGCGTTTCCGGCGTTGCACGCGGCGACATCGGTCGCTTCGACGGCGGCCGCGGCATCGAGCGTGAGGACGATTGTGGCGAGAAGGACAATTCCGGTGCCGGCGTAGCGATAGCGCATTGTTGTTGTCTCAGTGCTAAATCGAAGAAGTATTTTTCACTGTAGAACCGGCAGGTTCAAGTTGCTAGAAAGAAATCGGATTTCACTTCGCTCGGTGGAGCGAGTGGTTGACGTCAATTTCATATTTCTGATCTCACTCCACTTCGCCTGGCGCGAATCACGCCGTGTCTGTCGGTCGGATGCGCGATGCTTGGGAGATGAGGGTCGAAACGTTGGTGCCTTGCTGATAGGCCCGGAAGGCGCATTTATCACGGGTAGGGACTTTCGTTATGAACGGCGGGGTCACAGCTACCTACTGGTACGGCGACCTCGCGCCCGCGTGAGCGACGTCCGGGGCCGCGGTGGCCCCAACCAATTCGCATTCCGTTCGAAGCGGACACGCAAAAGCAGCGTGCCGCTCGACCAACATGCAGTTCTTAGTCGGGCGCAATAGCGAAGCGTATTGCGCCGCGTGCGCTGAGCAAAAAAGAGGCCGAAGCGATTAATTAGAAATCGCCCCGGCCCTTCGAGTCGTACGGCAGGATCAGGACTGAGATGCGCTGACTCCCGTTAACTAGCCCGCTCGCCGCGCCAGTCCCACGTTCCCCTCACCGCTAACGGCTTTCGCCAGCGCCCGCAACAAAGCGGCACCGTCGCCGCGCCAAGCGCTGCCATGCATGCAGGCGAGCGTGCGCGGTTGCTCGCGAGCGAATCGCTCCAGGAGGTCCGTCGTGTGTGGCGCGTGCGCGTAATAGTCCATCGGCGCTCGGAACGCTTCGCTCGGTCCCAGGATGTCCGCTTCCGTCAGCGGCGTTTCGCCTTTTCCGCCTTGGGTAAAAAGATCACCGCAAAGGAACGTGCGTGTGTGCGTCTCCATCATCAAGCCGCACTCCCACGCATGCGGAACGTGCGGGGCGTCGAACCACTTTACCGAGCGCTTGCCAAGCGATAGCACTTCCCCATCGGCGAGGGCGCGTGGCGGGCGGTCGGCGAGATCGCCGATTGAGACCATCGCCGC
>JBJMVQ010000068.1:0-52069 GCA_045810625.1 Sulfurifustis sp.
CGGCGCCTTCTCGGCCTTGCCTATCGCATGCTCGGTTCGATGGCCGAGGCCGAGGACGCCGTGCAGGAAGCCTATCTGCGCTGGCACGACAGCGATCGCGACCGCGTCGAGGAGCCTCGAGCGTTCCTGATGACCACGACCACGAGAATCTGCCTGGATGTGTTGAAGTCGGCCCGCATGAAGCGTGAGGAGTACGTCGGGCCGTGGCTCCCTGACCCCGTCACCGACACGGCGTCGCTCGCGCCGGACGCGCAGACGGAGCTCGCCGAGGATCTCTCGGTGGCCTTGCTGCTGGCGCTCGACCGCCTGTCGCCGCTCGAGCGCGCGGCGTTTCTGCTGCACGACGTCTTCGACGTGAGTTTCGCCGACATCGCGCGAACCCTCGATGAATCGGAGGCGAACTGTCGCCAGCTCGCCGCGCGGGCGCGCGAGCGGGTGCGGACGAATCGGAAACGGTTCACCGTGTCGCCGGATATGGGCCGGCGGCTCGCCGGCGCGTTCATCGATGCCGCGCGCAGCGGCGATCCGTCGCGGCTCAGCGCGCTGCTCGTGGAAGACGCAAAGTTTATTTCCGACGGCGGCGGCCGCGTGAGCGCCGCGTCCAAACCGGTGCTCGGCCGTAAAGCCGTGGCAAAGCTGCTCGTCGGGATCATGCGCCGCATTCCCGCGCATATCGAATTCTGCGCCGCACAGGTCAACGGGTTGCCCGGTTTCGTGTTGCGTCACAACGGCGTTCCGATTCAAACCCTCGCGTTTGAGGCGAGCGCCGATGCGAAAATCGCGGCGATCTACATCGTACGCAACCCGGATAAACTCCGTCACCTGTTGCCCTGAAGCGCGCCGCCTTGTCCGCGGCTGATCCTCGATCGTTTATTCTGATGGGGACGGTAACGGCAGGGTCAAAGATGATAGGCTTGAATCATCGTCCGCAGACACGGCTCGCTTCGATTGCGCAGCAATCGCATAAATCTCGTCCTGCTACCCGGCCTCGACGGCACGGGTAAACTGTTCACGCCTTTCGTGTCGGAACTACCCTCCGACATCCACGCGCGGGTCGTCGCTTACCCGACAAACGAGACGCTGCGTCTCGGCGAATACGCGGATCGCGTCGCGCGCTCGCTCCCCGGCGGATGCACGGTGCTCCTGGCCGAGTCGTTCTCCGGCCTCGTTGCGCTAACGCTCTTGGCGCGCATCGACAACGCCGTACGCGGCGTTATCTTTTGCGGAGCCTTTGCCGAGCCGCCGCGTCCCTTTCTGCTGCGCCTGGCTCCGCTCGTGCGGCACTCGGGCGTCGCCATTCGCGCCGTACCGGCGTTCATGCTCCGGCAATTCTGTTTGGGCGCTGACGCGAGTAGCGCGCAGCTCTCCTGGTTGCGCACGATATTGGCCGAAGTCGAGCCGGCGGTCCTCGCCCATCGCCTGCAATTGGTGGCGACGCGGCATCCGTTCACGCATGCACGCTTTGACGTACCTTGCTGCTACTTGCAAGCCGAAAACGATCGCCTCGTTCCATCCGGCGCGGTACGGTGGTTCGCCACGCACTTCGCATCTTTCAGGCTCGAACGCATCGCCGGACCGCACTTCTTATTGCAAGTGCAACCGGCCGCCTGTGCCGAGCGCGTCGTTGAAATGGCGCGGGCGATGTGCGAGCTCGATGCGAACCGGATTCGCTAAAACGGCCGCGCTGGTGTTGTGCACGTCGAGCGCGATCACGAGCGGGGTTCCTCCCTGGGCGACGGCACGCGACTACACACTGACCGCCGACATTCGGTATTCGGACGGCGCACGACATGTGCTCGACGTCTACGTCCCCAGCAACGTCGACGGCGCCGTCCGACCGGTTGTCGTGTTCTTCTACGGCGGCGGTTGGGAAACCGGCCGACGCGGGCGCTATCGCTTCGTCGCGAACGCGCTGACCCGCGAGAACTTCGTCGCGGTCGTGCCCGATTACCGCGTCTACCCGGACGCGGTGTTTCCAGGATTCATCGTCGATGCGGCGAAAGCCGTGCGCTGGACCAAAGACCACATCGCCCATTTCGGCGGCGACCCGCGGCGCATTTTCGTCATGGGCCATTCGGCCGGCGCTCACATCGCCGCCATGCTCGCGCTTGACGCGCAATACCTGAAGAGCGTCGGCATGACTCGCGCCGAGCTCCGCGGCATGATCGGCCTTGCCGGTCCTTACACGATTCTGCCGCTTGCGCCGGAACGCCGGGAGATTATTTTCGGACCCGAGCGCGAGCGCTGGCGCGCGCAGCCGATCAACTTCGTCGACGGCCGAAATCCCCCGATGCTGCTGCTAACCGGCGCAGAAGACACCACCGTGCCTCCCAGTGATACACACCGGCTCGCCGCGGAGATACAAACGCATCACGGTCCGGTTACCGTTATTGAATACGCGCGCACGGGACATGCCGACCTTTTGACCGATATCGCCGCCGCCCGGAACGGAAGCGTGCGACGAGCGATTGCGAAGTTCGTGCGCGAACATTGAAACGCCCGAGTCCCGTCTCCATAGCCGTCCCGGAAACGATCACGGCTGCCGCCAGGATAGTCGCCCCTATCTCTCGCGATCGCGCCGATCACCGCCACTTCACTCAGAAGATCAGCTTGAAGAAGCCGAGCACCACCAACAGTCCAATCAGAAATATGATGAAGACGATCCATCCGACGACTTTGAGCATGCTTGCTCTCCGTGGCGACGCCTGTCGATAGGATTGCACGGGATCGTCGCGCCTGTTTATCCGGCAATTCCCTTCGTTGTTGCCGCAACATAGCGTTCGCCCAACGAACATTCCTGATACGACCGACCGCTTGGCTGCCCAGATCGCGGCGCGAAATGACTTTTTTAGGCAGTTGATTACGTTCTTCCTTGTTAGGCGTACGGGAACAGGCGTCACCAACCGAATGAAGAGGGACATGGAACGGTCAACCGTTTTGGCCGATGAGATCGTATCGAAAAGATAACAATCTGATGGCCACGATATCGCGCTCGCTGCGGTCGAAAGCCGCGTATCTCATCCAGTACCTCGTCGTGTACTAAAACATCGACCGAACGATGGAATAAAACGAAGCCTTACCGCCCCGCTTCCGCGTCGCAACCGACTGCCGTTCCACGGCAACACAAAGCGCAATGGACGTCAAAAATTCGACAGGCACGGCATTTTGCCGATAGTTCAACGGCGTTTGTTTGACGCCCGCGAGACAAGCGCAGTATGTTGCACCGGCCGCAGTGTGGATCGAAGGTGCGGCGATCAAACGAAACGGGGGGCATACCGATGAAATTCGTTCATATAAATTCTTCACATGGAAGAAATTTTGCAGCGGGATGCGTTCTGCTCGTGGGGGCACTGTTCAGCATGTCGGCGGTGGCCGTCGACAGATTCACGAGCACGTATGGCAATGGGACGTCCTGCAGCTCAACCTTCAACATCGAAGGACGCGAACCGTCGACGACAGGCACATTTCCCGTCTTCATTTATACGGTCGGCACGGGCGAGTCGTACACCAGCCCGATCGCGACGGCTGCGATCGAAGGCATGGCGAACCGCGGCTATGTCGCAGCATCGGTACAGTATCCAAACTCGACGTTCGGCAGCTGCTCGACCATCGGCAACCGCGCGCGGTGCATTTACAACCCGAGCAGTACTAACAGCGCGGTCGCCAAGATCTGTGCGCGCGCGAAAGCCGATTGCAGCAAAGGCATCGTTGTCGCCGGTCTGAGCCAAGGCTCGGTTATCGCGGTCCTCGCGAAGAACACGGAGCCGCGCGTGCGTGCGGCCTACGCAACGGGCACGTGGCCGAAGTACAGCTTCTACGACCTGAGCTCGTGCATGAACAACGGTAACCATGCAATCCAGAGCAGCCAACTGCGCATCGTCAACGGCGACAACGACCAGTTCGACGGCGGCAGCCTCAGCGCGGCGCGTACGAACACGGTAGCCGTCAGCGGCTTCAGTTGCGGCAGCACGGCATTCAGCTGCCTGCAATCGAACGGCAGCGGCTGGTACCTCGTGCAGGGGAGCGAAGTGCAGGACGGCAATGCCGACCATTGCTACATGCTGAACGGCGACGGCTGCAAGGCCGGCACGCCGCTCGATACCGGCTGGCAGAACGGATCGAGCGCGTGGGAACTCAACGCCAACCTCGATTGGCTGACGACCCAGACCTCGCACTAGGAGCCGGTGCGGTACGAATTGTCTATCACGGGATGAAGTGCGCTGATCGAAGAGGCAAGAGCTCCGGGCTCTTGCCTCTTTTTTGACGAACACGATGTCGGCCATGCTCTGGCTTACTCCGAGCGGCAGCGCTGGTTACGCGTCGTGCTCGCTACCCTTCCACTGTGCGGATGTCCTCGTGGTCCGCTTCACGGCACTGGCGGCGGAAGTACCGCACGGTGAAACCGCAGCGCCGCTCGCCCTATCCGTGTGACGCTGGACATCCGTAATCGCCGCTCCTTCCACCTTATGTTTCCGATCGCTCAGCCCGATTCTGCGCACCTCTTCGCCGAATATAACCGGAGTTCCCATATGTTCGATTCCATAACCGCTCCGACCGCGAAGCTGCAACCGGTGGCGCGATGGCATCGCTTATGTGCCGTTGGGAAAGCTAAACTTGAAAACTATAAAGGGACGTCAAAATTGCCACTGATAACCGGGAGGCACCGTGATGCAGACCGATAATCCGAGCAGGATCCATACGGTATCGGCGCTTACCCGCCAGCGCCGATGGAAACCGCTCTATGTCGTGACGGGCGAGAAGGACAACCGCTTCTACGCCGCGAAGTGGAAACTTCCCGCGCACCGAATCGTGAGCGAATGCGTCATCGATCATATGCTCATTTGTCGACTCGACGGCACGACGTACGCGTCGAAGATCGTCGACGGAAAGACGATCCGAAAACCGGCGCAACCAGGCGCCGTTACGTTCATCCCGAGCGGTGAACGCGCGCTCTATGCGGTCGAGGATCCGAGCACGTTCCTCGAGCTGTACATCCCGCCGACGCTCATCCGTCAATACGCCGAGCAGCACACGCGCGGCGGCGTACTCTCCATCCGGCCGCTGTTCGCCGTCGAAGACGCGTGGCTTGCCGGCTTTTTCCAAATGATGAGGAGCGAAATCGAGATGTACATGGCGGCGTCGGCCCAGCCGGATACCCTGCTGCTGGAGCAGGCGCAACAGCTACTGCTGCGCCATCTGCTGCGCGCATATTCGGGCATGACGCCCGCCAAACTGGAAGCGTTGGAACAGCCGAAGCGCGGGCGTCGACTGAGGCCGCACTTGCTCAAGCGCGTGACGGATCACATCTCCGCAAATCTCGGTATCGAGATATACCTGAAAGACCTCGCGTCGCTTGCGAATCTCTCGGAGACACATTTCATTCGTGCGTTTCATGCGGCGACGGGCCAAACGCCTTATCAGTTCATCCTCGAAGAACGCTTGCGCGCGTGCGCCGATCTATTGCGCGCCGACAATGAAATGCCGGTCGCGGAAATCGCGAAGATGATGGGCTTCAAGAGCCCGTCGCATTTTGCGATGACCTTCAAGACCCGATATGGCGTGACGCCCAGCGATTACCGGCATCACTAGAAGAGGCGGACGACTCATTCGGCGCGCGATGCTTTCCGCTCAGAGCGAAGCCGCCGTAGCCGTGGCACGGATCGGTTGTGAAGAAGCTTCACCGTTCCGTGCCACGGTACCTTCGCCTCTGCCCCGGCACCCCTCCTCCGCTTCCCCCTCCAATATCGTATTGAGTTATCGCGTGGTACCGCCGCGCAGTGTCCCAACCAAATACCTGACAAGTCGCCGAAACGACGTCGGTCGTTAATCCACGCAGCATAACCCCACGCCACGAGGTGGCGCTTCTGTTTACACGGCCCGACAAGCGCTCGGGCTCGTTCCATTCCTAAGCGCCATTTCGCGGCGGACATTCGAGACGCACGCTGGCGAAGGGGTCACCGGGCAAAGTTGCCAGCGCATTCCAACCGCGTCAGACTTGCCGGCGCGCCGGTGCAATACCGAGCAATTCCCGCCGACCCTGGAGACGCGACCATGAATCGAGACGAGCTGCGCGCGTTGCAAGCGCCACTCAAGCAGCGCTACCGCGACGACCCGGCTTCGGCCGTCGTCGTGCTCAAGGCTGAAGGCAGGCTCGGCGAGGGCGTGTCGTGCCGGGTGGACACGGGTCGCACCCTCGTTGAAGCCGGCCTGCATCCCTCGACCGGCGGCAGCGGGCTGCAGGCATGTTCCGGCGACATGTTATTGCAGGCGCTCATCGCGTGCGCCGGGGTTACCTTGGGCGCGGTCGCGACCTCGCTTGGCGTCAGCGTTCGCGACGGCACGCTCACCGCCGAATGCGACTTCGACCCGCGCGGCACGCTCGGCGTCGACAAAAATGCCCCGGTCGGCGTACGGAACATTCGGCTGCGTATCGCGCTCGACAGCGATGCGACGCCGGAGCAGGAGCAGAAACTCATCGAGCTGACGGAACGGTATTGCGTGGTTTATCAAACACTGAAAAACGGCGCCGACGTCGTGATGTCCGTTGCGTAACGGAACGATCGCACGAAAGGTGTCTTCTGGAGAACGCTATGAACGAACAACATGTACTCACCGACGTTGCGGATGGGATTGCGACGATTACACTCAACCGGCCGGAAGCTCTCAACGCGCTCTCGCCGACGATGATGCAGGGGCTGATCGACGAGACCGGCCGGTTCGAGCGCGATCCCGGCGTGCGTTGCGTCGTGCTGCGCGCGGCCGGCGATCACTTCATGGCGGGCGGCGACGTCAAAGGCTTCCACAAGAACCTGACTCAGGACCGCGAGACGCACCTCGCCGCGACCGAGCTGCGGGTCGTAACCGTTCATCAGATCCTCTACAACTTGCGCCGCATGCCGAAGCCGGTGATCGCCTCGATCCACGGCGCCGCGGCGGGCATTGGCTTGAGCATGGCGCTCGCCTGCGATCTCGCCATCGCCGCCGACGACTCCTTTTTCACGCTCGCGTATCGACACATCGGGCTCTCCGGCGACGGCGGCTCGACGTACTTCCTCCCCCGCATCGTCGGCGAGCGCAAAACGCTCGAGCTGATGCTGCTCGGAGACCGTTTCAACGCGCAGCAGGCGCTCGACCTCGGCATCGTCAATTGGGTGGTCCCGCGCGCGCAGCTGGCGGAAGAGACCGCGAAGCTCGCGCGGCGGCTCGCCGACGGCCCGACTGTCGCCCTCGGCATCGCCAAGCGGCTCATCCGTTCGTCGCTCGAGACCACCTGGGACGAGCAATCGCATCGCGAAGCCGAGGGCATGGCCGCCTCGATGGCGACGGCGGATCATCTGGAAGGCGTGACGGCGTTCGTCGAAAAGCGAAAGCCGGTGTTCAAAGGGCGTTGACGGTTGCTTTAGCCGGTGTTGGCACTGAGCGTGCTGACACAAGACGACAAACGCGATACCAAAAAACAAAACGGCCTCTCGCGTTGCGCGGGAGGCCGTCTCGAATAGCTGCTGACTACTTGCCGATATCGGATTCGCCGGCCGCTTCCTTGTCCTGCTCCGCGTCCGCCGCGACGATGTAACCTGCCTTCAGATTCGAATCAGTCGCCTGCGCGACCTTCGATACGTAGGAACCGTGATTGCGATACAGCTCAGCGAGCCGTTCTTCGCTGAAGGGCGCGTGCGTACCGAAAAGAATGCAGAACCCCGGCCCGGCATTGACGCCGGTGTTGGTAGCGGTCGGCACTGAATGTTGCGACAACCGCAAACCCCCGAGTGCATTGCCGTCGCTGTCGCGCGCGGCCGTTGCCGGCATGGCGGCGAATGGCGTCGGCGGCGGCGGTGGAACGGGCGAAACACTCGTCAGCTCGATGCGCGGAGCTGCCGGCGGCGCCACGTTGTCTTGCACCCAGCGCACGGTATGGTTGAGCGCGGCGTTGAGGGCGCGCGCGGCAGGAATGTGGCTCAACGGCGGACCGAGCGTGCAGCCGGCGAGGCTGGCCGGCGGGATACCGTCGCGCGCGAGGAGCGCGGCACGTAAGCCGCGCGGGTCGAAGCCGACGTGGGACGCACCCGCAATCTCCCAGGTATGCAGCTTGTCCGAGTCGGGCTGACGGATTAGATGCTCGCCGAGCAGCAGCACATCGTTCTCGGTGTTGACCTTGAACAGCTTGGTCGGGAGGTCCGTGCGCAGCGGCAACCGGAACGCGCCGTAGGCACCGCGGCTGATGCCCAGATAAAGGAAAAAGCCGTCGTAGACCGGATCGCGCGCATGCACCGAGTTGTAGTAGCTGACGAGGAAGCCTTCGGACTGCGATACGCCCGACGCAAGCACCGTCCGGTTGCCCGGGAGACCGCCGAGGGGATCGACACCGATCGGATGTTTCACCGCCTGGCCGGCCTGCGCCATGATATCGAACGACAGCGCGTCGGAGGCGTTTGGACCGCCCGCGTTCGCTTGCACGAACTTGCCGCCCGAAGTCACATCGAGCGAGCCATAGCGGATCGGGCTCCATGACGTGAGACTCGTCGGGCTGTTCTGAACGCCGACGCGTTGCACCGAGACGCCGACGTACGCGAAACCTTCGCGCATGAGGTGGTCTTGCTGAAGCAGCCAGAGCGCATCCAGGTTGTAACCGCTCGTCACGTTGAGCCACTCGACAAGAACGACGCCGTTGAATTTCGCGGCGGACGTCGGCCGGCGTACGATCATCCGGGTCTTGTACGGATTACCAGCGGACCGGATCGTGGCATTCGAGAGCGGCGCCGAGATGACGTCATACTCATTCGCCGTTCCTTCGAAAAAGTACTCTTCTTCCACGTAGCCGTTGCCGGCAAGATCGGCTTGCGTCGCGAGCTGCGGATAGTCGTGCGACGGATCGCCGAGTGGTACATTGACCGGAATCGGACCGCTGACCGTGGGGTTGGGAACGGCGCCAAGCGCAGAACCGACGGGCGCCACGAGGCACAAACCGGTAAACAGGAGCGGGACGCGCAACCGGCGCATCACGCCGCCTCCGTTTATTATTGCTTTCATTGTTCTCCTCCTTAAGTGCGTGGGACCACGAGCGAGACACGAAACGCACCGGGGCTTGTCGGCCGCTATCCCGGCGGCTTGTTTCTTCGTGCTCCGCCGTTCGCTGATGCGCGATTTCGTATATATCACCCTCGTCGCGCGCCACACAACCGGAAGTCCCGCGCGAGCAAGCATCTGCGCTACGGCGCGCCGGATGGATTGATCAAAACATGCGCCTTTTCCGGTTTTTTGCGTTTGGGGGCCGAGTAAAATAGCCGCACGACGGTTCGAGGGAATAAATCGCATGAGCGAAACAATAGGGTTCATCGGTACCGGCATGATGGGCGAGCCGATGGCGCGCAATCTGCTCCGTGCCGGCTACCGCCTGAAAATCTACAACCGCACTGCGCAGAAAGCGCGCGCGCTCGCCGCCGAGGGCGCGGAGCTAGTGTCAACGCCGGCCGACGTCGCGGCCGCAAACGGAATCGTTGTCACGATGCTCGCCAACGACCAGGCGGTCGAAGACGTCGCGTTCGGCGCGAACGGGTTCGCGACGCGGCTGCGCGGCGGCGTTCACCTCTCGATGAGCACGATCGCGCCGGCAACCGCAGAGCGACTGGCCGCGCGGCACCGCGACGTCGGCAGCGACTATGTTGCCGCGCCGGTGTTCGGCCGCCCGGACGCGGCTGCGGCGAAACGTCTCTGGATCTGCACGTCGGGCGACACAGGTTCGAAAGCGCGCATACAAGACGTACTGCAAGCGCTCGGTCAGGGCGTTTTCGATTTCGGCGAGAAGCCCGGTGCGGCGAACGTCATCAAGCTGAGCGGCAACTATCTCATTCTCGCGGCGACGCAGGCGATGGCGGAAGCGTTCACGCTTGCGGAGAAGCACGGCATCGCGCGTACCGCGGTCGCCGATCTCTTCGGAAAGACGCTGTTCGCTTGCCCGGTCTACCAGGCGTACGGAAAATTTGTCGCCGAGCAGAACTATGAGCCGGCGCGATTCAAGCTGGCGCTGGGTTATAAGGACATCAGTCTGGCGCTTGATACCGGCCGAGCCGCACAAGTGCCGATGCCGCTGGCGAGCTTGCTACAACAGCGCATGCTCGCGGCGCTGGCGAAGGGACGCGGCGATCTCGACTGGGCTGCGATCGCGCTTTCGGTGTCCGAGGATGCGGGGGTCAAATAGTCCGATGCACACGGAGGAACAATGAGAATATTGATCGTTGGCACCGGCGGTGTGGGCGGCTATTTCGGCGCGCGCCTGGCCGCGGCCGGGCACGACGTGACATTCGTCGCGCGCGGCGAGCATTTGCGCGTGATACGCGCGCAAGGTTTGCGCCTCGAAAGCGGTAAGGGCGATGTGCTGATCCATCCGGTCGCCGCAACGGACGACCCCGCGACGGCAGGCGTGGTCGATCTCGTCATGCTGGCGGTAAAGCTGTGGGACACGGAGACCGCCGTGCGCGCCGCGACCCCCGCGGTCGGCCCGGCAACCGCGGTCGTGTCGTTTCAAAACGGCATCGACGCAATCGACGTGCTCACGCGTCATTTCGGCCGCGAGCGCGTGATCGGCGGCATCGCGCACATCGCCGCGGTCATCGAGCGTCCTGGCGTCATCCGCCACAACGGCAGCCTGCAGCGCCTGACGTTCGGCGAGCTCGACGGCCGGCGCACCCCCCGCATCGAACAGCTCCACGACGCCTGTCGCGCCGCCGGCATCGACGCCGTCATCGCGGACGACATCCAGCGCGCGATCTGGGAGAAATTCATCTTCCTCGTAGGCTTGAGCGGCATGACGACGCTCGTGCGGCTTCCGATCGGGCCGATCCGCGAGGACGCGGACACGCGCGCCCTGCTCGCCGCCGTGATGCGCGAAGCGGCGGCGGTCGGCCGCGCCAAAGGCGTGAACCTCGACGCCGATATCGCGGAGAAGCAACTCGCGTTCGCCGACACGATTCCTTACGACATGATCGCCTCCATGCTCGGCGATCTGCGCCGCGGCAATCGCCTGGAACTTCCGTGGCTGAGCGGCGCGGTGACGCGTCTCGGTCCGGCGCTCGGAATGGATACGCCGGCGAATCGGTTCGTCTATACGGCGCTGAAACTCTACGCCGAAGGCCGCCCACCGGCCGCGCGCGAGTAGCCCGAAGCAAGCGTGTTGCTCGCGCTCACCCTGCTGCTGTCGTTCCAGCTCGCCGGCGAAGCATTGAGCCAGGCGTTCGCGCTGCCGATTCCGGGTCCCGTGGTCGGCATGGCGCTGCTCTTCGCTGCCATCGCGCATCCGCGAATGCGTTCCGAGCATTTGCGTCAAACGGCGCAGAACCTGCTGCAGCATCTGTCGCTGCTCTTCGTGCCGGCCGGCGTCGGCGTAATGCTGCACGCCGAGCGCGTCGCTGCGGAGTGGTTGCCGATCGCGAGCGCGCTCGTGTTGAGCACGTGGCTCGCGATTGTGGTCACCGCGCTCACCGCGCGCTGGCTCGCGCAACGCTTGGCGGTTCCAGCGGAGACGCCGCGTGCCGGGTAGCCTTCGTGATATTTGGGTTTATCTCGCGGCGACGCCGCTGCTGGGGCTCACGCTCACGCTCGCGGCGTACGTCGCCGGCGACTGGCTTTATCGGCGCGCACATCAGCATCCTCTGCTCCATCCGGTGCTCACCGCCGTCGTCGTGCTCGTCGTGCTGCTGCGCGCCACCGGCACGCCGTACGCAACATATTTCGATGGGGCGCAGTTCGTGCACTTCCTTCTCGGCCCCGCCACCGTCGCGCTTGCGGTGCCGCTCTATTTCAATTTCGCGCGGCTCAAGCGCCTGTGGCTGCCGCTACTCGGCGGCCTTATCGCGGGATCGATCACCGCAGCCGTCTCGGCCATCGGTATCGCCTGGCTGCTCGGCGCGTCGCGCGAGACGCTGATCTCGCTCGCGCCGAAATCCGTAACGGCGCCGGTCGCGATGGGCATCGCCGAGAAACTCGGCGGTTTACCGTCGCTCACGGCGATCCTCGTGGTCTCGACCGGCATACTGGGTGCGGTGCTCGGCCCGTGGACCCTCGATCGGCTGCGCGTGCGCGAAGACACCCTGCGCGGCTTTTCCATGGGCATCGCCTCGCACGGCATCGGGACTGCGCGCGCGTTCCAAGAGAGCGAAACCGCGGGCGCGTTCTCCGGGCTCGCCATGGGGCTCAACATTCTCGCAACCGCGCTGCTCCTACCCGCGCTCGTGCGTCTGCTCGGCCTCGGTTAGGATCGCCGTGGCGATCAGCGAGCAACGAGCGATCGCAGAGCGCAAGGACACCCGACATCCGGTCCTGCGCGCGGTTCTGTGGATGTCCGGCGCGCTCGCCTCCTTCATGGCGATGGCGATCGGTGGCCGCGAGCTCTCGGCTGAGCTCGGCACCTTTGAGATCCTCTTTTTCCGCAGCCTGCTCGGTCTGGGCGTGATCGCGCTGCTGCTCCGCCGCCGCGGCTGGCGGCAGCTGCGCACGCGCCGATTTCGCCTGCATCTGCTGCGGAACACCGCGCATTTCGCCGGCCAATTCGGCTGGTTTTATGGAATCGCCTTCCTTCCGCTCGCCGAAGTGTTCGCGATCGAATTCACCGTTCCCGTATGGACGGCGTTATTGGCCGCCACGTTTCTCGCTGAACGTCTGGGGACCGCCCGCTACGCGGCCGTCGGTCTCGGTGTCGCGGGCACCCTCGTCATTCTGCAGCCCGGCGTCGCCGCGCTGCATCCCGCCGCGGCGGCCGTGCTGCTGAGCGCGGTCGCTTACGCCATCTCGCATACCGTGACGAAGCGGTTGGCGGGCATCGATACACCGCTCGCCATACTTTTCTACATGACGGCGATCCAACTGCCGCTCGGCCTGGTACCGGCACTCGCGCATTGGGTAACGCCTTCGGCGGCGATGTGGCCGTGGCTCGTCGTTGTCGGCCTGACGGCGCTGACCGCCCACTACTGCATGGTGCGTGCGCTCGCGCTGGCCGATGTCACGGTCGTCGTACCGATGGATTTCCTGCGCCTGCCCCTGATCGCCCTGGTCGGGCTCATTTTTTACGGTGAGCATCTCGCCTGGCCGGTTCTTGCGGGCGCGACACTCATCCTCGCCGGCAACTTCATCAACATTCGCGCCGAACGTCGCACCTAATCAAGGCGCGCCGTCCTTTCGTCTCTTCGCCTCGCGGACGCTACAATAGCGGCTGTAATCGAAATTCAACTAACTCGAACGGAACCACCGAATGTCCCAAGCGAAGCAGCCACTCGACGCCCTGACCGGCGCCGGTCAGTCGCCGGCGCATTTCGATCTACTCGACATGACTTACCGCATGCGTTTTCGCGCGTTTGTCGGCGTCTGCATGCCGCCGATTTTCACGAGCCTGAATGCGCATCTGAAGATGATGGAGCTGCGCCGCAAAGGGATTGCACCGATCATGTTTCATCTCGATTTCCGCACCGGCGCGACGCCGATCGCTTTCGGTCGCGGCATCACGAACGAGCACAATCTCAAGCTCTACCGCAGCATTACCGACGCCAACCACCAGCCGGCCGCGACCGGCACCGAGCGGCTGATGTTCGTCTCGCAGAGCATCATTCGGGCGAAAGCCCGCTCGCACGGCCCCGAAGCGCTCGGATACGATGACGGCAGCGGGGAGATCATCGAAGCGGGAACCGCCGAGATCATGCACGTGATCACGAAACCCGTGAGCGCGCCCGGTGAGCGACAGGTAACGACGGTGCCCGAGGAGCTGCGCGTGCTCAAAGAGCATCGCTGGGAGAAGCCGATCCCGTCCGTCGAAGCGATGAGCGTGCCGCCCGCGGGTTATACGCCGGTCGACGTCGGCGAGTGGCGCGAGCGCATCGACGTGTGGGGGATGCCGAACACCGACATCAACCAGCACGTGAACGTGCAGGAATACCTGATGGGGGCGGAGAATCAGTTTACGCGCCTGTTGCACGGTGCGCGGCTGCCCGTCACGAAGCATCGCATATCGCGCGCGCGGCTGCTCTTCCGCAAACCGTTCTTTCCCGGCCAACCGTACGCCGTGCGCGCGCAGCTCTACCGCCGCGGCAACGACACGCAGATGCAGGCGGGCTTTCACGTGCTCGAAGACGCACAACCGGCGCTACGCGCCTCCGCGTTCGTCGTGTTCGACGGCGTGATCGAAGCCTGACCGCGCCGCCACGGGAAGGCAGCCGACATGAACGATGCGCCCCGCCCTGCCGCCGCGACGCGTTGGAGGCACGGCGTGCGCGTGGTCGCGGCGTTCGAAGCGGGTAAAGGTGTTTTGGTTCTGATCGCGGGATTCGGAATGCTGGAGGCGGTGCATGGCCGCGCGCAGTACATCGCGGAGGCGTTCGTCGCGCGCTTGCACTTGAATCCAGCCAACGAATATCCGCGGATATTCCTGCAACTGGCGCAGAGCCTATCCGACGACAAGCTCCGCTGGCTCGCGGCCTTTGCCGCGCTCTACGCGGCCGTACGCTTCACGGAAGCGTACGGCCTGTGGCTTGGCCGGCGCTGGGCCGAGTGGTTTGCAGCGGTGAGCGGCGGCATCTACGTCCCGCTCGAACTCTACGAGCTGGCGCGCGGCGTCACGTGGATCAAGCTCGTCGCGCTCGCCGTGAATGTCGGGATCGTCGTCTACATGGCGTACACGCTCGCGCAGGCGCGACGCAGCGATACGGTCTATTGAATCGGCGACGTCACTCCGATGACCGATCTCGCGCTACTCGCCCTGCTCGCCCTGGTCGGCATGCTCTGGTTCGAAAGCCGTCGCGTCCAGGAAGCGGCGGTTGCGCGTTGTCGCCAGGCGTGCCAAGCCGCGGGCGTGCAGTTTCTCGACGACATCGCGCCGGTGTGGCGCGTGCGGCTCGTACGCGACGAGAGCGGCTCGCTTCGATTGCGCCGCGTTTTCACCTTCGACTACAGCACCCCGTCGGGCGAGCGCCGCTCGGGCATCATCGTCATGCTCGGCCGCCGCCCAATCGCACTCGAACTGGAACCGACCGGTCGGCGTTCGGATCGCTAGATCTGAAGCGTCGGTAGGGAAACCGAAATATTCGTTTCAACCGCAAAGGACGCGAAGGACCTCGAGGAAGGATTCTCAAAAACAACCAAAAAACCGTTACGTCCTTGGCGTCCTTGGCGGTTAGACAGTAATAAATCAGATCTACATGTCATTTGACGGCGCGACAGCCGCCAATGCCCGCTATGCGCTGATCTCGCCATGGCTTAATGTATCGATCGCCAAAAACACGCGTAGTGTCCCATGCCGACTCCACTGCCAGCACGAACGGGCGCCACCATCCTCGTCGACCAACTGAAGATACACGGCGTACGACACGCGTTCTGTCTTCCCGGCGAATCGTATCTTGCCGTGCTCGATGCGCTCTACGATGCGCGGGACGAGATCGAGCTGATTGTCGCGCGCCACGACGGCGGCGCGGCCTTCATGGCCGCCGCTTACGGAAAGCTAACCGGCAAACCGGGCATCTGCTTCGTCACGCGCGGACCCGGCGCGACGAATGCTTCGATCGCGGTGCACACCGCGTTTCAGGATTCCGATCCGATGATTTTGTTTATCGGCCAAGTGGCGAGCGATCACGTCGAGCGCGAAGCGTTTCAGGAGATCGACTTCCGTCGTATGTTCGGGCCGATGACGAAATGGGTGGCGCAAATCGATCGTGCCGATCGCATTCCGGAATACGTGAGTCGAGCTTTCCATCTCGCCGTTTCCGGGCGACCGGGCCCGATCGTACTGGCGCTGCCCGAAGACATGCTGACGCAGACGGCCGCGGTCGCGGACGTGAACCCGCATCACGTCGTGCAGCCCGCACCTCGCCCCGCGGACATGCGGCAGCTGAAGTCGCTGATCGAAAACGCGCGGCGGCCGATCGTGATTCTCGGCGGCGCGGGTTGGACGCGCGAGGGCATCGACGATCTGCGCGCGTTCATCGAAACGTTCGATCTGCCCGTCGGCTGCATATTCCGCTTTCAGGATATCTTCGACAACCGCCACAAGAATTACGTGGGCGACATCGGCATCGGTATCAACCCCGCGCTCGCGCAACGCGTACGCGACGCCGACCTGGTTCTGGCCATCGGCGCGCGCCTCGGCGAGATGACAACATCGGGCTACACACTGCTGACGCCGCCGCTGCCGAAACAAAAGCTGGTTCATGTCCACAACGATACGGCCGAGCTCGGACGCGTGTATCAAGCGCAATTGCTCATCAACAGCGGCATGGACGAATTTGCCGCGGCGGCGCGCTCGCTCGGGACTGCCGGACACACCCCGCACACCGCCTGGACGGCCGCCGCGCGCGCGGATTACGAAGTCTGGCAGAGCGGCGCCTACAAGGGCATGCCGGGTAAAGTCGAGCTGCGCGACGTCGTGCTGCACCTGGAACGCACGCTGCCGGCGGATACCGTCTACACGAACGGCGCGGGAAATTTTTCCGGCTGGCTGCACCGCTTTCATCGTTACAGCGGGTTTCGTACGCAGCTCGCGCCATCGAGCGGCTCGATGGGCTATGGCGTACCGGCGGCGGTCGCCGCGAAAGTCGCCGAGCCCCACCGTCCGGTGGTCGCCTTGAGCGGCGACGGCGACTTCCTAATGAACGGGCAGGAGCTGGCGACCGCGGTGCATTATGCGCTCAACGTTATTTTCATCGTGGTAAACAACGGCATGTACGGAACCATCCGCATGCATCAGGAACGCGAGTACCCGGGCCGGGTGTACGGCACCCATTTCACGAACCCGGATTTTGCCGCCCTCGCGCGCGCGTACGGTGCGCACGGCGACACCGTCACCGAGACGCATCAGTTCCCCGCGGCACTCGAGCGCGCGCTGGCGGCGAATAAGCCGGCTTTGATCGAGGTCATCATCGATCCGAACGCGATCAGCACGCAGACGACGCTCGACGCGCTACGGGAAAAAGGAAAGCGACCGAATCGCTGAGGCTCGGCGCAAGCGAGCGATTGCCGCTAGAAGTTGCGTTTGAATTCGAGACGAAGCGTGCCGTGACCCTGCTCGTCCGCGAAACCGAAACGAAGGTTGCCGCCAAGCCACGGCCGATCGGCTTCGAGCCGAAGCTTGCCGTCGTAGCCGAGCTCGGTTTTGATCGACGTGTCGCCTGCCGTGTACCACGTCTTGAGGCTTCTTGAGCTCAAACGACCGTCGACCGCACCGAAATGGAAAATGCCCTCTTGCCTTGGCGACGGTTCGTTCGTCTGCGTCGGCGTTTGCTCGCGCGGCTGATCGGCCGGCGGGGCGCCGTTGATGGGAGCGACTGAAGTCGTCGGCTGGCCCGCAAGGGTTAGCGCGGCAGCGGCCGCGTCGTCGAGGCGGGCACCGTCGCGGTTGTAGGCAGACGCACGCGCGGCAATCTTACCGAGCAAAATCGAGGAAAGATCGGCATAAGCGACCCGTGCACTGGCGAGCACGACCAGCGCGGCCAGGGAAACGACGAGAAAAACATGCACTGGCTTTACTCCACGGGACAGGTAGTGAATGTAAACCAAGTCAGCGGCAGAGCGGTCGGTGGTGGTTTCTTAAAGAAGGGACCCGGGCGACGCTGCGGAGCAATCCTTAGCGCTTCCTGGCACAAACGCCGAACGCTACGGGACGAACTGCAACGGTCGATGCAAGGTTATAATCGAGCCACAACCCCGGCGACTACAGAACGTGCCGGGCCAAGGAGATAGTAATAACAACGAGGCAACCATGGTCACCGTCCATCACCTGAACAATTCCCGTTCCCAACGCATCCTTTGGCTACTCGAAGAGCTCGGCGTCGAGTACGACATCAAGCGCTATCAGCGCGAACCGACCGGGCTGGCGCCCGCGTCGCTGCTTGCAGTGCATCCTCTCGGCAAATCACCGGTCGTGACCGACGGCGACCAGACCCTCGCGGAGTCCGGCGCGGTGATCGAATACCTGGTGGAACGCTACGGGAAAGACCGCCTCGTGCCGCCGCCCGGTACGCCCGAACGGCTGCGCTACACGTACTGGCTGCATTTCGCCGAAGGCTCGGCGATGCCCCCGCTCGTCATGGCGCTTGTCTTCACTCGTCTCAAGCAGCAAGCGCCGCTGCTCGTTCGTCCCATTGCACGCGCCATTGCCGATCGTGCGCTCAACTCGTTCGTCCAGCCGAACATCGACCGTCAGCTGGACTACATGGAAAGAGAGCTGCAGCAGAAGCCGTGGTTCGCCGGTTCGGAGTTCACCGCCGCGGACGTGCAGATGAGCTTTCCGTTGGAAGCGGCCGCGGTGCGCGGCGGCCTGAACGCGAGCCGGCCGAAACTCATGCAGTGGCTGGAACGCATTCACACGCGGCCGGCGTATCGGCGGGCGCTCGAGCGCGGCGGCAAGTACGAGTTGCTTCGGTAACTCGCGAGCACGCCGCGGCGCTCGCCATGCAAAGAGCGACAGCGCGGACGATTCTGCTTCCGTTTGTGGGGCGAATTCATAACTGCGATAACGCGCACGATGACGCGTTCTTTCCGGCCTGCGCTCCGATATCGCCCGGCGCTTGGTCGGCGCTCGGCGGCCGGCTAAAGTTGCATCGGCACGCCTGACAAACACGAATTGTCCCGATCGAATATCCGGCCACGTAATCGTTGAGAAGAATATGTCGCCAATTCGCATCGTCATCCTGATGTGCTGCGCCGAAGTGCTGAGCATGACGGCCTTCGGGACCTTCTCCGCACTGATTCCGACGTTGCTCCCCGAATGGCACATCACGAACACACAGGCCGGCCTCATCAGCGGCGTGCTCTTCGGCGGCTACATGGCGACAGTGCCGATCCTCACGAGCCTCACCGATCGCATCGATGCGCGCCGGGTTTACCTGCTCGCCTGCGTGCTCGCGGCACTCGGTGCGCTCGGTTTCACGTTCGGTGCGAACGGCGTCATGTCGGCGCTTGCGTTTCAGGCGCTCATTGGCGCGGGGCTCGCCGGCACCTACATGCCGGGCCTGAAATTGCTCTCTGATTTGATTCCCGAAGGTTTGCCGCGCAGCCGCTCGGTGGCGTTCTACACGGCCACTTTCGGTCTCGGCAGCGCGATGTCGCTCGTGATCGTCGGGCTCGCGGAACCGACGCTCGGCTGGCGCGCGGTGTTTCTCATCTCCGCATTCGGGCCGCTCGCCGCCGCCGCGCTCGTCTGGCTCACGCTGCCAGCGCCCCCGCCCGCCGCGCCTGTCGAAACCCCGCCGCGTCTGCTGGATTTCCGGCCCGTCTTCCGTAACCGTGCGGCGGTGGGTTACATCCTCGGCTACGCCGCGCACTGCTACGAGCTCTTCGGCGCACGCTCGTGGATCGTCGCCTTCCTCACGTTCTGCGCGACGCTGCAACCGATCGACCATCCCCTGCCGTGGCATCCCGCGTGGCTCATCGCCGTCATCAGTCCTATCGTGATCCCCAGCAGCTTGATCGGCAATGAGATCGCGACACGGCGTGGCCGGCGCAACGTCATTCTGACGATTATGGGAGCGTCGGCGCTGGTCGGCTGCGTAATCGGCTTCCTCGCGCCGCTGCCGTGGTACGCGGCGATGGTGGGCTATGCGATCTACATCATGCTCATCATGAGCGACTCCTCCGCGCTCACGAACGGAGTGATCGCGGAAGCGAGCGCGCATCTGCGCGGAACGACCATGGCGATTTATTCTTTTCTCGGCTTCGGCGCGGCACTGATCTCGCCGCTCGTCTTCGGCGCCGTGTTGGATGCCGCGGGCGGCAACACCCGCGTGCTCGCATGGGGCCTCGCGTTCGCGAGCCTCGGCGTCGGTGGCTTGGGATCGATCGCGGTGCTCGTCTCGCGCTTCCGCTCGCGCCGCGCCGCTCGGGCGGTCGCCGGATAACCTGTTGGTAATTCTTAACGGTAACGCGAAGGACGCAAAGAAAGCCTGCGCTCGACATCCCACCCAAAAAGCAATAACGGACTTTACGGGAAGGATTCAGCCCTGAAGTAAATCAGGGCGGATGGCGCTACGGCTTCGAGACGAAGGCGTTGCCTTTGATGTAAAAGCGGAGCAGCCGTCGCGCCCAGTGACCCGCGTAGTCGACGCCGATACGCGGCCGCCGCACGATCGTGAACGTCTCGCGCTTCGACGGCGCCGCGATGTAAAGCTCGTCGCTCAACAGATCGTGCCCGTTGAGGCGTTTATCGATCCCCATCGCCTTGCAAAGTAGCCCCGGGCCCTGCGTGCGCGCATCGAGATTGCGCACCGGCTCGAGCGCGCGCAACAGCACGGCCGACGCTTGTCCTTCGCGTTCGGTCACGATGTTCACGCAGTGATGCATTCCGTAGATCAGGTAGACGTACGCGTGGCCGGGCGGACCGAACATCACCTTCGTGCGCTCGGTGCGACCTCGCGCCGAGTGCGCCGCGAGGTCGTGCGGTCCGAGATACGCCTCGACTTCGACGATCCGTCCGACGCGTTCGACGCCTTGCGCCACGTGAACCAAGTGTTTGCCGAGCAATTCCTGCGCGACAACAATGGGATCGCGATCATAAAACGCGCGCCGGAGCTTTCGCATCGGTCCGACGCGCGCGTGCCGTCCGCTCGGGCGAGCGGACGGCGCACCTTCGAGCTGCATTACGTCGCCGGCTTACTGCTTGGTCGGCTCTTGCTTCGCCGGCTGTTGACCGTTCGATTCCTGCTTCGGCGCTTCCGGCTTCATGATCTCGAGCAGCTCCACGTTGAAAACGAGGGTCGCGCCCGGCGGGATCTGGGGCGGATGGCCGCGATCGCCGTAGGCGGTGTTCGAAGGACACACGAGCCGCGCTTTTTCGCCGACCTTCATCTTCTGCAAGCCTTCGGTCCAGCACGGAATCACCTGGTTCAGCGGAAACGTGGCCGGCTGACCGCGCTGGACCGAGCTGTCGAAAACGGTGCCGTTGATGAGGCTCCCTTGATAGTGCACTTTGACCGTATCGGTGGCTTTCGGAGATTCGCCTTTGCCCGGGGTGATCGTCGAATACAGCGCGCCGGAATCCGTCTTGCTGACGCCCTTCTCCGCCGCAACCTTGTCCGAGTAGGCCTTGCCGGCTTTCTTTTCGCGGTCGCTGACCAGCGCCAGACGCTTGCTCTGCAGTTCGTGGATCTTCGGACCGTACGTCGTCAAATCGACCTTCGGCTTTTTCTTGAGCACGCCGTCGTTGAGACCCGCTTTCACCATCTCCAGATCAGCCGCGCTCAGCTCGAAGGTGGCCAGGTTCGCGCTCAGCGCGAGACCGATCGCGTAAAGCGTCTTTTGCTCTTCGGTTTTCGGCTCGGGCGTCGCCGCCATCGCGGAGGTAGCAACGAGCATGACGGCAACGACCAGGGGCGTGACAATACGCATAGGAGTCCTTTCTGCTTGGCAGAGTTTGAAATGTAGTAATTGGAGCGCAAACAAAACGGGCGCAGCATAAGCCGCCGTTGCCGCCTTGTCGAGAACGCGGCCCGGTGGCGCCCAACGACGCTTGGCGTCTTCGCGGTCCGGTTCGCCGGATCCACGGCCTTGCTTGTGCTGTCGGTCGGGCTACCGTACAGTTCGAGGAAAACCGGGCAATCAATAACCGGCCGTCCTGACCAACCGAGCCTAACGGCGCGTGCTTTGCGACGCCGCCACATGTTGACCAGACGACGCACCACGATGCCGGACGCTGCGCGACCGGGCGCCTGACTGCCTCTCCCGCATGCTCGGCCGCATCGTCGCCATCCTATTTCCGCTGCTCTTCGTTGTCGGCGTCGGCTATTTTTGCGGTCGCCGGATGAAGCCCGACATGAGCTTCGCCAACCGGCTCAACATGGATGTCTTCGTGCCGGCGCTCGTCTTCGCCACCCTCGCCGCCGAGTCGTTCAGCATTGCGCGCTACCAGGCGCTCGCGTGGGGAACGCTTGGTGTGATCGTCGGCTCCGGCCTGATCGCCTGGCTGCTTGCGCGATTCATCAAGGCGCAGCCGAAAACCTTAGTGCCGCCGATCATGTTCAACAACTGCGGCAACCTCGGGCTACCGCTCGCCGTGCTTACGTTCGGCGACGGCGCGCTCGCGGCAGCGGTCGTAATGTTCGTGATTTCGAACCTGCTCCATTTTTCCTACGGCGCATGGCTGCTCGATCACCGAGTCCGGTGGACGACGCTCTGGCGGGTACCGACCGTATTCGCGACGTTCGCCGGGGTGGCGATCAGCCTGTGGCACGTGGAAGTTTGGTCGCCGTTGATGGTCGGCCTCAAGATGCTCGGCGGCATCTCGATACCGCTCTTGCTGTTTGCGCTCGGCGTCCGCCTCGCCGGCGCGGACTTCGGCGATTGGCGCATCGGCTTGGTCGGCGCCGTGGCGCGGCCCGTCGCCGGGATGATCATCGCCGCCGCCATCGGTTGGCTTCTCGGTCTCGATCCTCGGCAGCACGCGCTCCTCTTTCTCTTCGGCGCGCTGCCGCCGGCGGTACTCAACTACGTGTTCGCCGAGCACTACCGGCAAGAGCCGCACAAGGTCGCGTCGATCGTGCTCATCGGCAACGTCGCCGCGCTCGCGTTTCTACCGCTCGCATTGGCGCTCGTCATCGGTTGAATCGACCGGATCAGCCGGTCTTCGACCTCGCGGCCGTGCGCAGCCATGCTTCGAGCGCATCCGCCGGCAACGGCCGGCACAGTAAGTAGCCCTGTGCCAAACCGCAACCGTGCCGCCGCAGGAACGCGAGCTGCGCTTCGCTCTCGACGCCTTCGGCGATGACACTGAGCTTCAGGCTGGCGGCCATCGCGAGGATCGCCGCCACGATCGCCCCTTCGTCGGGCGCGGCCGTGATATCGCGCACGAACGCGCGATCGATCTTCAGGGTATCGATCGGGAAACTGCGCAGGTAGCTCAAGGCCGAGTAGCCGGTGCCGAAATCGTCGACCGAGAGACGGACCCCCATGGCCTTCAACGCATCGAGCGAGGGACGGACGTGCGGGGCGTCCTCCATGATCATGCTTTCCGTCAACTCGATGTCCAGCCGACGCGGATCGAACTGCGCGCGGTCGAGCGCATTGCGCACGGTCGCGACGAAGTCGCGGTCGCGAAGCTGCCGCGCCGACAGGTTCACCGCGACCCGCAACGGCGGTAGCCCGGCGTGTTCCCATGCCCGCATTTGTGCGCAGGCGGTCCGCAAAACCCATTCACCGATGGGCAGTATCAAGCCGCTCTCTTCCGCGAGCGGAATGAAGCGCGCCGGCGAAATATTGCCGATTTCAGGATGATCCCAGCGCAGCAGCGCCTCGACGCCGACGACGTTTTGCTCCGCAAGCGCGACGATCGGTTGATAGTACAGCGACAGCTGCCCCTGATCGAAGGCGCGGCGCAGCTTTGCTTGGAGCGATGGACGATCGGCGGCACCGGCGCTGATCGCCTCATCATAGAAGAGATAGCTGTTCCGGCCCGACTCCTTCGCTTGATACATCGCGGCATCCGCATGCTTGAGCAGTGTCGCGGCGTCGTCGGCGTCGAGCGGATAGATACTGATGCCGAGGCTTGCCGTCACGGCGACCTCGTGCCGTTCGAGTCGAAGCGGCTCGGAGACGGCGGCGAGAATGCGCTCGGCCACGCGCACCGCGTCCTCGCGCTTCTCGAGATCGTACAACGCGACGATGAATTCGTCGCCGCCGAGACGCGCGACCGTGTCATCGACGGCACGCGCGTCGCCATCCCGCGCGGTGCGCACACAACCCACGAGGCGCCCCGCCACGGCTTGCAGCAGGCCGTCGCCGAGCGCGTGGCCGAGCGTATCGTTGATGCGCTTGAAGTGATCGAGATCGAGAAACAGCAGCGCTACCAGGCGCCGGTGCTGCGCGGCGTCGGTGAGCGCGGTGCGCAGGTGCTCCTGAAACAGTTGCCGGTTGGGAAGACCGGTCAACCCGTCGTAGTAAGCGAGAATGCGAATGCGCTCCTCCGAGCGTTTGCGCTCGGTGATGTCGCGGACCACAGCGACATACGCGGCGTTTCCCGCGCCGCGTTCGGGCATGATCGAAACGGAAAGGCTCAGCACGAGCCGCACGCCGTCCGCCCGGGCGAATTCGATCTCGCGGTTGTGCAGCGATGTACCCGCCTGGAGCGCCGCGCGCTCGCCGCGCGTCAAGAGGCGCCGCAGCGATACCGGCAATGGGCGACCGAGAAATTCGTCGCGGCGCATCCCGAGCAGGCTCAACAAGGTATCGTTCGCCACCCGGACGATGCCTTCCTTGTCGAGCAGAAACAATCCGTCGTGCATCGTTTCGATGATCTGCCGCGCGGCGAATTCGGGAGTGACGTCGACCAGCCGATAGTGGTCCGTGACGTAAGCGACCAGTCCCACGCCGATCAGTAATGGGACGTAGCCGAAGGGATAGATTTCAACGCCGTACACCGGGATGAAATCGACCAGCGCCAGACTGCCGATCGCGAAGGAGATAAAGAGCAGCTTCGCCCGACGCGCCGCGGCGGCGTTGCGCGGAGCGCGCCGGTAGGCCCGCCAGTACAGGAGAATCGACGTGACGGCCGAGGCGGCAACGATGGTCACGAGCAGGGCCGTGTACGTCGTATGGTGCGGGTAGTAGCCCCAAAAGTATCGGTTGGGGGCGCCGAAATAACCGGGTACGGCGAGTCCCGCTGCTGCAAAGAGGCCCGCGCCGACCCAGGCGGAGCGGACCAGCCAATCGAGGGGCCGGGTTGACCCAACCACGCTCAGCGTGAAAGTCAGCGTGGTCGCCGGAATGAGCGAGATGCCGATGTGTGCGAAGCGGTACCAGCCGTCCGCCACATCAGCGCCGGCGGCGCGATAGGCAAAGCTGAAACCGAGGAACCAGATACCGATCGCCGAGGTTTGGAGGAGATAGATGATGCCGACGCGCGAGCCGCGCTCACGCAACGCCACGGCGATGCCGAGCAGAAACGCGACGAACCCGGAGACGAGCATCGGCAAGGCATACGGATTAAAAACGTAGCTCGCCGGATCGAGCAGGAGCAGCAGCAAATCCACGTTCAATCCCCCTGTCGACCGACGTGGACCGTCCACCAACGCCGACTCGCCGCAGGACTGCGTCGGCGAGCTTGCGCTGTACCTATTGAGTTGCCGGCCAAGGCCACTTCCGTCGCGACAACCGATCAAGCGCGCAAGCGTATAGTTTTAATAATGTGCAGAGCATGGGATTGCTTGCTGCGTCAGCCACATCGCCTGTCCGGTCCGTCGTCGCCCGCCGAATTCCTAAATTACAGAATAGCAAAAGGCCCGTCGCCGATACGGCGACCGGACCCGCCGCCCGCGTCTACGGTATCTCGCCGAAGCGCGGCGCGGCGACGCGTGCCACGATGATTCCCGAACCGTCCAAGCCCTTAAAAATGCGTCTCCGGAACCCATCGTCGGCAACGCCGTTTCTCGCCGGCACGTTCGCCGGAACGGTGGCAACGTTGTTTCATACCGCGGCGATGTTCGCGCTGCAGCCTTGGCTGCCACGTGAGCGTCACCGCCGGTTGCCGCCCGCACAGATCACTTCAACGGCCGCCCGCCGCGCACGAACCGGACAGGTCGAAAGCGGCCGCGGTTTACGGGTTGCCACCGCGTTCACGCACTTCGGCTTCGGCGCCGCGGCCGGCTCCCTCTATCCATTGCTCGCGGAACACGGGCGCTCCAAACCGGTCGCTACCGGCATCGGCTTTGGCGTCGCCGTCTGGGCGGCGAGTTATCTCGGCTGGATACCGGCGCTGCGCCTGCTCCCACCCGCGACCCAGCACTCGGCGCAGCGCAATGCCATGATGATTCTCGCCCACGTCGCATGGGGCGCGGCGCTCGGCCTCATGTATGACCGGATGCGACACGACCGACCAGCGAGCGCGCACGGCGAGCGCTCGTAGCGCGGTGAACCGAAACATCAACGTGTACGTTGCTCTATTCAAAAGAGCGAGCAGGCGAAAATGATTCTGTCCGCTTGACGATTGCGCTTAGATGCACCCGTCTCTAAGTGCATCGTCGACGCGCGACTTGCTTCGTCAGTGCTACGATCCGCTGTAACTCGCGATCATGCAGAAGCGCAATCGTCAAGACGCGGTGCGCGAGAGGCAGCGTGAATTCTGAAGACGGATTCCCGTTTTCACGCAGCCGCCCGACGGTGCACTAAAATGCGCGGCGCGCGGTATACTTCGCGCTCGCACGATCTCCCAATAAGAATTCGTGGCAACACGCCTCAACCCACCCCAACTCGAAGCGGTCCGCTATGTTGACGGGCCGCTTCTCGTTTTAGCCGGCGCCGGCAGCGGCAAGACCGGCGTTATCGCTCATAAGATCCTCCATCTCGTACGCGAACGCGGCTACGCGGCCGAGCACGTCGCGGCGATTACGTTCACCAACAAAGCGGCGCGCGAAATGCAGGAGCGCGTCGCCGCGATGGCGCCCGCCGGCGCATCGCTGGAGCGACTTACCGTCTGCACCTTCCACGCGCTCGGCGTGAAAATTCTACGTGCGGAAGCGGCGCAACTCGGGCTCAAACCGCGCTTCTCGATCCTGGATGCCGACGACGGCTTTGCGATCCTCGCCTCGATCGTCGGCAGCGTCGACAAGCAGACGGTGCGCCGTGCCCAGTGGCGCATTTCCGCGTGGAAAAATGCGCTCGTCGATGCCGCGACTGCCGAAGCGCAGGCCGAGGACGACGCAGAGCGCGCGGCCGCGCGAGCGTACCGCGACTACGACCTCACGCTGCGGGCGTATCAGGCGGTCGACTTCGACGACTTGATTCTGCTGCCGGTGCGCCTCTTCGGCGAAAACGCCGCGGCGCTCGCGCGCTGGCGCGACACGTTGCGCTATTTTCTGGTCGATGAATATCAGGACACGAACGGCGCCCAGTACCAGCTCCTGCGCCAACTCTGCGGCGACGCCGGCCGCTTTACCGCCGTCGGCGACGACGATCAGGCCATTTACGCCTGGCGCGGCGCGAGCGTCGAGAATCTTGCGCGGCTCCGCGACGACTACCCGCAGCTCAAGGTCATCAAGCTCGAGCAGAACTATCGCTCGACCACGCGCATTCTGCAGGCGGCGAACACCCTCATCGCGAACAACCCGAAGCTGTACGAAAAGCGCCTCTGGTCGGAGCTCGGCAGCGGCGAACCGCCGCTGGTCATCGCCATGCGCGACGAAGAGCACGAGGCGGAGAGCGTGGTCATGCGCATCGTCGCGCATCGGGTCCAGTGCGGCGCCAAATTTTCCGATTACGCGATTTTGTACCGGGGCAATCATCAGGCCCGCGTGTTCGAGCAATACCTGCGCAATCAGCGTATCCCCTACCGGCTTTCCGGCGGTCAGTCGTTCTTCGAGCGTGCGGAGATCAAAGATCTCGTTTCGTATTTGCGCTTGATCGCTAACGTCGACGACGATCCGGCGTTCATTCGCGCCGTAACGACCCCGCGCCGCGGCATCGGCCCGCAGACGCTGGAAACGCTCGGCGCCTACGCGGGCGAGCGCAAAGTCAGCATGTTCGCCGCGGCGTACGAGCTCGGCGTCGCGGAACGTCTCAAGCCGGCGCAGCTCGAAGCGCTGCAGACGTTTTGCGATTTCATCAATCGCATCGCCGAGCGCGCCGCCGGCGAACCGGCCGGCGCCGTGCTCGCGGACCTGCTCAAAGCGATCGACTATGAGCCGTATTTGTTCGACAGCCTCGAAACCCGCGACGCCGAAAAGCGCTGGGACAACGTCCAGAAATTCGCCGGCTGGCTGTCGAGCAAGGCGGAAGCGGACGACAAAACATTGCTCGAAATGACGCAGACCATCGCGCTCATGAACATGCTCGAAGGGCGCGACGACGGCGGCGACGCGGTGAGCCTGAGCACGATCCACGCAGCCAAGGGACTCGAGTTCCCTTATGTGTTCCTCGTCGGTGCGGAAGAAAATCTCCTCCCCCACCGCGAGTCGATCGACACCGGGAAGGTGGACGAAGAGCGCCGCCTCATGTACGTCGCCATCACCCGCGCGCGCAAACAATTGTTCGTGAGCCACTGCCTCAAGCGGCGCCAGGGAAAAGAGTGGCACCCGTGCGAACCGAGCCGCTTCATCGCCGAAATGGGCGCGGACAATGTGCGTACGAGCGGTGAAAAGCGCGACCCCGCGGCGAGCCAGGCGCAAGGGCGAGCCAGTTTAGACGCGCTCAAGGCGCTGCTCTCGACGAAACAGCAGGAACCGGCCGGCTAGGAACGCCGCTCGCCTCGAACTTCGACTACATTTTGCTTTACACACTGGAACGCCCGCGACGCTTTTCCGCAACGTGGGCACCTGATGAGTCAACTCAAATAACTTGGGAGTGTCCATTGAAAACCAGACTAATCGGTTTGCTTTTCGTCGCCACGTTGTTGCCGGCTTGCGTCACTTACCGGGATTTTCCGGAGGACATGGTGAACAAACCGCCGCAGGCGAAATCGTTCGACAAGCTCTACTACACGCTGCAACCGTTCGGTATCCTCGGCACCGGGAACGGCCAAGAGGCGCTGCGGACGGTTTTCCAACGGAAAACGCCGTTTGCGACGACGGAGAGAGTCGATGCGGCGCCGGCACACGGCCTCTATTGCAACGTCGAAGTGCTGTACAAGCCGCCGACGTTCCCGGCACTGGTCTTCGGCTACCTCTCCGTGTCGACGCTGACGCTGATACCCATGTGGAGCAATCACGACGGCTACCGCGCGATCTACCACGTCTATATGGATGGGAAAGAAGCGAAACTGTACGAATACGACGTGACGCGCAAGGGCGCAGTCTGGATCGGCTTGCTGCCCATCATTTGGGTGAACGCGTTCACCTATTCGGAAGCGGAGGCGCTCGAGGCGACGACGTACCAATTCTTCAAGGACGCGGAACCGATGTTCGTGGCCTACAAGAATGGCAAGCGATGAGCCAGCCGCTGCCGTTCGTGGGCGCGCGGTAGCGCGCCCACGCCGAGCGCGGGTCGCGGCACTCCTGATCGTCCCGCTGCTCGCGCTCGTCGCTGTTCTGACATTGCCGCCGATTGCGCAAGACCTGCGCTATCACGCGTTTGCCGACGCCAGAACGGTGCTCGGCATCGCAAACTTTGCGAACGTCGTTTCCAATCTTCCCTTTCTCCTCGTCGGCGCGTTCGGGCTCGCGCTCTGCCTCGGCGCGCGCCGCCCGACGGCGTGGCGATCGTGGGCGACATTCTTCGCCGGCGTCGCGATCGTCTGTTTCGGATCCGGCTACTACCATCTGGCGCCGAGTAACGACTCGCTCGTCTGGGACCGTCTGCCGATGACCCTCGCCTTCATGGGCCTCTTCGTCGCGCTCGTGAGCGAGCACGTCGAGGAGGCGCACGAACGCTATTGGCTGGGGCCCGCGCTTCTGGCCGGTTTCGCAAGCGTCGCCTGGTGGCACTACGCGGACGATCTGCGTCTTTACTTCTGGATTCAGGGCGCGCCGCTGCTCGTGGTTGTCGCGGCGCTCGCGCTCTTCCCCGCCCGCTACACGCATCGCCGCTATTTACTTTACGGGCTTGGGCTCTACGCGGCCGCAAAAATCGCGGAGCTCGACGATCTGGCGCTATTTCAGTGGAGCGGCATGGTGATGAGCGGGCATTCGTTGAAACATCTGCTCGCCGCGGCCAGTGCCGCCTGCGTCTATGTGATGCTCTGCCGGCGGTCGCCGGTGTCCGATTCCATCAATAGGCGAGCCGCCTAAGCTGCCACCTCGGTTCGACGCCCCCGCCGAAGTATCGCGGCATTCTTGCTCCGCCTGGCGTCGCGCTTCTATGAAAAAACCTCGTTCCACGTAACGGAAACATCGTACAACCTCTCGCCTCTCGCCCGTTGACCGGCCACGCCGCTTCCGGTCGAATGACGCCCTTCCGGTCGGCCCGCTGCGGCGCGATCCGGCATTCGAAGCAACAAGGAGGGGTGGTGAAAAAACGCAAGCTCGGAAATTCCGGATTGGAGATCGCACCGCTGGTGTTCGGTGGCAACGTCTTCGGATGGACGGCCGACGAAAACACGTCGTTTCGGTTGCTCGACGCGTTCGTCGCCGCAGGGTTCAACTGCATCGATACCGCCGATGTGTATTCGCGCTGGGCGAAGGGCCACAGCGGCGGCGAGTCCGAAACCGTCATCGGCAAGTGGCTCAAGCGTACCGGCAAGCGCGAGCAGGTGATCATCGCGACCAAGGTCGGCATGGAGATGGCGCCGGACAAGAAAGGGCTCACGAAGCGCTACATCCTGCAAGCGGTCGAAGACTCGCTGCGACGTTTGCAGACCGATTATATCGATCTCTATCAGTCGCACGCCGACGACGCCGAAGCACCGCTCGAGGAACGATTCGAGACGTACGCGTTGCTGGTGAAACAGGGGAAAGTGCGTGCGATCGGTGCGTCGAACTACGGTCCCGAGCGGCTGGCGCAAGCGCTGCGCCTAAGCGAGGAACGTGGCTTGCCGCGCTACCAGTCGCTGCAGCCGTTGTACAACCTGTGCGAACGCGAATACGAAAAGACGCTCGAACCCGTGTGCCGCGCGAACGGCCTCGGCGTCATTCCGTACTTCTCGCTTGCGAGCGGTTTCCTCACGGGTAAGTATCGCGCCGAAGCCGATCTCGCGAAGAGCCCGCGCGGCCGCGGTCTGAAAAAGTATCTGAACGAACGCGGCATGCGCATCCTGGCCGCGCTCGACAACGTCGCCGCCGAACACGGTGCGACACCTGCGCGGGTGGCGCTCGCGTGGCTGCTCGCGCGTCCGAGCGTCACCGCGCCGATTGCGAGCGCGACCAGCCTGGAACAACTGACGGAGTTGATCGAAGCCACTCGACTCGCGCTCGATCGTGAATCGATCGAGCTGTTGAATCAGGCGTCGGCCTGACGCGCGGTCTGGTAAAGAGGGAGCGGACATGGCATTGAGCACCAAAAAATCGCTGAACCTCGCCGTCGCCAGGCAAATCGCGCAGGCGGCAGAGGCGGAAGCGCAGAAACACGGCTGGAACGTCGTCGTCGCCATCGTCGATGACGGCGGTCATTTGATTTATTTGCAGCGCATGGACGACACCCAGTACGCGAGCGTGGAGGTGGCAACGCTGAAGGCCCGAACCGCCATCGGGTTCAAGCGTCCGTCGAAATTTTTCGAAGATGCGGTAACGAATGGAAGGAATGTAGTGCTCGGCATGCCGGTTATTCCGCTCGAGGGCGGGCTCCCGCTCGCCGTTGACGGCAAGATGATCGGCGCCATCGGGGTTAGCGGCGTTACGGCACAGCAGGACGGCGTCGTCGCTAAAGCGGGCGCGGAAGCGCTCGCGCGAATCGCGGAGTCATCACCATGAAACGAGAGGTGATCGAACATGGAATCCGACACGGAGGTCGCACGTCGTCGTAGTTCCCGTAATCCTGCGCTGAGTATCCGCGCGTGCCGCGCCGCTCGATGCGCACTTCTGTGCGCCGCGGCGCTACTCCTCGCCGGCACCGCAACCCTCGCCGCGGCGGCGGCACTCGTTGAAGTCCGCGGGTTCGGCTCGAACCCGGGAAATCTCAAGATGTTCAAATTCGTTCCGCCTTCGCTGCCGGCCGGTGCGCCGCTCGTCGTCGCACTGCATGGCTGCACGCAAAAAGCGAGCGACTACGACGACGAAACGGGCTGGGTCGGTCTCGCGCAACGATTCAAATTCGCGCTGCTGCTGCCGGAGCAGCAACCCGATAACAATCAGAACCGTTGCTTCAACTGGTTCAACGGCTCATTCGATCCGTGGTCGTTGTCGACTTACTGGCGCTGGTTTCAGGCGTGGTTGCCGGCGTTTTCCGGCGTGGACGAATCGGGCAGCGACCAGGATCGCGACGAGGGCGAAGCGCTCTCGATCAAGCAGATGATCGATCGCATGGCGGCCGACCACGCCATCGACCGCCACCGGATCTACGTCACCGGGCTTTCCGGCGGCGGCGCCATGACCGCCGTGATGCTCGCGACGTATCCCGACGTATTTGCCGGCGGCGCGATCATCGCCGGCATTCCGTACAAGTGCGCGCGCGATCTCGTCGCGGCCGCGGCGCAGTGCGGCATCGATGCTACGCACTCCCATGCCCAACACCTTCAGCCGTTAACCGCTCGCGAATGGGCGCGCCTGGTTCAGTCGGCGACCGAAACAATTCATTACCAGGGTCCTTGGCCGCGCGTTTCCATTTGGCATGGCGACGTCGATCGCGTCGTCAGTCCGGAAGACGAAAACGAGCTGATCAAACAGTGGACCGCCGTGCACGGCGTCGATACGCAGGCGGGCGTGGAAGACAAGGTCAAAGGCTTCCGCCACGTCGCTTACCGCGATGCGCAAGGCAATGTCGCAGTGGAAGCGTATTTCGTCCGCGGCATGGATCACGGTGTTCCAATCGATCCAGGGACCGGAAACGATCAGTGCGGCCGCCCGGGCCGGTGGGTGCTGGCCGCCGGCATCTGCTCGAGCTTCTACATCGCCAAATTCTGGGGACTCGTCACCCCGTAATCGTCGGCCGCCGGGCTCTGTACGAGCCGACGCGATTGCACCGAACAATCCGATGCGCCGAGCAGTCGGCGCCCATACGCGTCCTTGGCGTCTTCCGATTTTATTCCCGCGACCAACGGTAACCGCGATACGCCGCGAGCCATTGCGTTCCTGCGCGGCTCGCCGCTAACATCCGCGTTTCGCTGGACTACGTATACCAAAATAAGGAGCCATCCATGTTCGCACGCGTTGTTGCTTTCACCACCGTCGCTGTCCTCTCGGGTACCGCCGTCGCCGCGTCCGAAACCTACAGCGTCGATTCGGGGCATACCTACCCGAGCTTCGAGATCAGCCATCTCGGCTTCTCGACGCAGCGCGGCCGGTTCGACAAAACGTCCGGACGCGTTACGCTCGACCGGCAGGCGAAGACGGCGTCCGTCGAAATCGCGATCGACACCAATTCGATCGACACCGGCAATGAGAAGCTCGAGGAACACCTGCGCAAACCCGATTTCTTCGACGTTGCGCAGTATCCGACCATCACGTTCAAGTCGTCGAAAGCCCATTTCAACGGCGACACGCTGGCGTCGCTCGACGGCAATCTGACGCTGCACGGGCAAACCAAACCGGTCACGCTCTCCGTCACCCGTTTCAACTGCGCAACACATCCGATGACGAAAAAGCCGGCCTGCGGCGCCGATGCCGTTACCACGATCAAACGTTCCGACTTCGGCATGAAGTACGGGATCCCCGTGATCGGCGACGACGTCAAGCTCCTGATCAACATCGAGGCGATGCAAGAGTAAACGTTCATCAGGACGCGTAAACGAAAGAGGCCGCCGAGTGGCGGCCTCTTTTTTTGCGGTCCTTAATCGCGGCTAGAAGTGCGCGACCTTCTTCGACAAGTCCAGATTGCCGGTCTCGTTCAAGCCCAGCATCAAGTTCATGTTCTGCACGGCCGCGCCGGACGCACCTTTGCCGAGGTTGTCATATACTGCCGCGAGCACCGCCTGCCGGTGCTTGTCGTTGTGGAACACGTAAAGATCGATTCGGTTCGTGCCGTTCAACGTTTCAGGCTCGAGTTTGTCGACCGATTCCATCTCGGTCGGCGGCACGACGCGCACGTACTCCGCGCGCGCGTAGTACTCCGCGAGGGCCGCGTGCAACTCGCCGCCGGTCACCGGCTTCGGTAATGCCCAGAGCGCGAGCGGAATCTGCAGAACGATACCCTGCCGGTACTTGCCATAGCCCGGCGTGAAGATCGGCCGTTGCAGGAGACCGCTGTGCACGCGCATCTCCTCGACGTGCTTGTGCTCCAGCTTCAAACCGTAAGCGGTAAAAGGCGTCTGTTTGGGATTTGTCGGGTTCTCGAACGCATCGATCAGGCTCTTCCCTCCGCCCGTGTAGCCGGAAACCGCGTTCACACTGATCGGCAGCTCCTTCGGGAGCAGGCCTTTGCGCAACAATGGTTGCAGCGCCAGGATCAGCCCCGTGGGGTAGCATCCCGGATTGCTCACCCGGTTCGCGGCCGCGATGCGGCCGGCCTGCTCCGGGGCGAGCTCCGGCAACCCGTAGACCCAGCCCGGCGCTACGCGGTGCGCGGAGCTTGCATCGAGCACGCGCACCCGCGGATTCTTCACGAGCGCGACGGCCTCGCGAGCCGCATCGTCGGGAAGGCATAGCACCGCGAGATCACATGCGTTCAGCGCCTCTTCCCGCTTCTTGCTGTTCTTACGCTCGGCATCATCGAGCCGAATGAAATCGAGATCGCGCCGGCCTTCGAGCCGTGCGCGGATTTGCAGGCCGGTCGTGCCGGCTTCGCCGTCAATGAAGATCTTTGGTTTCATGGTAGGAGGTACACGGTCTTCTTCTCGTATGTTACGCGAAAAGCGGGGACTGTCGAATCCGGGCGCAGCCAAAGGCCTCTGCTACACAGGACTGCGGGGTTCTCGGCCTGGTCGGATCGCCGGTATCATTCCGACGTTCCCCGAACTGTCAGGGCGACGCTATGAGCTATCGCACGCTGGTATCCGTCGAAACGCTGCAGGCCCACGTCGACGATGCATCGTGGCGTATTTTCGACTGCCGCCACGACCTCACCCGGCCCGACGCGGGCGCCCTCGCATACCGGGAAGCGCACATCCCGAACGCCCAGTTTCTTCATCTCGATACCGACCTGTCGGGACCGAAGACCGGCACGAACGGGCGCCATCCGCTTCCCTCGCCTGCCAGCCTCGCCGCGACGCTCGGTCGATGCGGCGTATCGAACGAGTCCCAAGTCGTCGCCTACGACGACGCCGGCGGCATGTACGCGGCAAGGTTGTGGTGGCTGCTGCGCTGGCTCGGGCATGACAAGGTCGCCGTGCTCGATGGCGGGCTGCCCGCGTGGCAGCGCGCCGGCTATCCAGTCACCGACAAGATGCCGACGGTATTACCCGCGACCCTGCCGTGGCGTCTGCGCGAGTGCCCGGTCGACGCCGCCTTTGTCGCGGCACACCTCGGCGACGCCGAGGTCGTGCTGCTCGACGCGCGCACGGCCGATCGATTCCGCGGCGAGAATGAAACAATCGATCCCGTCGCCGGCCATATTCCCGGCGCGGTCAATCGCCCGTTTCGCGAAAATCTTACCGGCGACGGCCGCTTCAAACCGGCGGCCCAACTGCGCGAGGAATTCGGAGCGCTGTTATCGCGGCAACCGGCAGAGAACGCGGTGGCGTACTGCGGCTCGGGCGTTACCGCGTGCCATAACCTGCTCGCGCTCGAGCACGCGGGTCTGCATGGCGCGCGGCTCTACGCCGGGTCGTGGAGCGAATGGTGCGCGCAACCGCAACGCCCGATAGCGACCGGATCCGTATAAATCGGTTCGTTAAAACTTGATGCGACCGATCAGCATGTCGCGAAACATCACGAAGTCGCACGCCAGGCTGTAGAACGGATACTCGAACGTCGCTGGTTTGTTTTTCTCGAATCCGAAGTGTCCGACCCATGCGAAGCCGTAGCCGGCGAAAGGCAGCACCAGCAATAGCCAATAGTTTTGCGCGACGACGGCGAGAACCACCAACGCGATGACGCAGAGCGTACCGATGAAGTGCAAGCGTCGGTTGATTCTCGATGCGTGCTGACTCAGATAGAACGGATAGAATTCGCCAACGCTGTGATACTGCTGATGAGCGGTCGCGCTTTTTTGCACTTGCGCCATGGGAACCCTCCTTTGATGTGAGGAGCGCTCGCTCAGTATATCGCCGTGTTCCGCAGGCGGGAATCGAATCCGGCGGCATTCGGTGTCCAATCCGGAAAAACCGTGCAATACTACCCCGGCGCGGCGCTCTCCCTAACTGAACGGATAACCAACGAACAAGGCTCGACGATGCGTATTCGGATCGCGCCATCGGCCTCCACTCGCTTCGACGCCGGCCGTCGCCGGATGCTCGAGACCGGCCTCGCCGGTTCGGCGCTCTTGATCGCAGGACGCTGGCTCGCACCGGCCGCCGTCGCCGATACGGCGAGTGCGTCGAAGCATGCGTATCTCACCGGCGCTGATGTCGTGATCTTGGCACGCATTGCCCCCGTCGTCCTTGCCGGCGCGCTGCCCAGCGACGCGGCGCAGCTCAAGAGCGCCGTCGCCGAGATCATCGACGGTATCGACATGACCATCGGCTTCGAGCCGCCGGCCGTGCGCAAAGAAATCCGCGATTTGTTCGACCTGCTCGGCAGCGGCGTCACCCGCTCGCTCGTCGCGGGCATATGGCAGCCTTGGGAGAAGGCGTCGAGCGAAGATATCCAAAAGTTTCTGACGAGCTGGCGCAACAGCCGCTTCGATCTGCTTCGCTCCGCGTACATTGGATTGACGGGGCTGATCATCGGCAGCTGGTACGGAAACCCGCGCTCGTGGGAACGCATCGGTTACCCCGGTCCGCCGCGGATCGCTTGAGGAAATCTCGATGGCCACATCCCCTAGCCCGCAAGTCCTACGCGGCTACCAACTGACGCAGAACCAAACACTGACGGCCGATGTGGTCGTCATCGGCACCGGCGCGGGCGGCGGCGTCACGGCGGAGACGCTTGCTAAAGCCGGTCTCAAGGTCGTGCTGCTCGAGGAAGGCGGCTATCGCACCTCGAAAGATTTCCACATGCGCGAAGCGGAAGCGTATCCGACGCTCTACTACGACGTCGCCGGCCGCAAGACGAAAGACAAAGGCATCACCGTGCTGCAAGGCCGGACCGTCGGCGGCACGACCGTCGTCAATTGGACCACCTGCTTCCGCACACCGCCGGAAACGCTCGCGCACTGGACGAAGACATACGGCGTCAAGGGCTTTACGCCGGACGAACTGGCGCCGTGGTTCGCGGCGATGGAAAAACGCCTGAACATCGAACCGTGGCGGCTGCGCAATCCGTCGAACGACGTGCTTTATCGTGGCGCGCAGAAACTGGGCTGGCACGCGGACATGATCGCACGCAATGTCAAAGCGTGCCGCAATCTCGGCTATTGCGGCGTGGGCTGCCCGGTGGACGCGAAGCAGTCGATGTTGGTCACCACTATCCCCAGTGCCCTCGAACACGGCGCCGTGTTGATCGCCAACGTACGCGCGCAAACGCTCGAGATCAAAGGCGATCGCGTCGCGGCGGTGAATGCGATCGCGTTGAACGAGCGCTGTGTCGATCCGACCGGCGTGCGCGTGCGGGTCGAGGCGCCCCACGTCGTGCTCGCCGGCGGCGCGATCAACAATCCGGCGCTCCTCCTCCGCTCGAAAGCGCCCGACCCGTATAACCGCGTCGGGCGCCGCACGTTCCTGCACGTCACCAACGCTTCGGGCGCCGTCATGCCCGAGCGCACCCAGCCGTTCGACGGCGCGCCGCAATCGGCATATTCGAATCAGTTCCTGTATCGCGACGGCGTTACCGGCAAGATCGGCTACAAGCTCGAAGTGGCGCCCGTGCATCCCATCCTCGCCGCCGTCGGCACGCTGTATTTCGGGCAAGAGCATGCCGACAGCATCGCGCGGCTGCCGCACCTGAGCACGGCGATCGCGCTCATGCGCGACGGTTTCCACGCCGACAGCCCGGGCGGCACAGTAACGATTGCCGGTGACGGCAGCCCGGTGCTCGACTACCCGATGACCGACTATCTATGGGAGGGCATTCGGCACGCGTATCTCTCGATGGCCGAATGTCAGTTCGCCGCGGGCGCAACGCATGTGCTGCCCGCGCATATGGACGTACCGAGCACGGGCTACGGCTCGTGGGCGGAAGCGAAGCGCGCAATCGAGAGCCTGCCGCTCAAAGTCCTGCACGCGCAGCTTTTCTCCGCGCACGTCATGGGCGGCTGCGGCATGGGCGAAGACCCGAAGTCCTCGGTGGTAAACAGCCAGGGTAAACATCATCAGCTCGCCAATCTCTGGATCATCGACGGCTCTACGTTCCCGACCAGCCTTGGCGCAAACCCCTCGCTGTCGATTTACGGCATGGCGGCGCGCCAATCCGCCGCGCTCGCCGAAATCGCCACCGGCCGGAAGAAAACTGCGGCATAATCCGCCGCATGCTCCGCGTCATACTCGCTGCACTCCACCTCCTCGCGCTCGGTCTCGGCCTCGGCGCGGTGATCTATCGCGGTACGGCGCTGCGGGAGGTTCCCGACGAACGCTCGATGGGCCGCGCATTTCGCGCCGACACGCTTTGGGGCATCGCCGCCGGGCTCTGGATCGTCACCGGATTGTGGCGATATCTCGGACAGACGGAGAAAGCGTTCACCTACTACAACCACAACTATTTCTTCCTCGCAAAGATGATCCTCCTCGCCGTCATCCTGCTCCTCGAAATCTGGCCGATGATCACGCTGATCCGCTGGCGCATCGCCATGAAGCGCGGCGGATCGGCGAGTGTCGTCATTCCCGGGCGGGCGCGTCTGATCGCCGGAATCAGCCACGTGCAAGCGCTGCTCGTCGTGCTGATGGTGTTCGCCGCGTCCGCCATGGCGCGCGGTTACGTTGGCTTCTAGCATGCCAATGCGACGCTCCGTCGCTACGGCGGCAGCCTGGGCGAACCTTCGAACGCTTGGCACCGCTGTCGTTTTGCTCTGCATCGCTCTACCGCGGGCGGCGGCCGATGCGGACGCGCGCATCGTCAAGCTCGATACCCGCCCCGGCGTGTCGGTTTCGTTCTGGTATGCAAAGCGCCCGGATGCGGTCGCGACCGTCCTGCTGCTCACCGGCGGCGCGGGCGGAATCGGCCTGAAAAACGGCGTCCCAACCTCGACCAATTTTCTGGTGCGCAGCCGCGAGCTGTTTCGCGCGAGCGGCTTCAACGTCGCTATCGTCGGTAAACCCACTGACGTGAAGGATCTGGATCCGGTGTTCCGGACGAGCCGCGCGCACCTGGACGACCTGCGCAAAGTCGTCGAGTACCTGAAGCAGGATGCGCACTTGCCGGTGTGGCTGGTCGGCACGAGCATGGGAACGATTTCGGCGACCGCGGGCGCGATCGACTTCGGCGACGCGGGTCTCGGCGGCATCGTGCTCACCTCGAGCGTCACCCGCTTCAACATCGTCGGCGCGGTGCCGAAGCAGAAGCTCGAAGACATCCACGTGCCGGTGCTGGTCGTGCACCACGAAAAAGACCGCTGCGACGCGTGCCGGCCGTACGAGGTGTCTTACATCATGAAGGGCTTGAAGAACGCGCCGATGAAAAAACTGGTTCTCGTCAACGGCGGCGCCGACCCGCGCGGCGACGTATGCGAGCCGCTGCACTGGCACGGTTACATCGGGATGGAAAGCGAAGCGGTCGCGCTGATCGCCGACTGGATCAAGAAACCGGCGCCGTAGCACGCGGTACCGACCGTCTCTCGTCTACGCCATGGAAACTCTTATTGATTAATATGATCATCGCGGAGGACACAGAGGACGCAGAGGAAATAAAGAGAACACTCAAAACCTCTGCGTCCTCCGCGTCCTCTGCGGTTAACCTACTTCTATTTGGCGCCTGCGGTTAGACAATAATAAATAATCAGACCTTCCCTAGACCGAGCTTTTGCGCGAGGCCGATGCGCTGCAGCTTGCCGGTTGCGCCCTTCGGGATCTCGGGGCGGAACAGGATCTTGCGCGGCACTTTGAAATCGGCGAGCCGCTTCGCCGCAAATTCGCGCAGCTCTTTCTCTTCGGCCGCCGCACCTTCCCGCAACACCACGATCGCCGCGACCTCTTCGCCGAGCTTGTCGTGCGGCAGCGCGAAGGTGAGACACTGCGCCACCGCCGGGTGATCCATCAGCACCTCATCCACCTCGCGCGGTGAAATCTTCTCGCCGCCGCGGTTGATGATCTCCTTCAGCCGGCCGGTGATACTGAGATAGCCTTCCTCGTCCATCACGCCCTGATCGCCGGTGCGAAACCAGCCGTTCACGAACGCTTCGGCGTTCGCCTTCGGATTGTTCTCGTAGCCCGACATGACGTTCGGGCCGCGGATCGCGACTTCGCCGGTCACGCCCGGCGGCACCGGGTTGCCCGCATCGTCGATGACGCACACCTCGGGGCCGGCGGCGCGACCGACCGTGCCGGGCTTACGCCGGGCGGGCGGGAGCGGATTGCTCGCCATCTGATGCGCCGCCTCGGTCATGCCGTACGACTCGATCAACGGCGCGCCGAAAACCTCCTCGAGCTCGCGGATCACCTGCGGCGGAATCGACGACGACGACGAGCGAATGAAACGCAACGGGTTCGCTTTGATCACGTCCAGGTTCTTCGATGCACGCGAGAGAATCGCCTGGTGCATGGTCGGCACCGCCGTGTACCAGGTCGGACGCGCTTCCGCCATCCACGCGAAGAATTTGAGCGCGTTGAAGCCCGGCGTACAGTACACCTGCCCGCCGGCCGAGAGCGGCGCGAGTACGCCCGCGATCAGCCCGTGAATGTGAAAGAGCGGCATGATGTTCAAACCGCGGTCGTTCGCCGTGAACGCGAGCGACTCGCGGACGTGACGCGCCGAGGCGCAGACGTTGCGCTGCTTGAGCGGCACGATCTTCGGCCGCGACGTCGTCCCGGACGTGTGCAGCACGAGCGCGACGTCATCGGCAGCCGCCGGACCCGGCTGCGCCGCCGCGCGCGCGGCGGCGCCCGGAAATTCGAGCGTGAAGCCGCCCGCTCCGTGCGCCGGTGTCGGCTGCAGCCGCGCCACCGGAATATTCAGCTTCGCCGCCACGTCGAGCGCGGGCGAGGTCTTGCCGCTTTCCACGACGAGCAGCTTCGCGCCGAGATCGGAAAGATAGAATTCGAACTCCTCGGCGCGATACGCCGGATTCAACGGCGCAGTCGTACAACCCGCCGCGATCGCGAGGAACGACGCCGCCATCTCCGGGCCGTTGTCGAGCACGATGGCGACGCGATCGTTGCGGCCGATGCCCTGAGCGTTGAGTGCCGCGGTTGTGTCGCGCGCCAGCCGGCGCAGCCCGTCATACGTCAACGGAACGCCTTCGGGTGCGGTCAACGCGGTCGCGTGCCCGGCGCCGTTGGCCAAAAGCTCGGTAACGGTGGAAGCGGAAGTGCTCATCGGAATCGTCACGGATTAGTTGTTAAGGGAATGAGTTGCAGCCGGCCGCGCGAGCGCTCGAGGGTCCGCGCGAGCAGGCTGATGCACGCGTAAACCGCTTCGATGTGCGGCGTCGGCGTCTGCGTGAGTCGGCCGAGCTCGATGACGGAACCGACCAGCGCGTCGATTTCGATCGGCCGCCCCTGCTCGATGTCTTGCAGCATCGAGGTTTTGTGCGCACCGACCTTTTCCGCACCGGCGATGCGGCGTTCGATGCCGATTTTGAACGTTATGCCGAGCTTCTTCGCGATGGTCTCGGCTTCGAGCATCATCTGCCGCGCGAGCTCGCGCGTGGGCGGGAACTGACAGAGATCGACCAGCGTGGCATGCGTGAGGGCGCTGATCGGGTTGAAGCTCAGATTGCCCCAGAGCTTGAGCCAAATCTCGCCGCGTATATCGCCTGTTACCGGCGCCTTGAAACCGGCTTTCGCCAGCGCTTCCGAAATCGCCTTGATACGCGGCGTCGCGGAACCGTCCGGCTCGCCGAGAGTAAACCGGTTGCCCTCGATGACCTGCACGACGCCGGGTGCGGTTAGAGTCGCCGCCGGGTAGACGACGCTCCCGATCACGCGCGCGGGGTCGATGTTGCGTGCGATCGCACCGTCGGGATCGGCCGACTGCACCGGCTTTCCCTGGTGCTCGCCGCCGTGCTTGTAGAAGTACCACCACGGGATGCCGTTCTGCATCGTGACGATCGCCGTCTGCTCGTTACACAGCGACCGGAGATCGGCCGCGACGGCGCCGACCTGATGCGCCTTCAACGTGAGGAGGACGACGTCGTGGACGCCGGCATCCGCCGGCTTTTCGAACGCGCGGATGTTACGCGCGTGCAGCTCCGTTCCGTCTTCGAGTATCAACTTCATGCCATCCTTACGGATGGCGGCGAGATTTGCGCCGCGCGCGATGAACGTGACGTCCTCGCCCGCTGCAGCGAGCCGCACGCCCAGGTAGCCGCCGATCGCGCCGGCGCCGACAATTGCGATTTTCATGCCGCCCTATTATGCCGCAGCGTCGGCTCCGATGTAGCGATTCGCGAGAATGCCGATACCTTCGATCTCGACTTCCACGCTCGCCCCGGCCGGAAGCGGACCAGCGCCGACGGAGGTTCCGCACGAAATCACGTCGCCCGGCAACAGCGTCAGGTCGCGCGATATCAGGCTCACCAGCTGTTCCGGCGAGAAGATCATGTCGCGCAACGGGTAGTTTTGCCGCTCCTTGCCGTTGACGCGCACACGCACCGAAAGCTCGGCCGGGTTAACATCGGTCGCGATAACCGGCCCGAACGGCCCAAACGTGTCGAAGCTCTTGGCTCGCGTCCATTGCGGGAAGCTGGGATCGGCCTTGAGCAGCTCGAGCGCGGTCACATCGTTCACGCAGGTGTAGCCGAATATGTATTGCGACGCGTCGGCGGGGGCGATGTCTCTCGCGGGCTTTCCGATGACGATACCGATCTCGCCCTCGTACACGACCCGTCCCGAATACGACTTGGGCGCGCGAATTGCCGCGCCGTGGGCGCAGAACGAATTCGCGGTCTTCACGAAGAACAACGGCTCCGGTGGAATCGAAAGCGAAAACTTCTTCGCCGCTTCGTGAAAATTGTTCCAAAGCGCGACCATCTTCGACGGCACGCACGGCGTTTCCCAGCGCAGGCCGGCAAGCGGCACCGATTCGCCGGTCGGCTCGTATGCCGCGTACATGTCGCCGCGGCATACGCGCACTGTTTCACCTTCGACGAAACCGAAGTCCGTCCGGCTCTCGCGGGTGAACCTCAACCAGCGCATGATCCGGCGCGATCCGAAACTACGGTGCCCGCGCCGGCTGTGCGATGGCCGTGTCGGCGACCGACACCGTGCTCATCATGCGCGCGCGCATCGGTTTCAGCACCGCCAATGCCATGACGGCGGCGACGATGTTGAGCGCCGCGGCCGCGTAAAACACCGTTTGCCAGCCGCCGCTCGCGGCGAGAATGCTCGTCAACGGCACGAGCAGTGACGCCGTGCCCTTGGCGGTGTAGAGGAGCCCCGCGTTGGCGGTCGCGTATTTGGAGCCATAGGTATCGCCGCACGTCGACGGGAACAGGCTGTAAATCTCGCCCCAGGCGAAGAACACGAGGCCCGTTAACAGCACGAAGGCGACCGGGTCCTGACCGAACTGGCTCAGCGCGATGATGCCAATGCCTTCGACGAAAAACGCGAGGAACATCGTGTTCTCGCGACCGAGCCAGTCCGACACCCAGCCGAAGAACGGCCGCGTGACGCCGTTGAGCACACGATCGATCGAGAGCGCAAAGGTGAGGGCCGGCAAGGTTAGCCCGAGAATGCTCACCGGGATGTCGGCGATCTTGAGATCTTTTGCAATCGGGGCGAGCTGCGCCGTCGCCATCAAACCACCCGCGGCCATCATGACGAACATCAGATACATCACCCAGAACACCGGCGTCTTAACCATCACGGCGGGCGTAACGTTCGGCACTTGCGCGGCCGCCCGGAGACTGGTCTTCGGCACGCTCCGCAACTCCCCTTCTTCCGGCGCGCGCAGCAGCCAACCAAGAATGAATACGACGATACCCTGACCGATGCCGAAATAGAGGAATGTCGCTTCGTAGCCGCTGCTCTTGATCATCGAGGCGATCGGAATCACGGTGAGCGCCGAACCGGCGCCGAATCCCATCGCCGTGAGCCCCGCGGCGAATCCACGCCGGTCCGGAAACCACTTCAGCGCGTTACCGACGCACGTACCGTAGACCGCGCCGGCGCCGGTGCCGCCGATCGCGGCCGCGACGTAAAGCAGGAACAAAGAATCTGCGTAAGCGTTCATCACCCAGGCGATCCCGACCATGAGACCGCCGATGAGGGTAACGATGCGGGGACCGAAACGATCGACGAGATAACCTTCGATCGGCACGAGCCAGGTCTCGGTCAGAACGAATATCGTGAAGGCCACCTGAATCGCGGCCTTGCCCCACTGAAACTTTTCGTTGATGGGATTGACGAAGAGCGTCCAGCCGTATTGCAGGTTGGCGATCATCGCCATGCAGGTGATCCCGATGATCAGCTGCCACCAGCGGCCCAGCTTGGGAATGTAGCCGCCCCCCCCAGAGGATTGCACCGTCGCGTCCATTGACCCTCCTTGTTCGATTGTTGGCTACCGTCTGCCGAATGCGTGCGTAGCGATCTGATATGCGCCTGCCGCGTCCCTGAATACCCGGAGCGGGGAAATAGCCACCGCTCGCCTAAACCGAGCGGGAAAGCGGTAAAACGGCCGGACGACTCTATCAACACCGTTTCAATCGGGTCAACATTAGAAATCGGCGTAAGAGAATCGAGCCGCTGACGTTCCGACGAAGCAAGGGCGCTATGCGTCGGACGCAGGCAACGTGCCCGGAAAATGCCCCATGTTTGCGCTGGGAGTGCGACCCGGTTGAGCGATGGGGCGGCAAACGAGCAGACGCAAACACGCACACCGGCACGCTCGGATCATGGTTTTACCCGAGGGCTTTGCGACATTTCCCTTCCCCGCCCAACGCACCGACTATTAATATGGATGCGTTGCCAGTCTAACGATTACGACGCGCGGAACACCCTTGCAGTAGCGTTTGCCCGAGACCACCGAACCGAATGCAACTCGCCAGTCCACAGGCGCTCGCGCAGCTGCTCCTGCGTGAGAAGGAATCGATCCTCGTATGTTGGGAGCAACGTGTGCGCGCGCTGTCCGACGGCAAGAACGGGAATCCCGGCATGTTGCGCGACCATGTGCCCGGTTTGGTCGACGAGCTGGCTTCGCAGCTGGCGCAGCCGGAGACGTCACAGCAGCGGCTGCGCGACTTCAGCGCCGCGCACGGCGAGGACCGCTACCGCAACGGCTTCGATCTCGCGCGGATCGTCGAGGAGTACAAACTGCTGCGCACCTGCGTCGTGCAGATCGCGGAAGCGGAGCAATTTTGTCTCACCGGGGAAGCGAACCGCATCGTCGACGAGCTGATCGACGAGGGCATCAAGACGTCGATCCATGCGTATATTCAGCGACGCGACAGCGCGGAACAGAAACGGCGCGAAGAATACGCCAAGTTTCTGGTCCACGATCTGCGTTCGCCGCTTTCCGCGGTTTACTACGCGATCCTGCTCGTCGAGCGCGAGATCGCGGTGGCGCCGGCGAGCGAACGCGTGGCGACGACGCTGGGCGTCATCAAACGTAATATCGAGCAGATGCAAGCGCTCATTACGAAGCTGCTGCACGCGGAGCAGAATCTCCGCGACGCGCCGACGATTCGAATCGAGCGCAAACCCATCGATCTCGGCGCGGTCGCCGACGGTGCGATTCGCACCCTGAGCTCGATTGCCGCGGTCGCACAAACGCTGATACTCAACGATATTGCGGACGGTTTGATCGCGCACGCCGATGCCGACCTGCTCGAGCGCGTATTTCAAAATCTCATCGCCAACGCCATCGACAACACGCCGAACGGGCGCGTTGTCGTCGGCGCAAGACATCGCGACGACGGCGGCGTCGAATGCTGGGTGACGGACAACGGCCGGGGCATACCGGACGATTTGAAGAGCAAAGTCTTCGATAAATCCGCGAACCGTTCGGGCGGGTTCGGGCTTCCGATCGTGCGACAGATCGTCGAAGCCCACGGCGGTGCTATCGCGTTGGAAAGCGCGGTGGGAAAGGGCACGACGGTTCGGTTCACGCTCCCCGATCGCTGACGATCTCACCCTTCCTGACGCACGCCCCCTTCCTGCGCCACGACGCCGATGTTGTTGTTTTTGTATTCAATAGCGGGTAAAAACCGATTTCGATAACGATAACGATCAGTAAAATAACCAGCCTGTGAAATTCTCCTTTCGCTCGTTTCAGAACGGCACGCGTGCCGAACCCTCCGGCGTGGCCGCACGAGAACACGCGCGCCCGGCGCAACTCCCACGCATCGTGATCATCGGCGGCGGGGCCGGGGGCCTCGAGCTCGCGAGCCGGCTCGGCCGCAAGCTCGGCCGGCGCCGACGCGCGCATGTGACGCTCATCGACTGCTCGCTTACCCATCTCTGGAAGCCCTTGCTCCACGAAGTCGCCGCGGGAACGCTCGATTCCTATGAAGACGCGCTCGACTACCTGGCCCAGGCGCGCTGGCGCGGCTTCGAATTCCACCTCGGCCGCTTCGACGGGCTGGACCGCGCCAACAAGCTGGTGCATCTCGCGCCGACGCTGAACGCGGACGATGCGACCATCATTCCCGAGCGCACGGTGCCGTACGACCTGCTGGTCATCGGCGTCGGCAGCATCACCAGCGATTTCGGCATTCCCGGGGTGCGCGAATTCTGCACGTTCCTCGACAACCGCGAACAGGCGGACGCGTTTCAGCAGCGCCTGCTCGAAACCTACATGCGCGCGCAGACCCAGGGTATCCCGACGGGAAGCGGGCTGCTCAACGTCGCGATCGTCGGCGCCGGCGCGACCGGCGTGGAGCTCGCCGCAGAGCTGCACCATACCGCCGAGCAGTTCGTCGCCTATGGGTTCGATCGCATCAATCCGGAAACGGACGTAAAGCTCACGCTCATCGAGGCGGCTGATCGCATCCTGCCTGCCCTCCCGGAGCGCCTCGCACGCCCAGCGGCGCAAGAATTGGAAAAGCTGCAGGTGACCATTCATACCGGCAAGCGCGTGACGCGCGTGACGCAAAACGGTCTCTACATGCACGACGGCACATTCGTGCACGCCGCGCTCAAGGTCTGGGCGGCGGGCATCCGCGCGCCCGACTTCCTCAAAGACATCGGCGGGCTCGAAACGAATCGGCTCAATCAGCTGGTGGTGCGGCAAACGCTGCAGACCACGCGCGACGACGACATCTTCGCGCTCGGCGATTGCGCAAGCTGTCCACGCCCGGGCCACGACCGCCCGGTGCCGCCGACGGCCCAGGGGGCGCATCAGCAAGCGTCACTCCTCGCGCGCTCGCTGCCGCGCCGGCTCAAGGGTAAACAGCTGCCCAAGTTCGTCTATCACGACTACGGTTCGCTCGTGTCCCTCAGCGAGTACACCACCGTCGGAAACCTGATGGGACGGATCGGCGGCAGTCTCTGGATCGAAGGCTGGATCGCGCGGCGGGTTTATCGAGGTCTCTACCGATTGCATCAGATGGCGCTGTACGGCGTCGTTCGCACGTTACTGCTCGCCACGGCCGATTTCCTTACGCGCCCCACCCGCCCGCGCACCAAGCTGCATTGAGTCGCACCTCCCGCCGGCACTTTCCGCGCGCCGGCGGTGTTGTAGAATCGCGCGGAAAACCCGACTCATGGGGACGAGAAACCGATGCAATCGCTGCGACAGCTGCTGGAAAACAACCGCACGTGGGCGACCAGGAAGCGCGAGCAAGACCCGAGCTTCTTCGAGCGACTTAGCGCAATTCAGCGACCCGACTATCTTTGGATCGGTTGTTCGGACAGCCGTGTGCCTGCGAACCAGATCACCGATCTGCAACCGGGTGAAGTCTTCGTGCATCGTAACGTCGCGAACGTCGTCGTCCACACCGACCTCAATTGTCTCTCCGTCATTCAATACGCCGTCGACGTGCTCAACGTAAAGCACATCATCGTCTGCGGCCACTACGGTTGCGGCGGCGTCAAAGCGGCGCTCGACGGCGATCGCCTCGGGCTCATCGACAACTGGCTTCGTCATGTCGAGGACGTGCGCGACAAACACAACGCGCAGATGCAGGCGCTGCAAAACAACAACGCCCGTTGGGAGCGGCTGTGCGAGCTGAACGTCATCGAGCAGGTGATGCAGGTTTGCCGCACGACGATGGTGCAGGATGCCTGGGCACGGCAGCGCGAGTTGACGGTGCACGGCTGGATCTACGGATTGCGCGACGGGCTGCTGCACGACCTCGGCATGTCGATCAGTCGCGAACCCGAGCTCGCGCCGAAGTACGACGCCGCCATCGACCGGCTGCGAGCTGCCTGCGTTTAGCGCACGAGAGCCGCTTGCGCGCGTCGCGACCCCACCGCCGGCTGCTCGTCCTGGTCCTGGCTTCGGTCGCGTGGCTTACCGGAAACCGAACCGCGGCCGCGAACGACGTCGTCGCCGCGGTCGCGGCCAATTTCACGCCGGCAATGCAACGGCTGGCGCGGGATTTCGAGCGACGTAGCGGCCATCACTTGATCCCAAGCCCGGGGGCGACCGGTGCGCTTTACGCGCAGATCCGAAACGGCGCGCCATTCGACATTTTTCTAGCGGCCGACCGCGAGTCGCCGCGCAGGCTGGAGCAAGACGGTCTATCCGTCGCGGGCACCCGCTTCACCTACGCGGTCGGGCGTCTTGCACTCTGGAGCGCTCAACCGGGCATGGTTGATGCGAACGGCGATGTCCTGCGCCAAGGCGTACCGGGTCGCATCGCGATCGCGAATCCGAAAACCGCGCCGTACGGCGCCGCCGCGGTACAAACGCTCCGCCGCCTGGGACTCTGGGAGCGCCTTGCGCCACGACTCGTGCAAGGCGAAAACATTACGCAGACATTTCAGTTCGTACGTACCGGCAACGCCGCGTTCGGGTTCGTCGCACTGGCGCAGATTCGCGCGCTGCCCGCGCAAACCGGATCGTACTGGCTCGTCCCGGCGGAGCTGCACGAGCCGCTCGCACAGGACGCCGTGCTGCTCAAACGCGGCATCAATAATATAGGTGCGCGCGCGTTCCTCGAGTACTTGCGCTCCGCGCCCGCAAAATCGGTTATCGAAGAGCTGGGTTACGCGACGGTTGCGGATCGCCGCGACGAACGCCGTTGAGTTTCGGGCGCGCCGCGATGGCGGCGCCGATTGAACAGGGGACCCGAACGACATGAGCGAAGCCGACTGGATCGCCGTCTGGCTGACGGTGAAGCTCGCCACCGTCACGACGGCGGTGCTGCTCGTCGTCGGCACGCCGCTGGCGTGGTGGATTGCGTGCGCGCGTTCGTGGATCAAACAACCGGTGGCCGCGCTCGTGGCGCTGCCGCTCGTGCTGCCGCCGACGGTGCTCGGCTTTTACCTGCTGCTCCTGCTCGGCCCGTCCGGCCCGGGCGGCGCGCTGACGCAGGCACTCGGTCTCGGCACGCTTCCGTTCACCTTCACCGGTCTCGTCGTCGGTTCCGTCATCTATTCGCTGCCGTTCGTAGTGCAGCCGATTCATAACGCGTTCGAAGCGATCGGAGAACGCCCGCTCGAAGTCGCCGCCACGCTGCGTGCATCGCCCGTCGACCGGTTTTTCACTGTCGCGCTGCCGCTCGCGCGACCGGGACTCCTCACCGCCAGCGTACTCGGCTTCGCGCACACCATCGGCGAATTCGGCGTCGTACTCATGATCGGCGGGTCGATACCGGGACAGACCAAAGTGCTCTCGATCGCCATCTTCGAGCACGTCGAGGCGCTCGACTACCTGCACGCGCACGCGCTCGCCGCGGGAATGCTCGCGTTCGCGTTTCTCACGCTGCTCACGCTCTTCGTCATCAACCGCCGACTGGGCCGAAGCGATGAGCGCAATTGACGTTCGGCTCGACACCGTCCTCGGCACATTTCGACTCGCGGCCCGCTTCACGGCGCCCGTCGCCGGATTCACCGCCCTTTTCGGTCCCTCCGGCGCTGGCAAAACGACAGTGCTGCGCTGCGTCGCCGGCCTCGTGCGCGCGGGCGGCGCTCGTGTCTGCGTGGGCGACGACTGTTGGCAAGACGAAGCGCGTGCGCATTTCGTGCCGGCGCACCGGCGCGCCATCGGTTACGTGTTTCAGGAAGCGAGCCTGTTTTCGCACCTGTCCGTGCGGGACAATCTCGCCTACGGTTGGCGGCGAACGCCGGCGGCCGAGCGCCGAATCGCTTTCGAACAAGCGGTCGAATGGCTCGGCCTCGGCACACTCCTCGCGCGGCAGCCGCAGCGGTTGTCGGGCGGCGAGCGCCAGCGCGTCGCGATCGCGCGGGCGCTCCTCGCGAGCCCGCGCCTGCTGCTGCTCGACGAACCGCTTTCCGGGCTCGACGAAACAGCCAAAGCGGAGATCGTGCCGTATCTCGTCCGCCTGCATCGCGAGCTGTCGATACCGGCGTTGTACGTGAGCCATTCGCTCGATGAAGTCGCACGACTCTGCGACCACGTGGTGCTGCTCGACAAAGGCCGCGTCTCGGCGCACGGGACGCTCGACGCGCTACTCACGCGTCTCGACCTACCGCTCGCGCACGGTGACCACGCGAGCGCGGTGATCGATGCCGCGGTCGCCGGCGATGACGCGACGTTTCAGCTGAAGTCGCTGGCATTCGATGGCGGCACGCTCTTCGTCACCGGCCTTACCGAGCCGACCGGTGCACGCGTCCGCGTACGCGTGCACGCGCGCGACGTGAGCATCGCGCTCGTGGCGCCGCAACGCACAAGCGTCCTCAATGTGCTCCCGGCGCGCATTCTCGAAATCGCCGATGACGCACCTGGGAGCGTGATCGTGCGCCTTGCGGTAGGGAATACGATCTTGCTCGCTCGAATCACGCGCAAATCGGCGTCGCTCCTGGCGCTGGCGGCTGGCATGCCGGTTTACGCCCAAATCAAAGGCGTCGCCGTGCTGCCATAGGAGCGTTACTGGGGCCAAGGGCACCAGCGCCGGCGCTCGAGCCGAAACCGCAACCCCGAAGGTTTGCGACGCAATGCCGTGGCAACACGCCCGTACTCTCGCTTGGTGCGAAAAACGGCGAAACGGCGCTTCCCGATGAGTGAAACCGCGCCGAGAGGAAAGAGGCGAGGACGGCGATGCGTCAGTGCTCGCGCGTCGCGCGGAACACGACGTCGGGCCAGCGCTCCATCGTGAGCTTGAGATTGACGGTCGACGGTGCGAGGTAGACGAGATTGCCGGCACGGTCGCGGGCGAGGCGCGCTTCGTACTGCGCGCGGAATTCTTTGAGCTTCGCCGGGTCGATGTCGATCCAGCGTGCGGTCGCCACGTCGACCGGCTCGTAGCGGCATTCGACGCCGTACTCGTTTTTCAGGCGCCAGGCGACGACGTCGAACTGCAGCATGCCGACCGCGCCGAGCACGAGGTCGTTGCCGATGAGCGGCCGGAAAATCTGCGTCGCGCCCTCCTCGCTCAGCTGATCGAGGCCTTTCTGCAGCGCCTTCATGCGCAGCGGATCGGCGAGCAGCACGCGGCGGAACAATTCCGGCGCGAAATCGGGGATGCCGCCGAACTTGAGCGGCTCGCCTTCGCTGAAGGTGTCGCCGATCTGAATCGTGCCGTGGTTGTGCAGGCCGATGATGTCGCCGGCATACGCCTCGTCCACGCTCTCGCGTTCGCGCGCCATGAACGTGATCGCGCTCGTCGCCTGCAGCTCGCGCGCCGCGCGCACGTGGTACAGGCGCATGCCCTTGGTGTAGCGGCCGGAGGTGACGCGCACGAACGCGATGCGGTCGCGATGCTTCGGGTCCATGTTCGCCTGGATCTTGAAGACGAAGCCGCTGAATTTCTCTTCGGTCGGCTCGACCGCGCGCCCGCCCGCCTCGCGCGGCCGCGGACCGGGCGCATGCTCGACGAACGCGTCGAGCAGCTCGCGCACGCCGAAATTGTTGATCGCCGAGCCGAAGAACACCGGCGTCTGCCGGCCTTCGAGATAAGCCGCGCGGTCGAACGGCTCCGCCGCCGCGTGCAGCAGCTCGACCGAATCGCGCAGCTCGTCCGCCTGCTCGCCGAGCACTTCGCGCAGAAACGGATTGTCGAGTCCGCGGATCACCGTCCCTTCCTGGATGCGCCCGCCGTGCGCGGGGCTGTACAGGTGCACGCTGTTGTCGAGCAGGTGGTAAACGCCCTTGAAGCGCCGGCCGCCGCCGATCGGCCACGTCACCGGCGCGCAGCGGATGTTCAGCACCCGCTCGACTTCGTCGAGCAGCTCGAGCGGCTCGCGGCCCTCGCGGTCGAGCTTGTTGATGAACGTCATGATCGGCGTCGCGCGCAGCCGGCACACGTCCATCAGCTTGATGGTGCGCTCCTCGACGCCCTTGGCGGCGTCGATCACCATCAGCGCCGAGTCGACCGCGGTGAGCGTGCGGTACGTGTCTTCCGAGAAATC
>JBJMVQ010000069.1:0-73867 GCA_045810625.1 Sulfurifustis sp.
AACGTGCATCGACGCCGCCGAGCGCCCGCACACGGACGTGCGGGCCGGGCATTATTGAAACCGCCAGGGACGGCAGGTGGCGCGCCCGACAGGGCGAGGCGGAGACTTCGTCGATTCACATAACGTGCATAGTCGCCGCCGAGCGCCCGCACACGGACGTGCGGGCCGGGCATTATTGAAACCACCGCGGCAGCGCCAGGGACGGCAGGTGGCGCGCCCGACAGGACTCGAACCTGTAACCGCCGGCTTAGAAGGCCGGTGCTCTATCCAATTGAGCTACGGGCGCCACGAAGAGTCGTCGGCCGCGACGGAGTCACGAACTATGGCACCCAGTGAAACGTCCGGTGAGCGCGAGGAGCCCACTGGGCGACCGCCGAATACTGGATTTGGTCGGGGTAGAGGGATTTGAACCCCCGACAGCCAGCTCCCAAAGCTGGTGCGCTACCAGGCTGCGCTATACCCCGGAAGACGATCGGCACGAGGTCGAAGCTTGGCGCCGGACCCACAAGACCCAGCCTCAGCTTGAACGAGGGGCACTATACGCATCGGCTGCGCCAAGCGTCAACGCAGCCGCGCGGATAAACCGCGTTCCGCATCGGGCGGCGCTTGGCGCAGCAACGACCGCGTGCGATTATGCGCGCCTCTTTAAAGATTGCGGTTTCCAAGCGTCGTGCCCGCCCGCCTCATCGATGGACAAAGTATTGCCGCCACGTTGCGCGCCGATCTGCGCGAGCGCGTGCAGCACCGGCTCGCGCTCAAGCAGCGGGCCCCCGGCCTGGCGGTCGTCCTCGTCGGCGACGACCCGGCCTCCCAGATTTATGTCCGCAACAAGCGCAAGGCGTGCTCGGATGTCGGCATGCGCTCTTTTTCGCACGATCTTCCGGCATCGACCAGCCAAACCGAGCTCTTGTCGTTGATCGATTCGCTCAACGCGAATCCCGAGGTCGACGGCATCCTGGTTCAGCTTCCGCTGCCCGGCCACATCGATCCGCAAACGATCATCGAACGCATCGATCCACGCAAAGACGTCGACGGGTTTCACCCCTACAACATCGGTCGCCTCGCGACCCGCGCGCCGCTGCTTCGCCCGTGTACGCCGCTTGGCGTCATGCGCCTGCTGGAGTCAATCGGCGTCGCGCTGCGCGGGCAGCATGCGGTCGTGATCGGCGCATCCAATCACGTCGGCCGCCCGATGTCCCTCGAGCTGCTCCTCGCGGGCTGCACGGTGACAACCTGTCATCGCTTTACCCGCGATCTGCCCGTCCATGTCGGCGCCGCGGATATTTTGGTTGCCGCAGCGGGGAAACCGGCGCTGGTAAAGGGGGACTGGATAAAACCGGGTGCGGTCGTCGTCGATATCGGATTCAACCGGCTGCCCGATGGCCGGATCCTGGGCGATGTCGAATTCGACACGGCGCAAATGCGCGCTTCGTGGATTACCCCTGTACCGCGTGGTGTTGGTCCGATGACCGTGGCCACGCTGCTCCTCAATACATTGGAAGCGGCGGAGCGAAGGGGCTGACACCACACGCTGTGTTACGATAACCGGGCCTCCGTGGACCGATCCCGGTAACTCAGCGGCCTATGTTGCATAATCAGAACCGTTCCGCGCCTGTTCCCGCCGAAGTATCGCTTCAACTCGACACACGCCTTGCTTACGGCGACGCAGTAGGCCCCGAAGGTGTCGCGCGCGAGGATGTCGAGGGTCTCGCCGACGAGCTCGAACGCGTACACACGCTCATGACCGAGCGGCGCCGCGGCGGCCTCGACGCCGAATACGCAAGCCTCAATCTGCACGAGCAGTCCGAAGCAGCGCTCGCCGCGATCGAATCCGAAGCGCAACGATTGCGCGGGTTCGCCGACCTGCTGGTGATCGGCATCGGCGGTAGCAACCTCGGCGCCATGGCGGTTGGGCAGGCGCTCGCGCATGGCGGCCGCAAACAGCCGGGGCCGCAACTCCATTTTCTCGACAACATCGATCCCGACTATCTGCACGATCTGTTGCAGAGCCTGCGGCCGGACACGACCGGTGTGATCGCGATCAGCAAGTCCGGTGGGACAATCGAAACCGCAACGCAATATCTGGTCGTACGCGACTGGCTCGCCGCCGCGCACGGGCGTGAACGCGCGCAGCAATGGGTCGTCACCGACCCCGAGCAAGGCTGGCTGCGCGCGCTCGCGCGCTCGGAGAATCTTCCGGCACTTGCGGTTCCCCCCAACGTCGGCGGCCGCTATTCAGTGCTAAGCGCTGTCGGGCTGCTGCCGCTCGCGGCACACGGAGTCGACATCCGCGCCCTCCTTGCCGGCGCGCGGGCCAACGCGATGCGCTGCACCTCGCCACGCGCGGGGGAGAATCCGGCGCTCGAGCTCGCCGCGCTCTACTATCTGCTCGACGTGCGCAAGCACAAGCGGCTGTCGATACTCATGCCGTACGTGCACGCGCTACGCATCTTCGGCGACTGGTATCGGCAGCTCTGGGCCGAATCGCTCGGCAAGCCGCGCAGCGACGGCACGCCTGCGGGCACGCTCCCGGTCACCGCGCTCGGCGCGGTGGACCAGCACAGCCAGCTGCAGATGTATCTCGAATCGCGCCGCGACAAAGTCTTCACGTTCATCGCACTCGAACGTTGGGTGCACGACGTCTCGATCCCGCTTTCCGACGCCGATCGCGCGGTGTTTCCGTATCTCGCCGGCAAACGGCTGGACGAGGTGCTCGCCGCGGAATTCGTCGCCACGCGCCAAGTGATCGCAGACTACGGCCACCCGAACCTCACGCTTCGGTTGCCGCGCCTGGATGCGCACGTGCTCGGGCAGCTGATCGATTTGTATCAACGCGCCACCGTGTACGCGGGCTTGCTTTACGGGATCAACCCGCTCGATCAGCCGGCGGTCGAGCGCGGCAAGCGGCTGGCGATTCAGTATCTGCAAAACCCGAAAGCCGCGCGTTGACGGCGCACGCGCCGCCGTGAAGTGGAAGATCTTCAGCCGTCGCCCGCCTCCGCTCGATCCGCAGCACTGGGCGCACGCACTCACCCTCTGCCCTTACGCGCGGCAGCTTCCTCCCGGCGATCGCGATCGGCTGCACGAAGTCGCGCAAGCGTTCCTGCATATTAAAAGGTTCGAAGGCGCCGCCGACTTCGAGCCGACGCCGGTGATTCGCGCCGTGATCGCCGTCAAGGCGAGCGTGCCGATTCTCAATCTCGGTCTCGAATATTACGACGAGTGGCGCGAGATCATCGTGTACCCGGGCGACTTTCGCGTCGACGACGAATACGTCGACGACGCGGGCGTGATGCACCGCGAGACTCGCGATCTCTGCGGCCAGTCGCTCACGCAGGGTCCGATGGTGCTTTCGTGGCAAACGATCGAGGAAGAGCGCGAGGCTCTCGACCGCGACGTCGTGATTCACGAGTGCGCGCACAAACTGGATATCCTGAACGGCGACGCGAACGGTTTCCCGCCGCTGCACAGCGATATGCAAACAGCGCGCTGGACGAAAACGTTCGCTGACGCGTTCGAGCGCTTCGGCGCCGATGTCGACGCCGACTTCGAGACCGGACTCGACCCTTACGGCGCCGCCGATCCGGCCGAGTTTTTTGCGGTGCTGAGCGAAACGTTCTTCACCGCGCCGGCGATCGTCGCGCGCGATTTCCCCGCCGTCTACCGTCAGCTCGCGCGCTTCTACCGCCAGGACCCGCGCCGCGTGCTGCGCGCATCACCGTGATACCGCTGCGCGACGATATTCGCAGTCGCACGCGTCCGGTGGTCAACGTAACGATCATCGTTGCCTGTACGCTCGTCTTCTTCTGGCAGCTGAGTCTCGGCCGACAGGGCTTCGAGGCGGCAGCGATAAGTCTCGGAACCATTCCGGCGACGCTCGTCGGCGGCGCGCGCCTGCCGGCCGAGCTCTACGCCGTTCCTCCCGTCGCAACGGTCTTCACGTCGATGTTCCTGCACGGCGGTTTCCTGCATCTCATCGGCAACATGCTTTATCTCTGGATTTTCGGCGACAACGTCGAGGACGCGCTGGGACACGCGCGCTTCGTCGTCTTCTATCTGCTCTGCGGCATCGTTGCCGTGCTCGCGCAGGCGCTGCCGAACTCCCAATCGGAAATACCGATGATCGGTGCGAGCGGCGCCATTTCCGGGGTGCTCGGCGCATACTTGCTGCTGTATCCGCGCGCGCACGTGCTCGTGCTCATACCGCTCGGGTTCTTCTCGCAGATCGTTCACTTGCCGGCCATGGTGGTCCTCGGCTTATGGTTCCTCCTGCAACTCGTCAGCTCCGCCTTTGCCGATCCGGCGGCTGGCGGCATCGCGTTTAGTGCGCATATCGGCGGTTTCGTTGCGGGCATGGCGCTCGTGCCGGTTTTCCGGCGCCGTTCGCCGCTCGTCCGCTCACGCATTTCGCGCCGTTACCGGGACTAAACCGAGCCTTTGCAGCGCGGCCCGGGCTTATCGGACCACTTCCGCTTTCCGACCTAAACTCAGAACAGGACGCGATAAGTCGGCCGAATAGGCCTGCAGCTCGCTTTGGCTGGGATATCGGCTCCATTAGAAAGCGCGACGGACTTCGGCGCGCCTTCTCGACGTAGGAAAAGACATGAACCGCTTTCTCGCGCCTGCGTTCGTGATCCTCGAACGTACATCGCTGGCATTCGCCTACAGCGCGGTCACGGCGCTATTCGTTCTCCCGTTCGTCGGGCTCGCGCTTTTTCCCACTAACGCGACTTCTGTCGCGCTCGGCGCCGTTTCCCTACTGATCGCCATTTATCTCGTCGTCGGCATCTGCCGGTGGACCCGAACGGGAATGGCGCGCGTTCGCAGCGCGCTCGAGCGCATCTCGAGCGGCGACCTGACGCTGCGCACCAACGTGCGGTTTGCCGAAGCGCATGCGCATGCCGCGCGCCTGTGGAGTTCGATTCAGGAGCTGCAAGGCAATTTCACCGAAATCGTCGATCAAGTTCGAGTTAGCGCGGATGCCGTCGTGGCGATGGCAAAAGACATCGCGGCCGGCAATGCCAATCTCTCCGAGCGCACGCAGGAGCAAGCGTCCTCGTTGGAGGAAACCGCCGCCGGAATGGAGGAGCTCGCGGCAACCGTGAAGCAAACCGCGAACAACTGCGCGCGTGCGAATGGACTCGCCGGTACTGCCAGCGAAGTTGCCGAAAAAGCCGCCGCGCAGATGCGTGAAGTCGCCGACACGATGAAGCGCATCGAGGAAGCCTCGCGTCGCGTCGCCGATATTCTCGGCGCGATCGAAGGCATCTCGTTCCAGACGAACATTCTCGCGCTCAATGCGGCGGTCGAAGCCGCGCGCGCCGGCGAGCAAGGCCGCGGCTTCGCCGTCGTCGCGGCCGAAGTGCGAAGCCTCGCACAGCGAAGCGCCGACGCCGCGAAAGAGATCAAATCGCTTATCGAAACGTCGGTCGGGAGCGTGGCGCAGGGCACTCGGCTCGTCGATGCCGCCGGTGGAACCATGAACGACGTCGTAGCGAGCGTAAAGCAAGTGCGCGAGGTGATCAGCGATATCGCACTCGCGTCGTCCGAACAGAGCGCGGGCGTCGAGGACATCAACAAGGCGATCGTGCAGATGGACTCCGTGACGCAGCAGAACGCGACGCTCGTCGAGCACGCGGCCGCGACCGCCCTCGCGTTCGAGGACGAGGCGGCGCGGCTCCTCGAGGTGGTCGGGGCGTTCAAAGTCGACCGCATCGAGGAGCGGGATCGGGCGGTCGCGCTGGTCAAGCGCGCGGTCGCGCACGTGCGGCGGAGAGGCCTGCAGGCGGCTCTTGCCGACTTCAACGACCCGAACGGCGGCTTCGTCGAAGACAACCAGTACTACATCTACGCCGGCGACTACCACGGCGTCACGCTCGCCAACGGCGCCAACCCTTCCGTATGCGGACAGAACCACTACGAGGGCAAAGCCGCGGACGGCAAGAAGTTCATCCAGGAAATCGTCCAGACGGCGAAAACCAAAGGGAAAGGCTGGTGCGACTACCTTTGGAAGAACCCGGCGACGGGACGGACCGAGGAGAAGTCGACGTACTTCGAAGCCGTCGAGAACATCTTCGTCAGTTGCGGCATCTACAAAGGCCGGAAGGAGCACACCCGCCGGAGTGATGCGCCAACAGGTTCTGGTCACAAGCAGACCGCCAACGGTGAGGGTCCCGTGCGAACGCACTCTCGGGCGATTGGCGGCCGCTAGCTCCTCTCAAAAACCCGCGGCGGTCACCGCTGCTCGTCGGAGCGAAGTTCGCGTTATACTTGCATCCGTCCCTCGCGCTGCGCGCCGAGGACAAGCGCGCAAGGGTTCATACACGACGAACGATGCTGCCTGACGACGCCGTTTCACCCCACTTCGCCTGTTCGCATCTTATTTCGCCGAGGTCTTCGCATGCGCCAGTACCTTGATCTCGTCCGCCACGTCCTCGAGCACGGCACCCGTAAGACCGATCGCACCGGCACCGGCACGCTGTCGGTATTCGGCCATCAGCTCCGGTTCGACTTGGCGCATGGTTTTCCGCTGCTGACGACGAAGAAGGTGCACGTGAAATCGATCATTCACGAGCTGCTCTGGTTCCTGCGCGGCGACACGAATATCCGCTACCTGAAGGAAAACGGCGTTACCATCTGGGACGAGTGGGCGGACGAAAATGGCGACCTCGGTCCGGTCTACGGTCACCAGTGGCGTTCCTGGCCGACGGCGGACGGCCGGCAGGTCGACCAGATCGCTCAGGTTGTCGAGCAGATCCGGAGCACCCCCGATTCGCGCCGGCTGCTGGTATCCGCCTGGAACGTGGGCGAAATCGAGCGCATGGCCTTGCCGCCCTGCCACGTCCTGTTCCAGTTCTACGTTGCGGACGGCAAGCTGTCGTGCCAACTTTACCAGCGCAGCGCCGATGTCTTCCTCGGCGTGCCGTTCAATATCGCCTCGTACGCGCTGCTCACGTTGATGATCGCGCACGTCACCCGCTTGCAACCCGGCGAGTTCATCCACACCTTCGGCGACACACACTTATATATGAATCACTTGGAGCAGGCGCGGCTACAGCTTACGCGCGAGCCACGCCCGCTTCCGCAGATCCGGCTCAATCCGGAACGGACCTCGCTCGACGAATTCGTGTACGACGACTTCGAGCTGATGAACTACGACCCGCACCCCGCCATCAAGGCGCCGGTCGCCGTCTAACCGGAGCAGCGGTTTTCCGTCGGCGCAATTCACGTCCCGCGGTGTCCGCGTATAAACTCTAACCGTGCGTGTTTCGCTCATCGTGGCCATGGCGGAGAACCGGGTGATCGGCCGGGACAACGCGTTGCCGTGGCGCCTTCCAGCCGATCTCAAGCGTTTTCGCCGTCTCACAACCGGGCATCCCATCATCATGGGCCGTCGCAGTTATGAATCGATCGGGCGTCCGCTCCCGGACCGAACCAACATCGTCGTGACCCGGCGTGCTGACTATCAGGCGCCCGGCTGCACGGTGGTCCATACGATCGAAGACGCCTTCCGCGCCGCGGGCGACACCGATGAAGTTTTCGTGATCGGCGGCGCAGAGCTATACGCGCAAACGCTCGACCGCGCGGACCGGCTGTATCTGACGTGCGTTCATGCACCCATCGCCGGCGACACCGTTTTTCCCGCGTTTGACCCGGCTTCCTGGCGGGAGACGGCCCGCGAGCAGCACGAGACGGACGATCAGCACGTGTGGGCTTACAGCTTTGTGACGCTCGACCGCGTCCACCCGGAGCGCCGCCAATGAAGCGCGTGCTGCCCGTTGCGGCGCTACTGATCGCCACCGCAGCTTCCGCGGACGACGAGATCTATAGCTTCGTCGAAGGCCCGCTCGATTTTGCGCTGAGCTTCAGCCATCACGAATTACCGCTCGACTACGGCCCCGCGCACGTCGATACATCGGTCGATCGGGCGAGCATCCTTTGGCGCGAACGCTACGGCGAACGCCTGCAGCTCGGGTTGATCGGCGGCTACTCGTTGCTCAGCCAGACGAACAATCCGGCAACGGCCGGACTGGATCTGGACGGCTACCACGCGGGTGTTTCGCTCGACCTCGATCTGGTGCGGTCGTCGCGCTTCGATATGTTCTTCAACGCCGTTTGGCTCTATCAGAAGGTCGATCACGCTGACGCATCGCAGCGTGTGACCATCATCACGCGCGAGCCCGATGCTCGTGTCGGCGCGGGCGTGACCGTTGCCGGCGTGCGCGCTTATGCGGGCGCGCGCTACGGTCGCATCGACGGCGAGCAGCGGCAGAGCGGCACGGTGAACGATACGCGCGCGATCCACGAAACCCGGCGCAGCGGAGCCTTCGGCGGGCTCGAGCTCCGACTTGACGAGAATGGCTACGTAGGGGTGATCGGGGAGAGCGGCGTCGACCGTCGCGTGGGGATTTATTTCGGCCGAGTGTTCTAAAGAGCGGCCGACGTCATTCCCCACTCCTTTCTACTCGTCTCGCCGTCGTCTTCTTCTGATTTAACCTTCCCAGCAGCGTTCCCTGTCGGCTGTCTCCCAAAGCGGTTCCATCCCTTGTAAAAGAACACCACATTTATATCGCGGGCGTCTGCTATAAATTTTGGTTGTGTACGTGTCATTCATGGCGGCTACACGCTGACAACGATGCATCTACGACCGACGCGGTGCCGGGACTGCCTTGCAGCCATGTTCACGCTCGCTTGCGGGGCCCCAAATTCGTGCCGATGAGCGCCGTGCTATTTTTCGCGGCGTCTCTGGCTGCCGCTGGTGTTTCGGCTTCGACTGACGATGCTGGCAACCAGCCGCATTCGCTGAGCCTAAGCCACCGGAATTTCACGCTCGACTACGGCTCGGGGCGCGTAGATACGAAAGTCGCCGACATAACTCTCATCTTCGACGGTCATCACGGAGAGCGTTGGCGATCGAATATTTTCGGCGGTCTGTCGTACTTGACCCAAACCGACAACCCATCGACCGGCGGATTGTACGCGTCCGGAATTCATGCGGGCGCCTCCGCCGACGTCTATCTCGTGAAGTCAACGCACTTCGATGTATTCCTCCATACCGCTTTGCTTTTCCGGGAGCTCGACCCCGACGATGGTAGGCAACGCGTCACGATCGAAACGACGGAGCTGGACGCGCGCGTCGGTGCGAGCACCACGCTCGGCAACGTCCGCGCTTACGCTGGAAGGCGCTACGGCCGTATCGAGGGCGAGCAGCGCGTGAGCGGTACGACCAACGAAACTCGTGACTTTCATGAAACGCGGCGTACCGGCAACTTTGCCGGACTCGAGCTGCCGGTGCAGGGGAGAAACTACGTCGGGGTAATGGCGGAAAGCGGTGTTGACCGCAACATTGCGGTTTACTACGGGCGAATGTTCTAACGACGCTTAACTGCTCAAGCGATCTGGGCGGCCAGCTCCGCTGCCTGCTTCTTCTGTTGGTCGTTGCCCTCAGCCAGTACCTCGTCGAGGATGCTGCGCGCGCCTTCGGAATCGCCCATATCGATGTACGCTTTCGCGAGGTCGAGCTTGGTCGCCGTCTCGTCCCAATGCGTGTCGGCGCCGTTGCCGCCGCTCGAGCCAGCGTCCGCTTCATTTGCCGGAGCAGCCACGGCGGAATCGACCTCGAACTTGACCTCGTCGTCCGCTGCAGCGGGCGCCGCCGCGGCATCTTTGCCCGGATCGAAGTCGATGGCGCTGTTGTCCGCGGACTCGAAGTTCACGCTCCCGAAATCGAGCCCGTCCGATGCTTCGCCGGCCGGCTTTTCCGCCGCGCCGCCAATTTCGGGTGCGTTCACGTCGAAATCGAGGCTCGGTTCCGCCGCCCCACGGCTTGCCGCCGGCGGAGCCGAAACGTCGAAATCAAAATCGATCGAGCCGGAATTCTCGACGACCTGCGTAGCGGCGACCGCGGCACCGGCGCCAACGGCGGCAGCCACGCCCCCGACCGACGCCATTCCCTGCGCGACCGCGCGGTCCGCGGCTCGTCGCGCCGGCGCGCCGCCACGGAACAACGGATTGTCGGGACTGATCTTCTTGCCCATCTCCTCGACTTTTTCCCAAACCTTGCCGCCGCCGCGGCCGCCCTGGGCGGCGTAGACTTCCTCGGCGAGCGTCTCGAACGCGCTGGCGTCATTGCGCTGGTGGTAGATCTCGAGCAGCTTGAGCTTGAGCTCCTGCCGATCGGGGTTCTTGATGATCGCTTCCTTGAGGATTTCTTCGGCGGTTTCGTCACGCCCGTAGGCCAAGTACACCTCGGCCTCGGCAACCGGATCGACTTCGTCCGTATGGACTTGCCCCATGCCGGACTTGCTGAACTCGCTCAGAAACGACGTGTCGCCGCTGCTGACCGCCTGGCTCGTCGACTCGCTGGTGCTGGTGCTCGCCGTGGTCGACGTCGCCTCCGAGTTCGGAATCGCATCGGACGCCAGAATGCTTTCTTCGAATTCCGCGATCGACCGGCGGCGACGGCGCAGGTAGATAATCAGAATCAGGCCGCCCACGAGCGCCACCGCTCCGCCCACGACCGGCACGAGCGAGTCGCCAAAGTCGGCGAGCACCGAATCGATGAAATCCTTTTCCCCGGCCGGCGCGGCCGGTGCCGGTGCAGGCTTCTTCGTCACTCGTACCGGTTTGGTGGGTGCCGGCTGCGCGGGCTCCGCCGGTTTGGCCGGTGCCGCCGCCGGCGCGGGCGCGGGCGCCGGTGCTTCGCTCTTCGTTTCGGTTTTCGCCGTTTCCGGCTTCGCTTCAGGCTTGGCAGGTGCGGGCGCGGCGGCCGGTTTCGGCTCGGCCGGCTTCGCCGTCTGTCGCGCCAGTGACTGGTTCTCCAGCTCGATCAGCCGCTTCTCGTTCTTGATCTGCGAACGCACCTGCCCGACCTTCTCGGACAACTCGCGCGTTTCCATCTCTTTCGACTGCAGCGACTCTTCGAGCGTGGTTACCCTTTCGGCCAACGCAGTTTGTTCGCGTTTCTCGACGTCCTTCGCCGATTCGGTTTCCGCCGATTTCGCCGTTGCCCCTTTCTGTGCGTCGCCGGTCGCGCGCACCACCCTCAACAGTTCCTGTGCCGATTTGGTCGGCTTCTTCTCTGCGGGCGCTTCGGTGGTTTCTGTTTTCTCTGCCTGCGCCTCCGGCGCAGGAGCGGCTTTGCTGTCGGCTACCTTGAGCGTCTTGCTGCCTCCGGCGAGCTTCAGCTTGTACTCCTGCCAGGCGTCGTACTGCGCCCGGAACTCGCGCAGCGCCTCGCTCGACGGCGTCGCTTCGATTTCGTCGCGCTCGGGCAGCTTCAGTATCTTTCCAGCGCGCAGATTGTTGACGTTATCGTGGAAGAAGGCGTCGCGATTGTTGTGGAAGATCGCGACCATTACCTGTTCCAGAGTCAGCTGCTTGTCCGTGCGCATCCGCTCCGCGATGCCCCAAAGCGTGTCGCCCGGGCGGACGTTGTATTCGGTCGCATTGGCCCACGTCCCCGTTGCCGGCAGAGCTTGCACCGTTCGGGTTTCCTCGCGCGGCTTCTCCTCCGCCGGCTGCGTGGGCGCACTGACCGTCACCTCTTTATCCGTCTCGGCCGCGGTCGCGTCTTTCGCCGGTTCCTTCGTCTCGCTGAGCAGCGGTTGCGACGGCGCCGCTCCCGCGGTCTGTTCGTGCTCTTCGGATGGCGCTCGCGCCGTTAACGGTTCCGGCACAAGAGCCGGGCTCGCTTGTGCCGTCTCCGTTTCCGCCGCTTGGTCCTGCGAGGGCGGCGGCACCGTTTCGACGAACTTGGAAGATTCCGGCTCCGCCGCCGGCGGCGCGGCGGACGGCGCTTCAATTGCTGGCGGCTTGCCGGCCATGTAAGCCGGCGGATCGATCAGCGCCGTGTACTCGCGAACGAGCCGCCCACTCGGCCACTCGAGCTGCAACAGCATGTGCAGGAACGGCTCCTCGATCGCGGCGTCGCTCGTTACCTGGAGGTAGTAGCTACCGTCCGGGCGCTTCGAAACGTTGAACTTGAGCTGAGAGAGAAACGGCAGGCGTTCCGCCCCGACCGCCTCGAACTCGGCGCGCGGCGCAACGGATACTTTTAAACCCCTCAGCTCGTTGTCGGCGATCGACGAAATGTCGATTTCCGCATTGAGCGGCTCGTTGAGAGCCGACTTGACCTTGAGCTTACCGAGCCCGAGCGAATAACCGGCGAGCGGAGATAACGCCAACGCAGCGCCCAGGACCAGACCCGCCATACGCGCAAATCTTTGGGAGTGCACGATTTTTTTGGCGGAACTCAGGACATCCTCCATTTGTTCACTAATAGAGACCGAGGGTTACGTAGGTATAATAGTAACCGCCTTTATTAATCTCAACTAAAACGCGGCTAAGAAGGCCATTTCTTCCGAAAATCCCCGCCGGTTGGACTTGAGACCCGGCCCGCCGGATTGGCGCTGACTGGGAGGACGATGTGTCGCCGGTCCCTGGATTGGACCTCTAGCAGTCGTTCAACAATCGAATAGAAGCGCCGGTCCTGCTTCTAGAGTCGGTCTTTCTTCTATAGTCCTTCTTTGCAGGACCGGCAACTTAAGGCTGAACAGCCCAGGAAATAGCTAGCGCTCGAGGAGGATGCGTAACATGCGCCGCAGTGGCTCCGCCGCGCCCCACAGCAGCTGGTCGCCGACGGTAAAAGCGCCGAGGTAGAGATTTCCCATCGGTAGCTTGCGCAGCCGGCCCACGGGCACCCGCAACGAACCCGTCACCGCGGCCGGCGTCAGCTGCTTGATCGACGCGTCGCGCTCGTTCGGGACCACGTGTACCCAATCGTTGGCGGTCGCAAGTATCGTGCGGATCTCGTCGAGGGGCACGTCCCGGGTGAGCTTGATGGTGAGCGCCTGACTGTGGCAGCGCATGGCCCCGATACGGACGCAGACGCCGTCCACCGGGATCGGGTTCGCGGACCGGCCGAGAATCTTGTTCGCCTCCGCCATCCCTTTCCATTCTTCACGGCTCTGGCCGTTCCCGAGGTCCTTGTCGATCCAGGGGATGAGGCTACCCGCCAGCGGCACGCCGAAGTGTTCGACCGGGAACGCAGCGCTTCGCAACTCGGCCGCGACGGCACGGTCGATGTCGAGAATCGCCGAAGCCGGATCGCGCAGCAGTTGCGCGGCAGCCGCGTGCGCGGCGCCCATCTGCTGCAACAGCTCGCGCATGTGCTGAGCGCCGGCGCCGGATGCGGCCTGGTAGGTCATCGCCGTCATCCACTCCACCAGCCCATGCTTGAACAGGCCGCCGAGGGCCATCAGCATCAACGACACCGTACAGTTGCCGCCAATGTAGTTGCGCACTCCTCGCGCCAGCGCGTCCTTGATGACGTCTAGATTCACCGGGTCGAGGATGATGACTGCGTCGTCCTGCATCCGCAGCGTCGACGCGGCGTCGATCCAGTAACCCTTCCAGCCGGCGGCGCGCAGCTTCGGGAAAATTTCGGTCGTGTAGTCGCCGCCCTGACAGGTAATGATGACGTCGAGCTTCTCGAGCTCGTCGATGTTCTTCGCGTCCTTGAGCGGCGGCGCATCTTTGCCGATCCGCGGACCGGCTCCGCCCAGCTGTGACGTCGTAAAGAACACGGGCTCGATCAGGTCGAAGTCGCGCTCCGCCTGCATACGCTCCATCAGGACGGAACCCACCATCCCGCGCCAACCCACCAAACCTACCCGCTTCATCGTCTCACCTGTAAGAAATTATCTACCGCCAACCAACGCGAAGAACGCGAAGGTTTTCTTCTAATGAAACTCTGAAATATTCGTTTTAACCGCAAAGGACGCGGAGGACGCAGAACAAGAAAACCATTGCGTCCTTGGCGGTTAGACAATAATAAATCAGATCTTCCCAAATCCGCGTCCTTTGCGGTTCGATCACATATCAACGCCGATCACAACGCGCCGACCACGGCATCGCCCATCTGCGCCGTGCCGATCCGCGTCGTGCCTTCCGTATAGATATCGCCCGTGCGCAAGCCGCGCTCCAAAGCTGCCGCGACCGCGCGCTCGATCCTTCCGGCCAGCTCCGGCTCGTTGAAGCTGTAGCGCAGCATCATGGCGACCGAGAGGATCGTCGCCAGCGGATTCGCCACGCCCTTGCCGGCGATGTCCGGGGCCGAACCGTGAATCGGCTCGTACATCCCCTTGTTCGCCGCATCGAGCGACGCCGACGGCAGCATACCGATGGAACCGGTCAGCATCGCGGCTTCGTCGGAGAGAATATCGCCGAACAGGTTGCCCGTCACGATCACGTCGAACTGCCGCGGCGTGCGCACGAGCTGCATCGCTGCGTTGTCGACGAGCATGTGCGACAGGCTCACGTCGGGATAATCCTTCGCGACACGGGTCACGACCTCGCGCCACAATCCCGAAACCTCGAGCACATTCGACTTGTCGACCGAGCAGAGCTTCTTGCCGCGCTTGCGCGCCGCCTCGAACGCCACCCGCGCCACACGCTCGATCTCGTGCTCGGCGTAGAGCATGTTGTTGAACGCCTGACGCTCGCCGTTCGGCAACTGCCGCACTCCACGCGGCTCGCCAAAATAAATGTCACCGGTCAGCTCCCGCACGATCAGTATATCGAGACCGGCGACCACGTCGGGCTTGAGCGACGAGGCGCCCGCGAGCGACGGATAGAGGATCGCCGGACGCAGGTTGGCGAAGAGCTTGAGCTCAGAACGCAGCGCAAGCAGCGCTTTCTCCGGCCGCACCTCGCGCGGAAGCGTGTCGTATCTCGGTCCCCCGACCGCGCCGAGCAGCACCGCATCCGCCTGCTGCGCCAGCCGCAACGTCGACTCGGGCAGCGGCCGCCCGTGTTGATCGTAGGCAGTGCCCCCGACGGGCGCCGGCTCCAACTCCACCTTCAATCCAAAGTCGCGCCGCAGACGTTCGATGACCTTAACTGCTTCACCGACGACCTCCGGCCCAATGCCGTCGCCCGGCAAAACCGCTACTTTCTTTGTCATGGGTTCCTCCCTGATTGCTCGCGCGGAACGTTCGCCGCCGGCCACAATCGGCGAATTTCCTCCGCTTGTGCCTCCGCGTTGAAGCGTTCCCACGCGAGCCCGTTGCCATCCTGCTCGACTACGAAACCGGCCGCGTCGCTATCTTCCCAGCCGACATGGCGCAACGTGCCCGGCTTCTCGCCGGAACGACGGATCGAGAAGTTGAGCGACGCTGTGCGCCACAGCGCGTATTCCCCCGGAACCACGACTTGCGGCGGCGCCGACAACCTGTCCGTGTATTCTGCGATCGACCGCTCAACGTCCGCGACGCCGAGCGCGAGATGAAATCGCTTCATCCGGCGCCCCCCGACTGAAACAGCCAAGGCGCTTCGACGCGGCGCCGCGCTTCGTACGCGCGGATCTCCTCGACGTGTTGCAGCGTCAAGCCGATATCATCGAGCCCGTGCAACAGACAATGCTTGCGGAACGCGTCGATCTCGAAGCGAAAGGCCGTGCCGTCCGGCGTCGTCACCGTCTGCGACGCGAGATCGACCGCGAGCCGATAACCGGGCGTCGCGAGCGTCTCCCGGAACAGCCGTTCGACGACTTCCGACGGCAGAACGATCGGGAGCAGGCCGTTCTTGAAACTGTTGTTATAAAAGATATCGGCGTAGCTCGGCCCAACGAGGGCGCGAATCCCGTAATCGAGCAGCGCCCATGGCGCGTGCTCGCGTGAGCTGCCGCAGCCGAAGTTGTCGCGCACGAGGAGAATCTGTGCGCCCTGGTAACGCGGCTGATTGAGAATGAAATCCGGGTTGAGACGACGCTTGCTGTGATCCATCCCCGGCTCGCCTGGATCGAGATAGCGCCAGTCATCGAACAGGCTCGGACCGAAGCCCGTGCGCTTGATCGACTTTAAATACTGCTTCGGGATGATGGCGTCGGTGTCGACGTTCGGCCGGTCGATCGGAGCGACGAGGCCGGTAAGCTTTTCAAATTTTTCCATGGCTAGATCTCTCGTACATCGACGAAGTGACCCGCGATCGCGGCCGCCGCCGCCATCGCCGGGCTCACGAGGTGCGTACGGCCGCCCGCGCCCTGGCGGCCTTCGAAGTTCCGGTTCGACGTCGAGGCGCAACGCTCGCCCGCTTCCAGGCGATCCGCGTTCATCGCGAGACACATCGAGCAGCCCGGCTCGCGCCATTCGAAGCCCGCGTCTTTGAAAACGCGGTCGAGTCCTTCACGCTCCGCCTGCTGCTTCACCAGCCCCGATCCCGGCACGACGAGCGCAAGCTTGATGTTGCGCGCGACACGCCTGCCTTTGACGACCGCTGCCGCCGCGCGCAGGTCTTCGATACGCGAATTGGTGCACGAGCCGATGAAAACTTTGTCGAGCCGGATATCGCGAATCGACGTGCCGGGCGCGAGGCCCATGTACTTGAGCGCATTCTGCATCCCGATGCGCTTCATCGGATCCTTCTCTTTCTCCGGATTCGGCACGGTGTCGTCCACCGGTACCACCATTTCCGGAGACGTCCCCCAGGTCACCTGCGGCTTGATCTCGTGCCCATCCAACACGACCTCGCGATCGAATTTCGCACCTGGGTCGCTCTTCAGCGCCCGCCAGCTCTGCACCGCCCGTTCCCACAACTCGCCGTTCGGCGCGTACGGCCGGCCGCGGAAATACTCGATCGTCTTATCGTCGACGGCGATCATGCCCGCGCGTGCGCCCGCCTCTATCGCCATGTTACAGACCGTCATGCGCCCTTCGACCGACAGCGCTTCAATCGCCGCACCCGCAAACTCGATCGCGTAGCCGGTGCCGCCGGCCGTGCCGATACGACCGATGATGGCGAGCACGATGTCCTTCGCCGTCACGCCGCTCGCCACGGTCCCGTCGACCCGCACGCGCATGTTCTTGGCTTTTTTCATGATCAGGCACTGCGTCGCGAGGACGTGCTCGACTTCGGAGGTGCCGATACCGAATGCGAGCGCGCCGAAGGCGCCGTGCGTCGAGGTATGCGAATCGCCGCAAACCACCGTCATGCCGGGAAGCGTCGCCCCCTGCTCCGGCCCGATCACGTGCACGATGCCCTGGCGCACGTCATCCATTCCGAATTCGACGATCCCGAAATCGCGGCAATTCTGATCGAGCGTTTCGACTTGCAAGCGCGACACCGGATCCACGATCCCGCGAGCTCGTTCCGTCGTCGGAACGTTGTGATCCGCGGTCGCAATATTGGCGTTCACCCGCCACGGCTGACGGCCCGCCAGCTTCAGCCCTTCGAACGCCTGCGGGCTGGTGACTTCGTGCACGAGGTGCCGATCGATATAAATGAGGGTGGTGCCGTCGGGGTTGTCGCGCACGACGTGCGCGTCCCACAGCTTATCGTAAAGTGTTTGGGTCATCGGTTGGTTCTCCGTCCCTGGAGTCTCTGGTTGCTGATTGTGCCCATCTTAGGCACAGGCTATAAATAACTCAAATTCATCTTTTACATAGATTCGATTCTCATCGGTTATGGACTTCGACGCGCTTCAGGCGTTCCTCGCGGTTGCGGAAACCGGCTCGTTCTCGCGCGCCGCCGAACGAATCTACCTCACGCAACCGGCCATCAGCAAACGGATCGCCTCGCTGGAGCAAACGCTCGACACCGCGCTCTTCGACCGCATCGGCCGCCGCGTGCAGCTGACCGAGGCCGGACGGGCGCTGCTCGAACGAACGCGCGCCATTTTGAACGAGCTCGAGGACGCGAAACGCTCGATCACGAATCTCGCCGGGCACATCCGCGGCGCGCTGTCGCTCGCGACCAGCCATCACATCGGGTTGCATCGCATTCCACAGACGCTCAAGCGTTTTCACGTCCGCTATCCGGAAGTGCGGCTCGATCTGCGCTTCATGGATTCGGAACAGGCGTGCCATGCGGTACTGCGCGGCGAACTCGAGCTCGCCGTTGTGACGCTGCCGCCCGCCGCGCTCCCGCAGCTGCGTTGCGAGCCGATCTGGAACGATCCGCTCGACATCGTCGTCGCTCCAAATCATCCGCTTTCCGCAGAGCGCGCGGTACAGCCGCGGATGCTGCTCGATCATCCGGCGATATTACCCGGCGCCGGCACTTATACGCGCGCCATCATTCTTAGGGCGTTGGGCGCGGCGCGCGGCAAAATCCGCGTCGATATGACGACGAATTATCTGGAAGTATTGAAGATGCTCGCCGCCATCGGTCTTGGATGGACAGCACTTCCGCGCACTATGATTGACGACGACCTGAAAGTAGTCCAGATTAGAAACATGAAGACGATAGAACGCACTCTCGGCATCGTGACGCATGCGAAGCGTACGCTCTCGAACGCGGGCGACGCGATGGTGCAGATGATACGAGCCTCGCGATGACCTTCCTCGAGCTGCTACGCAAACTCGAAGCGCAGCTGGGTTATCACCAAGTTCCGCTCAACCCCAGCGCCAAGACTTTCAAAGATCTCTTCGAGTCGAGTCCCCTGCATCACGAGTTCACCAAGCGCCTGGCGCAGTCGATCTACTCCGGCAACCGCTGTCAGCGACTGAACGACCCGGTCGAGCGCGAGACGACCTTCAACGCGGTCGCCCCGCTGCGCGTCGAGGTGCTCCGTTCGGAGCGGACGGACGTCGATCTCTATCGTTTGATCGAGGAGCTTTGCGTCGCGCTCGATCGCATCTTCGGTCCGCTCGATCCGGCTCCAGCGGCGCCGATCGAGTCTCCGACGCCCGCGCAAGTGATCGAGCTCGCACCGTTTCGTCGCCGCCGGTTGAAGTCGCTCGCGTGACGCTCACACCGCGCGTTACCCACGTTCTAACGCCGTCGTTTTTCACCCAATAACGCCGCGATCCCCTCCGCGGCCATCACCTGTCCGTGCAAGTAACCCTGCAGCTCGTCGCAACCGAGCTCGCGCAGCAGCCCCGCCTGCGCCGGCGCGTCGACGCCTTCCGCGACAACGCGCAACTTCAGCGAATGCGCGAGTGAAATAATGGTCGATACGATGGTCATGCTATCGGGATCATCGGCCATTGTCAGGATGAACGAGCGATCGATCTTGAGCGCGTCGACGGGAAGCTTTGCGAGGTAACGGAGCGAGGAGTAACCGGTCCCGAAATCGTCGACGGCGATGCTGACGCCGATGTCGCTGATCCGCTTGAGCGTCTCGATGTTCGTGTCGATGTCTTCCATGATCAGCGTTTCGGTCAGCTCGATTTCGAGGCTCCCCGGCCCGACCCCGCGGCGTTCGATGGCGCGGCGCACGCGCTCGGCGAAATCCGGCTGCTTGAGCTGTCGCGGCGACACGTTCACCGCAATCCGCGGCGGATCGAGCCCGCCGTCACGCCACCCCCGGTAATCCGCGAGCGCCTGATCGAGTACCCACTCGCCGACATCGAGGATCAACCCGGTCTCTTCGAGCACGCCGATGAAGCGTTCCGGCAGCACGAGCCCCGCGTGCGGATCGCTCCAGCGAAGCAGCGCCTCGAGGCCGATCACCCGACCGTCGCGGATGTCCACCTTGGGTTGGTAGTGCAGCACGAATTCGCGGCGCTCGACCGCCTGGCGCACGCGGGTTTCGAGCGCGAGCTTCTCCGCGACGCTCGCGTTGATCTCTCGCGAGTAATAGAGATAGCGCTCTCCGGAAGCGCGCGCCTGCTTGAGCGCAGCCTCGGCGTTCTTGAACAGCGTCGCGGCATCGGCGCCGTCGTTCGGATACAGCGCGATGCCCGCGCGCGCCGACAGCCGTACTTCGCCTTCATCCACCCGGCATGGACGGTGCAGCGCTTCGAAGATGCGTTCGTTGAGAACGTCCGCGACCTCGGCGCCGTCGCCCAGATCGGCGAGCGCGATGGCGAACGTGTCGGCACCGATGCGCGCAACGGTGCACGGCTCCGGGCACACCGCGGTCAGACGCTCGGCGACAGTGCGCAAGAGGATATCGCCGACGTGGCGCCCGAGCGTATCGTTTATCTGCGTAAAGCGTTCGAGATCGACGACCACCACCCCGACGATTTCCCGATCCGGATGCGCGCTATTGAGCAGCAAGGTCAGTCGATCGTCGAACAGCGTGCCGTTCGGCAGCCCGGTTAACGCGTCGTAGTATGCGAGATAATCGAGCCGCTCTTCTTTCTCGATGTATTGCAGGCCGAACGCGATATCGCCCGCCAGCTCGTTGAGAAGTTTGAGCTCGTCGGCGTCGAAAAAGCCGACCTCCCGAGCGTACAGCACGATGACGCCGGCCACCGCGCGCGCGACGATCAACGGCAACGCGATGACCGAGCGATAGCCGCGTTTCAGTGCTTCTTCGCGCACCGGACTAACCGGTACGGCCGCTTCGATGTCGTTACAGAATGCCGCCTTTCGGGTTCGCAGCGCCTCGCTCACCGTGCCGCCCGCGCGCTTCATTGCCCGCAACCGTTCGAGCGCCTCGAGCTCGATGCCGCGGCACGCGACCGGTCGCACGCTCGGCTCGTCCGGTGTACACAAGCCGATCCAGGCGATACCGAAACGACCGTGCTCGACCGCGATGCGACACGCCTCATCGAGCAGCGCCCGCCGCTCGTGGACGCGCACGATCGTCGAGTTGATACCGCTCAGGAGTGCGTAAAGCCGCGTCAACCGCGAGATTCGGTCCTCCTGCTCCTTGCGCTCGGTGATATCCTGGACGACGCCGATGAGCTTCTTCGGCCGTCCGTCCGCGTCGTACAATACGTCGGCGCGTCCGTATACCCAGCGCAGCGCACCATCGGGTCGCACGATGCGGTGCACAAGCGTATACGGTATGCGGGAGGCGATCGCGCGCTCGACCGCCTCGTCCACCACGTGCCGATCGTTCGGGTGCACCGCCTCGCGAAATACGTGCAGGTCGATCGGCGTGTGCTCCGGGATGCCGAACAGACGGTACGTGTGACGCGACCACCAAAGCGTCGTGTCATCGCCGAGTCCCGACACCCAACTACCGACGCCGCCCACTTCCTGCGCCTGCTCGAGAAAGGATCGGCTTTCGCGCAGCGCCGCCTCCACCTGCTTGCGCTCCTGGACCTGGTGCTCGAGCCGCAAGGCGTGGGCACGCAGCTCGTCGTATAGCACCAGGTTTTCGTACGTCTGCGCGAGCTGCGTCGCGAGCGTCATGGCGAACTGTTCGTCGTCGTCGCTGAACTCGTCATGCCCGAGCTTGTCGCCGAAATAAAGCCACCCGTAGGTGCGCACGCCGGACCGAACCGGAACCGCGAGCAACGTTGAAACGAGAGGATGCTCCGCCGGCAGTCCGGCGGCCTGCGGACCAGCGAGACCACGCAGCCGCTGCGGGCCGCCGTCGTGTAACAGCGCTTTGAATAGCGGCGCATGCGGATCGAGGCCCGCACGTACCGCTTCCGCCACGGTGGGCGGTAGGCCGCACGCCGCGAAGTATCGCGGCGAATGCCCGCCGTCGAGAACCGCGGCCACCACATATTTCGCGCCGACGATGTCCTGCCCGGCACGGGCAACAAGATCGACAAGGCCGTCTGGCGCCCGCTGCAATATCAGGTCCTGACTCAGCTCGGCGACGGCGGCAAGACGCATGCAGAGCGCCTGCACGCGCGTGAACGAATCGAGCACGCGATCGGCCATATCGGGCAGCTCGTCTTCCCTGCCCGGCGCACGGCCTTGCGGGCGCTCCGCGTGCACGCGCTCGCTCAGCTCAACGAGATCCTGAAGGTAATCCGATAATCGCTCGGAAACGAGCCGCGGCTGACCGCGCCCCTTGCCGCGAAATCCGGTCTCGTTGCCTGCCGTCGCTTCGCGCGCCAGATCGAGCTCCGCGACGACCGTGTCGAGGATCACCTGCGGATCGGACGGCTTCGCAATCACGGTGCGCACGCCGCACGAGCGCGCGAGCGCGCGCGCTTCGTCCAACCGGTAGGCGGCGGTATATAAAATCATCGGGATCGGCGCGCTCCCGGGATTGGCGCGCAAGCGATTGACGAAGTCGATGCCCTCGATGCCCGGGATCAGAATATCGGAGATAACGAGCGCGGGGTGATGCGCCTGCACCATTTCGAGCGCCTGCGCGCCATCCGCCGCTTCGATCACCCGATAGCCCGCATAGCCGAGCAGCGCCGCCAAAAACTGGCGGTTGATCGGGCGGTCGTCGACCACGAGGATGGTAGGCATCATCCGTCGCTCCGTTCGCGGAACCGCCGCTTCGCCGTTCGGCGAAATGCAAACCGGCTTTCCGCCCGGTTACTTCGAACCATGCGGGCATCCGCGGCCGTGACCATGACCGCGACCGGGCTTTCGCTCAGTCCGAGCTTCTCGAAATCCCAAACCATCGGAGTTATTGCGTCGGCGCGATCTCGATGTTGCGCGTGCGCCCGCGCCGTGGGTGATGCGATATAGGCGACGGCAGCCCGAGCGGGGTCGGAACGAGCGAAGATCCGAACGCGGCGTTTCGCAACAGCAACGCCGTCCAGCCCGCAAAAGCCGCAAAAGAGATTGCAATGGCCATCCGCTGCGCTTTTTCCTTGTTGGAGCACGCGCGGACCGGGCGCCGCGCATTACGCATCCATGCCGCGACTCAGCTTCCTGACGACACTAGTTACTTTGGACTAATAGTGGTCGCTGATCGGCAAAATTGCCAGGGATTCCGGGAATAAAATTTGCGACAAAGCCTGCGGGGAACGCTAAGTGGAGGTGCTGCCAGGGATAACGGGCGTCGTCCTTACCACGTCGGCGTTCTGGGCACGGTGTCGGAGGGCATGGTCGATGAGGACCAGGGCGAGCATCGCTTCGGCGATCGGCGTCGCGCGAATGCCGACGCAAGGATCGTGACGACCCGTCGTGGCGATATCGGCCGGCTGGCCGCTTCGATCGATGGTGCGGCCGGGCAAGCGGATGCTGGACGTCGGCTTGAGCGCGATGCCAACCACGATGTCCTGGCCGGTCGAAATGCCGCCGAGAATGCCCCCGGCGTTATTCGACAGGAATCCTTGGGGCGTCATCTCGTCGCGATGCGCAGTACCTTTCTGTTCGATCGCCCTGAATCCCGCCCCGATTTCCACGCCCTTCACCGCGTTGATGCTCATCATGGCGTAGGCGATGTCGGCGTCGAGCCGATCGAATATCGGCTCGCCCCAACCTACCGGGACGTTCGACGCAACGACGTTCACGCGGGCGCCAACCGAGTCGCCCTCTTTGCGCAGCGCGTCCATATATTCGTCCAGCTCCGCGATGCGCGCCGGGTCGGCGCAGAAGAACGCGTTGCGCTCTACTTCCGCCCAGTCTTTGAGATCCAAACGAAGCGGCCCGAGCTGCGCGAGATAGCCGCGGATCGTTACGCCACAACGCACACGCAGCCACTTCTTGGCGATGGCGCCCGCCGCGACGCGCATCGCGGTCTCGCGCGCCGAGGCGCGTCCGCCGCCGCGCGGATCGCGTACACCGTACTTCTGATGATACGTGTAGTCGGCATGCCCGGGGCGAAACCGGTCGACGATTTTGGAGTAATCCTGCGGACGCTGGTCCGTGTTCTCGATGATGAGGCCGATCGGTGTCCCCGTCGTGCGGCCCTCGTAGACGCCGGAAAGAATCTTCACCGCGTCCTCCTCGCGCCGCTGCGTGACATGCCGCGACTTGCCGGGCTTGCGCCGGTCGAGGTCGGGCTGGATGTCCGCCTCGCTCAACTCGAGGCCCGGCGGACAGCCGTCGACAATCGCCACGTATCCGGGACCATGCGATTCGCCGGCGGTCGTTACCGTAAAAAGTTTACCTATCGTATTTCCCGACATGACGGCATGTTATCGACAAAAATTCCGGACAACAAACGGCAGCGGCGGCACCGCGTCGTCACGGACGGGTCTCCGGCTCCTCCGTCCCCACCGTTCGCTCCGACCGCGCGACGATCTTGCTCACCGCGATGCCGGCGATGACGGCGTACGACTGCCGGACCAGCGGACTGTTATCGAAAACGGCGCCGTGCACGTTGTCGTAGCGAATGAAGGTGCCGAACCAATAGCCCGGGTAGCGGCGGCTGAAGACAATACCCGTGCTGAAACCGCTGTAGCCGGCCCCCGCGTCGTATGCCGGCCGCGTGGGGGTCGCGAACTCCGACGGCACCGCATAGTAATAGTCGTGATACCGGTTGGCCGCGAAAATGGGCCCCGCCGACAACCCGATGTTCCAACCATCACGGACATTGCGCAGGTCGTACGCGAGATGCGGCAGAAACACCCAGCCGATGTAATTCGCACTAGAGAGGTCGGTCGCGATCACAGCTCGCAGCGGCATCCGCAGCGTGAGCAACCGGTCGCGCGGCGCGTTTTCGTAAAGGCGCACATTGAACGACGGCCCGATCTCGAGCGTCGGGTCGAGATCCGGCATGCCCGCTCGCGCATCGTTACCTTGGCTCCTCGCCGGCAGACCCAGGCTCGCGCTGAAGTCGATGGACGCGCTCGTACCTTCGAATAGCTCGTTGCGCAGTCCGCGCCGGTCGAGACGGAGGCGCTCGCCGCGATAAATGAAATACGGGATCGGAAGGACGTACGCGCGACGTTCGTCCGAACCACGGTAGTGAGGCGCGCTGACGACACCGATGCCGAGCCCGGCCTCCCACAGCGGCAACTCCTCCTGTGCCGAGCACGGCCAAGCCGCCGCGACGAGCAGCGCGAACAGAGGTGCGCGGGCGTTCAAGTCGATATATCCGTTGACATCGTGACGGATCATATCGGTTTCCGCCGTATAATTTGAAGAAGCCCGAACCGAGGATTCGCTTTGCGCGGCCATCCCGCTTCCATCCTGAGATTTCCGGATAGCGCGGCGGCGACGATTCGGCTTACCGGCGGGACCTGTGCGATGCCGCCGTTGCGGATGAGAACCGGCGCGAATCGATTCTCGATCGTCCGGGGAGGAACGAATCATGAAACGCTTTGACTTGCGTTTGACTCGCGAAACTCACATGCGATCGCCATGCGGCGTTTTCATTTTCACGGCCTTCGTACTCTCACTTACCGCTTTCGGTTCCAGCGCCGCCACGCCGCCCGCCAAAAACGACGGCGCGACGGCGGTCGAGCCCACCACGCCTTACGCGCGCGGCCTGCTCTGGCAAATCGACGGCAACGGCCGCGCGCCGAGCTATCTCTTCGGCACGCTGCACAGCAACGATCGGCGCGTGGTCGTCGTGCCGCACGCCGTCGACGAAGCGCTCGCCGGCGCACGCACATTTTCGATGGAGGTCCTCGCCGAGGGCGGAACGTCGTCGATGGTGTCGCTCGATCCGATGTTCTACAGCGACGGCCGCACGCTCAAGCGCGTGCTGGGCGATACGCTCTACGCGCAGGCCTACACCGCGCTCGAAGAGCGCGGGCTGCCGAGCGATTGGATCAAAAAGATGAAGCCTTGGGCTGTCATCACCACTCTCTCCTCCCCGCCGGTACCCGCCAACGCCGATCCGTTCCTCGATCTCGTCTTGCTGCGCGAAGCGCGGCAAGCCGGAAAACCAGTGTATGGACTCGTGAGTCGGACCGAGCACCTGGACAGCGTCATCGCCGCGTACGACGGGCTACCGCTGCCGGATCAAATCGACTTGGTAAAGGAGACGCTCTCGCGGCAACCGCAACGCGCCGAGGGCATCGAAGGGTTGGTGCGCGCGTACCTGGCGCGCGACCTCGAGCGGCTCGCTGCGCTCGCGCGCAAATACGGCACGGCCGATCCCCGCCTGCAACGGATGCTCAACCGCCGATTGCTAAGCGATCGTAACCGACGTATGGTCGAGCGCATGAAACCGCGGCTCGAGGAAGGCAAGGCGTTCATCGCGGTCGGCGCGGGGCACCTGTCGGGTACCGATGGATTGCTCGATCTGCTCGAGCGCGAAGGCTATCGCGTGCATGTCCTTTATTAAGAATAACCACGCCTGCGCGCGCGGATGACCCGCAAGAAGCGTCGTCGCCGCTCGCGCCGCACGAGGGTCAAGCATCGGCCGCGCCGCGTTCCGCGCACGTGGCCCACGTGGCCGACCGAACGATTGCTCGACGTGCGCATTGCGGATTTGCCGCTGCGCATCGAAGGTACCGAGCTCGCAAAAAACGTGCGCCGCCTGTACGCCGAGCTCAAGCACCGCGGCTTCGACTTCCGCCCGCACGTTTGGCTCTCGGACGAATGGTTCACCCCGGACGGCGTACCCGGCATCGCGATTCCGTTCTTCCTCGCGCACCCGCGCCTGAAGCGACTCGAGCACGAGATGATGCTCGAAGTCGAAGGCAGTTCGCCGACCGAGTGCATGAAACTGCTGCGCCACGAGGCGGGGCACGCGCTGCTGAATGCGTACCAGATCCACCGGCGCAGCGACTGGCGGCATCACTTCGGGCGATCGAGCCAGCGCTATCCCGACACGTACCTGCCGAAGCCGTACAGCAAGCGCTTCGTGCTGCATCTTCCCAACTGGTACGCGCAGGCGCATCCGCACGAAGATTGGGCGGAGACCTTCGCTGTCTGGATCAAACCCGGCTCCGACTGGCGCAAACGCTATAGCGGCTGGCCGGCGTTGAAAAAGCTCGCCTACGTCGATGCGCTGATGACGGAGATTCGCGCGCGACCGGCAAGATTGCGCAATCGCCGGGAAGTGCTGCCGCTCCGCTCGCTCAAGATGACGTTGCGCGAATATTACGCCGAGAAGCAAAAACGCTACGGCCGCGATCGGCCGCAGTTCCTCGACGTCGACCTGTCGCGACTGTTCTCCGACGCCGAGGAGCACAAGAAGAACGAAACCGCTTCGCACTATATCCGCCGCAACCAGTCTGAGATCATCGACATCGTCGCGCGTTGGACCTCGGAATATCACTATCGAATCAGCGAAGTACTGAAGGAGATGGTTGCGCGCTGCGACGCACTCGGCTTGCGGGTGGCGCGCGACGACGCGGCAATGAAACCTGACATCGCCGCGTGTCTGACTATGCTAGTGATGAATAAGCTGCATACGGGCGGTTTTCGCGTGTCGCTATGAAGAAACTGCGCGTGCTGATGCTGGTGCACTATACCCTCGTCCCGCCGGACGACTTGAAGGCGAAGGACGACCCGCGCATGGAGAAGTATCGCACCGAGTACGACGTGAAGAGCGCGCTTCTCGCGCTCGGTCACGACGTTCAAGTGGTGGGTGTGTACGACGACCTCTCGCCGATCCGCAAAACCGTCGAAGAGTGGAAGCCTCACATCGCCTTCAATCTGCTCGAAGACTTCGCCGGCATCAGCGCGTTCGACTATTACGTCGTGAGCTTCTTCGAGCTGATGCGCCTGCCCTACACCGGTTGTTCGCCGCGCGGGCTCCTGCTCGCGCGCGACAAAGGGCTCTCGAAGAAGCTGCTGTCGTTTCATCACATCAACGTGCCCGGTTTCCTTGTATTCCCGGTCGGCACCAAAGCACGGCGCGCGCGCAAGCTACGCTTCCCGGTCATCGTGAAATCGCTGATGGAAGAAGGCTCGGTCGGCATCGCGCGCGCGTCGGTGGTCGAGACGGAGACCGAGCTGCTCGAGCGCGTCGCGCTCATCCACGAGCGTACCCAGGGGGATGCAATCGCCGAAGAGTACATCGACGGGCGCGAGCTGTACGTCACGGTGCTCGGCAATCACAAGCTCGAGATTCTGCCGATTCGCGAGCTCGTGTTCGGCGAAGCGTCGCCGGAAGCGCCGCGCGTCGCCACGTACCGCGTCAAATGGAACGAGGACTACCGCAAGCGCTGGGGCATCGAGTATCAGTTCGCGCGCGGATTGCCGAGCGGGATGGCGGAAAAAATCGCGAGCGTGTGCAAACGCGTGTACCGCACGCTCGACATGAACGGCTACGCGCGCGTCGATCTGCGCCTCACCGCCGAGCAGGACATCTACGTACTCGAAGCCAACCCGAACCCGGGGATCGCGCGCGATGAAGATTCCACCCTCTCCGCGCTGAAGGCCGGAATGAGCTACGAAGACTTCATCCAGCGCCTGCTCAATCTCGGTCTCGCGCGACGCTCGATCAGCGTTGAAGCTTGACTCGTCGCCCCGAGGCTCGCGCGCAGCCGCGCTCTCGCCACCGATCGCTTATCGTCTCACAAGCGACGGCGCGGCACTCATTGCGCGTCCTCTGCGGTTGATAACGAATATTCGGCGCTTCCTTAGTCGCCTTGGTCGTACCGCGCCGCCGCGAAGGCTTTCTTAACCTGCTTTACTGTCGTCCTTGGCGTCCTTTGCGTTTCAATTTCTTAACGATCTTCCCTCTGTGTTCCTCCGCGTCCTCTGCGGTTTTTCATCGCAGTCGCCACCGCTCGCATAGGGCTAGTCCGCGGTCGTCATCGATGGGTCGGTCGGCAAGCCCACCGCACGACGGCTCTCCGCCTGCCGCCGTCTCACTGTCCACGTCGTTCGTGGTGGCACGCACCTGCTTATTACCGGTACGAGTAAGCTTATTCTCATAATCGACACGGCGTGCCCGGACGGTTTTGTGTAAACTTCGCTGAAGAAACGGCGAAAAACCCCAAAGTGACCGACCTGAACATCTCCACGCGCCTGGAGCGTCTCGCGCGCCTCGACAAATTGCTCGACACTCGCATTCTCATGCTGGATGGCGCCATGGGCACGATGCTGCAGCGCTACCAGCTGAGCGAGGCCGACTACCGCGGGGAGCGCTTCAAAGACTGGAAGTCGGATCTCAAGGGCAACAACGACCTGCTCGTCCTCACGCAGCCGAAGATCATCCGCGACATCCACGGCGCGTATCTCGACGCCGGCAGCGACATCATCGAGACCAACACGTTCAACTCGACGGCGATCTCGATGACCGACTACGGCATGCAGGCGCTCGCGTACGAGTTGAACCGCGAAGGCGCGCGCCTCGCGCGTGCGGCCGCCGATAGTTTCGAGCGGCGCGATCCCACCCGGCCGCGCTACGTCGCGGGCGTGCTCGGGCCGCTCAACCGCACCGCGTCGCTCTCACCGGACGTCAACAACCCCGGCTTTCGCAACGTCACGTTCGACGAAATGGTGGCGGCGTACACCGACGCCGTGCGCGGGCTCATCGACGGCGGCGCCGACCTCATCCTCATTGAAACCGTCTTCGATACGCTGAATTGCAAAGCCGCGATTTACGCGATCGATCAGCACTTCGAGAAAATCGGCTTCCGCCTGCCGATCATGATCTCCGGGACGATTACCGACGCCGCCGGCCGCCTGCTGTCCGGGCAAACCGCGGAGGCGTTCTGGAACTCGATCGCCCATGCGCGTCCATTCAGCGTCGGCTTGAACTGCGCGCTCGGCGTCGCACAGCTGCGCCAATACGTGGAAGACGTCGCGCGCTTTGCCGGCGTACGAACCAGCTGCCATCCGAACGCCGGTCTCCCGAACGCGTTCGGCGGCTACGACGACACGCCCGAGTTCATGGCGAAGGAAATCGGCGATTGGGCGCAGCAGGGATTCCTTAATATAGTCGGGGGCTGCTGCGGCACGACGCCGGCCCATATCAAGGCGATTGCCAACGTCCTGACGGGCGTGCGTCCGCGCGTACAGCCTAAGATCGAACCGAAATTGCGCCTTTCGGGATTGGAGCCGCTCAACATCGGACCCGACTCGCTCTTTGTGAACGTCGGCGAGCGCACCAACGTGACCGGCTCCGCCGCGTTCAAGAAGCTCATCCTCAACAACGAATACCCGAAGGCGCTCGATGTCGCACGCCAGCAGGTCGAAAACGGCGCGCAAGTGATCGACATCAACATGGACGAAGCCATGCTCGACGGCGCACAGGCGATGGCGACGTTCGTCAACCTGATCGCGTCCGAGCCCGATATCGCGCGCGTACCGCTCATGATCGACTCGTCGAAGTGGGAAGTGATCGAAGCGGGTCTGAAGCGCAGTCAGGGTAAAGGTATCGTCAACTCGATTTCGCTCAAAGAAGGCGAAGCGAAGTTCCTCGAACAGGCGCGCCTGGTGCGCCGCTATGGCGCAGCCGCGGTAGTGATGGCGTTCGATGAGAAGGGCCAGGCCGACACGAAAGAACGCAAAGTCGAGATCTGCGAACGCGCATATCAGCTGCTGACGGAGAAGGTCGGCTTCCCGCCGCAGGACATCATCTTCGATCCGAACATCTTCGCGGTCGCGACCGGCATCGCCGAACACAACAACTACGCCGTCGACTTCATCGAAGCGACGCGCGAGATCCGCCGGCGCTGCCCGGGCGTGCACGTCTCGGGCGGCGTGTCGAACGTGTCGTTCTCATTCCGCGGCAACAACCCGGTCCGAGAAGCGATCCATTCGGTCTTTTTGTATCACGCGATCAAGGCCGGCATGACGATGGGCATCGTCAACGCCGGCGTGCTGCCGGTATACGAAGAAATCCCGGCGGAGCTGCGCGACGCCGTGGAGGATGTCATCCTCAATCGGCGTGACGACGCGACCGAACGGCTGCTGGAGATCGCGCCGAAATACGCCGGCAAAGGCGAGCAGAGCAAAGGTCCCGATCTGTCGTGGCGACAGCTGCCGGTCAAGGAGCGCCTGAAGCACGCGCTGGTGCAAGGACTCGACGAGTACATCGAACAGGACACCGAAGAGGCGCGCCGCCAATACGAACGTCCGCTGCAGGTGATCGAAGGCCCGCTCATGGACGGCATGGGCGTGGTCGGCGACCTCTTCGGCGCCGGCAAGATGTTCCTGCCGCAAGTCGTGAAGAGCGCGCGCGTGATGAAGAAGGCGGTCGCGTATCTCATCCCCTTCATCGAGGCGGAGAAGGCGAAGAACGCCGACAACCGCGCCAAGGGCAAGATCCTCATGGCGACGGTGAAAGGCGACGTGCACGACATCGGCAAGAACATCGTCGGCGTCGTGCTCGCGTGCAACAACTACGAGGTCATCGACCTCGGCGTCATGGTGCCGTCGGCGAAGATTCTCGAGGTGGCGAAGAAGGAGAACGTCGATATCATCGGCCTCTCCGGCCTCATCACGCCGTCGCTCGACGAGATGGCGCACGTCGCGAAGGAGATGACGCGCGAAGGCTTCTCCGTGCCGCTCCTGATCGGCGGCGCGACGACGTCGCGTACGCACACGGCGGTGAAGATCGCGCCGAATTACTCGAACCCGGTCATCTGGGTAAAGGATGCTTCGCGCAGCGTCACCGTCGCTTCGAACCTGCTGAGCGACGGGCAAAAAGCGGACTACGTCGCGAAGATTCGCGCCGAGTACGACGAAGTGCGCAAGCGCCACGCCGGGAAGAAATCGAACGTACGCATGCTGTCGCTGGCCGATGCGCGCGCCAACAAGACGAAGATCGAATGGCACGGGTATGTACCGCCGGCGCCGCGCAAGCTCGGCCTCGAAGTGTTTCCGAGCTATCCGCTCGAAGAGCTCGCGCGCTACATCGACTGGACGCCGTTCTTCCAGACGTGGGAGCTGCACGGCCACTACCCCGCCATCCTGAACGACGCAAAAGTCGGCGCGCAGGCGCGGCAGCTCTTCGACGACGCGCAGAAGATGCTGAGAGAGCTGATCGCGGGCCGAAAGTTGACCGCCAACGGCGTGATCGGCCTGTTCGCGGCGAACAGCGTCGGCGACGACATCGAGGTCTACACCGACGATTCGCGCGCGCACGTCGCCGCGGTATTGCATACGCTGCGCCAGCAGGACGAAAAGCCGCCGGGCAAACCGAACCGGGCGCTTTCCGACTTCGTCGCACCGAAGGAAACCGGCATCAAGGATTATGTCGGCGCGTTCACCGTCACCGCCGGCATCGGCGCCGATGAGCTGGCGAAGAAATACAACGCGGAGCACGACGACTACAAGGCGATCATGGTCAAAGCGCTAGCGGATCGTCTGGCCGAGGCGTTTGCCGAGCGGCTGCACGAGCGCGTGCGCAAGGAATTCTGGGGCTACGCGCAAGATGAAAATCTCGACAACGAGAAGTTGATCCGCGAGGAGTACCAAGGCATCCGCCCGGCTCCCGGCTACCCCGCGTGCCCGGACCACACCGAAAAGCCGACGCTGTTCGCCTTGATCGACGCGACGCGCAAGACCAAGGTGCAGCTAACCGAAAGCAACGCAATGTGGCCGGCGGCCGCCGTCAGCGGTCTCTACTTCTCGCACCCGGAGTCGACCTACTTTGCCGTCGGGCAGCTCGCCAAAGACCAAGTCGAGGATTATGCGCAGCGCAAAGGGATGGACCTCAAAACCACGGAGCGCTGGCTCGCGCCGAATCTCGGGTACGATCCCGAGGAGTAAGAACCTTCCTGTTGAAGCTTCCGTTAGATGACGGTCGCCGCGTCGCGCGGCGACCGTCAGGTAGCGTCACCTATTCTTACGAATCTTGACCACTGTCCCCGTTCGCGCGCAAATCCGCGACGAAGAAGCATTTTGCATTGGAATTGCGGCTCATCCAACGGCAAACTTCGCCGTCACCGGGATTTCAACGGAGGAACAAACGATGAACGATCAAGAGACGAAAGCCGCCACGTTCAAAGCACTGCACGAGTGCGACCGGCCCTTCTTGCTTCCAAACCCATGGGATCGCGGTACCGCGCTGCTGCTGCAGCACCTTGGCTTCGACGCCTTGGGGACAACGAGCTTGGGGCTGGCAAACCTGTTGGGCCGCAAAGGCGTGACCAAGCAGCAGGTGCTGGATAACTGTCGGATCATCTGCGCGGCGACGCGGCTGCCCGTCAGCGCCGATCTCGAAAATTGCTTCGCGGACGATCCGCGTGCCGCGGCCGAAACCATTCGAGAAGCGTACGAGTGCGGTGCGGTAGGCGCGTCGATCGAAGACTGGACGCGCGACGAGAAGTCCCCGATCTACGACTTTCACCACGCCGTGGAGCGAGTTCATGCGGCGGTTGAGATGGCGCGATCTTTGCCGGTGCCCTTCGTGCTCACCGCGCGAGCGGAGAACTTTCTTTACGGCAGAAAAGATCTCGACGACACCATCCGGCGGCTGCAGGCGTACGCGAAAGCCGGCGCCGACGTGCTCTACGCACCCGGTCTGCGCAGCCTCGACGAAATACGCACGGTCGCGGCCGCGGTGCCGAAGCCGCTCAACGTCGTGATGGGGTTCGCCGATCCGACGCTGACCCTAGATCAACTCGGGGCGGTCGGGGTGAGACGGATCAGCATCGGCGGCGCGCTGTCGCGTGTGGCGCTGAAGTCTTTCCTCGATGCAGCGCGAGAGATGCGAGACGGCCGATTCACGTTTGTGCCGCGCATGGCGGCGCTTAGCGAATTGCACGCGGCGTTTAGCGAGTAAGAGCGCGACATCGCGCCTCGTGCTCCGTTGTTGCGCGCGTCGCACGTCGCGGATGCTGCGCCTTCGCCGCACCGTAGACCTCCCCTCACTGTCCGTGCCTCGATTAAAAGTTTACCTGCCCGCGCAACGCGGGTTTTTACTTGCAATCTTATAAAGGTGTAAACCTTAAACGGTCTTGTTGTAACACCGTAACGTTAATAGGGAGACGAACCGAGCGCTCCGTAACCGAAACCCGTTGTAGCGTTCGCACGGGTGTCCGATCGCAGCAACTCCCTCGTAGTCGATCAGGCATCTGTCCCTCAAAGGCTTTACTGCGTGGAGGTGTTCAATGCGTACCGTTGCAACTGTCCTTACAACTCTCGGGGTCGCGGCGCTCGTGGGAATGTTCGCCACGCCCCCGCCGGCGCACGCTGATCAAACGCCGTTTCAAGGCAGGCCTATCACCGGGCCCGGACTTCTCGAAGTCGAGAATTTCGATAACGGTGGCCAGGATGTGGCGTATTACGACAGCACGCCCGAAAACGAAGGCGGCGCGCCCTACCGCCCGGAGGCGGTCGACATCGAATCGACCTTCGATACCGGCGGCGGCTACGACGTCGGGTGGGTCACCCCCGGCGAATGGCTCGAGTACGCCGTGTCCGTGCCACCGTCCACGCACGTAAAGGGAATGCACATTCGATATGCATCGCTCGGCTTCGGCGGCACGATGCACGTCGAGCTCAATGGCACCGATATCACGGGCCCCATCAACCTGCCCGACACCGGCGGCTGGCAGACGTGGAGCACGATCGGTGTCGATACCCCGCGGATCACGGGTGGCAATTACATCCTTCGGCTGGCATTCGACTCGCCAGGTTCGGACGGGTGGCTGCCAAATTTCAATTACGTTTGGCTGAATAAGACGGAAACGCCCTGGAACGATGAAATTGCGCCGCCGCTGCTACCGCACGCGCACGTGGAAGCGGAGCACTACGACCAAGGCGGCGAAGGCGTCGCGTATCACGACACCACGCAGCAAAACGAAGGCGGCGCGGCCGGATTCAACGCCAACGGCGTGGACGTCGAAGTCACGCAGGACGCGGGCGGCGGTTACGACGTCGGCTGGATAACTCCGGGCGAGTGGATGAATTACTGGGTTGACGCTTTGAACAGCGCGCCTTCCGGGCTGTACACGTTCAGCATCCGCTACGCGGCGCTCGGCGACGGTGGCACGATGCACATCGAGATGAACGGCGTCGACGTGACGGGACCGATCCATTTGGCTGACACCGGCGGCTGGCAAACGTGGAGCACCGTGACGATCCCGAATGTCTTCATCGACGCAACCGTAGGCCACTGGATCATGCGGCTTTCGTTCGACGAAGGGAACGCCGAGGGCTGGCTCGCGAACATCAACTACGTCAACATCGATGCGCAGTAACGACTGATCGCATTGCCGCCCGGTTTCTGCGCCACTGGCAGGGACCGGAGCGTTAACCGCTCCGGTCCTCATTTCCCGCCTATTCACGCTTCGTCGGAAATACGGCGGCGTAATCCTCGCGCTCGATGGCCGCGACGTTGATGACGAAGGAAATAGCGTGATACAGACCGGCAAGCATGGAAAGCTCCAGCATCTGCGCTTCACTCCAATGGCGCGACATGCGCCGCCACAACTCGTCCGTAATCGCAGCGCGCTCATGCAGCTGATCGACGAATTCGATCAGCAACGCCTCTTCGGGCGACCAGCAGGCACTGCGGCAATCGCCGATAACAGTAGCGTCAAGCCGTTCTCCCGTTAGGCCGACACGATCACCAAAGAATGCGGCGTGCACGCCCCATTCGTACTCGGCGCCGCAGCGCGCGGTGGTGCGCTGAATAATCAGCTCCCGATGCAGCGGCGGCAACCCGCTCTTGCCATAGATGAACGGGCCGCTGTCCACCAGCTGGCGTAGCAACGCCGGGCTGCGCGCGGCCGTACGAAAGAGTTTTAGCGGCTCGCGGTCGATCTTTCCCATCAATTTCTTGAGAGCGTCGGCGATCGACGGGTCGTACGGCGGATCGAGCGGGGCGATTCTTGGGACCGCGTTACTATGCTGACGATGAAGCGACACGATGACCTCCATGAGCAGGAATCAGGCTTTCAGTGACAACGGTGCTGTGCTATGTTTTTCGTAGCAAAACCGAATCCTATTACGCTACGTTTTTAATAGCAAGATGGCGAAACGCACCCCCCTACCCGGCCGCCGCGTGCGCGGCTCGACCACGGGCCGACCGATCATGGCGCTGCTCGATCTGCTCGGTCAGCGTTGGGCGCTGCGCATCATGTGGGAATTGCGCGACGGGACCGCGTTGAATTTCCGCCAGTTGCAGGAGCGCTGCGACGGCATCTCACCGACGGTGCAGAACGACCGCCTCGCCGAGCTGCGCGAAGCCAAAATCATCGAGCACATGGCGGATGAAGGATATCGACTGACTGCCGAAGGCCGGCAGCTCGCACGCGCACTGAACCCGCTCAATGAGTGGGCGGACGACTGGGCGAAGCGGCTGGCGAAGTGACCGGATTTGTTGGCCTTTCTTTCTCGGTAAGTTTCTTCGGGCCGCCGATTCGCGTGCATCGACTTCCACAACTCGACGCGCGTGCCTGCGAGCAATCGCGACAATCAACCGCGCCGCAAGACGCGCGCGTGGCACGCCGAGCCGAGGCCGGTTGTTCCGGCCCCGCCCCGCATGCCCTGTCGCTTGCAATGGAGCTAGCGTTGACCGGCGAATTGCGCGAGGCGGAGTTCTTAAAGGACCAGGACACCCGACACTCGGCGAGAGACCCGAGCCGATCGCGAGCGGGCCGTTTTCCTCCGTGCCAAGGCCGATTTCTGCGTCCGCGCGGCCGCGCGATACGGCCGCTCTTCCCTTATTAATCCGGCATCCGGCACGTTCTGTGCATGAAGAACGTTAATTCGCTCGGACTGCCCGATCAGCCGATGAGAAAGAAAATCGACGTTCGCGATTTGCAGCTCGGCATGTACGTGGCCGAGCTCGACCGGCCGTGGCTCGAGACGCCGTTCCTGTTTCAAGGCTTCGAGCTGCGCGAGCCCGACACCATGTCCAAGTTGCGCGAGCTGTGCAAGTACGTATGGATCGAGACCGACTCCGGCAAGGATTATGTTCCGCCCGCTCGGGGCGGCCGCGCGGCAATCGAGCGCATGCAGAAGCTTGCCCAAGAAGATGAGGCGATCCGCCAGAAAATACGAAACCTCACGACCGAGGCGATTACGCGCCACACGCGCCCGCCCTATCAGGACCAGACGAGCTTCGAGCAGGAGCTGACGCAGGCGAAGGGGATACACGCCGACGCGCGCGATGTGCTGCACCGGACGATACGCGACGTGCAGCGCGGCAAGCCCATCGACATTCAGCTGGCCCGCAAAGTCGTGAACCGCATGGTCGACAGCATCCTGCGCAATCCGGACGCGCTCGTGTGCCTGAGTCAGTTAAAAGAGGTCAGCGAATATACAGCGCTACACAGCGTTCGCAGCGCCATTCTCGCGCTCACCTTCGGCCGGCACCTCGCGCTGCCGCGAGAAGACCTGAACATCCTTGGCATCGGCGCGCTGCTGCACGATATCGGAATGGCGCGCGTGCCCGCGGAGATACTGGCGAAGAAAGGCGCGCTGTCGGAGAAAGAATTCGAGACCATGACGAAACACGCCGTCTGGGGTCTGGAGATCGCGCGCACTTCCGGCGCCGTTCCTCCCGCCGCGCTCGATCTCATTGCACATCATCACGAGCGCGCCGATGGCAGCGGCTATCCGTTGAAGCGCAAACAGAACGCGATCTCACCCTCCGGTTACATCGGCGCTATTGTCGATGTCTACGACGCCATCACCAGCGACCGCATCTACGACACCGGCCTTTCCGCGGAGGACGCGCTGCGCCGAATGTACGAATGGCGTGAAAAGGACTTCGATGCGCCGTTGGTCGAGGATTTCATTCGCTGCATGGGCATCTTCCCGATCGGCAGCCTGGTCGAGTTGAGCACCGGCAGCGTCGGGGTGGTAATCACCATCAACCGCGCTCGTCGCTTGAAGCCGAAAATCGCCCTCGTCCTGACCGCGAGCAAGACTCCGTACAGCACGCGGATGGTAACCGATTTGATGGAGCACACCGACGGGCAAGGACAAGAAATAAAGATCACGCGCGTGCTGCCTTCGGGAACCTACGGCATCAACCCGATGCAGTACATCGTGCAGCTGTAGGGTCGCGCCAGCGGCCCTGCGTTCGAGAAGAAACCGTGGCGAGCCGTTCCGGCGCTCCGCTGCTGCTCTACTACGCTTGACGCACCGCCGCCGGCGTGTCGCGGATCATCCGTTCGAGTTCCACTTCCGCGCGAAGTCCCGCCAGATCGCGGTGCACGACGGCCACGGCCAGTTTTCTGCCGGCGCGCCGATACGTGATCGTGCAGTCGCGCGCTTGCAACCGGCCATCGATGTCGACTTGATCCCATTTGTCGGCATAGCCGACGTAGGCAAGATTGAAGTCGTATTGCTCCGTCCAGAAAAAAGGAACCGCGTCGAAACGCTCGCGCCGACCGAGCATATTGCGCGCGGCCGTCTGACCTTGGCGCTCCGCCACGACCCAGTGCTCCACGCGAATGCGCTCACCGGACAGCCGATCGGGCCAGCGCGCGATATCGCCTGCCGCGAAGATGCCGGGGACGCTCGTTTCGAGGTATTCGTCAACGGTTAAGCCGCGATCGACGGTGAGCCCGGCCTGCTGCGCGAGACCCATCGCCGGCCGCACGCCGATGCCCACCACGATCATATCTGCCTGGACGGTCTCGCCGTTGCCCAGGGTCACGCTCTTGGCATCGATCGCTGTCGCGGTCGTTTCCAGATGAAACGTCACGCCATGCTCTTCGTGCAGTTTGCGGATAAACGTTCCGACCTCGGCGCCGAGAATGCGCTCCATCGGGCATTTTTCGCGCCCCACCACGTGCACGTCGACGTTGCGGGCGCGAAGCGAGGCGGCCACCTCGAGACCGATGAAGCTCGAGCCGATCACCACCGCGCGTGTCGATTCCGTCGCCTTGGCGACAATAGCCCGGCTGTCGGCGAGCGTACGCAGATAATGCACGTGCGGGAGATTCGCGCCGGGAATATCGAGGCGCACCGGCTCGGCCCCGGTTGCGAGCAGCAGCGCACCGTAGCCGACTCGGCCGCCGTCCGCCAGCACCACCTCCCGGCGCGCAGTATCGATGGCAACCGCTTGCGTATTGAGCGTCAGCGCGATGCGGTGCTCTTTGTAGAAATCCACCGAACGGAGTGGAATCCATTCCTCTGGCGCAGATCCCGCGAGGTAGTTCTTCGAGAGGTTCGGACGGTCGTAGGGGACGGATGTATCCGCGCTCAACATCGTGATACGCCCGGCGTAGCCTTCGCGCCGAAGCATTTCGGCCGCCGCATTGCCGGCGGCACCGCCGCCAATAATGACGATGGACTGCGGCACGCCGGTCGTCAGGGATTGGGGCGTGCGATGTGGCAATTTCTCTCGCACATACGCCTGTCCGTCCCGTTGCTCGACTTGCCAACGCGAGACGGGATTTAGCGCCGGGGCGCGCAGCGCCTCGCCGGTGCGCAAGCTGAAGCAGGCGTGGTGCCATGGACAGCGAACGGTATCGTCGACGAGCAGTCCGCGCTCCAACGGCGCACTATAGTGCGTACAGTTGGCGCCGACGGCGAACAGCTCCCCGCCGCGTCGCACGAGCAGCACCGCCTCGCCGTGCGCGTGCCCGCGCAGCATGGCATCCTCAGCGAGGGTCGACAGCGAAATACCTTTCGTGAGATCCGGTCCGCTCAGTGTTTTCGCTTCGCTCATCGGTCATCTCCTAATAAGTCACGGACGCCGCAACGATCAGCCTAATATCGCCCCGCGGGTTTCGCGCGACAATGTGGAACTGCCTGACAATGGCCCTGTTCCTTCCGTTCGATTTTATTCCCGCGAAAGTAGATCCAGTCGCGTGTGGCACCGCTGCGCGATTCACGTTCATGCCCGCCACCGCCGCAACATGCCGCAAGTCAGGTCCCCGAACGACATTAGATGCATGTGATCGGTGTTGCGTTCCGAGATACCGGAACGCTCGCGCTCGGCGGCATTACCGTGCGCGAAATCAGAATGACACGCGACCGGAACCGGTGACACATCGCAAACACCGTCACCAAATGACGTGCTCATCCTGCGACGCTTAGTTCGCGATCGATAGGCGATCGATATTCGACACGCGGCGCTTGCGATCGCCTGATCATTTCGCGTCACTCGATCCTCATCGACGTCCGAGTCGGGAATAAATCACCGGGCAAAATAATCTATTCAGCATCCACACAAGACGCTCACGAGGATTGACGTGATGAAAGAACCATCGTTGGACTCCGAAACGACTTCGCTCGACGAGAACGGCATCGACGCGGGCCGCAGGCGCGCCATAAAATGCCTTGCCTGGTCGGGCGCAGCGGTCGTTTGGACGGTCGCGGGCGGGGTGCCGCAGGCACTCGGGATGGCCGCTGACAAGAAGACGCACCAGACCGCGAAAGGAAAATTTACATTCGTTCAGATCAGCGACACCCATCTCGGGTTCAAAAAAGAAGCCAATCCGGACGTCGTCGGCAGCCTCCGCCGTGCAATTGCCGACGTCAACGCGCTGCCTACCGCCCCGGCATTCGCGGTGCACACCGGCGATATCACGCATCTTTCGCGCCCGGAAGAGTTCGACCTCGCCGACCAGTTGTTTCGGGAGATGAAGACCGACCGCATTCATTTCGTCCCCGGCGAGCACGACGCGCTCGACGACGAGCTGAGCGGCTACCTGAAGCGCTTCGGCAAAGAGTCGCGCGGTAAGCCGTATTACAGCTTCGACAGCCACGGCGTGCACGTGATCGGCCTGACCAACGTCGTTAATTTCAAACCCGGCAGCCTCGCGCTGCTCGGCGACGAGCAACTCGAGTGGCTGGAGAAAGATTTGGCCGGACGGAGCGCGAGCACGCCCATCGTCGTGCTCGCGCATGTGCCGCTGTGGACGGTGTATGAACCGTGGGGTTGGGGTACGGGTGACGCACCGCGCGCACTCGCCTACTTACGGCGCTTCGGTTCCGTAACAGTGCTGAACGGCCACATCCACCAGGTTATGCAGAAGGTGGAAGGAAACGTCGCGTTCCACACCGCAATGTCCACCGCGTATCCGCAGCCGAAACCCGGAAGCGCGGAATCGCCCGGACCATTGAAGGTTCCGGCGGCCGAGCTCGGAAAGGTGCTCGGCACACGCGCCATCAACGTGGTTCCCGGAAGCAACATGCTGGCGATGGTCGACACCCCGCTCGACCATTCCCATTGAAGCGAGAATCGTCAATGAAGAATTACCGTATTTTGCAGTCCTGGGCTGGCTCGCTGATCGCGGCGATCGTACTGGTCTCATTCACCGCACGCGCCGAAGCGGCCGAAACCGTGCAAATCGAAATCAAAAACTTTGTGTTCCAGCCGCAGGAGGTCACGGTGGCGCCGGGAACCACGGTCGTTTGGATCAACCGTGACGAGACTCCGCACAACATCAAAACCCGGGACCGCAAGATCAAGTCGAAGGTGCTCGACACGGACGACCGCTTCAGCTTCGTATTCGATCAGCCGGGCGACTACACGTATGTCTGCGGACTGCATCCGCAGATGACCGGAACCGTGCACGTGGCTCGCAGCGAATGAAGCGTAGAGGACGTCGCATTGAAGCGGCTGCCACGCGAAGCGGATAACCGCGTGAGCACGATCAGCCAGCCAGGTGCGGCGGGCGAGCTCGCCTTGCCGCACCTCGACGCCGCCTACAACCTCGCTCGTTGGTTACTGAAAAGCGATCAAGACGCGGCCGACGCGGTCCACGACGCCTTTTTACGCGCCGCGGGAAACATGCACACCTATCGCGGCGACAACGGGCGCAGTTGGTGGCTCGCAATCGTGCGGAACTGTTGCTTCGCGATCATGAAGGCGCGCAAACGCGCGCCACAGGCGCTCGACGCCGTCGAGACAGGCGACGATGCGTCATTACCCCACACCGAGGCCGCGGCGCTCGAGGACAATCTCCACGCCGCCCAATGCGCCACGCGGATCGCGCAACACCTGGAACGATTGCCGCCGGAATTTCGCGAAGTCGTCGTTCTGCGCGAGATGGAGGATTGCTCGTATCGGGAGATCGCCGACATCCTCGACGTACCGATCGGAACCGTGATGTCCCGCCTGGCGCGAGCACGCACGCTGCTCAAACGAGCCTTGGCCGATTGTTTCGACAGGATCGACAATGGAATGTAAAACAGCTGCGCCGTTGCTGCATCTTTATTTGGACCGAGAGCTAGACCGTCATTCGGTTTCGGCGCTCGAACGGCACCTCGACGATTGTCCCGAATGCTCTCGCGAGCTGAGCCAGCTCGACGACGTTCGGCAGGCGGTGCGCAAAACGGCGCCGCGCTATCACGCACCCGCGCCGCTACGGACGAACGTCGAAATTCTTTCAACGCGAGAACAAGGCGCTCGACGCTATCGTCCACGCTCGCCATGGGTCGCCTTGGCGGCGTCAGTGGCCGCGGCTGCGCTCGTGAGCTTCGCCACCGTTTCCTGGTTCGGTAATCCGAATGGTGGATCGCGCGACAGCGAAGAGCTGCTGGCTCACGATCTCGTTTCCTCTCACTTGCGCGCGCTCGCAGCCGCCAGTCCGGTGGATGTCGTCTCGAGCGATCGGCATACCGTCAAGCCATGGTTCGCGGGCCGCATTGGCGCCGCGCCGCCCGTTCCGGACTTTGCCGCGCAAGGATTCGAATTAATCGGAGGCCGGATCGATTATGTGGGCGAAGAGCGCATCGCCGCCGTAGTCTATCGCCATCGCAAGCACATAATAGATGTCTACTTCATGCCGAACCGCCCAACGAAGCCGCAGGCCAGCAAATTGCAGCGCCAGGGCTACACGCTCATCCAAACCAACGTACAAGGTCATGCGGCGTGGATGGTTTCCGATCTCGACGATCAGGAGCTAAAGGAATTCGAGCGCTTGCTGGCGGGAAAAGAATAGCGAGACGGCTGGCAAATTCTTGCGACGCGAATACGGATCGCGCACCGTGGTTACCAGCCGTTTAAAACAACTGCAGGACCGCATGACCGATTGTCACGTATAACCGGATTCCCTCGCGCGGCGCGACGACACCTGCCGTCGTGCGCCGGTCCTCGGCGCAGTAAGCATGTACTGCGCAACACACTATTCGCTTCATCGTCAGTTGTCCTTAACTAAGTCCCCGAACGTCGCTTGCGGTGTTTTCTCGGCAGCGACGGCTTGTGCCGCTGTCGCCGCCACCCTGTAATGCGCCATCCACAACGGAGACCAGGCCATGGAAAACTTTGTTGCCACGGTAAGTGATTCGGTGCGGGATGCCATCGGCCCCATCATGGCGGCTATCCCAAAGATCATCGGCTTTGTCATCATCCTCGTCGCCGGCTGGATCATCGCGGGTCTGATTGCCCGCGGCGTAGCGATGCTCCTGCGCTCGATCAAGTTCAACGAGCTGTCGGACCGCTCCGGCTTTAGCGACTTCGTCGGAAAAATGGGTATGGCTGGCGACGCGTCGAGCTTCATCGGCCTGACGGCAAAGTGGTTTATCCGCCTGATCGCGCTGATCGTCGCATTTGACGCGCTCGGCCTGACCGCTGTCTCTGATGTATTGCGCAGCCTGCTGCTGTGGTTGCCGAACGTCGTCGTCGCGCTCGTCGTGCTCGTGATCGGTGGACTGGCGGCGAATGCAGTTGCGAACGTCGTGCGCGCCTCGGCGGCTAAAGCGGGGCTTGGCAGTCCGAATCTCCTGGCAAACATTGCACGCGGGACGATCGTGGCCTTTGCCGTGATCGTCGCGGTTAACCAGATCGGCGTCGCGCAAAGCCTGATCAACACGTTGTTCATGGCTACGGTCGCGGCTATCGCGTTGGCTGTCGGACTCTCTTTCGGGCTGGGCGGCCGCGACACCGCGGGGGAAATCGTGCGCAACTGGTACCGGCAAGGTCAGGAAGCAAGACCACGGCTTCAGCGCGCTGCCGCGGAAGCTAAAGCGGAGGCCAAAGAAGAAGCACAGCGTCGTGGCGCCCGCACGGTGCCCGACACGCGAGACGAGACAAGACATCACTAAGTCGTATCGCCGCGCGATCATTCCTCTCGCGCGAGCCGCGAGAGGAATGATTTTTACTGCTCACACGGATGCGGCGATGTATAAGCGGTACCCCAATTGGAGCCAAGACCCCAAACACGGTCCGGCTAGTGAATATCGGGCCCAAAGCTGGACGCGCCCCGCTCCTGATTCCGAGCGTCGCGATGCTTCGTCACCGCACAGGCGCTCGCGTCGCTCCCCATGCTCGTCATCGCGACGCCGTCACCGGCGTTGCGTCCGCACTCGGCTATCGCGGCACTCTGCAGTTCGTCAATGTACGAGCCGAACGTGCGGCCAGCGGACCCCAGCGCTTAGAACGCCAGCGCGGGGGACCGTAGCCGAGCCCGGCCCTCCTCGCCAGACGACGGCGTGTACCTCCGACCCGAGGACCTGCGGTCGCGGTAATCCCCGGTTCACTTATGATCGAGTCCGGTTCAGCAGGAATTGGTCCGGTGAAACGGAAGACCTGGGTTACCTTCAACCACCCGCTCACCTTCGGCCCACGGCCCAGTCGGCTGAGGCGCTGGATTGTCCCGGCGATGGCGTTGCCGCTGGTGATCGGCGCCGGTTATACCGTATCGAAGCAATTGTCCCCGACCGCATCGAAGCCGGTCCCCACCGCATCGACATCCGTGACGAAAGCGGCCGGCCGCAGTTCCAAGCCCGCTTCCCGTGAGGAAGGCCGAGCCCGGTTACGTCGTTAAGGCGAACGGCCCGCACCGTTCGGTATCCCGCCGAAGCGTTTGCACGCTTTCGCGGACGCGGCTGACTGCACTACACTTCCCGGGCGAAATCCGCTTCGGCGTTCCTGTTTTTCGCGAAGCGAGACGTTAACGCCCGATTCGTATTAATTAAGAATCCATAAGTTGGGGCCGGCGTATGTCCTTACGACGCAAATACTGGCGCGGTCGCAATTTCCGCCGTGCGGTCTCGATCGAGGAGCTGCGGCAGATCGCGCTGCGGCGCACGCCGAATTTCTCATTTGAGTACGTCGAAGGCGGCGCCGAGAACGAGACGACGCTCAAATGGAATCGCGCCGCGCTCGACGCCATTCGCTTCATCCCGAACACGCTCGTTAACACCAGCGGCCGCAGTCAGCGCATCACGCTCTTCGGACGCGAATCGCCGAGCCCGCTCATCATCGCGCCGACCGGCTTGAACGGCGTGCTGCGCGGTCGCGGCGACATACTGCTCGCGCGCGCCGCCGCGAAAGCCGGCATTCCGTTTACGCTCAGCACCCTATCGAACGTTCGGCTCGCCCAAGTCGCGGAAGAAGCCGGCGGGCGGCTCTGGATGCAGCTCTACATGATGAGGGTCCGGGAAATCACAAACGACATCGTGACGCGCGCGGAGCGCGCGGGTTACGAGGCGCTCGTTGCGACCTCAGACGCCAACGTGTTCGGACTGCGCGAGTGGGACCGCCGCAACTACCGCAAGCCGGCGAAGCTCACGTTCCGCAATTTGATCGATGTCGCGTGTCACCCGCGTTGGGTGTGGGATGTCATGGTGCCGCACGGCCTGCCGCGCTTCGAAAATATCGTCGACTTCGCGCCGCCAGAATATCGCGACGCGGGCGGCGGCGTGCGCTTCGTGCCGCGTCTCTTCGCGCCGGATATTTCCTGGGACGACATCGCGCGCCTGCGCGATGCGTGGCCGCGCAAGCTCATCGTCAAAGGGATACTGAGTGTGGCGGATGCGAAGCGTGCCGCCGAGCTGGGCTGCGACGGCATCGTCCTCACGAACCACGGCGGGCGCCAGCTCGACAGCTGCGTCGCGCCGATCGAGGTGCTGCCCGATATCGCGCGCGCGGTAGGTGACCGTCTTACCGTGATCGTCGACAGCGGCTTTCGCCGCGGCACCGACGTGGTGAAGGCGATCGCACTCGGCGCGCACGCGGTCATGATCGGCCGCGCGACGCTCTACGGACTCGCGGCCGGCGGACAAGACGGCGTGAGCCATGCGCTCCACCTACTCACGAGCGAGATCGACCGCGTGCTCGGACAGCTCGGATGCCGATCCCTCGCGGAAATCGGTCCGCATCTGCTTGTTCAGCCAGGCATGCACCTCGCGAACTAACGCGACGCTCGCCGAACACCCGCGGATTCAAGCAATCAAAGATTTCGCAGTCGTTTCGATACCCCCGTGGAACGACGCCACCAGCTCAAATGGGATATGAGCGTGGTACGCCACGTGAACCCTGATCTCTACATGCTCCACGCAGCGGTAATCGCTCGGCCGGTGCGCGTCCCGGTACTTCAAACGCGGTAGAAGAATTAGCAGCACGCGCAACGTCAGTGTTGCAGGGACTGGCTGCACGTCTTACTTCTTGCCCGGCGGGAACTGCGCGAGCATCTGCCCGATCACCTCATTGATTCGCTGCTGCTGTTGCTCCGGCGTAGCAGATGGATTGACCGCGCCCGACGCCGTTCCCTTCCAGAGCAGCGACTTCGTCTTCGGGTCGACGAAATCGAGAACCACCGTTCCCTCTCTCTTTTCTTGCGGCGCGCTTTTTCCTCCACCGACCGAAATGCTCCCCGCCCGACCCACCGGAATGCCGACCGACACGCCGGCGCCGACTGAGCCGCCATAAGTGGTTTTGCCGGAGAGCTGCATCGCAATGAGAAAATCCGGATTGTCTGCGGACATCGCGCGACCTTTGGCCTGCAGCTGCGAATCCACGGCGCTCTTGATTCGCTTGACCAGCAGATCGTTCGCGGCCGCATTGCCCGTCGGCGGCATCCAGTTGTAAGTCTTGAGCGCGCCGAAATTCGCCGCCTTGTCGTAGTCGACGTTCATGGCGAGGGGCGTGGCACATCCGACCAGGACGAAACCAATTGCCAGCACGAATATTGTGTTCTTCATCGCCGCTCGTTCCTTCTCGTGAGTGTCGTCTGATAAACGATCATGGGGCGGCGGTTTGGTTCCCTGACGCTAACGAACAAGGGGCATAACGGCGTCGTAACCGGGCGGAACTTGCAGAGATAAATCAGGGAAACCCGAAGAAGTCAGCGCAACCACAGAGGTAATTGTCGCGCGGCCTCGCGTAGCCGGTCACGACCTGCTCTGCCAACTCATTACGCCGCGTGCATCGATACACCGCGAAATCGTGGAGCCTGGATCAGAGAAATCCCCCAATCTCGTTTCTGCTCCTAAACGACACGCCTCATCGCGGTCTAACTTCGATCTCCATTAAGCGACTGCTATGATAGCAACCACATGGATCGTTGCGGCCGACGATAGCCGCGCAAGAGTGCTACAGGCCGAGGGTCGCGACACGAAGCTCGTCGAGATCGAGGATCTCGTTAACCCGGCTGGACGGCAACAGGACCATGAAATGCAAACGGATGCCGAGCCGCGGTTCAGCGGGCACGGCGGCGTCGGCAAACCCGGCAGCGCGCAAACGGGCGGAACCGCGAGCGATCGCGAGACGCAGGGCGCGGTCGAACACAGTGTCGCGGTATTCGCGCGCGACATAGGGCGCTATCTCGAGAAAGCGCGCGTCGATCACCGTTACGACAAGCTTGTCCTCGTCGCGCCGCCGAAATTCCTCGGCGCATTGCGGAAGGAGCTGGGAAAGGAGGTCGAGAAGCTAGTCGTTGACGAGCTTCCCAAAGATGTATCCGGTTACAAACTGCACGACCTGCAAGGATACTTCGACAAGCAGTGAGACGGCCAACCAGTGTGAACATGCAGACACACGGGTGCGAACATCCGCCGCGAAGCAAGGGCCACTTGTTTACGACGTACGCGTCTGCCGCGTCGCAAGCACGACGCCGATAAGAATGGTTGCGATTCCGACGGCATGGAACACGCCGAACGATTCGCCGAGGAAAATGATGGCGAACACGGTACCGAAGGCTGGAAGAAGATGCAGCGTGAAGCCGGCGGCGTTCGCGCCGACGATGCTGACACCGAGGTTCCAGAACACGAAGGCGAATACGGCGGCGCCGATGCCGATGTAGAGCACGCCGGCAATGGCCGCGGGGGTGGGGAAGTCGGGCGCGGTCTGCAGCGCCTCGATGGCGTAGAACGGCGTGAGCATCAGCACGCCGGCGGCGGCGATGACGAACATCAATTCCAGACCGCCTAGCTCCGGCGGTCGGCGCTTGAGCAGCACCGAGTAGACGCCCCAGATCGGCATCGCGAGCAGAATCCACGCATCGCCGACATGAAACTCCAGCTTGAGCAGGTTGCCGAGGTCGCCGCGCGAGAGGATGACGAGAATCCCGACGAGTGAGATCAACACGCCCACGATTTGCCGCCGCGTGGTGCGTTCGTGCTCGATGGCCCACGAGCAGAGCAGCACGAAAAGCGGCGTCGAAGAATTGAGCAGCACCGCGTTCACCGCCGTGGTCGAGCGGAGTCCGAGGTAAACGAGACACTGGTACAGCGCGACGCCGGTGAAGGCGAGCAGCAGCAGAATGCCAGCGTGGCGGCGGATCACCGCACGCTTTCGGACGACACCGAACAGCGCGAACGGCGCAAGCACCGCCGCGGCGACGACCCAGCGCCAGAAGTTGAGCCCAATCGGCTCGAACGCGCCGCGCAACGCCCGGCCCATCACCCAGTTGCCCGCCCATAAGACATTAGCGAGCGTAAGCAGGACAAAGGCGAGTACACGCGGGTGGGTGGCTCGAAAACCGGTGTGATTTCTTTTTGAAGCCGTTACCATTTTTCTATGACCGATTCTGCGGCTCGCGGGTCCCGCAGCGACCTCGCAGACACGTGTGCACCGCAGCAGCGCGCCCGCGCTCTTTAAGAGAACGGCGAGCTATTGGCGGTCCCAGTGGAACTTGTGTAACAGTCGGTGCACGAATGGCGCGAAAAGGAGCCCTGCAGAAACGAGGAACACCAACCCGGCATATAAGGCGTAAATACCGGCAAAGATCTTCCCGCCATTCGTGCGCGGCGCATCCACCGGGCCCATGCCGCCGAGTAACATTGCCGAGTTCAAGAAAGCATCGCGCCAAGCGAGTTGCTCGAAGTACATGTAGCCCAGCATCCCAATCACGAGTGAACCGAGGACAAGAGCAAAAACGAATGCACCATGTCGCGCGATCCTTCGCAGGAAGTGGGCATGGGAGAGTGGTGGATGCGTTCGTGGTTCGTACATGAGTTGCCGTTGTTACTGCCGTCTCACGATGATCTGAGCGCTGAGGCGACGGATCACGGGTATTCTCATCGAAACATGCCTCGTGCTCATCCTCGCTGCCGCCGTGTCGTCCCCGCACCGGCTTGGCTTTAACACTTAGCTTACTTCGGTTCCGGCACCCGTGCTTATTTTACGGCACGCTAGTGCGGCAGCGCGTACGCGATCACGTAGTCGCCGCGAGTTGTGTCCAGCCCGCCGTGACCGCCGGCGGCGATGACAACATACTGCCGGCCATTGATCGAGTACGTCATCGGCGACGCCTGCCCGCCCGCAGGCAATTTCACTTCCCACAGTAGTTTGCCGGTTTCGATGTCGAACGCGCGAAAGCGATCGTCGATCGTCGCCGCGATGAAAATCAGCCGGCTCGCGGTGACCACCGCCCCGCCGATGTTGGGCATGCCGACGTTCGTACCGATATAAGGCAAGTTGCCGAGCGGCACCTGCCACTTGATGGTGCCGTTCACCATGTCGACCGCGGCGAGCGTGCCCCACGGCGGCTTCACGCACGGCGCGCCGAACGGAGAGAGAAACGGCCGGCGGCGCATGCCGTACGGCGTTTCGATCTGCCGCGCGAATTGGAATTTTGTGTACTCGCTCGACTTCGACGCTGCGCTCAGCTCGGCGCGCGGCACCAGCGCAACAACGAAAGGCGCGTCCATGCTATTCACGACAGCGATTTGCCGCACGGGGTCGAACGCGATCCCGCCCCAGTTCATGCCGCCCGCCGCACCGGGAATCGTAATGGTGTCCTGCGTCGAGGGCGGCGTATAAATGTCGCCCCGCCGGGAGCGTTCGATTAACGCGCGGCACTTGCCGCGATCCCAGAACGTCAGTCCCCAGGCGTCGTCGGGCGTGATGCGTGCATGGCGCACGAGCGGCGGCGGCGCGACCGGGAACGGCTGCGTCCGCGAAGGCGTTTCTCCCGGCACGGCATCCTGTGGCGCCGGCCGCTCTTCGATCGGAAAGATCGGCCTGCCGGTTGCACGATCGAACGTGAACAGCAGCCCGGTCTTCGTCGCCTGGATCACGCCGGGCACGCGTTTGCCGTCGTGATCGATGTCCACCAACACCGGCTGCGCGGGCGCGTCGTAGTCCCACAGATTGTGATGCACGAGCTGCTGTCCCCACACGAACTTGCCGGTGTCACCGTTCAGCGCGACGACGGAGTCCGCCCAACGATTCGGACCGGGCCGTTCACCGCCGAAATAATCCGGGCTCGCCGAGCCGGTCGGAACGAAGACGAGCTTGCGCCGTGCGTCGACGGACAGCGGCGCCCACGCATTCGCGGCGCCGGTCAGCTTCGCGCCGGCGTCGCTCCACTCGCGGTAAACCGGATTCGACCGATTGCGCGGAATCGGGTCCCAGCTCCACAGCAGCCGTCCGCTGCGCGCGTCGAACGCGCGCACGATGCCAAGCTCGAGTTGTACAGCGCGGTTGTCGCCAATGGCGGAGCCGACGATGACTTTGTCGCCTAAAATCGCCGGCGGCGACGTCACCGAATATTGTTGCCAGCCGGGCGAATTCTCAGCGCGGACGTCCTTGCTCAAATCAATCTGGCCGCGATTGCCGAAATCCTCGCAGAGCTTGCCGGTCGCGGCATCGAGCGCGAGCAGGCGCGCGTCGAGCGTCGGCGCGAAGATGCGCGCGCGGCAGGCTTTAGCTGATGGCGCGGCGGTGTCGACCCATAGCGAGACGCCGCGCGACGCCGGGCTCGCGAAGCGCAGGTCGCGCCGCGTGTGCGTGTCGTAGCGCCAGCGCAGCTTCCCGCTCGCCGCGTCGATCGCGACGACGTTCGTTTCCATGGTCGTGAAGTACAACGCCCCATCGTACAGAATCGGCGTCGCTTCGAACGTCAGCGCTTTGCCGCCGACGAAGTCGTGGCCGAGGTCGCCGGTGCGAAACGTCCAGGCGACTTTGAGCTGCTTCACGTTCGCCGGCGTGATCTGCGCGAGCGGCGAGTAACGCGAGCCGCCCGGATCGCCTCCATACGTCGGCCAACCGCCATCGTCCGCCGAAGCCGCAATGGCGATGAGGTTACAAACAAGAAAAGCCGGAACGAGTACGCGGAGAAAGATACGATGTGCCACGTCGACGTGCAGGCGATGATTCATGCGGCGCTACTTATTATTGATAGCGCTGCCAGCGTAATGACCCGGTTGTCCGCCTGCAAGTGAATTACGAGCCCAACCAGCACGCGGCCCGGTCACCGCGCGCTTCCCGCATCGATGACTAACTGGACGCGGCTTTGCGTCCAAGCACTTCCGGGTTCACGACGTTGATCGGCTCGCCGCGTGCATAAGCGACGATCTGGTCGAAGATGTCGGAAAACTGCAGCTCGTACTCGTCGCGAGTCACGTAGCCGATGTGCGGCGTGCAGACGATGTTGTCCATCGTGAGCAGCGGATGGGTGGGGTCGCGCAGCGGCTCCTCTTCGTAGACGTCGACCGCCGCCATGCCCGGACGCCCCGCGCGCAGAGCACTGACCAGCGCACCGGGCTCGATCAGCGGCGCGCGGCTCGTGTTGACCAGGAGCGCCGTGGGTTTCATGCGCGCGAGATCCGAAGCGGTAACGATGCCTCGGGTGGCATCTAGCAAACGCATGTGCAGCGACAGCACGTCGCACTCCTCGAAGAACACCTCTTTGCTCGGAGCAACCGCATGCCCATCCGCTCGGGCGCGCGCGAGCGACGCCGGTCGCGCCCACACGAGCACTGTCATCCCGAACGCCTTTCCATAACGCGCGACGACCGCGCCAATCCGCCCGTAGCCGAAAACGCCGAGCGTTTTCCCGCGCAACGTATGGCCGACGCCGATCTGCCACTGGCCCGCGCGCATCGCCGCCGTTTGTTGCGGTATCTGACGCATCGCCGCGAGCACCAGCGCCCACGTCAGCTCGGCGGCCGCATAGGACGGCGTGTCGGAATGCATGTTGGACGATACGATGACACCGAGGCGCGTGCACGCCTTGATGTCGATGTGCGGATAGGCGCTGCGCTGGCTGATGAGCCGAAGCTTCGGCAGCCGCTCGAGGAGCGGTGCGCGGATTTGCGTGCGCTCGCGGATGAGCACGAGCGCTTCGGTGTCCTTCAGCCGCTCGGCAAGCGCATCGGTGTCCTGGACGTGATCGTTCCAAACGGTGACGTCATGGCCGGACAGTTTGGCGAAGCACGGCAGGGTGCGCAGCGTGTCGTGATAGTCGTCGAGAATCGTGATTTTCATAAATGCGGGCTGGGAAAACAGCGCGACATGCGAGCGTTCGTTAATCAACCATTCGAGCGGTCGCGGCCTTCGAGGAACACCCTCCCCTTTGCGCTAAGCGATACGACATTGCTGCCCGGCGCGGATTCGATCAGGCCGTCGATGCAGGCATCTTCCCAAATCGACAGCCGCGGGCAGCCGGTCTTCCAGACGTCGAGCACGTCCGCATACGTCCGTCGGCCGCTCGATATCCACTCGAGCATTTGCCGGGTAAGCGCGATGGTCGGATCAGCCATGACTATCCTTCGGCAGCAACCGAAACATATTGTAGAAGAAAAATTGGACCGGAGTGGCCGAACCGACTTCGGGCGACGTTGAGCCGTGGAGCGGTTGGGCGAAGGTTGGGAAGGCGTCTCGACGACACGCGCGGACTTGCTTCTTATCGACGCGCACAATAACCAGGCTTCACGCGCGTAAGCTGCACGCTAGCGCGACTCGTTCCCCGTTGAGGACTTCGTTGTGCATTCCGTCTTGCGGAAACATGACCACGACCTCTGCTGCGCCGGCGGCAAGCGACACGTCTGTCTAGCGGTCGCCGCAATGGACAGCACCGCGAGCGACGCTCGACAATAGCCGTCGCGCGATACACGAAGGAGCGGCGCAGTGCTCACGACCATCCAGACATCGCAAGGCAAATTCACGGCCGAGATCGCCGGCCCGCCGACCGGCGATCCTGTTCTGCTTCTGCACGGCTTTCCTCAATCGCGCCACTCCTGGCGCCATCAAGTACCCGCGCTCGGCGCCGCCGGCTACCGTGCGGTCGCGTACGACCAGCGCGGCTACTCGCCCGGCGTGCGCCCGGATCCTGCGACGAACCTCGCCGCGTACGGAATCGATCGCCTGATCGCCGACGTGCTCGATGTCGCCGAAGCGGTCACGCAAAATCCGCGCGCGCGATTTCATCTGGTCGCGCACGACTGGGGCGGGCAGGTCGCGTGGGGCACGGCGGCGAGTCATCCGGATCGCGTCGCGTCGCTTACCGTGCTGTCGCGGCCGCATCCGACCGCGTTTCGCCGCGCGTTTCGCGACAACGCCGACAACCAACAACACCGCTCGCGCCATCATCAGGCGTTCAACGATCCGGCGACGGTGTCGCGCTTTCTCGCCGACGACGCGGGCGCGCTCGAGCAGCGCTTCTCGGACAACGGCGTGCCGGCGTCATCGATCGCGGAGTATCTGTCGGTGGTCGGGAATCCCGCCGCGCTCGAAGCGGCCGTTGCGTGGTACCGCGCGGCGCGCGCGGTCGTGAACATCGAAGCCGCCCCGGTGAACGTGCCGACGCTCTATATCTGGGGCGATGTCGACCACACGGTTGGCCCGACGGCGGCACGCGGGACCGCGGAATTCGTCACCGCCGCGTTTCGTTTCGAGGTGCTGCCCGGCGTCGGTCACTTCATCACCGATCAGGCGCCGGAGGCAGTGACCCGCTTGTTGCTACAGCATCTCGCATCGTATCCGCTGGACTGAGTACACTCGTACGGGCGCGAGCGGGACTCGAGCACGCGACGCCGCGACCATCTGAAAGCCAATCCCTTGACGGCTACTGTTGCCTCAACGGCGAAGCGGTCTGCTTGGACAGGGAGCCCAGGAGCACATGATCCGAGCCTTCGAACGTCTGCTGACGGCCAACGCTTCGACCAAGAAATGAGCGTTCGTTTCGACCGTGTCGAACGCCGGTCGGACGCCTGCCTACTGCATCGCCTTCGTCGCGATTTCCGCCACGTCCTTCGAAAGACCGGGCGCATTGCGAATCCGTTCGAGCGCCGCACGGGCGTGCGCCTGGCGGCCAGAATCGAACTTCTTCCAACGATCGAAGGCGCGGGCCATGCGGGCGGCGACTTGCGGATTGAGCTTATCGAGCGCGATAACTTGTTCCGCGAGGAACGCGTAGCCGCTGCCATCGGCAGCATGGAACCGAACGTGGTTCGCCGCGAAACCGCCGATCAGGGCGTAAACCTTATTTGGGTTACGAATCGAGAACGCCGGGTGCGCCGTCAAGCGCCTCACATCGGCGAGGGTGCCGGGCAGCCGCGACGTTGCTTGCGCGCGCAGCCACTTGTCGACCACGAGCGGCTCGCTCTGCCAGCGGGCGTAGAAGGCTTCGAGCGCCTGGGTTCGCTCCGGGCAATCGAAGTCGGCGAGCACGGCCAACGCGGCCATGCTGTCGGTCATGTTGTCGGCCGCGCGGAACTGGGCGTACACGAGATCACAAGCCTCCTTGCTCTCCGCTTCCATGAGATACGCCAGGCACAGATTGCGTAGCGCACGCTTCCCCGCGGGCTCCGCGTCCGCGCTGTACGGACCGCCGACTTTGTTCGCGTGATACGTCGCGAGCAGCACGTCGCGCAGCCGCGTGCCCATCGCGCGAGCCAGGCTCACGCGCACCGCATGCACGGCGTCCGGATCCACCACGTCCATTTGCTCCGCGAGAAAATCTTCCGCCGGTAACGTCAGCGCTTCGGCGGCAAACGCGGGGTCCGTGTGCGCTTGCGCCAGCACGCGCGCGACCGCGTCGATGAACGTCTGCGGCACATTGAACGTGCGCCCGGCGCGCACATCGCTCACGCCTTTCAGCATAAGCGCCGTCGCGAGGCGCTGGCCGGCTTCCCAGCGATTGAACGGATCGGCGTCGTGCGCCATCAAATGCGTGAGGCTCGCCTCATCGTAGTCATACTTCACGATCACCGGCGCGGAGAAATTGCGCGCGAGAGAAGGAACCGGTCTCGCCGGCACATTGACGAAAACGAAGCGCTGCTCGGGTTGCGTGACGGAAAGTACCCGCGTCGTGGCTTCCGCCTTGGTCTCGCCCTCGAGCTGGAGCGGGATGTCGCGGCCGTCGGGCCCGACGAGCCCGAGCGCGAGTGGGATGTGGAACGGCCGCTTCTCGATCTGCCCCGGCGTCGGCGGACAGGCCTGGCGCACCGTCAACGTGTAGCGCTTGGCTCCTGCGTCGTACGCGTCGGAAACATCGAGCGTCGGCGTGCCGGCCTGATCGTACCAGCGTTTGAACTGCGCGAGATCCACGCGCGCCGCATCCGCCATCGCTTGCACGAAATCATCGGTCGTCACGGCCTGACCGTCGTGACGCTCGAAGTAGAGATCCATGCCTTTGCGGAAATTTTTCGCGCCGATCAGCGTGTGGATCATGCGCACGACCTCGGCGCCCTTCTCGTACACGGTATTCGTGTAAAAGTTGCTGATCTCCATGTACGACTGCGGCCGCACGGGATGCGCCATCGGGCTCGCGTCTTCGGGAAATTGGCGCGCGCGAAGCTTGCGCACCTCGCGGATGCGCTGCACCGGACGCGAGTAGAGGTCGGAGCAGAACTCTTGATCGCGAAATACCGTGAGACCTTCTTTGAGCGAAAGCTGAAACCAGTCGCGGCACGTAACGCGATTGCCGGTCCAGTTGTGAAAGTACTCGTGGCCGACGACGCGATCGATGTTCTGATAGTCCTCGTCGGTCGCCGTGTCGGGCCGCGCCAGCACGTACTTCGTGTTGAAGATGTTGAGGCCCTTGTTCTCCATCGCGCCCATGTTGTAGTCGCCGACCGCGACGATCATGTACTGGTCGAGATCGAGCTCGAGGCCGAACACGTCTTCGTCCCACTGCATCGCTTTCTTGAGCGCCAGCATCGTGTAGCCCGCCTGATCGAGCTTGCCCGGCTCGACGTAGACGGCGAGCCGCGCGCGTTTGCCCGAGCGCGTCACGAAGCCGTCTTCGAGAAGATCGAGCTTGGCGGCGACCATCGCGAACAAATACGAAGGCTTCGGGAACGGATCCTCCCATTTGGCCCAGTGGCGCGGCGCTCCACCCGCGTTCGTCGGCGGCTCGTCACCGCTCGCGATCAAATTACCGTTCGAAAGCAGCACCGGGTAGCGCGCTTTGTCGGCATGGAGCGTCGTCGTGTAGCGTGCCATCACGTCCGGTCGATCGATAAAAAAGGTAATGCGCCGAAACCCTTCTGCTTCGCATTGCGTAAAGCAACCGTCCTTGGAGACGTAAAAGCCGGAGAGCGACGTGTTGTCCTGCGGGCGAATGCGGCAGACCGTTTCGAGCACGAACTCGTCCGGTACATTCGCAATGGTGAGATGCTCAGCGTCCAGAACGTACTCGCTCTTTCCGAGTGGACGGCCGTCGAGGGCGACCGATTCGAGCAGGAGCTCCTCACCATTCAACGCAAGCGGAGCGTTGTGCCGCCTGGGCGTTTCCGCGGGGTTGCGGCGTACTGTCAGGCGCGATGTAACGCGTGTGTACTCTTCGTACAGCGCTACATCGAGCTCCACAGTATTGATAAGGAAGGCGGACGCGGTGTAGTCCTTGAGATAAATGGTCTTCGGCGTAGGGTCGCGCATAGGCACTCGATCGCTCAGATGTCTTGAGTAAACCGGCGGCGCTACGGGGTGCGCCCGGCTACTTCGGAAGGGCCTATTCTATGGAATTTTCGTGCGGCCTGCTTTTCCCACGCTTCCCGGGCCGGTATGAAGTGGAATCCGCGTCCGGTACCGCGGCACCGGGCTGGTGGCGCTCTGCGTGGCGGTCCGCCGCTCTGCGCGGCGCTAAGGAACGGTACGTAGAGAACAGCGCCTGGGCCGGCGAGGCTGCGTCATGCCCTCGCCCGATCTTCTGTACCGGCCCATCGCTACACCTTTTGTGCGCTCGGCCCGTTGGTCACACCCGGCCGACCGATCTGAGACACGGAAACGATGCCGCGATACCGCAAGTAGAGATTATTCAGGATCAGCGCACCGGTGGTGAGGCCCGCTCCGACCACCTGGGCAGGCGTCGGCACGAGCCCCTGTATCGCGGAAATCACAAACGCGGTGAGCGGAACGAGATTGATGAACAGCATGCCATTCACCGGCGTCAAAATCTTGTTTCCGGAATTCCAACTCAATACGCCAACGAAACCTGCTGCAAACGCCATGTACATCAGATCCGGCACCACGGAGGCAATCGCATCGGCCGACGGCACGGGCACCAGGTCGGATACATATAAGAAACCGTTGATGGCGAAGACGCTGGTCAATCCGAGCAACGTCGTCATTGTCGTGTACTTGATCGCCGACCAGGCCGGGAAGAACGTCGCGCCGACCGTGTAGAGCACCCAACACAAGACACCCAGGACGATCAGAATGTTGGCCGCGTTGTGCGGCTGTTGCACGAGACCGAGAACGTCGCCCTTGGTGATGACCAACACCACGCCGACGAAAGACATCAATATGAACAGAAACGAATAAACCGGTGGAACGGCTTTGCGGAGCACCCCGTTAACGAGCAAGGTCAGCATGGGCATGGTCGCCGAGATAATCGAAGCCGTGAGCGCACCGTCTTTGCCGGCGAGTTGTTGCCCCAAGAAAGCGAGAAACCCGAAGCCGGCAAACCCCGCGGTGCCAAAGAGCCACGCGAGAAAAGCGCGCTCGCCTTTGAGCGTTAAGCCGTCACGTCCCTCCATCCAGAGGAGCAGAGCGACGAAGGCGACGACGGCCAGGCCGTAACGCAGCGACGCGAAAATAAACGGATCGACATGGGTCAGCGCGTGGCCCATGACGGGAAACATCGCGCCCCAAGACACCGTCGCGATAACACAATACAACGCACCTCGCGAATAACGCGACTGCACCATAACGCTCTCCTCGTTCATGGATCGACATGCAGGGCGGATCATTCCACCGTCGCGGCGAAAGAACAATACGATTAAAATAAACACAACGTGTCTTATAGGAAACAATGCCGATGACGCCGAACCTGTTGGACCACCTCACCGGAATGGCGGTGTTCGCGAAGGTCGTCGAAGCAAAAGGATTCTCGAACGCCGCGCGCCAGCTCGGGCTGACGAAGTCGGCGGTCAGCAAGAGAGTCGCATCCCTCGAGCGCTCACTCGGTGTCACCCTGCTGCACCGCACCACCCGAGCGCTGTCGTTGACCGAAGCGGGCCGCGTGCTCTATCGGCATGCCGCCGATACGTCACGGCTCGCGGAAACGGCGCGCGGCTCCGTCTCGCAACTCTCCGAAACGCCGCGCGGAACGCTGCGCGTCACGACGGCCGCTCCGTTTGGCAACCTTTGTCTGGCTCCCTTGCTACCCAAGTTTTTCGCGCGCTACCCCGACGTGCGCATCCATCTGTCGATGACCGACCGGCTCGTCGATCTGGCCGACGAGGGCTTCGACCTCGCCATCCGACTCGCCCGCAAACTTCCGGACGGGCTCATCGCGCGCAAGCTGATGCCGGTCCAGTATGTCGTGTGCGCGGCACCGTCGTATCTAAAGCGCGCGCCGGCGCTGCGGACACCGCAGGATCTCGCCCGGCACAATTGCCTTTATTTTGCGCATGGCGACGTCGCGGATAAATGGGTCTTCGACGGCCCGGGTGGCCGTCAAACCGTCCGGATCACCGGAAACCTGATCGTGAACCACGCGGAGATCATTCGCGATGCGGTCGTCGCCGGGATGGGCGTGGGATTGATCTCCACCTTCACCGTCGCGCGGGAACTGAAGGCGGGCCGGCTGAAGGTCTTGCTGCCGAAATGGAAGCCGCAAGGCTCGTTCGGAGCGGCGTTCTACGCGGTCTGGCTGCCGCGCCGATACCTGCCGTCGGCGCTGCGCGTCTTCATCGATTTCCTCGTCGAGCACCTACCGCTGCGCGAGCAGGTCGGCGCATAGACGACGGCCCGCCCAGAGTCGAGAGCGAGTCGGGACCTTTGGAGAAGTGAGCGACGAATCCTCCCGACGCACCGCGCGGCGAAGCAGACGACGGCGTGTATCTCCGAGCCGAGGACCTGCGGTGTCTGAAATTTGAAGCGGCGCGCCTTTCCCTTATCATCGACGCCCTCGATTGAGGGCTTAGTATGCGACGGAAAACGCAGCTGTCGTTCAACCACAAACTCAGTTTCGGCAATGCGCGGCCAAAACGATCGTTTCGATGGGTCTTCGCGCTCCTGACGTTCCCGCTGCTCGGCGGCGTGCTCGCCTACGGGCTACCGAAGGACGTGATCCCGCGCGTCCCGTTACCGACAGCTGCCGCGCCCGCTCCCGCTGAGACACCTGCGGAAACACCGGTCGCGGAAGCGCCGGCCGTTCCCGAGCCGCATACCGACCGGATCGACTTCGTCGTCCGGCGCGACGATACGCTCGAAAGAATCTTCCGCGCGCTCAAGCTGAGCCTCAACGATCTCACCGCGATCCTCGGTGTTCCCGCGGCACGACAGAATTTGGCGCAAATCAAACCCGGCGCGCAGATTACCGTGGTGCACGCGGACGGCGCAGTTAAATCGCTGAGCTACCGGACCAGTGAAACAGAAACGCTCTCGGTTGCGCGCAACGCGACCGGTTTCGCCGCGGAAGTCATCAAGACGGCGATCGAAGTCAAAACGGTACCGGCGCACGCGACGGTCGACGCTTCCTTGTTTACCGCCGCTCGCACCGCCGGCGTGAGCCCGGAAACGATGTTGCAGCTCGCCAACGACGTTTTCGGCTGGGAGATCGACTTCGCGCTCGACATCCGCCGCGGCGATCGCTTCAATTTGGTTTACGAAAACAAATACCACGACGGGGAGTACATCGGCGACGGCCGCATCCTGGCCGCGGAATTCGTCAACGACGGGGAAGCGCATCGCGCCGTTTACTACGCCTCGTCGGACGGCAGGGTCGCGGGCTATTTCACGCCGGACGGACGGAGCGTGCGCCGAGCGTTCCTGCGCACACCGCTCGATTTCACCCGCGCCAGCCTCGCGTTCAATCCGGCCCGGCCGCAACCGGTCCTGCACATGATCCGCGCTCACCAGGGCGTGGATTACGTCGCCCCGACGGGGACGATCGTCAAAGCGGCGGGCGATGGCCGCGTGAGCTTTGCCGGGGAGAACGGGGACTACGGTAAGGTGATCATCATCGACCATGGCGCCGGCGTTTCCACGCTGTACGCGCACCTGGCGACGTTCGAGAAAGGTTTGCACAACGGTCAGGAAGTGAAACAGGGCGATGTGATCGGCACCGTCGGCCGCACCGGTGCGGCGACCGGCCCGCACCTGCACTACGAGTACCGCGTCAAAGGAACGCCGACCGATCCGCGGACGGTCAAACTGGCGGAAGGCGCAAGGATTCCGGCTGCTTACGCAGAAGATTTCCAGACCAAAGCCAAGGTGCTTCTCGCTGAAATCGAGCGGGCGCCGCAAACGATCGCGACCGCATCGCCGGCGAACGCGGCATCGCCGATGAACTGAGACCCAGTCGAGCGTTCGATGCATCGGGCACGGGCCTGATGCATCGAACCGTTTCAGCAGACAACTCCCCTCTCCTTCGCCTGCCGTCCGCTCTTCCATCCGGGGGCGGCTTGATTCCTTCGCGGCGGTCTCCCGGCATGTTCGTTCTCGGTTACTTCTCCTTCGGCACCCGACCCATCAAGTAAAACTCCGGGTTCGGCATCATATCGGCGAAGTTCGCCATCCGATTCGACAGGCCGAAGAACGCCGTGATCGCGGCGATGTCCCAGATGTCTTCGTCGGAAAAACCGTGCGCGTGCAGCGCGTCGAAATCCGCGTCTTCGATTTCGTGCGCGCGCAGGCAGACTTTCATCGCGAAGTCGAGCATCGCGCGCTGCCGCGGCGTGATGTCCGCTTTGCGATGGTTGACCGCGACCTGATCGGCCACGAACGGCTTCTTTTCGTAGATGCGCAGCAACGCGCCGTGCGCCACGACGCAGTAGAGGCAGTTGTTGGCCGCGCTCGTCGCCGTGACGATCATTTCGCGATCGCCCTTGGTCAGCGACCCGCCCTCCTTGAGCATGAGCGTGTCGTGATACGCGAAGAACGCGCGCCACTCCTCCGGCCGGCGCGCAAGCGCCAGGAACACGTTGGGCACGAAGCCGGCCTTTTCCTGCACCTTCAGGATGCGCTCCCGTATGTCTTCGGGCAGATCCTTCAGCTCGGGGAAGGGATAGCGAGTGGTCGGCACGAAAGCCTCCTATCAATTGAACTGAATCGACATGGTTCCGCTGGTGCTGTTCGGTCGTCGCCATCTTCCGGCAGGCGTGCATTGCACGACGGATCTCGGCACTGCTCCGTCCCGGGCGACGAGCCGCGGGCGAGTGTAGCTTAGACGAGGCAACGCAAATACATCCCCCACGTCGACACTTTCCCCGGCTCCCGTCAAAATAGCTCAGCCCCTGGAGAGCGTTGCATTACGGAATAACAAATCATCGCCGTGCCGCCCCCCGACTTACAAGAGCCGCGCGCCGAGGCGCCAGCCAGCCGCGTATCCACGATCGAGCTGTTCTTCGATCTGGTTTTCGTATTCACCGTGACGCAGATCACGCATCTGGTCGATCACGCACACGGCGCGGCCGACTTCTTGCGCGCACTGCTAGTCCTGGTGCTCATATGGTGGATGTACGCGGGCTACGCCTGGCTGACCAACGGCGTGGGCGCGGGACGCCGGATGCGCTTGGTGCTGATCGCCGGCGCCGCCGGCTTTCTCGTTATTTCACAAGCGATCCCCGGAAGCTTTACCGCCGACACGCTGACGTTTGGTCTCGCTTATCTGTACATCGTATTGCTGCACCTGGCCGCGTTCGCCTCCCAGGGAGGAAAGCACCTCGCGCGCGCGATTCTGCGTGTCGCGCCGTATAACGCCGGCGCTGCCGTGCTCGTCATCGCCGCCGCGTTTCTCGATCCGGCGTGGAAATTGGCTTTCTTTGCCGCCGCCGCGTCGCTCTTCGTCATCACTACCGTGCTCCGGCTGGAGGAGCGCTTTTCCATCAACGCACCCCATTTCGTCGAGCGCCACGGGCTCGTCATCATGATTGTGTTAGGCGAATCGGTCGTGGCGATCGGCAGCGGCGCCGTCGACCGCGCGCTCGATGCCGAGACCGTCGCCGAGATCGTCTTGTCTCTGCTCCTCATCGCGACGTTATGGTGGAGCTACTTCGATCGCGACGACGAGCGCGCCGAGCATGCGATGGCGTCGACGCCGCCGAAAGCGCGCTCGCGAATGGCGATCCTCTACTGGTATGCGCACCTCGTGATGATTTGCGGCGTGGTGCTGGTCGCCGCCGGCGTCAAACAAGCGATGGCCGTCGGCGCCGCGCCGGTTTCGGCGGCTGCGTGGATGCTCGCCGCCGGAATCGCGGTGTATCTCCTCGGCGACATTCTATTCCGATGGATCATCGACGCGCGACCGCTCGCGATGCGCGCGCTCGGCGCCATTCTCGCGCCGGTCTTCGCCGCGCTGGGAGTCGTGTCCGGAGCGGCAATCGAGCTCGCGGCGCTTTCCGTTCTCGTCGCGGTCGTTCTATTCAGCGAGCGTCGTTTTCCGATCGGCTCACACGCTCGATAAGACGCTGCCCGAACGCAACATGCTCTTCCCGGGCGCTGCCTGAACGCGGCTGTCACGCGCGTCGCGGCAAATCGGCCGCAAACCCCCGCGACAGCCTGTGCAGCACTGCGCCGGAGAAGCCGATGGAGCGCTCGACGTTGAAGGGGTCTGGGGCCGTCCGGTTGGTACTAGAAGCTCTCGCCTCCTTATTCGCCCCTAATGACGCGATCGCGCGGACTCACGATCCGCTAAGAGCCTCATCAGCGCGCTGTAGTCGATCGGTTTTACCAGATGGTAATCGAATCCGACCTCTTTCGACTTCTCTCGGTCCTCTTGCTGCCCCCATCCCGTCACCGCGATCAGCGTCATCTTCTTGCCCCACGGCTGTTCGCGAATGCGCCGGCAGGCTTCGTAGCCGTTCAATTTCGGCATGCCGATGTCGAGGAGCACGGTGTCCGGACGCTGCTGTTCGGCGGTCCGCACCGCCTCCAGCCCGTCGGACGCGATCCAAATCTCGTTGCCGGTCATTCGCAATAGCGACGCAAGCGATTGGGCGTTGTCGGCGTTATCGTCGGCGATCACGATGCGACGGCGCGCGGTGGCCGCTGAATCGCCTTTCGGTGGAGTCGCCCCGCGCGTCAGCAACGAGTTGTCCGGCAGCGTCGGCAGGCCAACGACGAACTCGCTGCCGCGCCCGGGTCCGGCGCTGAACGCCCTGACGCTTCCCCCGTGCAACTCGACCAGCTGCTTGACGAGCGCCAGGCCGATGCCGAGGCCGGGCTTCGGGCGCTCCAGCGGTCGAACGACTTGCGCGAACATTTCGAATACTTCGTCCAGTTTGTCGACCGGGATACCGGCGCCGTTGTCCTTCACCGAAACAATGACCCGATCGTTCTTACGCTCCGCTGCTACGTTGATCGTGCCGCCGCGCTCGGTGTACTTCGACGCGTTGTCGAGAAGGTTGGCGAATACCTGCGCCAAGCGGGCGACATCGCCTTCGAGGAAGACCGGTTCGCGCGGCAGCGACACGACGAGATGCTGGCCCGCGTCGTCGATTTGCCGCGCGCACGGCTCGAGCGCTTGGTCGAAAACGGTGCGAAGCTCCGCCGGCTCTTTGCGCAGCTCGAGCTTGCCGCGCGTAATGCGATTGACGTCGAGCAGATCGTCGATCAGCCGTACCATGTGCGTCACCTGCCGATCGATCATATCCCGCGACGCATCGAGGAGCGGGTCGTTGCGAGTACGAAGCTTCATGATCTGCACGGCGTTGCGAATCGGCGCCAGTGGATTGCGCAGCTCGTGCGCCAAGGTGGCGAGGAATTCGCCCTTGCGTCGATCGGCTTCGCGTAACGCCGCTTCCGCCTGCTTTCGATCGGTGATATCCGGGCTGCTGCCCGCCATTCCAAGAAACTCGCCGGCCGCCGAATATCGCGGGGTCCCATACGAATCCACCCAGCGCCATTCGCCGTCGGCGCGGCGGACGCGCGCCTGTGCACGAAAGGGTTTGCGTTCGTTCAGCGCAATGAAAAACGGCGCCGTATAGCTCGAATGGTCCTCGGGATGGATCAACTGCTGCCATCCGCCCGACTGTACGGTTTCCAACGTCGTTCCGAAGAAATTGCAATACGCCTGGTTCACGAATTGAATCTTGCCGGCGGCGTCGGTGACCCAGATCATGGCCGGGGTTCCGTCCGCCATCGCGCGGAATCGCCCCTCACTTTCGCGCAACGCCGCTTCGGCGCGCTTGCGTTCGTCGATATCCTGAACCATGGCGATGGCGCGGAAGGTGTCGTTCGCCGCACCGCGGAAAGGTACTGCCGAAACGAGCAACCAACGCTCCCGCCCGTCGTCGTCCGCATAGACGAATTCGATGCCGGGACTCACGGCTTCGCCACGCAACGCGCGAGGGGCGGGCCATTGCTCGGGTGGAATCGGCCGGCCCTCGGCGTCCACGGCACGCCATCGACCGATCTGCACCGGATCGCGCGAAGCGATCACGTCCGGCAAATAACGGCGCATGATCTGGTTGCTCAATTGAAACCGGCCGTTGGCATCGACGACACCGACGCCGACGGGCAGTTGCTCGAGGATGGCGGTAAGGCGTGCCTCGTTTTCCCGCAGTTTTTTTTCGATACGCAGCTGCTCGATCGCCGGAAAAAGTCGGGCGGCGAGACCGCGCACGGTCTGCACTTCGTCGCGGCGCCACTCACGTGGTTGACGTGAAAGCACTATGAGGCCGCCTTTGAAACCGGACGCCGTCACGAAGGGCATGGCGATGCCGGACGCCACGTCGAATTGGCGGTAACGTTCGACGAACGCCGACGTGCGCGGATCGCGCGCCACATCGTTGACGACGACCTCTTTCCCCACCGCGAGACGCTCGCGCGCGTCAGATGTGGCGTACTGCGCAAAGCAGTGTACGCCGACGACACCCGGCTGGCCGCCGTCGTTGGTGTGGCGGATCGTGACCGATTCATGATCCTCATTTGCATCCAGGTGCGCGACCAGATCCGCTCCGAGGTGTTTTCCGAGTTCCGTCACTACCATGCGTATCATCGGCTCTTCGTTGCGCGCCTCGGCCATCTCAATTTGCATGCGATTGACGAACCGGATGTGGGAGACCGTACGTGTTTGCTCGGTGATATCGATGTCAACGCCGAGCACGCGCCGCAGCTGACCGGAGGAATCGTACTCACCGCGAGCGCGCGTAAGGATCCAGCGTTCCTCGCCGCTCGGGAGTTGAATGCGAAACTCGATCTTGAAAGGCCGCTGCTCCGCGAGCGCCGCGTCGCGTTCGGTCTCGAACCGGCGCGCGTCATCCGGCGTCAAAAAACGGATCCAGTCGCGGTAGGCGCGTATGGTTCCAGGAGCCACACCGTAGAGTTGCTCGGTCTCCGGCTCCAAAACGAGCCCTCGCGTACCCGCTTCCCAAGACCAGAACCCGATACCGCCGTAAGCGAAGAAACTCCGATCTTCACTGTTCAGGGGAGCGGTTTCAGGTTGTCCGACGTGAACAGAACTGGGACGTGTCATAAGAGTGCCAGCACAACCGGCCGGTCTTTTGTGAATGGCTAATCGTACAGCGTGGCGTGTTGTGAGGCGACAAGCAGCGGACAAATTCCTCGATCGATCGTCGTCTCATCGACGAATGATCGTCCGCCGTTCGACGGCCGACGCTTCGATGACCGAGCTGAGTTCGAAATATTCAACCAATGAATAACGGACGACCAAGCGAGTGCAGGCATGCGGGCAAATTACCCGCAATCCGAATGCGCTCTTTTGCTCGTTTCCGGTGAACGCTTAGATCAGCTTTAATGCAGAGACTCGAATGCGGTTCCGTAGGCTTCCTTCGATTTTCGCGGTTTCCTCCACCAACGGCTCATCAAACGCTGACGGTGATCGCCTCGCCGGGAAGCGTTACCGAGCCGTATCGGCGTGGCGACGACAGTCGCTGCGCGCACTCATTCAAATTCTTCCGAACGCGAGCGTTGCATTCGCCCCACCGAACCCGAAGCTGTTCGACATCACGGTATTCACGCACGCGTCGCGCGTTGCGCGAAGAATGGGAAAATCGGCGCACACCCGATCCAGGTTCACGATATTTGCGGAGCCGGCGAGAAGGCCGCGCGCATCATCAAGAGGCTGTCGATCGCTTCGTGCACGCCGGCGGCGCTGAGCGAGTGCCCCGAGAGCGACTTCGTCGAGGAAATCGGCGGAACTTCGGCGCTGAATACGTCGCGCACCGCGCGCAGCTCGATCCACATCGCCGAGCGGCGTGGAGGTGCCGTGCGCATTGAGGTAGTCGATCCGCCGGTCGACCGCAGCGAGCGCCTGCCCGCACTTCCACGCGGCCGTGCGTGATCGCTGATCCACGTGATGCGCTGGAACATGAGCATCGGACCGATTGGCAGGCGCGGCGCATTCGGGCCGAACAACCGGCCGTCGCCGCAGGCCGGCGACTCTTCACGCGAGAAGGATGATTGCCGCGACGGTACCGTCGCGGACTCGGGAGCAGTGATTGTGCTTGGCACGCGCGCGATTACAGCCGTTCGCCGTGGTTCTCGCCTTGACATGAATCAAGTGCTTCGCGGCTGGCCTCGGGCACCCGGGACATCACCGCCATCGGTAGGCAAAAAGGATCCGACCCTCGGTCTTCCCTGCACGCAATTCAAAATGGTAAGGGCACTCTCGATCGCTGCCCTGCAACGACCGCGGACGTGGAAATCACATGAAAGCGATCGCGCGAGTTGCGCTTTGTGCGCAATGGACGACAAGAAACTGCGACCGCACGCATCGCGAGGATGTCAGCGGCGCCGCTCTCGCCCCCATCCGGTGGGCCGAACGATGACGAGCACCCGCCCTGTCGCCGATAGCGCTCTTGCGTATACTGTTCGCCGGTTTGAAACACGTTTCGCGGTCAACGTCGGTTTACAGGGAGCTGGACATGTCGGAATCACTAACACCAAGGCAGTTGGTCGAAATGGTAACGTCTCGGCCGGGGTACACGAGCGCGGTCGGAACCAGAGTGCTGCATGCCGAAGCAGGTTGTGTTCATTTGGCCATCGGCAAACGCCCGGATCTGCTGCAGTTCAGTGGCTTTTTCCACGGCGGTGTCATCAGCGGGCTCGCGGACCACGCCGCCGGTGGGGCAGTGACGACGGCGCTGCCTCCGGGGCGCATTGCCGTTACGATCGATCTGCACGTCAACTTCCTGTCTCCGGCCGACGGCGAATCGATCGTCGCAAAAGCAAGAGCCGTTCAGATCGGCGGCACGGTTTGCGTCGCGAACGTGGAAGTCATGACCGTGAATGGCAGCGGCGAAGAGCGGTTATGCGCGCTGGCGACGGCCGCAATGCGAGTGGTGGAAATGCCGGGGAAACAACGGGCGGCGGCCTCTTGAAAAATACGTCGCGCGCCGGGCGGGGTTTCGCCCGCCGGCGACGCTCCTACGGATCCACTCGTCGGTAGTAACCCAAATCGGGCTTGATGCCGAGACGGGCGAACGACTCCTGCGGATTGAAGTTCGCCCGTGCCTGCATCTTCGTTACCGCCGCGCGCGCTTGCTCGACGACGGCCTCGTTCGCCCATTCGACAATCGTCACAAAGTTGAAGCTGCCCTGGCCCCACGATTGTTCGAGCACGAAGTCCTGCACGAATCCGGGCTGCGCCCTGAGCAGCGCGTGCGTTTGCCGCACTCTGCTCAGAAACTCGTCCCGCGCCGCCTCCGGCACCACGAACTGATCGACACGGTAGACGCGCTCAGTTGGCTCATCGTTGTCTTCGATCGAATGCTCTCAGCCGCTACCGTACGGTCGGGTGAGGATCTCCAGGTTGTGCCCGTTCGGGTCTTCGAAGTAGAGCCCTCGCCCGCCGTCGTGGGTGTTGATGGTGTTCGCCCGGCGATGGAGCGGATCGGCCCAGTACATCATGCCGCGCTCGCGGATTCGACCTAGAATTTCGTCGAACTCCTGCTCGCTGACGAGAAACGCGTAGTGATGCGGCTCGACCTCGTCGTACTCGTCGTAGAAATCCAGCGTTACGCCGTTGTCCATCTCCACGCCAACAAACGGACCGAATGGTGTCGGCGCGGGACGTCCCAGGATTTCCGCGAGAAATCTTGCCGATTGAGTCTTATCACGCGCATGGACGATTGTGTGATTCAGCTCGATGCTCATGACTGATCTCTCCGTTTTTTAGAACGATCGACACGTCGGGCACGCCAGACGTACGGCCGGCCGCCATTCATTCGGTTCGCCGGCCGTGCAATCACGCCGTTTTCTCGTACGGATACGGCGTCGCGCCTCGGGCTTGCCGCAAGGCACTCGCCCACCAATGCAGTTGCGCGAGCATCAAGGTCATGGCTTGGCGCACCGCATCGGGCGCGCGCAGATTTCCATCGGCACCCAATTGCTGCCAAGGTTTGACGAAGCTCACCGTATTCTTGATGGATACGGCGTGCAACCCCGCGAACACCTGGCGCAGCTGCTCGACGGCGCGCAAGCCGCCGCCGCTGCCGCCGTACGAGACAAACGCTACGGGTTTCGCTTTCCATTCGTCATAGACGGAATCGATCAGAAGTTTCAGCGGCGCCGGGTAGCTGTGGTTGTACTCGGGGGTGACGACGATGAACGCATCCGCCTTGCCGATGCGCTCCTTCAACGCCGTCACATCGAAGGCGGCGTCGTGCTCAGGCCGCGCTAGCGACAGCGCGAGAGGATCGATGAGGTCCCGCGCGAAATCCCCGTGCCGCGCGAGCTCGGCGCTGACCCAGGTCCCAACCTTGTCGCATACTCTACCTTCGCGTGCGCTGCCATAAATAACTGCCAAGCCAATCTTTTCGTTCATCGGAGTCCCTTCCGTGGGTTGTTAAACGAACCGATGCAGTGTAAAACCTGAAGCTTACTTGAGGTCAAGGGGCCGCCTGCATGCCGAGACTGACTCCGGAGGACGTCCATAAGAAGCTGACCGTTGGACAAGTCGCCGCACGCAGTGGCGTCGCCGTTTCCGCGATTCACTTTTACGAATCGAAAGGACTCATCAAGAGCCGGCGCAACGCCGGCAACCAGCGCCGCTATTCATACGATGTTCTGCGGCGCATCGCGGTCATCAAGGTCGCGCAGCGTCTCGGCATTCCGCTCGCGTCGATCGGCGCGGCGCTCGCGACCCTCCCGGCGGGACGAACGCCCACCGCGGAGGATTGGAGCAGGCTTTCCGCGCAGTGGAAGCGGGAGCTGGACAACCGCATCGAGAAGCTGACCCAGCTGCGCGATCAACTCACCGACTGTATCGGCTGCGGCTGCCTTTCGCTCAAACGGTGCCGTCTTCGCAACCCCTGGGACGAGTTGTCCGAGCAAGGACCCGGGCCGCGGCTGCTCGACCCGCTCTGAGCCCCTGCATTGCATGAATGTCGGATCGCACCTCCTCCGTTCGAAGAGCCAACCCGATGAGGAGAAGATCAAATGGCCGGCAGGAATCCCCGCCGTCTCGGACGAAGTGCGCTCGCGGTACTACTTGGATTTGTTGCGGGCGCCGTTGTTTCGCTCGGCACGGATGAAGTCCTGCATGTGCTCAGGTCTATCCGCCGTGGCGTAGCGATGTTCGATCGGGCTTGTTGGTGCTGGCGTTATCGTATCGCGTCGTTTACGGTATGGCGGGAAGTTACATTGCCGCGAAGCGCGCACCACGTAATCCGATGCGCCATGTGCTGATACTGAGCGGGATCGGGTTCATGCTGAGTACGGCAGGCGTTATTGCAATCCTACCGCTCGATCTCGGCCCGGCCTGGCACCTGATCACCCCGGCGCTCGCTACTTTGCCTTGCGCGTGGTTGGGCGGCGTGTTGCATGCACGGCGTACGGAAACCGGGCAGCGCCCGCGGACCGATTCGAAATATTCGTGAAAAAATCGCCACGCGTCATTTCCGTTGATTCCTCGGGCAACGTGCAGTCGGTCGAGGAAGCCGGGGTACGCGAAATGCGCCGGCGGCTCCGGCACCTCGCGTGGCTGCTCGATAGCTCGATCCCTCTCCCGGGAACGCGCTTCACAATCGGCGTGGACGCGTTGCTCGGCCTATTTCCCGTCGTCGGCGATCTGCTCGGGGTGCTGATCTCGAGCTACATCGTGAAAGAAGCGGCACGCCTGGGCGCTCCACGGATCGTCCTCGCGCGCATGGCGTTTAACATCGCGGTCGAGGGGGTGATCGGCATCGTTCCGTTCGCCGGCGACGTTTTCGACGCGGCGTGGAAAGCTAATCAACGCAACGTGCGTCTGCTCGATGCCTGGCTCGAGCGGCCGGGCAAAACCGAACGCGCGAGCCGCGGCTTGGGGGTGATGCTCGTTGTCGCGCTTGCGGCCTTCCTCGCGCTATCCGCTACGGCGGCCGTCCTCTTAGCGCGCTGGATGATCAGCATTCTTGGCTGATCCGGCGCGCGTCGTCATGGATCTTGAACCGTATCGAGCTGCTTAAAAACCGACGTGGCGATGACCACCAGCTGATCTCTTCGGTCGTAAACACGACCTTCGCAGAACAACAAACCGCCTTTCGCCGACAGCACCTTGCCCGTGGCGTAAATACCGCCCGCGAGCGCCGGCTTCATCAGTTTCGCCGAGAACTCGATCGTCGCGCACCGCCCGCCGCCCAGGCGCATGATTGCGGCGCTCGCCATTGCGCAATCGAGCAGGCCCATCAATACGGTGCCGTTGAGTACAGGCCGTTCTTGGCCCCCCAAGTGAAAATCCTCCACAGCGTCGATCCGCACGAGCGCCTCGTCAGCCTGGCCGACGCAAAGCCTGAGCCCAAGATGCTTGACGATGGGCATCGCATTTATTTTTTGCTCGACGAAACGCGCCAGGCTTCGCTCGTCTTCCGCTGCGTGGCGTAGCGTCTTTTCTGAATCGACTGTCGACATGGATTTTCGCGATGGCGGCGCGGTCAGTCGCCCGATACGCCCGACGCTATCGCTTCCGCCGGCGCGCACCCCGATACCGCCGACGGTAGAACGTCCCCTGCATCTGTCGCCGATCGATGGAACGGCGACCAGTAGAACTGCGACCAATAACTCTCCGCCACGTCGAGCCAGGTTTGAAGCGTGGACTTGTCCGTCAGGAACTCGTGCATGTTGACCAATAGCCAGCTGAACACGGCCTGGCTGTCGCGACAGCCGTCGCAATGACCCGAGGTACAGCAGAATTTGACCGTCTTCAAGTCCGCGGACCAGGCGTTGAACACCGGAAGGTGCGGATTGCCGTTCGACATCCGTGCGCGGTGCGCCAGATGGTCGACGCTGATGCTGGGACAATTTTCGTACCCGAACGCCCCCCAATGCGATTGGCCCGTGATGATGGCGTTGATGTAGTACGGGTGGCTGATGACCGTGTCGGGGAAGAGCGCTTTGACGCGAAGCGCTTCGTTCAGCAGCTCGCGTTGACGCGAGACCGCCGACGGCGACGACGAGCCGTACTTGCTGTAAAAGTTGAACGTCACCGGATTGCCGTTGTCGCGGATACGCCGAACCGTGTCCTCGATGTACTCGATTCCGTCTTCGGTCACGGCATAGACGAAAAACGCGCGGTCGTCGCCGCGGTAGTTTTCGAGCACGCTGTCGAACAGTCCGGAGAAACGGCGACCGCTCGGCTTGATCGCGCGAAGCTCGTCATCGAGCTTGCCACCTCCGAATAGGGTCAGACCGATCGAAACGTTCTCGAACCCCTCGACCGGCAGCCGTTTGAGCCCGTTCGACGAGACGGTGACGTACTTCATGTGCTTGCAAAAAATACGAATGCGATCCGGGAACAGCGTGGGCTCGCCGCCGATGATGAGCGCGCTGTTGATCTTGCGATCTTGTCGTTCGCGGATGACGAACGCCTCGAGGGCCGCCGAATCCGTTACTTCGTGCGTCTCCGTGTCGTGACCATATTCAAAAAACCAGCAGCCGGCGCAGCGGATGTTACAGGCGTTCGTCAGGTGATATTCGGATACACGCACGCTGCGCGCGAATCTGCCAAGACGCGATAGTCGGGCTTTCAACGGAGCATCGTCCCCCGTGAGCGCTTCGAGTTTCGCGGCGGCTTCTTTGGCGCGTTTACGGCGAGCCTGGGCGGCGGTCGCAACGTCCGCGCCGCTCGTTTTCGCGATAAAGCCAATCTTGCTTTGTGCAGGGCCGGTGTCGTTCCATCGCATTTCAGCCTCCGTTCATGGGCAATTGACGGCCCGGACGTTTGGATGCGTCGCCCGGGCGGACGGACTTATTTGCTCGCAGGCCGACCTGTGCCGAGCGATGCGTGCTCGCGCCGTTTGAACAAATAGTCCACGGCTGCGGTCATGACGACAGCTTCGTCTTGATTGAAAACCGTTAAATCGACGCGAATGCGGCCAAGTTCGGGCTGCTTTTTCATAATCTCGGTCTCCGCCACCACCAGCCCCACTTCAATCGCGTCGCCGGGCCTCACCGGTTTGAGCCAACGCACGTCCGACATGCCGAGGCCTCCGGTCATCTCGCTGCCGATCAGGAGGTCATCCACGATGATCGACGCGGCCAGGCAAAGCGTCTGCAGACCGCTCGCGATCAAGCCGCCGAACATCGATCGCCGGGCGGCGTCTTCGTCGACGTGAAACGGGAGCCGGTCGAACTCTTGCGCGAATCGCAGGATGGATTCCTTCGTGACCGCTTTCTGCCCAAGTCGATAACTGGTTCCGACGCGGAAATCTTCGAAATATTTCATAGCGACCCTGTCGCCGCGGCTGGCGCGTGCGTAAGTCAAAGGAACTTTCGGTTGCAATCGTCCGGCGGCACGGTCAATCCCAGCGCTTCGAGCCTTGGCCGGGTGCGCGCGATGAAGGCAACTCTTGCTTCGTCGTTCGGGCGGCTGCGCAGGCCCCACTTGATATAACGCGCCGATCGCTCGGAGCTGCTGGAGCCGAACAGATCGAGGACTTGTCCCCATTTCCAGTCGAGCACTCGTTGAACCTTGGCCCGGCCTTCATCGGTTTCGCAAAGACCCCTGATGATGCGAACGCCGTGGGCGATATGCTTTGATTCCTCGGTGATCACCACGTCGCAGGACTCCGCCAGCGGCCGATAGCTGCTTTCACGCATTTCCAGGATATGTTCGAGCGCTGCCGATTCGGCGAGCATCGATGCCAATCCACGTTCGGCCCAGTTGTCGTACTCGTGGACAAAATCGCTCGGATAGTATTTCCGTTCGGATAAATCTTGGTGCAGCATGAACTTCACATCGACGCCGAGATCGGCCAAGAGCTTGGCGCCGATCATGTAGTGATTTATTTCTTCTGCGGCACTTTCGTAAATGACCTTGAGCTCGTACGCGTTGGGAGCGTATGGCGCCATGCGGATGTACGTATCGCCGCCGCTCAGCTCGCCCTCGGTGTGCGCGAGTAACTGGCGAATGAGCAGCTCTTTATATTCGGGAGGCATTTTGGAAACGTCTTCGAGGCCATAGGTCGTCGCCGTGTTCACACTGGGTCTCCTTGGAATTGCGCGTTGATGCCCGACCGGGCGATCAACGTTTGAATTTGCGCCCCCACCGCGAACAACGGGGCAAAGAACGACTGCGTGCCGACATCGACGAAGTACGGCGGTGTAAATTTCTGCCGGGGGCGAAACTGCGCGGTGCGTGCCTCCCTGCTTAGCCTTCTCCCATGCGACGCCGTAAGTGATTCGATTATGCGATGCGATTCAAAACATCGTCAACAAGAATGGCGCCGCGCGCAATAATCTTTTGGCTACTACTCCGCTCGGCACGCGCGTGCGACCGGCTGAGATTTGCTACAGACCAACGGAGATGGTTCTTCCGGACTATGTCCGAGCATGCGCGTGCATCGAATTGGCGCACGCCTAATCATTCGTTGGGGGAGGCAATGGCGCGGATAGGCGCACGACTTACCTATGGATCGCGACCCGGATCCGGTATCGCACGCACGGCGGCATCCGCCGGTGTCACGTCGCTTTCGTCCTTCAAGGCCACCCCGGTCAACCGACGACGCAAAGCCGCATCGATCAGCCAAACCATTTTTCTTGCCGCATCGGCGTATCCGAGACCTTCTGGACGAATATTCGAAATACAGTTGCGCTCGCTGTCGTTGCGGCCGATGCGCGGCTCGTAGGTGAGATAAACGCCGACGCTGTCGGGTGAGGAAAGCCCCGGCCGCTCGCCGATGAGAATCGCGACGATGCGCGCCCGCAGCAACTCTCCGATCTCGTCGCCTAGCGCGACACGCGCTTGCTCCGCCACGATCACCGGCGAGAATGACCAGCCGG
>JBJMVQ010000070.1:0-101716 GCA_045810625.1 Sulfurifustis sp.
GGCGACAGCCGCTCGAGCGCCAACATGAACGCGAACGAAAGATCATCGGCGAGCTCGGCTGCGGCATCCGGCCCTGCAACGGGGTCATTGTCGACGAGCGGCTCCGGAAGCCAGGGCCCGATGTAGATCTCGCGGCGCTTCTGCGCCGATTTCAGCCGGTCGAGGCAAAAGCGCGTGGTGATTTGCGACAAGAACGCGCGCGCGTCCTTGATCGAGGCGGTGTCGGTGTGCTGCCAACGAATCCAGGTCTCCTGCACCGCATCCTCGGCTTCGGCGCGCGAGCCGAGCATGCGATAGCCGATCCCGAGGAGCAGACCGCGATGCGCCTCGAATATGGCGGCGTGGCGTTGCACTTCGTGTTGCATGCGATCGTTCACAAAACTACCCCAAGGCGGGGAGCCGGGTTGCGCCGAGTTGCCCGAGTAACGTTGACAGATCGTAATAGAAGCGCTCGCCCGACATAAGTCCATTGCGGAAATCGACGAACACGGTGAATCGTAACTCGATGGGTCGTCCCGTCGGCGGCAATCCGAAGAAATCGCCGGTGTGACGGCCGACGTACATCGCTTCCCCGATGAAACGCCCCTCGGTGGTCCAATGTCTTGCAACGCCTTCCACTTCCACCTGGAACGCGTCCCACCAGATTCGGTAGTACTCGGCTGCGCCGTCGCGTCCGTGAAAACGGCGTCGTAGCGCCAAGTCCTCGAAGACGCATTCCGGATCCAGCGTGGCGAGCGTTTCCTCGAGCCGGTGCGCGTTTTCCGCGGTTACGTGACGCACGAGCACTTGTTCGTTCTGCTGATTATCGGTGTTAGCCAAAGGGCGTTCCTCCGTGGGTTGGCTTGGATGAAGAGCGGCTCGACGCACCGCTCCGCCAGCGTGACGACGAATTGCGTGCACGGGGTCATGTCGTAGTCGTAGGCACGCTCGAGGCGGGCGATCCAACGATGGAGATAGGTCGTAGCATCGAATGGCGTTAGTGTGATGGCCTGCCGATAAGACGAGACAGATCGCCGGAATGTGACACGTGACGTAGCGGTATGCCTTTCCGCGCCAATACGAGCGGACGGGCAGGGGGCGTTCGATGTGCGCGGGTGGGCGCCGCGATCGGTTCCATTCTGACGACTTCGCCGGTTATCACGAGTGCGCCGTCTTGACGTCAGCGCCGTGCTGCCGACGTCGCCGAGGGCGGCACCACGTATACCTATATATATGGCGTACGCAACGAGACGACGAGCACCGCTCTGCCGCGGCAAGTGCATGCACGTCGCGCCGAAGCGGAGCCTCAACAGCATCCCCAAGGATCCGGCCGATCCGCAGAGCGTGTACTCGAATGCCCGGAAACTATCGGCCGCGTTTCCATCCGCGCAGTTCTCATGGTAACCGTTAGCCGACGCGGCCCCAGACCGACCGAGCGATCAGGACGTTGCTTCCGCGTTCGGCTGCGCGCTTGCGCCGGCTTCGCCGCGCGTCGGCGCCGTCCGCAGGAGCACGGCGGAGAGCGCCGCTGCGACGATTGCAAAGAGCGCGCCGACGAGAAAGGCGACGTGGTACCCCTCGGTCAATGCGTTCAATTGACCGGTGCCGGAAGCGATAAGGCCGTTGGTCCGGAACGCGGCGAGGCTCGCGAGGATTGCGAGCCCGACTGCGCCGCCCATCATGAACGACGTGTTCACGACGCCTGACGCCAAGCCCGATTCGTTTGGGCCGACGTCGTTCATCGCCGCGAGCAGCACCGGATTGAGCGCCATGCCGGCGCCGAGCCCAAGGAGGAGCATGCCGGGCAGCACGTGCGTGACGAAGTTACCCTCGACCGGTGCGAAAGCGAAGAGTGCGAGGCCGGCGGCGGCGAGCAGCAATCCCACGGCGAGCGGGGCGCGGATGCCGAAACGCATGACGAGCTTGGCGGAGAGACCGAGCGAAAACGCCGCCATGATCAGGTTCGCCGGCAGAAACGCGAGGCCGACTTGCATCGCGTCGTACAGCAGGACTTGCTGCAGATAGAGCGCGGAAATAAAAAACCACGCGAACATCGCCGCCGCCCACAGCACGCCGACAGCATTCGAGGTCGCGACGTTGCGCAGCCGGAATAGCCCGAGCGGCACGAGCGGCGTCGGCACGCGCGCTTCCCAACCGAGGAAGAAAAAGAGGAGCACGACGGCCGCGGCGAGCAAGCCGATGGTTTGGGCCGAGGCCCAGCCGACGTCATTGCCGTTAACGATCGCATAAACCGCGAGGATCAACGCGCTCGTCACCGTGACTGAGCCCGTGATGTCGAGGCGCTCGCCCCTCGGTCCGCGACTATCGGGCAGCAGCATGCGGCAGAGGGCATACACTGCGACGCCAATCGGCAAATTGACCAGGAAGACCCAGTGCCAGCTGAGCGCGCCTGTTAGGAGGCCGCCGAGCAGGACGCCGATCGAGCCGCCGCCGGCCATCACGAATCCGAAAAAGCCCATCGCCTTTGCGCGCTCCGTCGGTTCGGTGAACAAGTTCATGATCAGCGACAGCGCAACGGCGGACACCACGGCGCCGCCGAGGCCCTGTATCGCGCGCGCGCCGATCAGCAGTGCTTGCGAGTCGGCAAGCCCGCACGCCGCGGACGCAGCCGTGAAGAGCGCGATACCGAGCAGAAACAGCCGGCGGTGCCCGTAGAAATCGCCGAGGCGACCGCCGAGCAGAAGGAAGCCGCCGAACGTGAGCATGTAGGCGTTGACAACCCACACGAGCGACGTTTGGGAGAAGCCGAGATCCGCACGGATTGAGGGCAAGGCGACGTTCACGATCGTCGTATCGAGCACGATCATGAGATCGCCGAGGCACAGGATCATGAGCGCGAGCCAACGGCGGTCGCGCAGTCTATTGGCGTTTTCGGGTTTGTCGCTCTTGGTCATGACAATACTCGTCCGGACTTGGTTGGTTGCTGGCGGAGAATGTCGAGGCGAGGCGCTTAGTCCTGCTTCAGTGCCTCGACCTGGATGCGCAGATGCACTTTGCCGGCGTCTCCCTGGCCGTACTGGCTCATCTTCATGCCGTACTCCGACCAGTTGATCTCGCCCTCGGCGTCGGCGCCGCAGACCTCTTTCTTGAACATCGGGTGGATGATGCAATTGAAGAGATTGATCGTGAGCGGCGCCGGTCGCGTCACGCCCATGATCGTAACTCGGCCGTCGACCGTCTTCGGTTTGTCGCCGGCGAACTTTATCGTGCCTTGGTACGTCGCGGTCGGGTATTTGGCGACGTCGAAGAAATGATCCGAACGCGCTTCTTTGTTCATTGCCTCGAGACCGAAGTCGATGCTCGTGGTGTCGATCACGATATCGACGGTCCCCGTCTTGGCCGATCGATCGAGCGTGACGCTCCCGCTCGTTTTGTCGAACTTGCCGCGCCAGATCGAGATGCCCATGTGTGGAAATTCGATGCTCGGATAAGTGTGGTTCGGATCGATCTTATATTTTTCCGCCGCGGGCGCAGGGAGCGCGATGCTTGCAAGAATCGCGGCGACGACGATTTTCTTTTGGGGCATATGCCTTACTCCGATGGATGGCGTTGGTGTTTTTACTTTTCGACGACAGCTTTCAGATTGGCAAGACCGTTTTCGAAGTCGGTCCCCACCATTTTGTCCATGTCGAAGAACACGTGCACGATCTTTGCGAGGTACGGGACCTGACCTTGCATGGCCCACGTGACGCGAGTCGCATCGCCGTGTGGTTCGAGCGTGAATTCGACGACGTTGTGTGCTTCGAACGGCTCGAGCATTTCAAGATTCATGGTGACCTTGGACGCGGGCGACGAGTCGACGATTTCAATTCGGCCCTGCCCGACGTCTTTGTTACCGTCCCATTCGGAGATGGCGCCTTTGCCGGCCGCAGGGCCGCGGTACGATTTCTTCATCGCCGGGTCCTTCTTTTCGTACGGCGACCACGCCGCAAAGCGGTTCAGGTCATTGACGTACGGAAAAATCTTTTCCGGCGGCGCTTGGATGCTTGCCGTCCGCTGAACGCGGAACGTATCCGGCTTGGTGGCCGCATAAATCAGAACGGAGGCGACGAGCACGACGAGGGCGACGGCTATTGCTTTGAACATCGATGTTTCTCCAAACGGTGTCGTATGTCGCCCAAGGACGATTGAACCACGCGGTTCCCGACAGTCTTCCGCAAACAATCTTCCCGGCAAGTCGGTCGCTTCGGGCGACGGTCCCGACGGGGCGCGTCGCGCGAGTCCACATCGTTGGACGGGATCGCGCACCGCGTTTCGACGATATGGGGGCGTGGCGTGCAGCTTAGCTTGTCCGGTATGACCGTTCGGGGTGCGGGAAGCCGTGTCTCAGGCCCTTGCCAGGTACTCGGCGAGCTGTTCGAACGTTCCCGTCCAGCCTTGCCGCATTGAATCGCGTCCGCCGTCGAAGACTTTGCGTTCCGCTTCGGTCGCTTCGAACGGTGACCACTGAACGGTGATTTCGGTCTTCCCTCCGCGGTCCGTAAACGTCACGGTGGACAGCATCTGCAGCGGCCAATCGGGTGAGGCGGGATGACGGGCGATGCCGCCTTTATCATCGGAAAAGGAAACAATGAAGACGAGCCGCTCGGGCGCGACGATCTCCCGATAAGTGAACCTGCCCCACATATCGCTGCCGTCCGGCGCGCGCATGCCGTAGTGAAAGACGCCGCCAGGGCGGAGGTCGACGCGGCAGGTGTGCACTTTGAACCCTTTCGGTCCCCACCATTGCTTCAAGTGCGCGGGTTCGGTCCACACCTTCCACACGCGCTCGCGGGGCGCATCGACGACGCGCGTGATGACAAACGGCGCCGAGGCGGTCGCGCTATTTTTCGAGACCATGGTTCTTCTCCTTCTCTTACGACACTATGTTGCCGTTTGAAGACGAACGAGGCTGCGATAGTCCGGCAGCGACGGCTCGTGCTCAGCGGACAACCCGTTCGAGTCCCCCGAGGATCAGGGTCCAGCCCTCCTGCGTCCGATTCTTGTACTCCGCGAACTTCGCCGGCATTTCGTGCGTCAGCGTCAGCTCGCAGCCGCCAGTGGGCAGAGGCGTGATCTCTACCTGCACGCGTCCGGGGTCGCTGAAGAAGTGATCGCCGAACGTGAACACCAGGCGTCGAGGCCGATCGATCACCAGGTATTCACCTTGATGGCAGGCGTCGACGTCGCCGCGCCGCTCGATGATGACGAAGCGGCCGCCCACGCGCGCGTCGATCTCGACGCGCGTCATCTTTCCGCCCGGCGTGGCAAACAACCATTCACCGACGTGCGCCGGGTCGAGCCAGGCGTCGAACACGCGTTCGGCGCCGGCGTTGAAGCGGCGCGTTACGCGTAGCGTGATCGGTTCGCCCGCGTCCGCACGTCCGCGGCCCGCCAGGTATTCCCCGAGGCGTCCGATCGTTTGATCCAGACCATCGACCGCGCCGTACGTCTTCACCACATAATCGCGCGCGTTGGCGGAAGGGAAGATCATCCGCATCTGGAGCTTGGTTTTTTCGCCATGTTCCGTGAACGTAACGGTCGTTTGATGCGTTACCGGCTCGTAGCCCTTCTCGCCGACGTGTTTGAAAACGAGGCGCTCGGGCTGCACCACCTCGATGAACACGATTTTGTTCGGGTAGTCGCGCCCATCGGGACCGTGCATGACCAAACGCCATACGCCGCCCGGGCGCACGTCCATCTCCGCGATCGTGTTCTTGAAGCCGATCGGTCCCCACCAATGGGCGATGTGCGTCGGGTCGGTCCACACTTTCCAGACGAGATCGCGCGGCGCATCGAAGATGCGAGTAATCGCAATCTCTCGATCGCCGACGAGCGAAGCGGCCGTATTGCCGTTGTTCATGTCTCGGCTCCATTCCGTACGTTCGCCGGTTCGCCGGCGAAACGGTTCAGGGATTGATTCCAGCCTTTATCTTCGTTGTAGCGTTTCGAGATCGATACCGGCGTGCTCGGGTCCAGCGTACGCTTCGTGTCGTTGCCGGCGTCGTGCTGCGGATCCGTCCAACCCTCGAAGACCAGCTCGCGCGGCGCATCGAAGACGCGCGACATGATGAGCGTCGGCTCGGCGGCGTTACGTTCTCTTGCGTCCACGTTTCTTCTCTTTGGCCTGGAGTTTGCGCAAGTAGTCGTCCAAACGATCCAGGCGCTGTTCCCAGAATCGCCGGTAGTGGTCGAGCCATTCGGCGGCATCTTTCAGCGGGCCGGCATCGAGCCGGCACGGCCGCCACTGCGCTTCGCGTCCACGCACGATCAGCCCGGCGTTTTCGAGCACCTTGAGATGCTTCGTCACGGCGGGCAGGCTCATGTCGAACGGCGCAGCGAGCTCGGTGACCGGCGCTTCGCCGGACATCAAGCGCGCGAGAATGGCGCGCCGTGTGGGGTCGGCGAGGGCGGCAAAGGTGACGCTCAGCGGGTCGGAGGGCATTACGGTCATCGGATGTAGTTAACCGATAGGTTAAGTAAGAGGAGGCCGCCGTGTCAAGCTCGACGGCGCGTTGCCATGTCGACAGCATTTCTCCTTTTTTCGTTTGCGGGCCTTCGTCCGCTCAAGGGCGCGACAGGTGCGGATCGATCGAGTTGTCGCGCGGCGTGCCCGCGATCAGACAGGCGTGCTCACGTGGTGTGCGAAGGGCGTCGAACCGGCTCGGTCGGTAGATTCGCTGGTCGCGCGCGTGCACACGCCGTTGCACGGCGCGCCCCGGCGGAGAGCGCGGTCAGTGGAGGACGCGGTAGTTGAAATGAATCGTGCCGAGCGCCTTCATCAGCTTCATCCACATGGGGAACAGCATCTCCAGGGCGCGCGCGGCACTGATATCGCCGATATCGATAACGTGTTGCCAACCGTACTGATGGAGGAGCGCAACGACGAGCTGCTTCGCATCAGCGTCGTTGCCGGCGACGAACATGTGATGATCGCCATGGGCGATGCGTTCCGGGTGCACCTGCACGTCGGCGGTGACGGTGCAGAGCGTCTTGACCACGCGTGCGTGCGGAAGCGCGCGCTGCAGTTGCTCGCCCAGCGAATCCGTATTGCACACGAAGAGCTGCGGCGATCCGGTGGCGAGATCGAGCGGGTTGCCGATGTCGATTACCACCTTTCCGGCAAGCTCGTTCTCGAGTGCGGTGAGCGCCGCCACCGCGATCTTGCCGTTTAGCGCTTCGATGACGAGATCGGCGCCGCGAACGGCGTTGTGGTACGTGGCCACACGAATCTGCGAGTGATCTTTGTACCAGTCGCGAAACGGCGGGTTGCCCATCGCGTCGCTCTGCGAGGAGCGCAGCGTGTGGTCGACGTCCTGAGTACCGATGACCGCGTCGTGTCCGAGCTCAGAGAGTTTAGCCGCGTGCGCGCGGCCGACCATACCCGTGCCGAGAACCGCTACTTTCATACGATCCTCCAAGCGCCCTCATTGTTTGGCGACTCCGGCTTTGACGAGCCCGGCGCCGCTCATGAGCGCCATCGAGTCGAAAACAGGCCGGAACTCCGCCACCTTGCCGTTGACGATGCGCAAGACAGCCATCTCGCTTATTTCTATGTCGTGGTGCGTCGGCGGCGCGTCCTGAAACAGGCCCGAGTGCTTGCCGCGCCAGGTCATGCGTGCGACGACGCGATCGCCCTCGGCGATCAAATCTTCCAGGTCATGTTTGGCGTTCGGAAATCCCACCGCGAAAGATTGGATCACACCCTTGAAACCTTCGCGGTCGACCGCTCCCGATCCGGGCAGGTAAGCGTGGAAGTCGGCGGCCGCGACTTCGTCGAAGGCGGTGACGCTTGCCCGGCCGGCCCCGATGGCATCGACCGTCGCATAGAACTGTTTCGCGATCTGCTTGTTTTTCGTGTCGACGACGAGGGTACGTGCTGCATGGTCGCTCGGGCTGCGCGCGTTGTCGGTTGCGCTCGACGCTTCGAGGACTGCGCAAATCAGAACGGCGACGGCCAGCGCGTGCGCGAGACCGGTGATCCGGGCCATGCTCAGTCTCCACATCGGATGTTGACCGACGGGGGAGGGGGACGGCTCGTCCTGATACGACGGTCTAAGTGAGTCGGGCGACCTCATGGATTCGATAACCTCGCGCCTTCGCGCTTGCGCACGCACACATCGCGCCGAGGCCGATGCCGAGCGCCAACGAATGCGGTGCGGTGCAGTGAGTCGCGCCATTACGGTGCTCCGAGACATGTGGGAGCCGGCGTATTACAGGGCGCAATTATGAGCACATGCGAACTGTACCCGCGTTGGGCGCGGCGTTTCTTGAATGAACCGGCTAGTTTGTGTGGCCTTCGGGCGGCTGACCGGGCGGACTTGAATGAAACGGCTATCGCCCGACCGTCGGTCGGTTCAACGGCAGGGTTGCCGTGTCACGACAAGCGCAGTTGCAGCTCCCGCGTCGCCGGAAGACGGCTGATCAGCTCCCGCGGTGCAGCGCCGAGCATCCGGCGGAAGGTACGGCTGAGGTGCGCGGCATCGGCGAAGCCGGCGGCATAAGCCGCTTCCGTTACGGTTTGCCCGGTCGCGAGCGCACCGGCGGCCTTTTGCAGCCGCAGCCACAAGAGATAAGGTCGCGGCGGGATGCCGAGCGATTCCGTGAACGCATGCCGGAAGCGCGATGGCGACAGTCCGGCGAGCTTCGCAAGCTGCTCGATCGAGGTGTCCGCCGGATCGACCGGTCCTTCGCGCAGGATGCGCAGCACCCGCTGGATGCGCGGATGCATCGTCGGCGGCGCGGCGTTGCGCAGCAGCTCGGAACGCAGCCAGGGCTCGACCCGGGCGTCGTCGAGCGTCGCGGCATCGCCGAGCGCCCGCCGCCAGCGGCTCACGTCGCGGGGCGGAATGACGTTGAGACCGGCCGGCACGCGAGCGAGCAGCGCCGCGCCGAGCGGACTCTCGCGCTCGACGAACGCGATCAGCACGGTGTAATTCCCGGCGATCACCTCGTGCGGTGTGTCCGGTTTGACCAAAACGGCTCCGCAACGGCGCCATCGCTGGCCGGGCCCGCCGCGTGCCCGCATGGTGCCGCGGAGCGCGAGAATGAGCTGAATGCAGTGATGGGCGTGCACGGACGAGGTCGAGCCGGGTCCCCATACCACCAGGGCCGCGGGCCACAGGAAAGCGCCCGATGCGGAAGTGGTGCGATTGATCAACATCCTATGTCTGCACGTGTCGTCGTTTTGCGCGTCGCGCGCGTTCAGTCGATCGATATTAACTCTTTAATCGATATCCTGTACGGATAATCCACGAGACGGCCGCGAGGCAGATACCGAAGAAACCGAGCGTCATCGCGAGGCTCAACACGACGCCCACGTCGGCGGTTTCGAAAAAGCTCCAACGGAAGCCGCTTACCACGTAGACCACGGGATTGAAGAGAGTGACGGTGCGCCACATGGACGGCAGCATGTCGATCGAATAGAACGCGCCCCCGAGAAACGTAAGCGGCGTGATGATGAGCATCGGTATGAATTGCAGCTCCTCGAATCCTTTCGCCCAGATGCCGATGACGAAGCCGGCCAGACTGAAGGTGGCGGAGACCAGCACCAGGAACGCGAGCATCCAGACCGGGTGCAGGATGTGGATCGGCACGAACAGGCTGGCGGTGGCGAGGATGACCAGCCCGAGGATCACCGATTTCGTCGCGGCCGCGCCGACGTAAGCGAGCACCATCTCGAACGCCGAAATCGGAGCGGACAGCACTTCGTATATCGTGCCGGTAAACCGCGGCAGATAAATGCCGAACGCGGCGTTGCTCAGACTCTCGGTGAAGATCGAGAGCATGATGAGGCCGGGAACGATGAAGGCGCCGTAGGTGACGCCGTCGACCTGGCCCATACGCGAGCCGATCGCCGCGCCGAAGACGACGAAGTAGAGCGACGTGGTGATCACGGGCGTCGCCAGGCTTTGCCAGAGCGTGCGCCGAAAACGGGCCATTTCGAATTTGTAAATGGCGAGGACGCCGTGGCGGTTGAATCGCAGGGCAGGGGTAGCGGCGCTCATGCTTTTTCGCTCACCAGGCCGACAAAAATCTCTTCCAACGAGCTTTGCCGCGTGTTCAAGTCTTTGAAGCCGATGCCGAGCGCTCCCAGCCGTTCGATCAACGCCGGGATTCCGGCCCGTTCGTCGCGCTCGTCGAAGACGTACTCCAGCTCGGTGCCACCGTTGTTGAGGGTCAGGTTCCAGCCGCGCAGGTCCGCGGGAATCGCCGTCAGCGGCTCCTGCAGGTGCACCGTCAGCTGCTTTTTGCCGAGCTTTTTCATCAGCCCGGTCTTTTCTTCGACGACGATCAGCTTCCCTTTGTTGATGACGCCGATCCGGTCGGCCATCTCCTCGGCCTCCTCGATGTAGTGCGTCGTCAGGATGATCGTAACGCCGCTCTCACGCAGGCGCCGCACGAGGCCCCACATGTCCCGGCGCAACTCCACATCCACGCCGGCCGTCGGTTCGTCGAGAAACAGGACCCGCGGCTCGTGCGCCAACGCCTTCGCGATCAGCACTCGCCGCTTCATGCCGCCCGAGAGCGTCATGATCTTGTCGTGGCGCTTCTCCCAAAGCGAGAGGTCGCGCAGCACTTTCTCGATATATTCCGGATTCGTGCGCAAACCGAACAGCCCGCGGCTGAAGCTGGCCGTCGCCCACACAGTCTCGAACATGTCCGTGTGCAGCTCCTGCGGCACGAGACCGATCTTCACGCGCGCCGCGCGGTAGTCGCGGGCGATGTCGTGGCCGTCGACGAGCACCGTGCCGGCGCTCGGCGTAACGATGCCGCAGACGATGTTGATCAGCGTGGTTTTACCCGCGCCGTTGGGTCCGAGCAGGGCGAAGATCTCGCCCGGACGGATCGCGAGATCGACGTTCTGGAGAGCTTGCAGACCGGACGCGTAAGTCTTGGTCAGCTTTGAAATGGAAATGACAGGCTGCATTCGCTGCAAGAGTGTAGCGCTAATTTGCGCGATAGCGTAGACGTACGTCGGCGCTTCTTCGTCGCCGCTCCCTAACCGTGTGAATCGCGCAGCCGTTGCGTGCGGCGAACTGCGCGTTGCTCGCCCGACACCGCTTTGCTCAGCTACCAGATGTCGCCGTGAACGGCAAACGCGATGTCGGGCGACCAGTTCATTGCCGGTTCGCCGCCTTCCAAAGGCCCATCATGCGTCCTTCCGGATCGGTAAAGAGGCAAAACGCACCCCGCCCCGGTACCTGTTGCTCTTCGACGTGAATCTCCCCGCCCGCGGCGACGATCTTCTCGCGGTACGCAGCGAGGTCATCGACGGCGATGTATAGCGTCATGTTGCCGGGCCACGGACCCGCGCGCTCCGGCTTTAGGATGCCTCCGTTGATGCCGCCTTCGCCGCCGGTCTCGACCATGCGGTAATTCATTTCGGGCAGGTTCTGAATCTTCCAGCCAAAAAGCTTCTCGTAGAACGCGGCGACCTTCGCCGGCTCTTTCGACATCAATTCCCAATGTACGATCGGGTGACCCATGACAAATCTCCTGTGCGCGTCACTCACATGGCCTGAGGCACGATGATCATCCACATCACGCCGAAGCGATCGGTAACCATGCCGAAGCGGGGTGAGAAGAACGTCTTCGTGAGCGGCTGCTGCACCTGCCCGCCGCTCGCGAGCGCGGTGAAGAGGCGCTCGGCGTCCTTCTCGTCGCGAGCATCGAGGGACAGCGCGAAGCCTTGGAAGTTGGTCCGACCGCTGCATTGGCCGTCCGATGCCATCACCGTGGTGTCGCCGATGCGTAGGCTCGCGTGCATCACTTTGTTTTCCGATCCGGGCGGCAACATTCCCGGCTTGGCCGGTTCGGGGCTCTCCTTGAAGCGCATCAACATGTTGACTTCGGCTCCGAGCGCTTTGCGATAGAACTCGATCGCCTCCTCGGCGCGACCATCAAAAAAGAGATACGGCTGAATTTGCATAGTGCCTCCTTCGTGTCTGGTAGGGGTGGCGTCGGCGACGCCGTTAGTGTGCGCTCAGTACCGACAGGATGTTACCGGCCGGATCCTTGAACCACGCGATTGTCGGCCCGCTGCGGGAGATTCCTTTCTCGTCTGTCCGGATGCCGGGCGCATCGTAGCGCTCGAAGCGCACGCCGCGCTGCGCGAGCTCGTCCACCGTCCGGTCGACGTCGTCGACCGGAAAATTCAGAACCGTGAACGTGGCCGGCGTATGGTCGGGCTTCGGGTACATGAGCACGTGAGCGCCGCCGGCGAGATGCAACGTCAGCAGTCCGTCCGATTCCGAGACCTCGAGCCCGAGCGTCTTCGCGTAGAAGTCTTTCGCCCGTTGCAGGTTGTCGACGGAGAATCCACTGAAGGCGTTACTTTGTTCCAACATGATCTTGTCTCCTCGATGTAGTCGCGCCGCTAGTGCTTGGCAGCGATCTCGGCGCGCAGCCGTTCTTCCTGCGCCCGCAGCTCCGGTGTGAACTCGGCGCCGAAGTCCTCCGCTTCGAAGATCCGACGAATCTCGATCTCGGCGTCCGCGCCGGTCGGATTCGGGCAGCGTTTGACCCACTCGATCGCTTCTTCTTTCGACTTCACTTGCCAGATCCAGAAACCGCAGATGACCTGCTCGGTCGGGAACGGGCCTTCGACGACGCTGCGTTTGTCGCCCGAAAATTTGACGCGCACGCCATTCGAGCTCGGCTGCAGCCCTTCGCCCGCGAGCATCACGCCGGCTTTCACGAGCTCTTCGTTGAACTTGCCCATGTCGGTGAGCAGCTTTTCGTCCGGCATGACGCCGGCTTCGGTGTTTTTGTCGGCTTTCAGCAAAATCATGAATCGCATGGTCGAATCTCCTTGGATTTGGACTGGAGGCCGTAAAGGCTGGCCAGTCGCTCTGCTCTAAAGACGTACGACAATCCGTCCGGCCGACAATCCGCCCGCGCGCGTTTTCCCCCAATCCGGCGCGCGGTTTTTGTGCGCTTGACCGAGCGCAGCCTTGTCCAGAGGAAGGCGATCGGTCGGACCGCCGACCCGAAGCCGGTAACCGGCATCGCCATGCTCGATAGACATACGGGGCACGTCCGTTTCTCCTTCGGCGCGTATCAGTCTTCGTATTCGTCGTGGCGTCGCATCCAATCCATGATCGTCCGTTCGTTTCGACCCCTGGCTGTGAGATCGAGATAGTTGTAAGCGCCGATCAGGATGTCACCGCCCCGCGCGTAGCTCGAATACGTGTGGAACACGTCGCCGGCGTCGTCCTTGTAGAACACGCTGATGCCTGGCATTTCTTCGCCGGCGTCTTTGACGACTTCGTAGTTGTAATAAACGCCGCCGCTCGCGATGTCATCGGGCGTCGCCGACACGTGATAGTCGTAGTTGAAGTCGCTGCCATACGACGACACCCACTTGAACTTCCAGCCCATGCGTTTTCGGTACGCCTGAAATTCGGCGAGCGGCGCGCGCGATACCACGACGAGTGAAACGTCATGATGCGCCAAGTGCAGGTTGGCGCCGTCGATGTGATCGGCAAGGAACGAGCAGCCGTCGCAGCCTTGTTCCCACCCGGGGCCGAACATGAAGTGATAGACAACCAACTGGCTGCGCCCGTCGAACAGCTCGGCGAGCGTGCGCGCGCCGTCCGGCGTGTCGAAGACATAGTTCTTCTCAACCTTGACCCACGGCAGCTCCCGGCGCTCGGCACTCACCCGGTCGCGCAACCGCGTGAGTTCCTTCTCTCTCGCCAGATGCGCTTTCCGCGCCTCCAGCCATTCCTCTCGGGACACGATACGGTGATTCGGCATGCTTCGGCTCCTTGGATGTGAATACCCTCAAGGACGAACGGCGCCACCGCAATCCGACAACGCGCGATTTCCCGCTTTGGGCACAGGTGAGAATTTAGAAAATGCGCGCCTTGGCCAGTTCCCGTGCGCCGACGGCGAATACGTCTATTCGGGCGCTGGTTGTCAGGGAGCGCACCGCGTGACGTGAGCCGCAACGCGATGCGAATCTCTCCCGGGATGCAACGGCCTGAACGATGGGCTGCACCCGATGTGTAGTGCTTTCGGACTATAGGCGGATGATCGGGGTGCGCTCGGCGGAGTGTGCGTCAATCGTGAAGGTCGCGATGATCACACGGTCTTCGTCAGCCGATCGAGGTGCATGCGTATGTGCGCCGCTTCCTGCGCGGTTCGCGCCAGTGCAATCGCCCGATCGAACGCGACGCGCGCCTCGTCGTCGCGCCCAAGCTGCATCAGCAGCGCGCCTTTGACGCCGAAGAAGTGAAAATAGCCCGAGAGCGGCTCTTCGAGCGGCTCGACCAGCGCGAGCGCCGCTTGCGCGCCGCGCGCTTTCATGACGGCGACGGCGCGATTGAGCGTAACGACCGGCGACGGCTGCACCGTCTCCAGAACTTCGTACAGCCGGTCGATTTGCGCCCAGTCGGTTTCCTCGGCCCGCGCGGCGCGTGCGTGCACGGCCGCGATGGCGGCTTGTATCTGATACGGTCCGGCTCGCCGATGGCGCAGCGCCTTTTCCACGAGCGCGAGTCCCTCGGCGATCATGTCGCGATCCCAGAGCCGCCGATCCTGGTCTTCAAGGAGCACGATGGCGCCGTTGGCGTCGAGCCGTGCGCGCGAGCGCGAATGCTGCAGGAGCAATAGCGCCGTGAGCCCCATGACTTCGGGCTCGGCCGGGTAGAGGCGCTGCAGCAGGCGCGCGAGCCGGATCGCCTCTTCCGCGAGCGGCGCGCGTACGTGCACGTCGCCGCCGCTCGCCGAGTAGCCCTCATTGAACAGCAGATAAATCATCGTCGCGACCGCGCCGAGGCGTTCCGCGCGCTCGATCGGACCGGGCGCTTCGAAGGGCACGTTTGCCTGCGCGACGCGCCGTTTCGCGCGCGTGATGCGCTGCTCCATCGCGCTCTCGGTCAGGAGAAATGCGCGCGCGATCTCCTTGACCGTGAGGCCCGAGACGATACGAAGCGCGAGCGCGATCTGCTGCGTCGCCGGCAAGTCGGGGTGGCAGCAGATGAAGAGCAGCCGCAGGATGTCGTCGCGATAGTGGGAATCGTCGAGCCGCTCGGCGAGCGCGGCGGGCGACTCATCGAGATCCGACACGAGCTCGTCGTCCGCCAGCTCGACGGTCTTCTTCCGTCGCCGTGCTTCGTCGAGCGCGAAGTTGCGTCCGACGAGAATCAGCCACGCCGCGGGATCGCGGGGCGGCCCGTTCACCGGCCACGTCTTCAGCGCGCGCAAGCAGGCTTCCTGGTAAGCGTCCTCGGCGGTATCGAGATCGCGGAAGTAGCGCAGCAGCGCGCTCATGGCCTGCGGCCGCGCCGCGGTCAGCGCGGCGCCCATCCAGGCGACGTCATTCACGGTGTCTTGTCCTGCCCGTTGAACCACAACAGCGGGCGAATCTCGTGCGCGCCGGTTTCGCCCGTCAGGCGGCGCGCGATCTCGACCACTTCGTCGAGCGTCGCGCAGTCGACGACGTAGAAGCCGAGCAACTGTTCCTTGGTTTCCGCAAAAGGCCCGTCGAGCACAATGGGTTCCCGTCCCGCCCGGACGGTCGTTGCGGTCGTCGTCGGCATCAACCGGGCGACCGGGCCGAGTTTCCCCTGGACGGCGAGCTCGTTCACAACGGCACGGTGGTGCGCCATGACTTCGTCGTCCTTTTCCTTAGTCCACGAGCAGACCACGGATTCCAGGTTGTAGCAGAGGATCGCGTAGAGCATGGATCGTACCTTTGTTTTCTAGAGCAAGGACGAACGAGTATGCCCGATCCCGACATACTCCGCCCGCGACTTGCTTGGGCGATAGCGGGCATGTATTCGGACGATGCGAAGACGCGGGAAGCCGGTATTCGCCTGCGGTATTTTCGGAACGTATCGCGCGCAGCGTATGGCGTGTCGCATGACACCGCCGTCGCGGTCCGATTTACTCTCCCGGGCTCGTGAGCGGAAAGTGGCTGTTGCACCAAGCGGACATTCCGCCCAGCACGTTGACGACCCGCGGATGACCATGGCGCTGCAGCAGGCTCGCGGCGACCGACGAGCGATAGCCGCTGCTGCACACGACCGCGACCGGCCGATCGCGCGGTATTTCATCCAGCCGTGCGGGCAGCTCCGCACCGCTCACGTGCAGCGCGCGGTCGAGGTGGCCGGCAGCCCACTCGGCCGGCTGGCGCACGTCGAGTACGAGGAGCCTCGGCTCTTGCTCGATCGCACCGCGCAGATCGTGAACGTTCCACTGCGGCAATGTCTCGATCGGTCGACCATCCGTACGCCACGCTGTCATGGCGCCCGCGAGCCAGCCGCGCGGAAGATCGCAGCCGATGCGCAGCAGTTGCCAGCATAGATCCCAGAGCGCGTCCGGCCGCTCAATCACGAGCAGCGTTTGCGCGCCGTCGGGCAAAACGGTGCCTGCCCACGTTGTGAACGAACCCTCCGCGCCGACGTTAACGCTGCCGGGAATGTGCGCGGCGTACGCTTCCGGCGAACGGCAGTCGAGCACGACCGTGTTATCGCGCGTGCGTTCGCGGTCGAACTCCGCCGGTTTCAGCGCAGGCGGATCGCGGAGCACGCCGAGCAATGGCGGCCCGTCGGTATTGATCCGCCGCATGCGGCGCCAGTAGGGCGGCACCGTCGGCAATGTCTTGAAGTCGACGCATTGCTCGACGAAGTCTTCCGCGTGTTCGATGTTCGCCAGCATTTTGTTCATGCGCCGTTCGTAGCCGATCGTCGTCGAAAGCATCGAGCCGATGTGTCCGCCGCAAAGCGAGCCGGCGACGTGCGTAGGGTAGACAGCGACGTGATCGGGGAGCTTCAGGATTTTCTCGTGCAGCGTGTGGCACAGTGCGCGGGCGCCGAGCGCGGCGGCGTCACGGCCGGCGAGCAAGTCCGGGCGCGCCACGTCGTCGACGAGCAGCGCGCCGCCCGAGAGCAGTATCGCCGGTGCTTCGCCGCGCGAGCGATCGTAGACGAGGAGCGACATGTGCTCGGGCGTGTGCCCCGGCGTGTGCAGCACCTCGAACGTCACCTCGCCCATTGTCACGCGCGCGCCGTCATCGAGGCGGTGCGTCGGGTATCTCAGCTCGGCACGCGCGGCCGCGAGCAGCTCGATTTCGCCTCGCGCAGGCAGCTCGCAGATGCCCGAGACGTAGTCGTTGTGCTGATGCGTGTCAGCGGCGAAGCGCAATCGCATGCCGTGCTCGCGTGCCTCGGCGAAATACACGTCGACGTCGCGCCGCACGTCGAGCACCAGCGCTTCGCCGGTTTCTTCCGAGCCGACAAAGTACGATGCGTGGCCGAGGCTTTCCAGGTAAAACTGCTTGAAGATCATGGTCGCTCCCCGGTTGCGCACGACCAAGGTATTAAGCCGTCGTCGACGGCTCAATACGCAGACTTACCGGGAACACACTGCCGCAGGCGCGGCGTGCGAGCACGTTGGGAACGTTGAAAACGGACGATGACGGCGAGCGTGCGAAGGGTAGGGACGTGGCGGCGATGTCAATCAGCCGGCCAGGTTCGGCGCGAGGCGCTCGCGCACCGCGGCGGCGAGCTGCCGGCCGACGTAGCCTTCGCTGTGCGAAGCGACGATCACCCCCCGCGCGTATCACGTGAACGGCCACGACACCCTCGGCGTAGCGGTGCTCGCCCAACCGGCCGAGCAGTGGCCCGTCGTTTCGCAAGCGACACGCGGCGGCGCTTCGCGCCTGAGCGTGGTCGGCAGGCTTGACCTAGAGCGCGCTCTAGCATGTTTAATGCTCGCACGCGGACGCACTCGTCTGCATCGTGTCGAATTCATTTAGGAGGCAGCAGAATGAACGCTGTACAGAACAAGGAGATCCTGCAAGACATTTTTTCCGCGCTGTCGAAAGGCAACGGCAGGCCGTTCGTCGAGAGCATGGCGGAAGATTTTTGTTGGACAATCACCGGAACGACATCGTGGTCGAAGACTTATCGCGGGAAGGAGGCGGTGTTGTCGCAGCTGTTGCGTCCGCTCTTGGCTCAGTTCGCGGGACAATACACGAACACGGCGCAGCGCTTCATTGCCGAGGATGATTATGTCGTCGTCGAGTGCCGCGGCCGCGTCGCGACCAAAGCCGGCAAACCGTACAACAACACCTATTGTTATGTCATCCGACTTGCCGACGGCAAAATGCGCGAGCTGACGGAATATCTCGACACCGCGCTCGTCGAAGCGGTGCTGCAGGATCCGGGAACGGTCGTCGCGTAGCTCGGTTCCATGAGCGCGCGGTCAACTCGCGCGAGGCACGGTGAACAGGAAAATGAACGCTAAGCTATTTCACATCGGCGAACTGTCCGCGCGCACCGGCCGCGGCATTCACGCCATCCGCTGGTACGAGTCTCAAGGATTGATCCCCGGCGTGCAGCGCGACGGCGGCGGCCGGCGTTTATACAATGAACGGCACGTCAGTTGGCTCGAGTTGATCGCGCGGCTGCGGCTCACCGGCATGTCGGTGGCGCAAATGCGGGAGTACACCGCACTGGTGAAGCAAGGTGCGAGTACCCTCACGCAGCAGCAGGCGCTGCTACGCGCTCACCGCGCCCGCGTCAAGGCAAGGATCGCCGAGTGGACGCAAGCGCTCGGACTGTTGAATCGCAAGATCGATTTCTACGACGAATGGCTCGCCACCGGACGGCGCCCGGCGAGAAAACCGGAGGCGGCGTTGGCGCGGCGTCGTGAAGCGCAGGGCACGAAGCGTCGAGCCGGCTAGCGGCGGTCGCGTCATGGTGGTCGCGATTGCGACGCCGCTCCGTCCACGGGCTGAGCAACCGTGCCCGCCGTGCGTCTCGTACTTCACTCAGAGTGACGGAGGTGAGTCGCGACCCTCGTTTTCCAAATGTCTTTGGGAGACTCTGATTAATCCCGCCGTTCGTGGTGAGCCTGTCGAACCATGAACGGCCGCGCGGATTCAACGGCTTGTATGAATCGTCCTTCGACAGGCTCTGGACGAACGGAATTAATCAGAGTCTCCTTTTGATGAGTTGGGCGTCGCATCCCGTTCTAATTCTTGTAGCGTCGCAAACGAGCGCGCGGTCCGTGCACCGCTTCGATACGCGCCGATGCGCGGCGCAGGACGACGGCGGTGGCGATGGAAAGCACGATCAAAATGATCGCACTGAGCCCCGCGGCAACATGGAACGACTCGACGAACGCCGTGCGCGCGGCGCCGAGGAGTTGCGCGCCGTCGTGCACGGGAAGCAGTCCCGCGACGGCGACGGCGCCGCCGAGCGTCGCGGATGCGGCGGCGAGTTTGTCGGGCGCGATCCCGATGGGCGCGGCGTGCGTCATGACATCGCGATACACGGCTATCGCGATGCTGCCGAGAAGGGCGATGCCGAGCGCGCCGCCGAGCTCGGCGCCCGTCTCCGAAATCGCGGCGGCAGCGCCCGCGTGCTCCGGCGGTGCGGTGCCGACAACCAGGTCGGTCGCGAGCGTCACGACCGGCGAGATGCCGAAGCTCAGGATGAACGATCCGGTCACGAGGATCGCGAGCGCAAAGTCCCCGTCGGTCTGCGTGAGCAGCGCAAAACCGACCGCCGCCAGCGCGAGGCTGCCGGCCATGGCGAAGGCGGGGTGCATATACCGCACCACGACCGGCGCGACGAGCGAACCGACAACGAAGCCGACCGAAGACGGTATCGTCCATAACCCCGCGGTGAGCGGCGACAATCCGAGCACCAGCTGCAGGTACTGCGCCATCAGCAGAAAGATGCCGAGCGCGACGAAAAGGCTGAGCGTGTAGGTCGTGACCGCGACGCTGAAAAGAGGATTCCGAAAAAGCCGCAAATCGATCAACGGATCGGCGAGTGTGCGCTGCCGGCGCACGAACAAAGTGCCGATGGCCACGCCGGACACAACGTAGATTGCAGGCCACCCGCCGAATCCATGCTCGGCCATTTGCTTGAGCCCGTAAACGACGGAGAGGACGGCGACGAGCGACAGCGCCACGCTCCACAGATCGATGCGCTCGGTGCTCGGCGCGCGAAACTCCGGCAGCAGCATGGGGCCGACCACGAGGAGGAGGAGTGTCGCGGGAACCGCGAGCAGGAACACGGAGCCCCACCAGTAGTGCTCGAGCAGTAGGCCGCCGATGAGCGGGCCGAGCGCGGAACCGATGGAGTAGCTCGTTACCCACACGCCGATCGCGAACGTACGTTCCGACGCGTCGAGGAACATGTTGCGTATGAGCGAGAGCGTCGACGGCGCGATCGTCGCGCCGGCGATCCCGAGGAGCGCGCGCGCCGCGATCAGCATTTCGGCGCTGTTCGAGAAGGCGGCGAGCACCGAAGCGATCCCGAAACCCACGCTGCCCATCAAGAGCAGCCGGCGGCGTCCGATGTGATCGCCGAGCGTTCCCATCGCGATCAGCGACGCCGCCACGAGGAAACCGTAAATATCGACGATCCAAAGCAGCTGCGACGCTGTCGGCTTCAAATGTTCGCTCAGCGCGGGCACAGCGAGGTTGAGGACCGTGAGGTCCATGGAGTAGAGCGCGCAGGGCAGGGCGATGGCGGCCAAAGCGATCCACTCGCGCCTTCCCGCGCGCCTCGCCGGGGTATTCGCTGTCACGCGTATTCCTTATATCGAATTGGTGGGATGCATCTCTCCTCGTTATTCTACCTGTTGCATCAACTCCCGTCGGTTGGCATGCGGACGAACGTTCTACGTCGGCCGAGTTCGCCGCTCGGCGATTCGGTCTGGGCGTTCGTCGGAAGTTTTCGAAGAAGTTCATCGAGGGAAACCGCCGAGAGGAGCCGCACGTCGCTTTCGGTAGACTCCGCGAGCGACTCGAAAAACTGACGCTCATCGCGAAGCTTCGGCGCTCGCACCCATCGATGTTCCAGGACTTTCGACGAGGAGGTCTGATGCGCGGAAAGATCGATGGCAGGGTAGTGGTCATCACGGGCGCATCGACTGGCATCGGTCGTGCCGCCGCGCTGGCGCTCGCGAAGCGCCGAGCGACGGTGATCCTGACCGCGCGCCGCGAGCCGATCTTGCGCGCCGTCGCGGCACAGTGCGAACAGCTGGGTGGGCGTGCGCTCGTCGCGCCGGCCGATGTGACCGACGACGAAGCCGTGCGCCGCGTGGCGCGCCAGGCGGCGGAAGCGTTCGGCCGAATCGACGTGTGGATCAACAACGCTGCCGTGACTGTGCTCGGTCGCTTCGAGGATACGCCCGCCGAAGCGTATCGGCGCGTCATCGAGACGAATCTGTTCGGCTACGTCCACGGTGCACGCGCGGTGCTGCCGTATTTTCGCAGTCAAGAAGAAGGTGTGCTCGTGAACGTCGCGTCGATCGTCGGAAAGATCAGCCAGCCTTTTGCGAGCGCGTACGCCGCGAGCAAGTTCGGCATCATCGGTCTCACGGAAAGCCTGCGTATGGAGTTGAGCGAGATGCCGGGAATACACGTCTGCGCGGTGTTGCCCGGATCGGTCGATACGCCGCTCTATGAGCACGCCGCGAACTACACCGGGCGGGCACTGCAGCCGGTGCAGCCGGTGTACAGCGCCGAAGAAGTAGCGGAGACGATTATCGCGGCGATACGAGCGCCAAATCGCGATATTTTCGTCGGCGCCGCGCCGCGCGTCATGGCGGCGTTTCACAACCTCCTGCCGCGTTGGTTCGAGCGCGTGTACACCGTGCAGGTCGAGACGAAACACTTCCGGGACAGTCCGGCACCTGCGTCGCCGGGAAATTTGTTTCAACCGATGGACGGGTACGACTCGGTAAGCGGTGGTTGGCGCGCACTCCCGGCGCGGCGCGCTACCGGACGCGCCGTCGCCGCGGGACTTGGCATCGGCGTTGGTCTGTTGATCGTGGGGCGCGCGATGCTCGGCCGGCGCGGCCGCGTTTCGTGGCGAAAGCGCTTACCGAAACACACGTTCACTTCAAGGTTTCGTTCCGCTCTATCGCGATAGCGGGTGTTACACATGGCCGATCGCAGTTACATTTTGTCGCACGGTCGCGTCGTTGCCGACGGCACCGGCGAGCAGTTGGCCGCCGACGAAACATTGCGTGCTACCTGTCTCGGAACCTGATGGCGCTCAGGCCATGCAGTCTCGCGTGCTTGATTCGCGCTTGCTTGTCGGGCTAACGTGTTTCCGTGGATCCGATTGCGCACCTCGGTCTCGCCACCGCCGCTTTTCTTCTGACGCATTTCGTTAGCAGCACCCCGCTGCGTGCAACGCTGGTCGCGCGTCTCGGGCAGCGCGCCTATCTCGGGCTGTACGTCGTCGTTGCGTTCATCACGCTTGGCTGGATGATCGCCGCGTACCGGCACGCGCCGCGCGAATTGTTGTGGATCGGCTGGCGGCACGTGCCGCTGCTCGTGATGCCGTTCGCGCTCATTCTGCTCGCGACCGGGATTCGGACGCGCAATCCGACGGCCGTTATGCAGGAGAGTCAGCTTCGCTCGCCCGAACCGGCGCGCGGCGTGTTGCGGATTACGCGACATCCGCTGATGTGGGCGATCGCGCTGTGGGCGGCCGTGCACGTTCTCGCGCGCGGAGATATGAAGTCGCTCATATTTTTTGGCGGCCTGTTGCTGCTCGCGCTCATGGGAACGGTATTGATCGACCGCCGCAAAGCGGCGTTGGGAACGGACTGGCACCGTTTCACCGCCGTCACGTCCAATGTGCCGTTCGTTGCCATCGCCCAGGGACGAAACCGGTTCGCACCGGGGGAGATCGGTTATCGATTGCCGCTGATCGGGCTCGTGCTCTTCGCCGTGGTTTTCATTCTGCATCCGTATATCTTCGGCGCGCGACCCTATTGACGCGTCGCGGTCTGCAAAGTTGCTGCACCGCGGTCACTCGGACCGTTTTGTGTCTCGATCTCGCCGGATGCGCCGTTAGACATCGCTGGCATGTCGATTGCAAACGCGTGACCGAAACCAACGAGGCGTACTTCGAGGACCATCATGCGCAAGTTCTATTTCGGCGTCTTAGCGATCGCCATGCCTGCTTTGCTATTGCTGACCGGGCGGGCGGCTGCGGCGCAATCGTACGTCGAACTCCTGAAGCAGACTTATAGTGCTTCCGCACAAACACTCGACCTCTACGTTCCCGCCGCCCCGCGCAAGAAGACGGCGCTGATATTCATTCACGGCGGCAGCTTCGTTTTGGGACAGAAGGAAGACATGCAAGGCTACGCCAAGCTCTATGCGCAAGGCGGCTTCGTTTCGACCACCATCAACTACCGGCTCGCGCCGCAAGCCGTTTTCCCCGCCGCGCTGGACGATGTACAGGCCGCGGTGCATTGGCTGAAGCAGCGGGGCGGCGCATACGGCTACGAAACGCCGCAGAAGGTCGTGCTGATCGGTTACTCGGCCGGTGCGAATCTCGCGCTGATGGCCGGGCTTGCGGATCAATCCGGTGTGGCCGGCGTCGTCAGCGCCGCGGCGCCGTCGGATTTACGCTCGCTGCTCGCGAGCACGCCGTATCAGGATCTAAAAGACGACCTGAACGCGTATCTTGCCGGCGCCGACCCGGATGTTGCGTCGCCGCTCTATCAGGCCAGCGCCGGCGATCCGCCGGTGCTTCTATCTCACGGTCAGCTCGACATGCTCGTGCCCGTAAGCCAATCGGTCGCTATGGCGCAACGGTTACAAGACGCGCACGTACCGGTGTTGTTGCGTATCTTTCCGAACGTCGGGCACGAGATCCTGCTGCCGAATCCGTCACTGTCGCAGCTGATCGATGAGATGACGAAGTTTATTCTCGGCATCGAGGCGAGCACCTAGCAGGCCGGAATTTCTCTACGCGCCCGTTATGCCAGTGCGCGCTCCGTGGTTTGCTGTCCGCTCATGACGTGAACGTCGCCGGCCATCTCGCGGCAACTCTCGGCGCAAAGTCGGCATGCACGCACGCAGTCGTCCATGTCGCCGAGCGCCTCGCAGCTGCCGGCGCACGCGTCGCAGACGTCGGCGCATACCGCGCAGGTCTGCCGATGCAGCGGTGAGCGGCTCAGCATGAAATCCGCAGCGGTTCGGCAAATCTCCGCACAGTTGATCATGAGCCGGAAGTGCTCGGGCGCCACGTGCTTGCCGCCGTGTTCGAGGCAATGAGTCATCGCCATCTCCAGACAGACGCGATGACACGCGATGCAATTGTCGATGCATTCCTGCAGGGTATGACCGGCCATTTCCGTGTCTCCGGTTGGATTTCAAAAAATAGAACCGCGTGCTTTTACGAAGTTCCTGGCAATCGGGCGACGTTGCCCATCGCGAGTTCGCGCGGACAGCAATCAGACCGCTGTTTCGCTTGGCACCGTGCGTTCGTCGCGGCCCGCTTCCCGTTGTCGCGTAGCTGGACGACGTCTGTCTATCGAAACATTACCCGCAATATTTCTTCACCCAGTCGAACAGCTCGTCGATATCGATCGGTTTGTTGATGCGGCCGGCGGTCGGCGCCTCGTACACCTCGACGTTCTTCGCGGCGGTCAGAACGACGATGGGAATCTTTCTCAAGTCGGCGTGCTCCTTGTGCAGATATTCCAGGAATTTCGTGCCGCTCATGACCGGCATCATGAGATCGAGGAGGATGAGCGCCGGGCGTGGGCCGTCCGCACGCAACAGATCGAGCGCCTCCTGCCCGTTTGCCGCCGTCCATACTTCATAGCCCTCGTCGCGTAGCAGCTCCGCGAGGCTTTCGCGGATGTCCGGCTCATCGTCGACGACGAGCACCACGCTAGCGTTTCGGTCCGGCAAGGGGCAGCTCCACGATGAAAACGGAACCGTGGCCGACACGGCTCTCCACGCGTATCGAGCCGCCGAGCAGGTTCAGGATCTGGCGCACGATGAACAGTCCGAGACCGAGTCCGCCGGGTTCCATATCGGAAGAGACACGCTCGAAACGTTGAAAAATGCGTTCCTGGTCCTCTACGGCGATGCCGCGCCCGTAATCGCGCACCCGCACCTCGGCGTGGGCCTCCGTTCGGCGCACCGACACTTCGATGGGTTTGTTTTCGCCGTACCGCGCCGCGTTCGTGAGCAGATTCATCAGCACTTGTTCCATCCGGAAGCGGTCCCAGCAGCCCTCAACGGGACCCGGGGTTTCGACCGTCACGCGCGACACGCCGGTCGCGATCTGCGGCGCGAACCGATCGACGACTTCGTGTGCGAGCTCGGCGAGGTCGAATTTCTCGGCATGAATCGTCAGCTTGCCGGTCGCCAGCCGCGAAATATCGAGCATGTCGTCGACGACGCGCGTCAGCCGTTGCGCCTGCCGTTCGATCTGGTCAATGAGCTTCGATATTTTTTCTGCGGGCAGGGCCGCCTCACCGCCGCGTGCGATGCTGCGCTTCATGATCTGCATCTGCAGGCCGATTGTCGTAAGCGGCGTCTTCAGCTCGTGCGATGCGACGGACAGAAATTCATCGCGCGCCCGGACCGCCTCGCGAAGCTCCTGTTCGATGCGTTTCCGCCCGGTGACGTCCTGGTTCGTTCCGACTATTTTCACGGGTCGGCCATTCGCGTCGTAGTGGACCTTGCCGCTGCCCGCCATCCAATGAACGCTTCCGTCGGGCCAAATGACGCGAAACTCGGTTGTAAAGTTGTCGCGGCCGCGTAGCGCGAGGGCGTCGGTCCGGTACAGGCGCTCGCGGTCCTCGGGATGAACATGCGCGAAGAAGGTCTCGCGCGTCCATTCCGGAATCCTTTCGGTATAGCCGAACGCACGATCGTGCTCTTCGTTGCGCCAGATCTTGGAGGTCCTCAGGTCCAGCTCCCAGATTCCGACGTGCGACGCCCCCGTGGCACGCTGGAGCCGCTCCTCGCCCCGACGAAAGTGCTGCTCACTTTCGCGCAGCGCCTCCTCGGCCTGCTTGCGCGCGGTGAGATCCTGTATCGCTCCGATCACTCGAACGGCTCGGCCGCTCGAATCCCGCACCAGATAACCGCGGTCGAATACGTAAGCATACGATCCGTCCGCTTTGCGAAACCGGTACTCACCGGCCCAGCGCGTCCCCGACCCGACAAGTTGCGCTTCGGAATCCACGAGGACGCGTTCACGGTCGTCCGGGTGCACGCGCTCACACCACCAACTACGATCGGTGCGCATGACGGTCTCGGGATAGCCGTATTCCACACAAATCGCCTGGTTCCATTGCACCGAGTTCGTCAGCAGGTCCAACTCGTAGACGGCGTCGCGGGTTGCGGTTCCGACCAGCTCGTTGCGCAGCTGGCTTTCGCGGAGTGCGACCTCGAGCCGCACGCGCTCGGCTTTTTCCGCAGACAGCAGTCGCCGGTGCCGCTCGAGCTCTAGCAACAGACCGAGCCTGCGCGCGACGTCATCGGCGTCGATCGGACGACACAGCACCTCAACCGGCGCGTTTTCCCGGCCGGCAAACGAAATCGCGCGCGCCTCGTCGCCGTCGATGATGAGCGCCATCGGCGTTTGGCGGACGGGCTCCGATTCGCGAATCAGCGCGGCAAGCGCAAACGACCGCATTGCCGGAAGCGCGGCGTCAATGATGACCGCGGCGAATCTCGGATCGCGGCGGAGCAGCTTCAGCGCGTCGTAACTGGAACCCGCGAAGACCGGGTCGGCACTTAGCAGGCGAAGGTGCGCGGCAAGCGCTTCGCGTTCCCCATCGCGAGCACCGACGACAAGCACTTTCAACTTCTCGTCCGCGGACGTCGTTTCATCGTGTGTGAGTACGCCGAGGGCGCTCGGCCGCGAAATACGATCGGCAATCTGATCAAACGGGCCGTTCATGAGACCCAGTATCACAAGCGTCGGCGAGCAGGTTCGCGAGGTCTTCGAGCCGGACTGGTTTGACGATATACCGGTCGAAATCTTCGAATTCGGCACCGGCGGAAGGATGGCCGGTGAACGCGATGAGTGTCGCGGAACACGGGGGCCGACGCGCCCGTAACGCGCGTGCCAACTCGTAGCCGTTCATACGTGGCAGGCTGAGGTCGATCAAGATCGCATGCGGATGATAGTCTGACACGATTTCAAGCGCCGCTTCGGCGTCGGCAACGCCACGCGCCGAATAGCCGATCGCCTCCAGCGCCATCAATAGCATCGCCCTGGCGTCTTCGTGGTCTTCGACCACGAGCACTCGATAAGCATCCCGCAAATCGTCACCCGGCAAAATCGCTATTGTTCGAAGCGGCGTCGGTCATGTCCAGAATCATTTGCGGTCGACGACCGAAGCGCATACGTGGACGGCCGCGCGTGCATCGGCGGCGTACGCGTCGGCGCCGATGCGGGACCAAATATCGGGCACCCGGTTGAGCACGTAGCCTCCGGCGACGATCTTCACCGGCGGGCGTGCAAACGTTCGACGTACCGCTGAAATTACGTCCGCGGCTTCATCGAGATGCCATGCCGTCGATATCGAGAGGCACAACAGCCGCGCCTGCGTCTGTTCCAAGGACTCGATAACGGCGACCGCGGGGACGTTGGCCCCGAGGAAAATCACCTGCCAGCCCGCCGCTCGGAGCATGTGCGCAACCATGCGCGGACCGAGGTCGTGCAATTCGCCGGGTGCGCACGCGACGACGGCGGAGCCGTAACGGGCGGGCTGATCCGGGAGCCGCGTCTCGAGCTGATCGATCAGGAGCTGAAGAACGCCGGCGGCGTGGTGTTCCCTGGCAACGGGAAGTTTGCCGGTCTGCCATCGAAGTCCAATTTCATAGAGTACCGGCTGAAAAACCTCGACAAAGATATCGGGGACGGCGGCACCCGCCCCGAGCGCGCTTTCCACGAGCGCTACCGCTTCCTCACCCTGGTAATGAATCGTTGCTTCGATCAGTTTCCGTGCGAGCTCGCCGTGCCGCTGTTTTTCGTCGATGTAGGTCGACGGCGGCGCGGATAGCTCGTGGAAGCCGCGCACCACGCGTTCTATGTAGTCGTTTGCCGTGACCGCTTGTTGCGTCGGGACAAAATCGGTCAGGACGCTGGCGATCGTCAGGAGGCCGGTGATGAAGTGCGATTCGGCGATACGGGCGCCGACCGACGTCGTGCGTGCCCACGCGACGTAATCCTCGAACAGACTCGGCAGCTCGACGACGATTGCCTGCGAGAGCTGCGAGACGAGTGCCGCGCTCTCCTCGATGAAGAGACGTATTCCCTCGGGACCGTACCGCTCGGCGACGACGGGTTCCAGATCGAGCATCCGCGCCGCCGCGGCGCGCGCGATTTCGTATCGCCGTTCTCGCAATAGATTCGCGGAGATCGGCGACATGGCTGCGCTATCCGGTCACAACAGGGCGGGCAGGCGTGAAGCGTCGAAGCACCGAGGTTCGAGCGGCATCACCCGTTCATGGCTGTGGGATTTCCTAAACATGCGTTGTCGTTGTGGTGTTGGCTCGGAACCCTGCGCAACTTTCGAATGCGATCACCCGGCGGGTCGCGCATCGTCAGTTTCTCGGCGGGAGCCGACCGCAGTGAACCGCAATTTATGTCGAACCGCGGGGCCGAACTATTAGGGTTGACGGCAGGGAGGCGCAGCAAATAGTAGCGCCGCTTCGAGTAGTGGCATCGGACGGCGTCGAAGCACGCTGTCGAAGCTCAGTGTTGTCGTTCCAAGAAAGCGGCGACTTCGCTCGCGACGTCGTGCTGATGCCCGACCCACAGGTGTCCGCCGCTCGGGTAGCCGCGGAAGCGCGCGCCGGGAATATGTTCCGCGGTGTAACGTGCGCCATCGAAAGTGCCGTAGCCGTCGTCTGCCGTGCTGATCGCCAACGTCGGCGCCGTGATGCGTTCCAGCTCGTAACGCGGGAGCGTCGAGCAGACTCTCGCGTCGTTGAGGAGACCGAGGCGGCGTGGACTGACCGGCAAGATCAAATCGAGCACGCGTCGAATACGAGTTTGTTCCTCTGCGTCGGCGTGCTTCACGAGATCCGGTGGTGTCGCAAGCACCGAACGGATAACGGCGTCAGGCGCAAGCTTGATCGCGGCCCAGAAGAGAAAGTCCGATTTGAGCGCGGTGTTGGCGAAGAGCGCGATGAGCGGCGGTGCGGTCATCGACGGCGCGCCGCCAGGACGAGATGCATACGCTGCAGGAACCAGTAGCACCAAGGTTTTCGTTCTTTGCGGATGACGCAACGCAAATTGCATTGCCGACGGTGCCCCGGCGGAAGCGCCAATAACCGCAACCTGGCGGATGTTGAGGGAGTCCAACAGATACGCGTGTGCGTCGGCTTGCGCGGCTGCGGATGCGTCGGCCGGCAGCGGCGTGCGCAGATAACCAAAGCGCGACGGCGCGATCACGTGAAAATGATCGGCCAACTCTCGACCGAAGGACATGCCTTGGTCGAAACCACCACCCGCGCCGTGCACGATCAGCACCGGCGGGCCGCTGCCGGCGGCGGCGTATTCGATCGGTCCGCACGGCGTTTGCGCAATCTGGCTGCCGGTCGTGGCGCGCTCGCGCGCGCGGCGAATGTCCTTACGATAGGCGTAGTAAGTGATGCCGGCGAGCGCCGAACCGATGACGGTCAGCGCGGCGCGACTCGTCATCGCGCCCACACGGCGCGATCGCGGCCGGTGCGATCGTGGAACCGCTCGCAAGGGAGCGGTAGACATCAAGACATCAACATCCGTCGTCGCGACCCCACTCGGGCTCATCGCCCGGCGGTCGGGCGGTGCGAGGCGGTTCGCTGTCTTGATCGTGCTCGGGCAATTCCTCGCGCGGCGGCGGCGTTTCGGGTGGCTTTGTCCGCGGTTTTCTTCGGGTGGGATCTCGCTCGCTCTCGGTCATGGCGTCCGCCTTTCGCTGATCACGCTATAGGGACTGAACCGCGCTGCCGGAGTTCAACGATGTCTATCGCTTTTTGATGTGAATACTCGCTGAGTAATGAAGCGAGATGAAAACTCAATGCGAAGGCGCCGCGGCTTGGGGCAGCAGGTGCTTGCGGAAGAACGCGGCGATCTTGCGGTCCACCTCGGGCGTCGTGCTCCGATCGAAACCCGGCGGATCATTGAGTAGCTCGCCGGCCACACCGACGAGTCCGGGCGGGGGAGGTGACAGCAGCGCGCCGTGTCCGCCCGTCGGAAAATCGGCAAGGTGTTCGCACACCTTGCACGCATCGAGGACCGCTTGGCTGTGGAACCGGGGTGGCAGCCACTTGTCTTTCTGCGCGGTGACGAGCGCAAGCGGCGCTCGCGGTTTCTCGAGCGAAGCCATATCGAAGTCGACGGCGAACGGCACGCCCGCGACGACCGCCGCGACGCGCGGGTCGTTGTGCGTGTACCACGTCTCGTCGGTCAGGCGATGGCGAATGATCCAAAGCGCGATGCTCGTCTTCCAGCCGTCGAAGAAACCGCCGGTGAGACGACCGCTCAGGCCGACACAGGTGTTGAACGTCTCCGCGATATGCGCTTCGCAGTGCTCCTTGAGACGTTTCGGCGACCAGCGGCCGCCTGCAAGCGTCAGCGCGGTGTGGCCGCCCGCGGACATTCCGTACATGCCGACCTTGTCGAGTGCCAGCAGCGCTGCGAAACGCGGGTCGCGGCCGACGACATCGATCGCGTGTGACACCTCGACCGGCCGGCGCTTCCAGCTCTCGGGGCCGGCTTTGCTGAAATCTTTGTAGTTATCGCCGTTGTGCTCGGGCAGGGCGACGACGAACCCCTGTTCGACGAGCGTGCGCGCGAGATCCGCGTGAACCCAGGGCGAACCGCCCGAGCCGTGCGAAATAACCACCAATCGTCCGTTTCCGCGCACCGGCGCGCCGTCCCAGGCGACATCGAGCGTGAAAGGCCCACGCGCGAGCGGCTGTGCCTGAGCACTCGAAGGGTAATAAACCGTCACCGGGCCGTCGTCATCCGGTCCGGCGATCTGCGTCAAACCGACGGCTGCATGAACGAACGCCGGCAGGATGAGCGCGACAGCAAAAAAGAAACGGGCGAGACGATCCTTCAATGTGCGGTTGAGCATGTTGAGTTACGAAGCAGTTCTGATGTCGGCAGTTAGCGCGCGTACGGCGCGCCGAGAATTGCACTGGAACCGAGTGAGCTGCAGGGGTGAGAATGATCCCGTATACGAAACCCTCGCTAACCCTTCGATAGCCTTCGATACTGCGCCATGTGCCGTATCGCTTCCTTGTGTTTTTGCAACAGCTCGCAGACGAGCGCCATGTTGTAATGGCAATCGACCATGCGCGGGTTGAGGCGAAGCGCCGCCTCGTACGCTTCGAGCGCATCGTGCTGCCGGCCGCGATCGCTCAGCAGCACCCCGAGGTTGTACCAGAGCAGGGCGTCCTTTGCGCCTTGGGCGATCGCGCGGCGGTAAGTGCGCTCGGCGTCTTCGACGCGTCCGGCATCGTGAAGGAGTCTGCCGAGGTTGATGCTGGCGCCGACGTGCGCGGGATCGGCCGCGAGCGCTTTTTCATACGCCTCGCGCGCCGCTTCGAGGTCGTCGTCTTCCAGGGCGTAACCCTGTTCGAACCAGTCGTCGGCGGACGCACCTGCCGGAGGAGCTTTCGATTCGATCACCTGCATCCGGCCCTCGGCCGGATTTCCTTCGAACGCCAGCACGTACTGTCCGGAGTCGACGCGCCAGCGGCTGCCGCCCTCTTTGACGACGACGCGATCGCCGACGGCGCTGATCGCGAAGCCCGAGAGCGGCATCGTTTCGGGAATCTGGCGTCGCAGCGCTTGGAGGGATTTCGTGATTCGCTTCGCCGGAACTTTGGACGCGGCGAGCGCCTGCGCCGTGCGCAGAACGATGAGATCCTGGAACGAGAAGAGATACGTCTTACGGGGCCCGCGTGCGGGAGAGACGAACCCGGCCTTGATGAGGCCGCGGATGGTGCTGCGTGGTAGGCGCAGCAACTTCTCGACGTCGCGCACGCCGTATCGATGCATCCGGCTGAAAACCCCAGGGTGGTTGGCGGCGCTTATTCTACGTCACTTCTTGTTCGCTTTAGCGGTGCTCGTCGCCGACGGCGCGCGTTTGGGCGGTTTGCGCGTCTCGGCACGCGCGGCCGCCGCCGGCGCGGCCTTCGCCGCCGGCCGTTTTTCCAGGCTTGCTCTGAGCGCTTCCATGAGGTCGATCACCTGCGCGCCGGCTTCGGGAGCAGCTTCGGCGACCTTGATCTCCTGGCCTTCGACCTTCTTCTGGATCGCGGCCTCGATACGCTCGCGCACCTCGTCCTTATATGCGGTCGGGTCGAACGCCTCGGACGCCTGCTGCTCGATCAATTGCCGCGCGAGCTTCAGCTCGGGCTCTCTTACGTCGGTCTTCGGAATCTCGATCTCTTCGATCGAGCGGACTTCGTTGCTGTACAGGAGCTGCTGCATGACGAGACCGTCCTCGACCGGGCGCAGCATCACGATGTATTGCTTGCCGCGGGCGGCCCAGCGGCCGATCGCGCAGCGGCTGGTTTCCCTGAGCGCCTTCGCGAAGAGCGCGTACGGTTTGGCGCCACCCTTGTCCGGCGCAAGATAGTACGCCTTGTCGAAATACACCGGATCGACGGTTTCGATCGGCACGAATTCGCTGACATCGACGGCGTGCGAGCCCATCTCCTCGAGCGCCTTGAGCTCTTCGGGCGTGAACATCACGTATTGATCTTTGGCGAACTCGTAGCCTTTCACCATCTCCTCGCGCGGTACGACAACGCCTTCCTGCTGGCAGACGTACTGTTGCTTGAGCCGTGAGCCGTCGGTCTTGTGCAGCAGATTGAACGAAATCGTGCCGCTCGCCTGAGTGGCGGAGTAAAGCTTGACGGGGATCGATACGAGCCCAAACGAAATCGTCAGCGATGCAATGGATCGGGCAGCCATGGTTGCTCTCCGATAGTTTTCGAAAAAATTTGCCGCACGTGCCTGTGCCGCTAGCCCTTCGCGCGCTTCAGCGCGCGCTCGATGCTTTGCTTGTGTATCAACGCTTCGCGCCAGCGATCGCCCGTTCGGCGGAGACGCTCCACGACGTTCGTCATGCGGAAGTCGAGCGGATGCGCCTTCTTCAGCTCCTCCCACGTGAGCGGCATCGAGATCGGCGCGCCGGGCAGTCCGCGGGGGGAGTAGGCGACGTTCAAGGTCTTACCGCGAGCATTCATATTGTAGTCGATAAAAATCTTACCGGTCCGTTTGGGGACGCTCCATTCCATGGTGATGTCCTTCGGGTGTTGGCGGAGCAGATGCCGGCCGACCATCTCGCTCATTTGCCGGGCGGCATCGAAATCGAGGGTGCGCTCGACGGGTATGAACATGTGCAGTCCGGTCTTGCCCGAGGTTTTTACGATGGCATCGAGGCCCATTCCCTGGAGCAATTCCCGCAGCCAGAAAGCCACTTCCTTGCCTTTCTCAAAAGCGATGGTGTTCAGCTCGGGCTCGCCGCCCTTCGGCTCTTTGCCCGAATAGATATAAGGATCGATATCGAAGACGACGTAATCGGGGTAATTTGCGATGGAACTTTCGAGTGCCGCGAGCGAGGCGCCGTAGTCGGTGCTTTGCGTCACCGCATCGGACCCGGGGCGGACGCGCGAGTGCCAGACGTGAAACTCGAGCGTCCCGACTTGTCCGAACCAAAGTAGCGCCGCCAGGTTGTTGCACAGCAGGTTCGGGCTCGCGCGGTGCTTTTCCTCCGAGAAGATCATTGCCGTTTGCACGTACTCGGGTAGCTCGTGCTGCCAATGTTTCTGAAAAAAGCGCTCGCCACCCAGACCTTCCGGCCAGCGGATCATCGTGAATGGCCGGTCGGCGAGATGCGGGAGCATGTACGGCGAGACCTGCGCGAGATAGCGCAGAAAGTCGCGCTTGGTGAGCGCCGGTTGTTCGAGCGCAGGATCGGCCGGCCAGTACACGCGATCGAGATGCGTGAGCCGGACGCCGTGTGCGCCGACCGCGAGCGTGAACGCGTTCTTGCTGTTCCCGTCGAGCTGGCGGAGCACGTCATCGACGAGGGTCGTGGCGGCGTCGGACGCCGGCGCCTCCGTGGACACGTTCGGCTCGGTGCGGCGCACGCGCTTCGGATCGACGTCGTCGCGCCAACGCAGAAACACCGGCGCGCGCAGATAATTGTCGCGCGTCCAATTCTGGAATTTCACTTCGGCGACGGTTTCGGGTTTGAGCCAAACGGTCGGGCTGTGCAGCGGCGGCTTTTCCGCGAACGGAGGCTTGTCGATGCGCAGCTTTTCCAGGCGCGCTTTCGCTTGGGCGAGCGTCTTGTCATCGAAGCCCGAGCCGACATGTCCGGCGTAGTGCAGTTTGCCGTTGTTCCAGTAACCGACGAGCAGCGAGCCGAGCGGCGCGCGTGCGCCTTTGCCCTTTGTGTAGCCGCCCACAACGAACTCGGCGCTGTGGGTGGATTTCACCTTGAGCCAGCAGCCCGAACGCTTGCCCGCTTCGTACTTGCTGTCGTTGCGCTTTGCCAGCGCGCCTTCGAAGCCGTTGGCGAGCGCGGCTTCGTAAAGCGCAACGCCGTCCTCGGCCGCGTGCACGAGCTGCACGCGCGAGGAGGGCAGGAGACATTGTGCGAGATACCGGCGGCGATCGATGTACGGCGCATCGAGCAGATCGACGCCGGCGAAGCGCAGCAGGTCGAAGCAATACAAGATGATGGGCGTCGTCCGATCGGCCGCGGCGACTTCGCGCTCGCTTTTCATTTGCACGCGATTCTGCAGCGTCGCGAACGACGGCCTGCCGTTCGCGTCGAAGGCCACGATCTCGCCGTCGAGAATCATGTCGTGGACGGCCTGCTGTGTCAGCTCGGCGGCGAGCGCGGGGAAAGCGGCATTCAGATCGAGACCGCCGCGGCGCGATCGAAACGTGACGCGCCCGTCGTCGATGAACACGAGCACCCGATAGCCGTCGAGCTTCGGTTCCCACGTCCAGTCCGGGTGCTTGAACGGCTTGTCGCAAATTTCAGCGAGCATCGGCGCGAGCTTCGTCGGGAACGGTTCGAGATCACCGCCGGGGACGAGTCTCGACGCCGGCATCTGCTGCACCGGCACGGTCTTGAGATCCTCGACGGCCAAATTGGAAAGCACCGAACGATTCTGTTCCGCAACCGGAACTTCGGTGACGAATCGATCCTTGTGTTTGATGAGAAACCAATTCTTCTTGTCGGAGCTTCGGACGAGCGTAAACGAACCTTTGAGTTTTACTCCGCGCAGCGTGAAGCTGAGCTTTCCCCGCTCCAATCCTTCGCGCGCGCGCCGTTCGGCTTGCGCGCGATCATGAAACCAGTACTCGTCGTCTTCGTCCGGTGACCATACGCCGCAGTCCCACACGATTACTTCGCCGGCGCCGTATTGCTTCGGCGGGATCACGCCTTCGAACGAGCCGTAGTCGTACGGATGGTCCTCCGTCTGCACGGCCAGGCGTTTGTCGCGCGGATCGAGCGATGGCCCCTTCGGTACCGCCCACGACTTCAGTACGCCGTCGAGCTCCAGCCGGAAGTCGAAGTGCAATCGCCGCGCGGAATGTTGCTGTACGACGAAAAGGAGCGGGCCGCTTCCGTGCGGTGCGGGTGCGGGCGCGGGTTCCGGAGTGGCCTCGAACGCGCGCTTGGCGGAGTATTCGCGGAGCCGCTGCGCGTTGCCCGCATCCGCCGGTTTCGCCTCGCTGCGGCGGGCAGATCGTTGGTTGGACTGGCGTTTAGGCGAGCGAGTGGCCAAGCGTTGGTCCTGCGACTGAATCAACCTGATTCTACTGAGGTTACGCGATCGTGTGGCAGATTCCTCTATCGGGGATGTTCGGGTCCGATACAAGAGGAATATTCCGGCATGCGGTGTAAATTGGAAGTAAGCGTCCCGCGTACGGATAGGGCTGCGGGGACCGGTCTAGGAGCAAAGACAATGCAATTGCTAACGGGAACGAGCGGATTCTCTTATAAGGAGTGGTGCGGTCGCTTCTACCCCGAAAAGCTTCCGGCCGCCGAGATGCTCAGGTATTACGCCGAGCGTTTTCCGACGGTCGAAATTAACAACACGTTCTATCGCATGCCGGCCGAAGCGATGCTCGCCCGCTGGGCGAGCGAGGTCCCCGTGCACTTCGCGTTTACGCTCAAAGCCCCGCGGCGCATTACCCACGAAAAGCGGCTGATGGAAGCGGGGCCGGACGTCGCGGAATTTCTGCGTCGCGCCGCCGTTCTCGGGGACAAGCTTGGCGTCATCCTGTTTCAGCTGCCGCCATTTATGAAAAAGGATCTGACCCGGTTGCGCGATTTTCTCGGCATGTTACCGAGCGGTCAGTCGGTCGCGTTCGAATTCCGCAATGAAACATGGCAGACGGACGACGTGTACGACGCGCTCCGGGCGCACGGTGCGATGATGTGCGTCACCGACACGGACGAAGGCGATACGCCGTTCGTGGCGACGTCCGAGCACGGCTACCTGCGCCTGCGGCGCACGCACTACGACGACGCTGAGCTCGGTGCGTGGGCGGAGCGCATTGCCGCGCAGGGCTTGGCGCGAACGTACGTCTACTTCATGCATGAAGACGATGCCCTCGGGACGCGATTCGCAAAACGCCTCATGGAGCTTTGGGGGACGCACCTCTCCGTATAACTCGTCCGAAAATCCGGGCGCCGGTTCGACGCGCAGTTGTACGCCATGCGCGTGGTGACGAGCGGGCCCCGACGCTATCCCGCGCGCAAATGCTTCCGAGCGTCGGTTGTGCTTGATCCCGTGCCGGCGGCGACATCGCCCTTGTCGATTCGCGGCGTCGCATGGCGGAGCACGTTCTGCAATGCCTCCAGGTTGGGCGGTTTCGCCAGGTGCAGATCGAAGCCGGCTTCGACGGCCTTGCGCAGATCGCTGGGCAATGCGTAACCGGTGAGCGCGACCAGAAATATGCCGTCGAGCGCTTTGTCGTCGCGAAACGCTCGCGCTACCGCGTAACCGTCCATCTCGGGCAGTCCGATGTCGCACAGCACGATATCGGGGCGCATCTCGCGCGCTTTCTGCAGACCTTCGTGACCACTGTACGCGACCGCCACTTCATGGCCGTCCAGCTCCAACAGCTCCTGGAGACCGTTCGCTGCGTCGACGTTGTCTTCGACAACGAGCACGCGGCGGCAAATGGCCTCGGTCGTCGAGGCTCCAGGCGCGACGCGAACGGCCGGCGCGCTCTCGAGCGGCAGCCGGACGGCGAAGACCGACCCGCGACCTTCGCCGTCGCTCGTCGCGCTGACCGTGCCGCCGTGCAACTCGGCCAATCCCCTCACCAGGGCGAGCCCGATGCCGAGGCCGCCGCGGCTGCGTGCCAGCGTCGTATCGGCCTGCGCGAACGGTTCGAAAATCGTTCCGAGCATATCGGGCGGTATGCCAAGACCCGTGTCGCGCACGCAAAGAACGGCGCAACCGTCGCTCGCTTCCAGAGATACTTCGACCTCCCCGCCGGGCTGAGTGAATTTGGCGGCGTTTTGCAGCAGGTTTCCGATGACCTGCGCAATTCGCGTTGGGTCCGCGTTGATCCAGAGCGGCATGTCGGCAACGGCGACGCTCAGGCTGACCTCGTTTGCGAGGAAAGCGATCCGATGATCTTCGGCGGTTCGCCGGACCAGCTCGGTGAGCTCCAAGCGTTCGCGCTGAAGCTGTATCTTCCCGCGTCCGATACGCGTCACGTCGAGCAGATCGTCGACCAACCGCGTGAGATGTGTAATCTGTCGCCCGATCACCGCCTGCGCGCGCTGCGCTTGCTCGCTGCCGGGCGTTGCGCGTTCCAGTACGTCGAAGCTGCTTCGGATCGGCGCCAGCGGGTTTCGCAACTCATGCGACAAGACCGCTAGAAATTCGTCCTTGCGCCGGTCGGCTTCACGCAATGCTTCTTCCGCATTCTTTTGGTCGGTGATATCCGGGCTGCTGGCCGCCATGCCGAGGAATTCGCCGGACGCCGAGTAGCGCGGCTGCCCGTAAGACTCGATCCAGCGCCACTGACCATCGGCACGCTTGATCCGTGCTTGCGCCCGGAAGGGTTGGCGTTCCTTTAAGGCCTTGAAAAACGTGTCGATATAGCGAGATGAGTCGTCGGGGTGAACGAGCCGCTGCCAACCGGACTGTTTGATGGTGTCCAGCGTCGTGCCGAAGAACTCGCGATACGCGCGATTGACGAACTGAATCGCGCCGTCTGCATCGGTCACCCAAAGAACCGTTGGGGCGTCGTCCGCGATCGCGAATCGTTCGTCGCGTTCGCGCGGCGCTTCGGCGATCGGGGGAGTGCTCGGGGGGCTTTGTTCGGGTTCGAGCAAACGCTTGCGCTCATCGAGCGCCGCACGCAGTTGAAGCTCAGTGTCGATCGTCGATGCGATATAAGATACGAGCGCGAGATGATTCGGATGGGCATTGGAGACCGACGTGCTCAGATCGACGACGCCGATCACGGAGCCGTCCGGCGCGTGCACCGGTGCGGCGGCGCAGGCGCATTCGTGCCAGGCTGTCGAGAAGTGCTCCGGCCCGGCGACGGCAACGGGAGCGCTAATCGCAAGCGCTGTCCCGGCGCCATTCGTTCCCATTGCGCCTTCCGACCAATCGAATCCGGGCAAGATACGGAAGCTTTCCAGAAGGCGATGCGGTCCGCGCGACACGAGGACGATGCCGTCTCGATCCACTATCGATACGAGGTGCAGCATGTCGCTCAACTGGATGTCGAGCCAATCGAGGTGCCGGTTCGCGGTCGCCAGAAGTTCGCGTGCGACGAAGCGGCGACGCTCGAGTTCATCTTCGTCGACGCGCCGAAAAACGAGCGCTTCGCGCGCCGTCGGCACGCCGGCTTCCCGCGACCGTTGCCAGGACGCGAGGATGACGTCCGATATCTGATTGGAAGGAGAAAGCCCTTCGACGAATCGACGCCATTGCTCGAGGATGGACGACTGCGTCATCGCTGAATTTGCTCGCAGATGGTCGCTCAGGCGATCCGGCGTTTTCGATCAAGGTCTCGGTGGAAGAACATCTCGAAGCTTCTCGGTTCTTCGGACCCGACGCCGCCGGCGCCACTAACACGCTCATTATGCCTACGAGATTTCGGCGCTTATACCCCCAATGACCACAATCGCATCCGCCGTTAAAGCGATCGCTAGTTTCACGAATGAGTGCGGTTTCACGAAGGCGCCACCCGCGTGAAGAGCCGCGCCGATGCGGTCACCCGTGAATGTATCGAGGGAATTCGAGACTGGTTGCGCCGAGCTGAAGCCCGAAAATCGGGCGAAACATCTGCGTGCCGGGACTGCCGCGGGATCGAAGGAAATGCGCTACGCCGCTTCGGCGCGCGGGACCCGACAGTTGTCGGGCTGACGCATCGTCGCAGGCAGTAAATCGACGACACCGAGAGCTGCGCCGGCAGCTCTCGGTGTCGTTCCTGTGAATCGTTTGTTTCTAGTACGACGCGCTCGTCATGCGGCCGCAAGCGCGCTTCATCGCGATGACCGCGGCTCGATTCTCCCCATCGCATCCATATTGTGGTGCGCCGCCGTGCTACGCCCGTTCGCGGTTGGGATTGTCGAAACGGAAGAAGTTGCTCTGATTCCCGTCGCGCTTGTGCTCCTGAAATAGGAAGACCAGCTCGCGTCCGTCGAAGCTGCTGAACCATTCGTCCCAGCTGATTTCCTTCAAACGTCCACCGCGACTGTAGCCCGGAAAGTCGAAGCGCAACACGCCCGGCCGGCCGTCGTGCTCGGTGCCGCCGATGGTTGCGGGTCGCGCGCCGCGCTCGTCAGCCCAGTGCTGAATCACGTCGTGACTGCGCGTGGCGAGCGATTGTCCGGCACGGTCTTCGTGCTCCTCGGGCGAGTGGATCCACTTCGCGCGCTGCGTCGTTTTCGAAAGCGCGTTGGCATGTCGGCGAATGAATTCCATCTCCTCAGGCGTCGCGTTCTTCGCGGCCACAGCCGGAGTCTTGCGTGAGCGGCGCGCGCTCGCGCGGCTCGCGCTCGGGCGCCGCCGCGCGCTCGTGCTCCGACGCGCGGATGCCTTTGTTTTCGATTTGCGTTTGCGCTTGATCGCCATGAGAGCTCCTCTTGAGTGAGACGATCGATGTTAGCGGGAGTCGCAGCGAATACAAATTGCCGAAATGCCTGCCCATGCGGCGCGGTCGCGTCGTTCCGTCGCGAGGTGGAGGTGCCCGCGTCGCGAACGTGGTTTTGCAGCGATCAGGTGACTTCCTACTGCTGCACCTTTCTGTCGAAAGCTACAGTGTGTCGCCGGGCGGCTGGATTTAGAACAATGCGGCTGCGCACGGCGAGTCACAAGCAACGCGAGTCCGTGCTGACATCGTGATCGCCGGGACGCAACGATTACACCCGGCGGGTCGTGATGTATGCGAAGAATAGACGACACGTTGCGGCTCGCAACCGCGTCAGGCCCGTGGCCGTGCGTCCCGACTCGAGTCAATTCATGTCCTAGCGCGTGAACGGCTTTCCAAAGAGCGGCAACAGGACTGAGGCCAGTGCGCCGGTTTCGCGCGCAACACCGCGCACCATGATCTTAAATGTGTTCAGCGCCAGCTCGTCGGCAGGCGTCGGTTGCGCGCAACGGCGAACGTCCCGGCGCCTGTTGTTCACATCGACGATCGCGGAACCGCTCGCGTACGCAAGCGAACGACCGCCGCGCTCGCTGCGGAGCGCTGTTTTATGAGCGCGGCGCGCTTGAGCGTCATCGTGCCGATGTACGACGAGGCCGATAACGTCGCGCCGCTTCTCGAAGCGATCCATGCGGCGCTCGCCGATTACACGATGCGATGGGAACTGATCGTGGTTGACGACGGTAGCCGTGACGATACGCTCGCGCGGCTGAAGGCGGCGCGGCCGCGCTACGGCGAGCACGTCCGCATCATCGAGCTCGCGCGCAACTTCGGGCAGACCGCGGCCATGCAAGCGGGCATCGACGCGGCGCGCGGCGAAATCATCGCGACGCTCGACGGCGACTTACAGAACGACCCGCGCGACATCCCGCGACTCGTCGAGCGGCTGGTGCGCGAGGATCTCGACCTGCTCGTCGGGTGGCGCCGCCAACGAGACGACGGCTTCTGGTTGCGGCGCCTGCCGTCGCGCGTCGCGAATTTCCTGATCGGCCGCCTCACGGGCGTGCGGCTGCACGACTACGGCTGCACGCTCAAAGTGTTTCGCGCATCGGCGATGCGGCGCGTGCGCCTGTACGGCGAAATGCATCGCTTCATCCCGACCTGGATCGTGACCATGACGTCGGCGCGGCGCGTGAGCGAAGCGGCGGTGAACCACCGCGCCCGGCAGTTCGGCCGCTCCAAGTACGGCATTATGCGCACGTACCGCGTGCTGCTCGATCTGCTCTCGATGTACTTTTTCCTTCGTTTTCGCTCCCGTCCCGGGCACTTCTTCGGCGGCGTCGGGATGTTGTTGGGCTTCGTCGGCGCGCTGATTCTGGCGTACCTCGGCTACGCGAAGCTCGTGCTCGGCGAATCGATCGGGACCCGGCCGCTGCTCATGATCGGCGTGCTGCTCGTGTTGGCGGCGATTCAGTTCGTGACGACGGGTGTCCTGGCCGAATTCATCGCACGCACGTACTTCGAATCCGCCGACGTGCGGTCGTACGCGGTGCGCTCGGCGACCGAGGTCGAGGACGCAACACAAGGTTGGTTCGTGGAACGCCGGCGCGTGGTGCGCATGGCACGTCCGCACTAGAGAAAGGCAGTGACGGATCGGCCCGACGCCCGGCAATTCGTCGCCAGAACATCTATGCACGATTCATTGCTTTATCGGCAGACCGCCCGGCCACTCGCGCGGCTCGTCGTGCCCGCGCTCGTGTTCGCGGCGCTCGTCGTCGGTCTCGTCTGGGGCGCCGGTTCGGTGCCGTTGTTCGATCTCGACGAGGGCGCGTTCACGGAAGCGACGCGCGAGATGTTCGAGCGCGGCGATTTCCTCGCTACCTACGTGAATGGCGTTCCGCGCTACGACAAACCGATTCTGATCTATTGGCTGCAGGCGGCGAGCGTCTCCCTGCTCGGTGTGAACGAGATCGGATTCCGGTTGCCCTCGATCCTCGCGGCGTTCCTGTGGTTGTCGGCGATCTATGCGTTCGGTCGTCCTCGGCTCGGTTCTACCGCCGCGTTGATCGCCGCGCTGATCGCGAGTACGACGTTCGACGTGCAGTTGATCGCGCACGCCGCCACCGCCGACGCGCTGCTCAATCTGCTGCTCGCCGCGGCGATGTTCGACATCTATCGCTACTTCGAAAGCGGCGACGCCGGCGCGCGCAACCGCGCGTTCGCATGGATCGGGCTCGGCGTGCTAACCAAGGGACCGGTGGCGATTGCGATTCCGTTCCTCGTCAGCGCGATATTCGCGGTCACGCAAGGGGCGGGGCGGCGTTGGTTCGCGGGCGTTACCCATCCTCGGGCGTGGCTACTGTTCTTGGTGATCGTGCTGCCGTGGCCCGTAGCGCAAATCCTGCGCGACGGGCCCGGATTCTTGAGCGCGTTCGTGCTCGAGCACAACGTCTCCCGTTTTCTCGCGACGCGCGAAGGTCACGGCGGTACGTTGTTCTACTATTTCGCGGCGGTGCCGGTCATTCTGCTGCCGTACTCGGTGTTGTTTCTGCGCCTGTTTGCCCGGCTGCTGCCGTCGCTCCACGATCCAATGACGCGGTTCTTATGGCTGTGGTTTGCCGTCGTTTTCATTTTCTTCTCGTTTTCCGCCACGCAGCTTCCGCACTATCTGCTCTACGGTGCGCCGCCGCTGTTCCTATTAATGGCGCGCGAAGCGGAGGGTGCGGCGTCGGCATGGTCGGTGCTCGCACCGACGCTCGTTGTTCTGATGCTGCTCGTGTTTTTGCCCGAGCTCGTGGACTATGGCGCCCGCCGAAGCGGTGATCCTTACGTGCAAGCGATGCTCGCGCGCGGGCATGAGGTGTTCGATCTGCGCTACCGCATCGGTGTGGTCGTCGCCGGGGCGCTCGCACTCGGGCTCGCCTTCGTACGGGCGCTAGCGCCGTGGCAGCGGCTGCTCGCCATCGGCATCGTGCACGCCTGGACGGTCGCGCAGTTGCTGTTGCCCGCGGTCGGTGCACTGAAACAACAACCGGTGCGGGAGGCGGCGCGGGTGGCGCGGGCGCTCAACGTACCGGTGGTGATGTGGCCCGCAAACCGGCCGAGCTTCAGCGTCTATCTCGGCCGGGTAACGCCGCGTCGGCCGCCGAGAGCGGGTGAAATCGTCTTCACCGAGGCCGGCCAGCTCGCCCGTCTCGGGCGCTATGAGCTGCTCTACGAGCGCGGCGGGGTTGCGCTCGCGCGCATGATCGAACCGTGAGCACGCGCAGCGCGGTCGGGTTTGGTTGGGGCTGGCTCATCGCGCCGCCCGCCGCGATGTTCCTGCTCGCCGCCTTGGTGCAGGTTACGACCGGCGACGCGGCGCTGTTTCTGTGGTTGAACAACGCGGTTTTCCCGCTGGGTGAAGTATTTTGGTCGAGCGTGACGTTGCTTGGCGACGGCCTCGTGTTATTCGTGCTGCTCGGATTCATGGCGCGCCGTCATGGGCAACTCGTCTGGTCGGCGTGGCTCGCGACCTTCTTCGCCATATTGTGGACGCACGGGCTGAAGTATCTGACCGGTCATGCGCTGCGCCCGCCGTCCGTCTTGCCGGCCTACGCTTTCCATATCATCGGTCGCCTGCTGCATGCCGGGTCGTTTCCATCGGGTCACGCAACGACAACTTTTGCGGTGGGGGGTGTGCTTGCCGCCTATTTGCACAACCCGATCCCGCGCGTCGCGCTGATCGCCGTTGGCGGCGCGATTGCGTTCTCGCGGGTTGCGGTCGGCGTGCATTGGCCGTCGGACGTTCTCATCGGGGCCGCCGGCGGCTGGGTAGCGGGCGCGCTCGGCGTCGCGGCGGCGCGCCATTGGGACTACGCCACTCGCCCCGCCGGACGCCGGCTGATGGCAAACGCCTGGCTCATCGCCGCGCTCGCGCTGTTACTGCGCGATCCGCACTACCCGGATGCCCGCTGGCTGCAATACGCGATCGCGGGCTCGGCCGCCATCGTCGCTGTTGTGGCCCGGGTTGCCATCGCGCTGCGGCGGCGGCAACCCGGGGCTGCCCGTGCGAAGCATATCTGACGACATGCGGCGGCGCCCGCCGCCGTCTCCGCGATCAATCCCCGATTACGTCACCGAACGAAATGAACCGCTGGCCGTCGAACTTCGCCATCCGAACGGCGTCGACGGGGTAGTAGTCGTTTTGGCTGGTCGCAATCTTGATCCCGGGCAGCAGCAGCGGTACTTGCACGTCCTTCAAGCTCGCGGCTTGGCGCATGACGTTGTCGCGCGTCAGCTCATCACCGCATTGCTTCAACACCTGCACCAGCGTGGCCGCGACGGCGTATCCATATACGTAGTTCCCGTCGGCCAGATCGGCGTCGGGGTTGTACTTCTTCATCCACGCGAGCCAGTCCTGGTAATCCTTGTCCTTATGCCACTGCGGATCGGCGGGGTCCTTCAGGTACTGCGTGGTGATGATGCCTTTCGCTTTTTCGAACCCGGCCGGTTTCAGCACATTGTCGATATTCGCCGAGACGTTGTTGAGGAATTGCACCGGGCGCCAGCCGACGTCGTATGCCCGACGGATCGCTTGAGCGGCGAACTTGGGCGTCGTGATATTGAAGAACAGATCGGCTCCCGAGGACTTGAGGGCGATGATCTGTGAATCGACCGTCGGATCGCTTACTTCATAAGAGACTTCCTTGACGATCATCTTCGATGCTTTGTCGCCGAGGCCCTCCTTGAACCCTTGCAGGTAGTCCTTGCCGTAATCGTCGTTCTGGTAGAGCACGCCGATCTTGGCATTCGGATAGTGCGCAACGATGTACCGCGCGTACGCCTTCGCCTCGCTCTGATAACTCGGCTGCCACCCCATCGTCCACGGAAAGTTCTTGTAGTCTCCCCATTTCGTGGCGCCGGTTGCGACGAAGAGCTGCGGGACCTTTTTCGCGTTCATGTACCTTTCGATCGCCGTGTTGGTCGCCGTGCCCAAGGACTGAAACACGAGTAAAACTTCTTCCTGTTCGACGAGCTTGCGAATTTGTTCGATCGTCTTGGGCGGGCTGTAGCTGTCATCGAGCGAGATCAAGTTGATCTTTCGTCCGTTGATGCCGCCGTTGTCATTGATCATTCTGAAATACGCGGCCTCCGCTTTACCGATCGAGCCGTACGCGGAGGCGGGCCCGCTGTAGGGCATGGTTTGGCCGATTTTGATCTCCGTGTCGGTGGCCCCCGGGTCATACTTTTTCGCCGCGTTGACCGGAGCGGTGAACGAAGCGAACGCAAACAACGAAACGATGGAGGCGATCAATGAGTTCTTGAAGATGCGTGATGCAACCATGGCTGTCCTCCTGTAGCTCGAACGACGAATAGTTGCGCGGGCTTTGGCGTCGGGAGCCGGTTACCGAGCGCACCGGGAGCCGCCGCAGTGCCGACGGTCAATCGCGCTTCTCTAACAGGACATTCCTTCCATGGACTTTCCATCTCGTGCGGCCGATCCATCGAACGAAGCAGTCACCGCACGCGCTCCCGTGTGCCGACGCGGGTCGCGAAAAGTTCGACACGGTGCGTCTGGTTTTTATCCCGCGGAGACATCTTCCGCGCATCGTCACAGCGCCGGCAGCGGAGATGTACCGAGTACCTGACACGGCGGTCCTGTAGCGTCGGCTGACCGCGTGCGTGGCGCCGGACAACAATCGAGGCGCGCCGGCGAGCGCCGGACTGATTCCCACGGCGATGCGCCAAGATGGGGAGTGGCGGGCCGGTGCGAGGCGCCCTCGCACACTAAGGACCCATGGTGCAAAACTGCGGACGCCCGTTTATCCCTCACCGTCTGCGGGCATATACTGCCTTTCGTGTCCGCTCACGATTCAACGGGGTGTGCGATGTCCCAAACCAAAATCCCTCTCGACGAGTCCGAAATTCCGACGCACTGGTACAACGTAATCGCCGACATGCCGAAACCGCCCGCGCCGCCGCTCGGGCCGGACGGCAAGCCGGTCCCGCCGCAGGCGCTCGGCGCGATTTTTCCCGAAGCGCTGATCATGCAGGAAGTGTCCGGCGAGCGGTGGATTCCGATTCCGGACGCCGTGCGCGAGGTGTACCGGTTGTGGCGCCCGAGCCCGTTGTTTCGCGCGCGGCGACTCGAAGCCGCGCTCGGCACGCCGGCGAAAATTTTTTACAAATACGAAGGCGTGAGCCCCGCGGGCTCGCACAAACCGAACACGGCGGTCGCGCAGGCGTATTACAACCAGCAAGCCGGCGTCAAACGCCTCGCCACCGAAACCGGTGCCGGCCAATGGGGGTCGGCGCTCGCGCTCGCCGGCCGCATGTTCGGCATCGAGGTGCGCGTCTACATGGTGAAGGTGAGCTACGAGCAGAAGCCGTTCCGCCGCTCGATGATGCAGACGTGGGGCGCGGAAGTGCTGGCGAGCCCGACGAACATGACGGAAGCCGGCCGCAAAATTCTCGCCGTCGATCCGAATAGCCCGGGTTCGCTCGGCATCGCGATCTCCGAAGCGGTCGAAGAGGCGGCAAGCCGGAAGGACACGAACTATTCGCTCGGCTCGGTGCTGAATCACGTGCTGCTGCATCAGACCATCATCGGTCTCGAAGCGAAGAAGCAAATGGAGAAGGCGGGCGCGTACCCCGACGTCGTGATCGCTTCGTGCGGCGGCGGCTCGAACTTCGGCGGTATCGCGTTTCCGTTCTTCGCCGATAAAGCCGCCGGCAAGAAAGTGCGGCTCGTGGCGGTCGAGCCGACCTCGTGCCCGACGTTAACGAAGGGCGTGTATGCGTACGACTTCGGCGACGTCGCCGGCTATACGCCGCTCATGAAGATGTACACCCTCGGCCATGACTTCATGCCTCCCGGCATCCACGCGGGTGGGCTGCGTTACCACGGCGATTCGCCGCTCGTGTCGCAGCTTTATCACGAGAAGCTCATCGAAGCGGTGGCGGTGCCGCAGCTCGCGACATTCGAAGCCGGCGTGCAGTTCGCGCGCACGGAAGGCATCATCCCGGCGCCCGAGTCGGCGCATTCCGTGCGGGTCGCCATCGACGAAGCGCTGGCTGCCAAAAAAGCGAACGAGCCGCGTACGATTCTTTTCAACTTGTCCGGGCACGGACACTTCGACATGGCGGCGTACGACAAGTATTTCGCCGGCCAGCTCGAAGACTTCGCGTATCCGGAAGCGGCTGTCGCCGCATCGATGAAAAAGCTGCCGAAAGTAGCGGCAGGCTGACGCGTAGACCTTGTTCGACGCTTCTTCGAAACTGCGCAAGGGTCAAAGAGAGAGTGAGACGGATGGCGACGGGATCGGGGTCTCACTTCATGTGCGTGAACAAAGTTGGAACGCGGTCGTAGCGTTGCGAACGGTCGAGGAACACTAACCGTAAGGACTTGCGAGCAGGAAGCCATGACACAGGACGAGCTTTGCTATCTGGGACTGGTCGAGGTGGGCCAGCGCATTCGCGCGCGTCAGCTGTCGTCCGTTGCGGTGACCCGAGCGATTCTTGAGCGGATCGCTCGCCTCGATGTGAGGCTTAAGAGCTATGCCACGGTCACGGCTGAGACCGCGCTCGAACAAGCCGCCGCGGCAGACCAAGAAATTGCGCGCGGCGTGAGCCGCGGACCGCTTCACGGCGTACCGGTAGCGGTGAAGGATTTGTGCTACACACGCGGTGTCGTCACCGCGGCCGGCATGCCGATCTATAAGGACTATGTCCCTGAGCGCGACGCCACGGTGGTGAGCCGGCTCAAAGAAGCGGGCGCCGTGATCCTCGGAAAACTTCAAATGACCGAAGGTGCGTTCTCCGCGCATCACCCGTCGATCGAGGCCCCGGTCAACCCGTGGAGCGCGGCGCACTGGAGCGGGGTTTCATCGAGCGGCTCGGGCGTCGCCACCGCCGCGGGGCTCTGCTACGGCTCGCTCGGCAGCGACACGCTTGGATCGATCCGTTTTCCCTCCACCGCTAACGGCATCACGGGGCTAAAGCCGACGTGGGGGCGAGTCAGTCGCGCGGGCGTGTTCGCATTCGCGGAAACGATGGATCACATCGGTCCGATGGCGCGCAGCGCCGCGGACGCGGCCGCGATACTCGGTGCGATCGCCGGCCCGGATCCCGACGACCCGACCGCGGCGCAGGTCGCGGTGCCGGACTATCTCGCAGGTCTCGCGGGCGGCGTGCGCGGTGTACGCATCGGCATCGATCGCCACGTGATCACGACGGGCGCCGATGGGGACATGGCGCGCGTCGCGGAGGAAGCGTGCGCCGTACTGCGGGACCTGGGCGCCGAAGTGCGCGACGTGACGCTTCCGTCACTCGACCCCATGGTGTTCGACGCGATCGCGCTATGCGCCACGGAGGCGGCGGCCGCGCACCAGGAAACGTTCCCCGCGCGCGCCGGCGAATACGGACCGGTGCTCGCGCGTCTCCTCGAAACCGGCCGCCAGGTGAATCCCCTCACCTTGGCCGGGGTCATCGAGCGGCGCGCCGTATTCATCGGCCGACTGGCGGCGCTGCTTCGCGACGTCGACCTGTTGCTCGTGCCGGCGATGAACGAAGCGGCGCCGACCCTCGCGTCGATGGTCACGCGCGTGGCCGACCCGAAAGCACGGATTGGACGGCTTCGTTTTACCAGCCCCTTCGATATGAGCGGCAGTCCCACCGTGACGTTGCCGGGCGGAAAAACCACGGATGGCTTACCGATCGGATTCCAGCTCGTCGGTCGTCATTTCGAAGAAGCGTTGTTGTTACGTGCGGCACACGCGTTTCAGCAAGCGACGGACTGGCACATGCGCCGACCAGGCCTGTAAGGCCGGCGAGTCCTGCACGTGGAGCGCCAACCGTTCACAAAGTAAATCGGTATCGACCCGAAGGCCGCGTCAGTATATCCCCTCGTACGACCCACGGTTGATCGCGCCGCGTGTGCCGCGCGCGTCCGCGCCACGTTTACAGTGCCAAAGCGCGTCGACTAGCCCGGCGGAAGGGCAGAAGCGCGTTTCATGAACTCGGGCATATCCCTACACCGATCGGAGTCATACAAGCGTTTTGCGGGTCTATAGCTGAACCAAGGGACTGGAAAACAGGGAGGCTGAGTTATGGACAACTCGCCGGGCAATTTCATCGAGGAAGTGCTCGAGCGCATGACCGATGCGTTCATGGCGGTCGACAGCGGCTGGCGTATTACGTACGTCAACGCCGCCGCCGAACGCATCGCCGGGCGATCGCGTTGCGACTTGCTTGGACAACCGCTTTGGGAAGCATGTCCGGATCTGCACGGGTCCATCTTCGAGATCAGCTGTCGGCAGGCGATGCAGACCCAGCGGCCGGTCGAGTTCGAAACCCACGACGCCCAGAAAGACTCCTGGATGACCGTGCGCGCTTATCCGTCGGCAACCGGGCTTTCCCTCTATATGCAGAACGTCACCGAACGCAAAAAAACGTCGCTCGCGCTGGCGGCGAGCGACGCGCGATACCGCTTGATCGTCGAGACGGCCAATGAGGCGATCTGGCTTGGCGACGCAGAGTACCGCACGGTTTGGATCAACCGCCGCACGGCGGAGCTGATCGGTATGCCGCCGGAGAGCGCGCTCGGCCGGCCGGTACAGGAATTCATCTACGAAGAGGACTTACCGGAACTGCACCGCCGGATGCTGGAGCGACGCCAAGGTCGTCCAGCCAGCTACGATATCCGCATACGCAAGGCGGACGGGAATGTGTTTTGGGCGCTCGCTCGCGTCGCGCCGGTTCTCGGAGAGAACGGCGCGTTCCAGGGTGCGCTCGGGATGATCACCGACATTACCGACCGCAAGCGGTTCGAAGCGGAGCTGCATGCGCAGCGCGAACGGTTCCAGGTGACGCTTGCGAGCATCGGCGACGCCGTTATCGCCACGGATGCCGACCTCCGCGTGACCTTCATGAACCGGGTCGCCGAACAGTTGACCGGTTGGCGCGAGGAGGAGGCGTCGGGTCGTCCGCTCGAGGAAGTGTTTCGCATCGTCGAGCTCGAAACACGAGCACCCGCCGAAAGCCCGGCGGCAGAGGCGCTGCGCAAAGGCAAGGTCGTCGGGCTTTCTCGTCACACGGCGCTCATCGCTCGCAATGGCGCCGAGTGCCCCATCGACGATAGCGGCGCGCCGATCCACGATGCTTCCGGTGCGATCGTCGGGGTAGTGCTCGTATTCCGCGACAACACCGAACGTGCGCGCGCGGAAGCGGCGCAGCGCGAGGCCGCGCGGCGCAAAGACGAATTCCTGGCGATGCTCAGTCACGAGCTCCGCAACCCGCTCGCGCCGATCGCCACGTCGCTCGAGATTATGCGGCTTCGTCCCGACGATGCCGCCGCCGCGGCGCGCGCTCGGGAATTGATCGCACGCCAATTGCATCACCTGACCCGTTTGGTCGACGATCTGCTCGACGTCGCGCGCATCAGCCACGGACGGATACAGTTGCGCCGCGCGCGCGTAAGCGTCGCCACGCTAGTCGAAGGAGCGCTGGAAACGGTTGGCATGTTCATCGAGCAGCGCAAGCAGCGGCTCGAGCTGGCGCACCGGCACGAGACGATCGTGCTCTATGTCGACCCCACGCGCATCATACAGGTCATCGCAAATCTGCTGCACAATGCCTCCCGGTTCACGCCGGACGGTGGTTGGATCGAGCTGCGCGCGGAACGCAGCGGGGACGAGCTGCTACTGCGTGTACGCGACAACGGCTACGGCATTGCACCGGATTTCCTGCACACGGTATTCGAGCCGTTCGTGCAATCACAAGCCCCGTCGGGTCGCGCACAAGCGGGGCTCGGCATCGGCCTAACCCTCGTGAAGACGCTGGTCGAGCTGCACGGCGGTCGGGTGCAGGCGTCGAGCGCCGGCGTCGGGAAAGGGAGCGAATTCACGGTGCGCTTGCCGTTGGGAACGCCGGCCGATGTCGCATCCAGAACTCCGTTATCGATGGCGGACGCCTTGCCGCCCCGGCGGGTGCTCGTCGTCGACGACAACAGCGACGCGGCGGAGACGCTTGCCACGCTATTGGCACTGATGGGTCATCGGTCCTTTGTCGCGGCCGACGCCGACTCGGCATTGGCGCAGATGCGTCGCGCGCGTCCGGACGTCGTGCTGCTCGACATCGGCTTGCCCGGGCGGAGCGGATTCGACATCGCGCGGCAGATACGCGGCGATCCGCAGTTCGCGCACGTGAAGCTCATTGCGGTCAGCGGATACGGTCAAGCAGACGACCGCCGCCGCTCCGCGGAAGCCGGGTTTGACCTGCACCTCGTCAAACCGGTCGATGGGGAAACGCTGATGAGCGCATTCAAGGATTTATTCGACGAATAGGGAAACGCGCCAGGCGCGCGGCGGATCAGCTGCGATCCGCGGGACGAGCATCGCGGCGTGACGGCAAGCGGTTCCGAGCGTTTTAGACGGCACGTGCGCCGGCTCGTGTTGAACCGGCTGCATCCCGTCCGCTGTCGCCGGCACCGACCTTGACTTTAGTCGCCTCGTCTTGCCGCGCCACGCGATCTCTCGGCCCCCACGCCGACCGAAAAACTCCGTTCCCGATGTCATTCCTCGCTATCGCTGCGGCGGAAGTTGGGTGAGAATGGCGCCTCGCAAAATCCAATCCGGGTGGGGAGTAGCACTATGGCGATCAATGTCTTCGGCCGGTTGATGCCGCGTGAAGAAGATTTCACGGTACTCTTTTGCGAGCAGGCGCAGCGCCTGGTCGATGCCGCGCAGGAATTACAGCGGATGTTGAATCGCGAGGGCGCCATCGAGGCCCACGTCGCGGCTATCCGTGCCATAGAGGCGCGGGCGGACGCGGTCGCGAAGAAGATTTTCATCATGGCCAATCGCACCTTCAACGCGCCGATCGACCGCGAAGACGTCATCGAGCTGGCCAACGATCTCGACGATACCGTCGATTTGGTCGAGGATTTGGCGAAAGGCATCCAGCGTTACGAAGTGCGCGACTTTCCGGAGCAGATGCGGTCGATGGCCGATGCCGTCGTGCGCTGCGCCGCGGTGCTGCGCGAAGTGATGCCGCTGCTCGACGCGATCACGCCGCGGCACAAGGATATCTTCGCGCTCTGCGACAAGGTGGGGCATATCGAAGGGGAGGCGGACGATCATTTCGACGCCGGCCTCGCGCAGTTACGCGCCCAACTGCGCGCCGGCCAGATCGATACGGTCGGCTACATCGACCGCAAGGAGCTCTACGAGTTGCTGGAAAAGGTCGTCGACCGATGCGACGACGTGGCCAACGCGATCCAGACGATTACCGCCAAGCACGTATAACCGACCGCGCGGGCGGAGTTCGAAAGAGGGGCTCGAAGAACAACAATGGAAGCGGCTTCCATCGGTCTGCCGGCCTTGTTCGGCCTGATCGCCGTCGCGCTCACGTTCGATTTTCTCAACGGTTTGCACGACGCGGCGAATTCAATCGCCACGGTGGTATCGACGCGCGTGCTGCGGCCAACGACCGCGGTCGCGTGGGCGGCGTTCTTCAATTTCATCGCCTTCGCCGTTTTCGGCCTGCATGTCGCGCACACCATCGGCACCGGCATCGTCGAAGCCGGCGTCATCGATGGCCCGGTGATCTTCGGGGCGCTGGTCGGCGCCATCATTTGGAACGTGATCACGTGGCGTTTCGGGCTGCCTTCGAGCAGCAGCCACGCGTTGATCGGCGGTCTCGTGGGCGCGGGGCTCAGCAAAGGCGGATTCCCCGTCGTGGTCTGGGCCGGCATAGCGAAGACGGCCGCGGGCATCGTGCTGTCCCCGCTCATCGGTTTCGTGCTCGCGCAGCTGCTGGTCCTCGTGGTGCGCTGGGTAACGTTGCCTTTGACGCCATTTTCGATCGATCGGACGTTTCGTGTCCTGCAGCTGGCGTCGGCGGCGCTTTACTCGCTCGGACACGGGGGCAACGACGCACAAAAGACGATGGGCATCATTGCGGTGCTCCTGTACTCGCAAGGTTTGCTCGGTGGCGCCTTTCATGTACCTTTTTGGGTGGTGCTGACCTGCCAGGCGGCCATGGCGTTGGGTACGTTGATGGGCGGATGGCGAATCGTGCACACGATGGGATCGCGCATTACGCGCCTGAAGCCGATCCAGGGTTTCTGTGCGGAGAGCGGTGGCGCGATGACGCTGTTTCTTGCGACCGGACTCGGTGTTCCCGTCTCGACCACGCACACGATCACCGGCGCGATCATCGGTGTCGGCGCGGCGCAGCGAACCGCGGCCGTGCGCTGGCACGTCGCGCAAAATATCGTGCTCGCATGGATCTTGACGGTTCCGGCCGCGGCGCTGATCGGCGCTTTGGCTTACCAATTCGTCATCCTGTTTTAGGGCGCTACCGATGCATCGATCGGTGAAGGCAGGCTGAATCGGGCGAGCCGCATGAATCTCGCACAACTCCTGGTACGCAGTGCTCGCGTCTTCCCTGACGCGCCCGCCGTTGCGCTCGGCGAAAGGGCGCTCTACGACTATCGCGAATTCGGCCGGCGTGCAGCGAGTCTCGCCGGCGCGCTCGTCGGAAGTCTCGGTCTCGCGCGCGGCGACCGCGTCGCGCTCTTCATGGACAACAGCCCGGCATATCTCGAAGCGCTCTACGGTATCTGGTGGGCCGGGCTTGCCGCTGTGCCGGTCAACGCCAAGCTGCACGCGCGCGAGGCGCAATACATCCTGGAGTCGTCGGAAGCGAAGCTCTGCTTTGTCGATGCCAAACACGGAAATCTGCTCGGCGGCGCGGTCGGCGATCGGCCGCTCCTGATCGATGTCGGTTCGCCGGACTACGCGAAGCTTCTGACGCAACCGCCGCTCAATCCTGTTTACGCCGAGCCGGACGCGCTCGCGTGGCTCTTCTATACGAGCGGCACCACGGGGCGCCCGAAGGGCGCGATGCTGTCGCATCGTAATCTGCTCGCCATGACCGCCTGTTACTTCATGGACGTGGACAGCGTCGCGCCAAACGACACCACGCTCTACGCCGCGCCGATGTCGCACGGCGCGGGCTTGTACAACTTCATGTATGTGCTGCGCGGCGCCAAGCACGTCGTTCCCCACGAGGGATTCGATCCGGCCGAGGTCTTGGCGCTCGCCGACCGCCACGGTAGTGCCTGCATGTTCGCGGCGCCGACCATGGTGAAGCGGCTCGTCGACCACGTCGCGGCTCGCCGCCTGGAACCGCGTGGTATCAAGACGATCGTCTACGGCGGCGGGCCGATGTACGCCGAAGACATCAAGCGCGCGCTGACGGTGATGGGCGAACGGTTCGTGCAGATCTACGGCCAAGGCGAATCGCCGATGACGATCACCGCGCTTTCGCGCCGCGTTCTTGCCGACCGGGTGCATCCGCGCTGGGAGGCGCGCATCGCGTCGGTCGGCGTGCCGCACTCGCTCATCGAGGTGACGGTGGTTGATCCGGAAGGCCGGGCCGTGCCGGCCGGCGAGACCGGGGAAGTCATCGTGCGCGGCGAAACCGTCATGCTCGGTTACTGGCATGACGCCGAGGCGACGAAGAAATCGCTGCGCGACGGCTGGCTCTGGACCGGCGATCTCGGCGCGTTCGATGCGGACGGTTTTCTCACCCTCAAGGATCGGTCCAAAGACTTGATCATCTCGGGCGGCGCCAACATCTATCCGCGCGAAGTCGAAGAAGTGCTGCTCAAGCATCCGAAGGTGCGCGAAGCCGCGGTGGTCGGGCGCCAAGACGCCGAGTGGGGCGAAATCGTCGTCGCGTTCGTAGTGGGCGAGGGTGTAACCGCGGACGAGCTCGAGGCACTCTGTCTCGATCACATCGCGCGGTTCAAGCGTCCCAAGGAATACCGTTTCGTCGAGAACATACCCAAGAACAATTATGGGAAGGTCTTGAAGACGGCGTTGCGAGAGATGCTGGACGCACCGTAGATTTATTCCGGCGTGATCGGCTCAAGCGTCTGATTGTCGACTGCGACGAAGCCGATGGCCGAGCAGACCTCAGCGATCAGTCTCCGCGAGCGGGCGCGAAACGATAGGTCCACCGCGCTCCCCGGGGGCTTCAACGCGACCCGGCGGATCGGTAGCGGCGCGTGCACCGAGGGCGCACAGAGCTTCACGCTGTTGCTTTTGTAGCCGTCCGCCGCAAGCTCGTCGAACGATTTGAACTCACGCAGCTCCTCGCCGAAGCGCGAATACGCCTCGAACGACCGGACGTCGGTTTCGGCGAACAGGAAATCGACTGGCGCGCGCTGATCGTCATCGACGGCGAAGAATCCGGCATCGGCCATGCGGGAATCGGGCGATACGATGAATGCGGTAACGGCTAGAAAGCGTAGGTCTAGCGAGGGTTGCAGCGGGTCCGGCGGCCCGTCAGCCTCGTGGCAGTCTCGAGCGAACGTCGTGCAGCCGGCGGACTAGCGGCGGTGGATCGCCGCGATCAGGTCGAGCTCGACAGCGGCGTTTTTCGGTAATTGGTAAACGCCAACGGCCGTCCGCGTGTGGCCGCCCGCTGGGGCAAATATCGCGTACAGGATTTCTGAAGCAGCGTCCGCGACCTCGCTCTGCTGCGTGAAGCCGGACGCGCTTTGGATGTACACGGTCAGCCGAAGAATGCGTTTTACGCGATCGAGCGAACCGAGCGCCTGACGCAACACCGCGACCGCGCGCAGTGCGCAAATCGCCGCGGCGCGGCGCCCGTCCGCGAGCGACACGGTTTCCCCCACGCGCCCGGTGACCGCGATCAGGCCCTGCACGCGCGGAATCTGGCCGCTCACGTAGATCTCGTCGCCGTTCTCGACGGCCACTTCGTAGTTTGCACCCGCGCGAATTTCGTCTTCGAAGCTGACGCTCAACTCCGCCGCTTTCGCGGCAAAGAGCGTTTCTCGGGAGCTGTTCATGTCGCGCTCAGTATGAAATTGCCGCTGCCATGGTTATTAGGCGCGCTACTCCGGCGGCAGGTCCGGGAATCTCTTTGCATCCATCCACACGAGCTCGACGAACTTGTCGGGGGTGACGGCGCCCTTGCCCCACACGGCGTCGAACTCTGCGGTCGGTTTCGCCGCCTGGATTTGCTTGAGCGTCTTGCCTTCCTTCATCATCGCGCGCACACGTTCTCTCACCTGGCTGAGCATCCGGCCATAGGCTTCGAGATCGGCGGCTTTCGCGAGCGGGCCGTGGCCAGGAATGATCTGCGTCTTGTCGTCGGTAAGACTGAACAAATTGCTCACCGCGCGCAGCGTCCCGTCGATGCTTCCTTGGTTTGCGAGGTCGATGAAGGGGTACATCTTGTTGTAGAAGACGTCGCCGGTGTGCATCACGTTGCTGTTGCGGAAGTGAACGAACGAGTCGCTGTCGCTATGCGCGTTCGGCAGATAGAAGACGAGAATTTCGTCGCCGGCGGAATGAAACGAGACGTCGCTCTGGAACGTGACAACCGGGAGCGCTCTGGCCGGCGCCGGCGGCACTTTCTTGCCGAAGAATTCGACAGTCTGCTCGACCGACATGCGAAAACGCACGTTCTCGTGCCCGACGATCATCGCGCCGTTCCTGGCGAAACTCTCATTGCCGCTCACGTGATCGGGATACCAGCTTGTGTTGATGACGAACTTGATCGGCTTGCTCGTGATCTTGGCGACCGCGTCCCTGATCTTCTGCGAAAGCGGCGCGAGGTCGTCATCGATCAGAAACGCCGCATCGTCACCGACAAAGAGCCCCATGTTGCCGCCGGCGCCGGTCAGCATGTAGATGTTGTCGGTGAGCTTCTGCGTTTTGATTGCGACCTTCGAGTAATTGTCGTCGGCAGCGGTGGACAGAGTGACGATCGAAAAGATCAGGATAGTTGGATAACGAATTAAACGTTTCATGGCTTGTTATTGCATCCCTATCATTGCATCCCGAATGAACGTTCAATAAACGGCACGGACATACGCGCTGCAAGCGTAACGGCGTCGCTGATGGCCGGCAAGCCGCCGTGTGCGCGTCTCGTGATGAGCGCCGAGAGCCAGTAGCTCGCGAAGGCGAAAAAAATAACGGTGGCGGCAAGCAGCCCGTACATTCCGCCCGATGTCGTTTGCCTGGGAGTGGGTGCGCTCGGCAGCGCAGCGCCGGAGACCGCCCCCAACGCCATAAGTTGGGCAAGCGAGAACAGCGCGAGAATTGCGATTAGGTTGCCGCGATGACCCAACCGCTTGACCAGCGCGAATCCTGGCGCGTAGAACACCAACATGGAGCGCCTCCCGTTATTTAGATTAAGGATAGACGCCGGGAGAGCGGATAGAAGAGCGACGGTTTCGCGACGGCTGTCGGGTATCGACTTAGTCGACTGGTTGAAAAAGTGTCGACGAGGCAGCCGGGATTGCCGAGGTTCGCCGACAAATTCAGAACGAACAATAGTGTACGTTGTGAATCAGGCCGCCGATGCGGAACCGACCAGGCGAAATTGCGCGCCGCCGAGTGTGACGGTGTCTTCGGAGACCGGCAGGCCGCGTTGCCGCCCTGCGGCAAGCGCCGCATTCGGATCGGCGACTGCGATGGTAAAACCGGCGACGCCCTCGCCGCGCGCGCCGGCCGTGACGAAATTCAACGCACCGTCGTCGAGCGCGATGACCCAGCGGCTGTCCTGACGCGTCGGCGTATGGATGCCGAGCACGGTCGCCCAGCGCCGCGCCATCGCTTCCGGATCGGTCGCTTCAAGATCGACGGACAGAACGCGGCGTGCCCCGGTCGGCGAGACGTAGTTCTTCCAGCCGGAGCCCGCCCAGCGCCAGGCGTCGGGCGGCGTCGGCTGATCGATGGACAGAATCGCGCCGCCGATGTCCTTGGGATGCAGGTGCATGCCGCGGATGTCGTCGTGCTCCGCTTGCCAGACGATCCGCACGCCAAGCCGCTCCATTCGCGCGCGATCGCGTGCGAAATCGTCGGTTTGCAGCAGGAGCATGTAGCCGGAGTCGCCGCGGCGTTCGAGCAGGCGGCCGGCGGCGGTGCCGGGACGGGTCGGCGCAACGACTTCGACGAACTGCTCGCCGATCGGCAGCAGCGCGTTGTGCAGGCCGAACTTGGCGACGAGCGGGTCGCGGAACGCCACGCGAACACCGAGGACCGCGGCGACGTCCTCGACCGTGCGATCGAGATCGTTCGCGGCGAGCACGATTTGGCGGATGCGCAGGCTCATCGACCGGTGAAACGAGGCGTACGTTTTTCCATGAAGGCTTCAACGCCTTCACGGTGATCGTCGGTATCGCCCGTGCGCAACTGCGTGACCGCTTCGCGGTCGAGCATGGCGAGATAGGTCTCGGTCGATGCCAGTCCCACGTTTTCCTTCATGTACCGGTACGCAATCTGCGGACCATTCGCGATACGCGCGGCGATCTCATGCACGATCGGCATGAGCTGCTCATGTGGGACCACGCGATTGACCAGCCCGAGCGCGAGCGCCTGCTCCGCGGTGTAGAGCTCGGACAGAAAAAGCAGCTCCTTTGCTTTCGCTTCGCCCAACATGTGCGTGAGCGGCCAGGTTATGCCGAAGTCGCCGCTGTAGCCGACTTTCGCGAAGGCGGTGGTGAACTTCGCTTTGTCCGACGCGATGCGCAGGTCACACGCGAGCGCGATGCCGAACCCGGCGCCCGCCGCCGCACCGTTCACGGCGGCGATCGTCGCTTTCGGCATCGAATGCAGCAGCGCGGACAGACGGTGCCCGTAGCGTTGGCGATCGACGCGCTGTTCGAACGTGGCGCCCGCAACGGTTCCCGTGCTCATCGCGGAAACGTCGCCGCCGGCACAGAACCCGCGATCGGCGCCGGTGACGACGATGCAGCCGATCGCGGGATCGGACGCACAGCGCTCGAGTGCGGCGATGCCGAGGTCGATCATGTCGCGCGACAGCGCGTTCAATTTATCGGGACGGTTCAAGGTGAGAATCGCGACGCGGTCGCGCGTCTCGAACAGCAAATGTGCGTCGGTGGCCGTCATATGCGAGATCTGCTTGTCGATTTTGCCTAGGTACCCGCCGCGCCGTTAGCACCAAGTCGCGGCGACCGCGCCTCAACCATAGGGACGCGCTGGTCATTTTCATGTCGAGTCCCGATCGGCGTCAAATTCCATTTTGCCCGCGCGGCGCGAGGGGTCGCGCGAAGACGCCGGAAGGAAACCAAACGTAGGCAAGAGGCAGCGGAAATTCTCGGGATTGGCACGGAGGCGCCCCAGGTGCCTCGGTTAGGTAAAGACGCCGAGGCAGCAAACACTATTTTCGGTCCGCGCCTCCGTAGACTGTCGTCAATATGTCGCCTGCCAAAGCGGCGTCTTGGGACGTGCGCGAGCGTGCCATGACCACTGTGTTCGACAAATTCGGCCAACAGGGCCGGCTGGTGAATGAAGATCGGATCGCACGGCACGAAGCCGATACGGCGAGTATCGCTCTGCCGGACGGCCGCGAAGTGCGCGTACCCGCGCAGTGGCTGGAGTCGCATGCCGGTGATTACTACGTGCCCGTGCGGCTCGACGAGATCGCGGACGCGCAGGCGTCCGGAGCGGAAATCACGCAACGCACGATCCCGCTCGTCGAGGAGACGCTCGACGTGCAGCCACGTAAGACCGAACGCGTCGTGCGCGTGCGCACCGTGACGCGCGAGCACGACGAGATCATCGAGCAACCGTTGCTGCGCGAGCAGGCGGAGATCAAGCGCGTGCGTCTGAATCGTCCGGTTCCCGGTCCCGTATCAGCGCGCCAGGAAGGCGACACACTCATTATTCCGCTCGTGGAAGAAGAAATCGTTTGGGAGAAGCGTCTGGTCGTGCGCGAGGAGATCCATGTCCGCAAGCGGCGCACGCAGGAGCAGAACACGGCACGCGTGCGGCTGCGACGCGAAGACGTCGTTGTCGAACGTGCGCCCGAGCGAAAGGATAAGTAACGAGCGTCGATTGCGCGTGGTCCGGCACAGTCTGGGAGCAAACGTATGAGGAGATTGCCATGACGAAGATCGTAGTGGGCTTGTTCGAGAACATGGAGAGCGCCCAACGTGCGATGCAGGCGCTCGAAGCGGAAGGCTTCGCGCGCGAGAACATCGAGCTGCGCTCCGGCGACCAGGTCGTCCGCCAAATGCAAAGCGATACGGGCGAATCCGGCGACGGAATCTGGGCGAGCATCAAGCGTTTCTTCTCGGGCGGATCGACCGAGGCCAGAACCGCGGGAACCGAGTGGCGTGGCATGAGCGAGTCTGAAGCGCTGCTGGCAGTACACGCGGATGACGCGACGGCCGAAGACGCGGCGGAGCTTATGGACGAGCACGGCGCGGTCGATCTCGAGGAGCGCCTGGGCGGCGGCGTCACCGGCGCCGGTACCGAGCAGACGATTCCAATCGTCGAAGAAGAGGTGAAAGTCGGCAAGCGCGAGGTTAGCCGCGGTGGCGTACGCCTGCGCAGCCGGATCATCGAGCGCCCGGTGGAGGAAGAGGTAAGCCTGCGCGACGAGAAGGTGGAGGTCGAGCGCCGACCGGTCGACCGACCGGCGAGCACGGCGGGCGACGCGGCGTTCGAGGAGAAGACGTTCGAAGTGCGGGAGACGTCGGAGGAGCCGGTGGTGCAGAAGCGTGCGCGGGTGAAGGAGGAAGTAAGCGTGAAGAAAAGCGCGCGCCAGCGGACCGAGAAAGTGCGCGAAACCGTGCGCGGAACCTCTGTGGAAATCGAGGAATTGAGTCCCGAAGAGCAACGCGAATTCGCGACGTACGAGAGCGACTTTCGGAACGACTGGCAGGCGAAGTATGCGAGCCGCACCGGGCTCAAATACGCCGACGTCATGCCGGGCTACCAATATGGTTATCGACTCGGACGCAACGAACAATACCGGGGCGCCGAGTGGTCCGAGATCGAGCCGCAGGTACGACGCGACTGGGACCAGCGGGGGTACGGGCCTTGGGAGCACTTCAAGGACGCGGTGCGTTCCGGTTGGGAGCGAGCCCGTCATTGATCGCTTAACGGGCGGGCGGCAGGGGGCGTCGCGCCGGTAAAGACCGCGGTTACCGGTAAGTTCCCGGCTAAGCGCGGCGCCGGCCGACGCCGTCGGCGATCTCCACCCGATTGCGTCCGTTACGTTTGGCCCGATAGAGCGCCGCGTCGGCGGCCGATTCGAGCTTGTCCATGTTCGTGCGCGCCTCGCTCAAGCAAGCGATGCCGACGCTCGCGGTGATGGGCTCGTGCGAGTCGCCGACGCGCACGCGCTCGGCGATGCGGCCGCGGATCCGTTCGGCGATTTCGGCCGCGGCGTCGAGATCGGTGTCGGGCAGCGCGACGAGAAATTCTTCGCCTCCAATCCGGCCGAACAAATCGCTGTCGCGCACGACCTCGCGCCCGGCGGCGACGACGTCGCAAAGCACGCGGTCGCCTTCGGCATGCCCGTACGTGTCGTTCACCCGTTTGAAGTGGTCGAGATCGAACATCAGTATCGAGAACGGCTGGCCGCTCCGCCGGGCGAGCTTGAGCTGCTGTTCCGCCAGCTCGAATAATCCGCGGCGATTGTAGATCCCGGTCAAGGGATCCGTCGTTGCAAGCTGCTCGGCTTTGCGTCGCGCCGCCTCGAGCTCCGCCGTGCGTTCGGCGACCACGCGCTCGAGTTCCGCTTTGTGCGTTTCCATCTGCACGCGCATGGTGCTCTCGGCCTCGATCTTCGCGTTCGCGAGGAGGCGAATCCGGTGCGCGAGCCCGGAGGCGTGTATCAGCGCCGCGGCCGCGAGCGCGATGGGGATCAGTTCGAAGGTCAGCGGGTGATAGGGAAGGACGCCGCCGACGATCAATCCCACGGCGAGTATCCCGACCAACGCGACGACGTGCCCGGCGACGTAGAACAGCGCCTCGCGGCGACCGAGGCGCCACGCGACGACGCCGATGCTCCCGCTTGCGAGCGGCGAGAGCATTAGGAGGAGTACGTTCACGCGATAGGCGTCTTGAATCGGCATCAGGAACGGCGCGAGCGTGTGGAATACGGTCACTGCGAGCAGCACTTTTACCCACGTGTCGAGCGCGGCGCTCGTGGCGGTGCTCAAGAACTCGCGTGCAAACAACAGGAACATGAAATACGAGAGGCCGGATAAGACGACGACGCCCTCGTTGTTGATCCACGGCGTCCGCGGATACAAGCTGGCGGCTCCGAATCCGTTTGCCGACGTCATGGCCAAATACGAAAGCAGCAGCCAGATGACGTAGAACAGGTAAGAGCGCTGCGGCAACAGGAGGAAAATGACGAAGTTGTAGACGAGGAGAAACCCGAATATGCCGAGCTCGATGCCGTGCACGAGTCGCTGCGTGCTCAACGACGCCGTGAGTTCGGCGTCATCGAGCACTTCGAACGGAACGAGGACGGCGCCCGCTTCCGCGCGCACGCGCACGTACAGCTCCGCTGCCTCATGAGCTCCAAGGTGAAACGGCAACACCAGCGCTGCCGCCGGGTACGCCCGCTCGGCGAGCGGCAGGCGGTCGCCGGAACGGGCGGTTTCGCGCAGCTTTCCGGAGACGAGGACGTACAGCGTGACGTAGTCGAGCAGGGCGTGATCGGACTTAACATAAAGCGCGAGCGGCCGATCGTTCGGGTTGGCGACGGGAAGACGAAACCAGAACGCCGAATGCGAGAAATCGTAGTTCGGTGCGCGTACGGTTACGTCGCGGAAACGAGCCGACGGTGCGCGGACCTGTTCCAGGGTCGCCTCGCCCGTCGGATCTTCAAGTACCTGCCACGTGCCGATTGTCGCCGCCGTATCAGCCGCCGCCGGTGCGGCAGCCGTCAGCGCGGCTGCAAGCAGCGCGCCCTTCCACGTCCGATGCAAGATCGCCCCGCCCGTCTTTTTTGTTTGTGGCGCCGTTGACGCCCGCGCTGATGCCGGGCGTATGCAGCATAGACTCGGTCTTGCCGGACCCTCATTGGCGCGTCAAGGGGTCATTATTGAGCTTAGTCGATCAGCGCCGTTTTGCCCCCGGCCATGTGACGAAATTTGTCAGTCGAAGCCGGAATATTGCAAGCGACTAGTTGGCGGCGAGTTGGAATGTTTCGGCGAGCAACTGGTAAGAACGACGCCGGACGGCCGCGTCGTAGCTCCAAGTGACGATTACGATTTCATCGAGCGCGAAGCGGCGTGCGATCTCATCGAGGCGGGCGGCGACCTGTTCGGCGGTGCCGACGACGGCGCGCTGGCGCAGCTTTTCGATCGTCGCGCGTTCCGTGTCGGTATATGGGTACACCGCCGCTTCCTCGGGCGCGATGAGCGGAGAGCGAATCCCTCTTTCGAACCCGATGCGCCAGAATTCGCGTGTCATCAGTTGCCGGCGCGCCTCCTGCTCGGTCTCTGCGGCGAGTGCCCAGACGCAGATCGTCGCGATCGGCGTCGGGCAGCGAGCGCTCGGCTGATAGTTCTCGCGATACAGCGCAAGCGCCTCCTCGGTGCCGCGGCCTTCCGTAAAGAAGTAGGCGTACGCATACGGCAGGCCGAAGTACGCGGCGAGCCGGGCGCCGTAATCGGAGCTTCCGAGGATCCACAGATCCGGGCTCGTCGCGCCGAGCGGGTGCGCTTTGATCGAAGCGAACGGATGGCCTTCGTCGAGCGGCGTTCCGGTCACCCACGCTTGTAGATCGCGCACCTGTCGAGGAAAGCGATCGACCGCGCTGCCGGCGTCGACATTGAGCGCGAGCGCGGTGAGCTGATCCGAGCCCGGCGCGCGCCCCACGCCGAGATCCACGCGGCCAGGCGCGATCGCCTCGAGGACGCGAAACTGCTCGGCGACTTTGAGCGCCGAGTAGTGCGGCAGCATCACCCCGGCGCTGCCAATGCGGATGCGTTTCGTCGTCGCGGCGATCGCAGCCATCAGCACTTCCGGGGCGGTACCGACGATGCTGTCGTTGTTGTGGTGCTCGGAGAGCCAGTAGCGATGATAGCCCCACGCGTCGCACTGGCGCGCGAGCTCGAGCGTCTCGCGGATCGCCTCGTCCTGCCCACGGCCTTTTGCGGCGGTCGATTGATCGAGTACGGATAGCTTCATGTGTTGTTCATTGGTGCCGGTCTCGCTTGTGCTCAGTTCAGCGGACGGCGAAGGTTCTAGTGTAGCGCGACCGTATGAGCGCGAGCAGCGTCGCGATGACGACGCAAGGCAGCCAAACCCACCAAAGCTCCGAGGCGAGCACGCTCAGGCCGCGCGCGGAGAAAAACGGCGCGATGCCGATCGGAGAGACCTCGATGACACGAACCGGCGCGGCAAAGCGCTCGTCGGTCCAGGGCCAGAGCAACGCAATACCCGATCCGCCGTTGGTGAATGCGTCGAGGATGCCGTGCGATGCCATCGCAACAAAGAGGAATGCGATGGCGCGGCGCAACGGCATGCGCGTACGAAAGAAGCAGGCGACAGCAAGCGCCACCGCGGCGGCAAACGCAATCGAGTGCGTGAAGCCCCGATGCGCATACGCGCTGCCCCACGGTACGCCGAGAGCGAAACCGACGACGTCCGCGTCCGGCAACATCGAGACAATGACGCCCGCGAGGAGCAGCGGTTTCGGCACGGCCCGTCGGCCCAGCCCAATTCCAGCCGCGAGCGGAATCGCGGCGTGCGTCAAGATTGTCGGCAAGTTGCGTTCCCTCCCGCGATGACTTGGAGCTTATGTCGCCGGCAACGCCGCGCGCAGCCCGTTCAATCGGACCGGTCGCCGAGCAATATAGGAACTATCTCGGTCCCGCCAATACGAAGAGTTCCTGCTTTTCGTATTCCGATCTGATCGGCCGTGAAGAAAAATCGAAGCGGTCGGGTCGAACCATAAACAGAGAGTAACCCGGAGGCCGTTATGTCGCATCAGGAAGACACCCAACGCAATCCCACGCATTATCAGCAGGACCCGAAGAAGCAGGTGCGCGAGCAGGGCGGCGATGAGCTCGACGCCGACCGCGCGGGGCAGGACGCGCGCGGCAAGCCGGAGAAGCAGCGCGAAAACCGAAAGGACCTCGGGGTGAACGAAGAGCACGAGACCAAAGAGATGCAGAAGGGGCATCGGCGCACATTTCCGTGAGTTCGATCGATCAGCGTTCGCCGACTGTCGCGGTCGGGTGTGGGAATGAACTCAGGAGCCGGCGGTGCCGCTCGCGCGATACGCGTGTGTCGCCGGGGCGAGCTTGGTCGTGATACTGCCGTAAGCGCCGACCGCGACGACGTATTCGCCCACCCGTTTGAAGAACGTCGTCTTGTTGGTGTACTCGCCGGTACAGGGGTTGTACCAAAGATACTCGATCCGGCCTTCGCCGCGCTGGGTCGCGATGTGCAGCATCTGGCGTATGTAATGCCGGCCTTTCGCATCTTCGGCATTGAGCACGCTCGCGCCGATCGATTGCGGGAAGGCGCCGTTGACCACCATCGTGCCTTCGAGATCCACGACGAAGACGTAGAGGTCGCGCGGAAAGTAATCGCCGTCGGGATCCATGAACTTCTCGAACGCCGCCCGGGCGCCGAGCTTCTCGAGTTGCGCGGCTGCTTTATACGCCAGCGCTCTCGCTTCGGCCGGCGATGCATTGGAGCAGTCGTCGTCTCCGCGAGCAGCCGCCGTCGTTACGAGCATGACGAGAGCGACGACGGAAAGCCACAGTGCACGCATACCGGGATCCAAGGACAGGCGAGGCGATCATGCTAGCAGGCGCGGCGAAGAGCCGGCAAATCGTTCCGCCGCCTCCCGTGAGACGCGCTGAAAGCACGGGTGTCCGCGTTCGGCGAAATTCGCGGGATTCGGCTACTGCCACGCGCCGCGTAGCGTGGCGACGCGGGCGCGCATGTCCTCGGGCGTCGCGTGAAACGCAGCGACCGGTGTTCCGGCGCTGAGCGCAATTTTCGGCCATATGCGTTTAGGCCAGCGCCGCCAGACGGATTTTTCTTTTCGCGAGAACATCGAATCCCAGAGACCGGATAGCGCAAGTGGAACGACGCGCACGGGTGTTTCTCGAAGAATTCGCATCATCCCCGGGCGAAACTCGCCGATTTCGCCGTCCGCGCTGAGACGGCCCTCTGGAAAAATGCACACTAAATTTCCGTCCTGCAGTTCCTGCGCGACGATATCAAATGCGCGTTGGTACGTGGCCGGATCTTCTTTTGCGGGCGCGACGGGTATCGCTTTCATACCGCGAAATATGGCGCGAAGCACCGGGATCTTGAATATGCTCGCTTCCATGATAAAGCGGATCGGGCGCCGGCACGCCGCGGAGATCACGAGCGCATCCGCGTAGCTCACGTGATTGCAAACGAGGAGCGCGGGTCCTTCGTCCGGGATGTTCTCGAGCCCGCGTTTGTCGACGCGATAAACGAAGTGGACGAGTAGCCAACAGAGAAAGCGCAGCAGGAACTCCGGAACCAGGCCGTAAATGTATGCCGCGACGAACGCGTTCAGTATTCCGGTCAGCAGCAGCAGTTGCGGGATGCTGAGGCCGGCTTCGAGCATGAGCGCGCCGAAGAGCGCGGCAGCGACAATGAACACCGCGTTGAGAATGTTGTTCGCTGCGATCACGCGGGAGGTCGCATCGCGCGGCGTGCGGTTCTGTACCAACGCATAGAGCGGCACGATAAAAAATCCGCCGAAGATGCCGATCAAACCGAGATCGAGCAGGATGCGCCACGCACCCGGCTGCGCCAGGAATTGCGCGGCGCCGAGCGGCGCCGAAGCCGGCGCGGCCGGCGAGGCGAAGTACAGATCGATCGCGAACACGGTGAGCCCGATGGACCCGAACGGCACGAGGCCGATCTCCACCTTGTGTCCGGAGAGCCGCTCGCACAAGAGCGAACCGATACCGATGCCGAACGAGAACACGATGAGCGTGACCGTAACGACCTGCTCGTTCCCGCCGAGGACGTTCTTCGCGTAGAGCGGCAGCTGCGCGAGTACCAACGCGCCGTAGAACCAAAACCACGAGATGCCGAGCAGCGACAGGAAGACGACGCGCGAGGCGTGCGCGACGCGGAGATTGTCCCAGGTCGAAGTCCACAAGCGCCAATCGACCTTTAGGCTCGGCGCAGCGGGATGCAGACTTGGAATGCCGAGGCTGACGACGAATCCGGTCATAGCGACCGCGATCATCGCCGCGGTGATGACGCCGACGTCGCCGCGCGCGGCGAGCAATCCGGCGCCGAGCGTCCCGAGGAGGATCGCGATGAACGTGCCCATCTCGACCAGTGCGTTGCCGCCGACGAGCTCGGTGTCGCCGAGCACTTCGGGCAACAGGCCGTACTTCGCGGGCGCGAAGAACGTCGAGTGCGTGCCCATCAGGAAGAGCGCGGTCAGCAAAATGCCGAGGTTGTGCAGCGCAAAACCGACGCCGGCGAGCGCCATGATCAGGATCTCCGCGGCTTTGACGATTTTCAGCACGAGCGCTTTGTCGAATCGATCGGCGAGCTGACCGGCGAGCCCGGAAAAGATGACGTAGGGCAGGATGAACAACCCGCCGGCGAGATTGGTGAGCAGCCGCGGGTCGACGGAGGTATACGTGGCGGCCTGATACGTAGCGAGAATGACGAGCGTGTTCTTATAGATGTTGTCGTTGAACGCGCCGAGCGCCTGGGCGCCGAAGAAGGGCAGAAATCGCCGCTGGATCAAAAGCCGGAACTGACTGGTTTCTTGCATCGCGTGATTTTGCCGAGCAGTGGCCGCGGCGCAATCTATGCAAGCCGGCGGTGGGCGTCAACGGCACGAAGGGCCAAGCTGCGCTCGACCTCCGCAGGCAGCCGGTCGTCGGCGCTTGCGCGTTCTCGCGTGAGCCACAGAATGAACGCTCGCTCTAGAACGACCAGATGATCTCGACCCGGCTGCTCACGCGAACGTCCGGTGGCGGCGCTGCCCGCCGATCATCGTCTGGCGCTCGCGCGCCGCGTACGGCTGACCGATCTTGCGGATGAGCAGTTTGCAGATAAACCTTCGCGCTCACGCTCGGCGCTTTGTCAGAGGGGGATACCACGCCTGCCGGGAAGCGGGTATTCGGCCGCACATCGTCGTCGAGAGCTGCACATGTCGCGCATGCTCAGCCTTATCGCTGCCGGCGTCGGGGTGGCGCTCCTGCCGGAGCAGGTGCGTTTTGTGCCATACCAAAAATTCTTTGTTTAAAGAAGTTTCACCGCAAAGAACGCGAAGGACGCAAAGGAAAGCAAAAAACAAAGTGAACGCGATTCGAGATTTCAGGCTTACACTTTTCGTTCCCTGGCATCCTTTGGGTCCTCCACTTTTAAACCTTCAGTCCTTTGCGTTGGAATTTAAGTGTCGTTGGCTTTCAGGTCGCCCATCCCGGTGTCGTTCAAAGGATCAATAACCGCTCGGAAAACCTCACGTTCGAGATCGACGGGTCGCTAATGTGTCTCCCGGTCTGCGATCGTTTATTCCCGTGCTGAATCGCTCTAAGCGACAGCGCTAACCCCCGGGTCCTCGCCTTCACTGCGTGGCGTTTCGTTAGGACTAACAGCGTCTTAGTTTCTCCGTTATTTCATATTTGACGAAGCGGCGCTTCTCGCCGCAAGCTGAGCGCCGTTCTTGCGACAAAGCGGTTTCCGCAATGCAATCTCACGGAAGAAACGGGGATTGCGGCCAATAATCGGAGGGAGAAACACCCATGCGCAGTCCCGCTCGTTACTTCGTCATCACTCTCGTGTTGTTGTTGCAGCCCCTCGCCGCGTCCGCGGCCGGCGTGCGCGTGCTGTTCGATGCGCACGATCCGAACCGGACGTTGTTCCCGAGCAATCAATTTACCGTCCTCGACTTCAGTCAGAACACTTTTCGGCGCGTGGATCTGCCGAAGCCGGATTGCAGCGCGCAGCCGGTCGCGTGCGAAGACATCGACGTGCTGAACACGCTCGACGGCTTCAATCCACAACCGCGCCTCACGATTCCGTTCAGCGGCCCGATCGATGTCGCGAGCGTCAGCAGCGACACGATCTTTCTCGTGAGCCTCGGCAGTATCGGCGGCGGCGGATCTTTCGGCCACAAGGTGGGCATCAGCCAGATCGTCTGGGACCCGGCGACGTTGACGCTGCATGCCGAGTCCGACGAATTCCTGGAACCGCATACGCGCTACGCGTTGATCGTCACGAACGGCGTGCGCGACACGAGCGGGCATCCGATCGTCGGTGGCGACTTCCACGACAGCGACGCGTTCGAGGCGATCGAGCGCACGCGCGGGCTGCATCATGATCGCGCGGTCGCCGCGACGGTTTTCACGACCCTCAGCACCACGGCGGTGATCGAGAAGATTCGCGATCAAGTGAAGGCGGCTGCGGTAGCGCCGGTCGACTTCAATATCGGTACGAACGGGGAGCGCGCGGTGTTCGCGTTCAGCCCGGCAGTGACGGCGTTGCAGCGGCGCCAAGTCGGCACCAACGCGTTCATCAACAATCCGCTGCCGACGATTCTGTTGACGGGCCTCGCGCTTCCCGGCACCGGCGCGATCGGCCAGATCGCCTATGGCCGTTTTACGTCGCCGAATTACTTGACCGACGGTGCGATCATCACGCCGGTCGGGACGCGCACCGGTACGCCCGTCACGCACGGAGCGAACACGATCTACTTCAGCTTGTTCACGCCGGCAACGCCGAAGCCTGCCAATGGCTGGCCGGTGGCAATTGTGGGCCATGGATTCGGCGACAGCCGCGAAGGCTTGCCGTTTACGGTCGCGGGTAGCCTGGCGCGGCAAGGTATCGCGACTATCGCGATCAACGTAGTCGGCCACGGCGGCGGACCGCTCGGCACGATCACGGTGACGACGCCGACGCAGACGGTGACGTTCCCGTCGGGCGGCCGCGGCGTCGATCAGAACGGCGACGGCGTGATCGAAGGAACGGAAGGCGTGACCGCCGTGCGTCCCAATTCGCTGCGCGGCAGCACCGATGGTCTGCGCCAGACGATCACCGACCTGATGCAGCTCGTGCGCGAGATCGAGACCGGCATCGATGTCGACGGCGACGGCAGCGCCGATCTCGATTCGTCCCGCATCTATTACACCGGCCAATCGTTCGGCGGTATTTACGGCACGATGTTCCTCGCGGTCGAGCCGGACGTGCACGTCGGTGTGCCGAACGTACCGGGCGGCCCGGCGATCGAGATCATTCGCCTCAGCCCGTTCTTTCGCAACACGCTGTTCGCGCCGGTGGCCGCCGCGCGCGGGCTGACGAACAATCCGGGCGGCGCGACGCCGGCGGAGCAGTTCATCGAGAACATTCCGCTGCGCAACGAGCCCGCGCGGATTAACAATGTTCCGGGCGCGATGGCGCTGCAGGAGTTCATCGATCGCAGCGAATGGGCCGCGCAGGTCGGCGATCCGGTGTCGTATGCGCCGCACGTGCGCCGGGAGCCGCTGCCCGGCGTCGCACCGAAGTCGGTGATCATCCAGTTCGCGAAGGGCGACCAGATCGTGCCGAACCCGACGGCGACGGCGATTCTGCGCTCCGGCGATCTCGCCGATCGGGCCACGTACTTCCGCACCGATCTCTTCTATGACACGCAGCCGCGGCCGCTGCCGGCGTCCATCTCCCCGCCGATTTATCCGCACGTGTTCCTGAACACATTCAGCCCCGTGGGCGCGGCGGCGGTATCGCTGCAGGCACAGGCGCAGATCGCGACGTTCTTCGCCACCGACGGCGCGTTGACGATCGACCCGGATGGCGCGGCGCCGCTCTTCGAGACGCCGATCGTTCCGCCGCTGCCGGAAGGGACGAACTTTCTGAGCCCGTAGCGGACGGGATCGAGGCGGCGGCGCGCGGAAACGCGCCGCCGTTTTTTCTTTACGAAACTCTGAAGCGCGTTTCTACTGTAGAGGACGCGAAGAATTTCACTTAGGGAACGTCTGATTTATTGATGTCTAACCGCTAAGGACGCCAAGGACCAACGGTTTTTCTTGCTCTTCAAAGTCTTTCCTTTGCTCCTCCGCGTCCTTTGTGAGTTCCTTTAGACATTCTAATTTTTCTCTGCGTCCTCTGCGGTAAAAAGTCATATTGATCCTCGGCCGCATTCGTCCGGGGTGGGACAGTGCTGTCGGTTTTCGCTACCATGGTCTAAATTCACTCCACACCAGGAGCGACGCCGAGGTTCCCAAAGTGCAGAGCTACGGTACCTTCGACTACGTCATCGTCGGCGGCGGCACCGCGGGCTGCGTGCTCGCCAATCGTCTGTCGCAGGATCCGGACGTCTCGGTGTTGCTGCTGGAAGCGGGCGGTAAGGACAACTGGATCTGGATACACATCCCCGTCGGCTATCTCTACTGTATCGGCAATCCGCGCACCGACTGGTGCTTTCGCACCGAACCCGAGGCGGGCCTGAACGGACGATCGATCCTCTACGCACGCGGGCGAGTGCTCGGCGGGTCGTCTTCGATCAACGCGATGATCTACATGCGCGGCCAGGCGCGCGACTACGATCGCTGGGCCGATGCGACCGGCGATTCGTCCTGGCGCTGGGAGAACGTCCTGCCCGTGTTCAAACGCAGCGAGGACTACTGGCGCGGGGCCGATAATATGCATGGTGCGGGCGGAGAGCTGCGCGTCGAGCCACAGCGGCTGCACTGGGACATTCTGGATCGATTCGCCGATGCCGCCGCACAGGCCGGAATCCCGCGCACCGAGGATTTCAACCGCGGTAACAACTTCGGCGTGAGCCGCTTCGAGGTCAACCAGCGACGCGGCGTGCGCTGGAACGCGCGCAAGGCGTTTCTGCGGCCGGCCATCGACCGCCCGAACCTGACCGTGCTGACCAACGCGCTGATCGATCGCGTGACGATCGAAGGCGGCCGCGCGACCGGCGTCGAATTCGTGCGCGGTGGGCAAAAGGTGCGTGCGACGGCGCGCATCGAAACTATTCTCGCCGCCGGTTCGATCGGTACGCCCGGCATCCTCGAGCGCTCCGGCGTCGGCGACGGCGCGCGGCTGCAGGCGCTCGGCATCCCGGTGATATGCAACGCGCCCGGGGTCGGCGCAAACCTGCAAGACCATCTGCAGCTGCGCATGATCTTCAAGATTCAAGGCATCAAGTGCCTGAACACCATCGCGAACAGTCTTTGGGGGAAATTCCTTATCGGTCTCGAATACGGGCTGCGGCGCAGCGGACCGCTCGCGATGGCCCCGAGCCAGCTGGGCGCGTTTGCGATGTCCGACCCCGCGCAGGAGACGCCGAATCTCGAATACCATGTGCAGCCGTTGTCGCTCGATAAGTTCGGCGATCCGCTGCATCGCTTCCCGGCGTTCACCGCGAGCGTTTGCGACTTGCAGCCGACGTCGCGCGGCGACGTGCACATTGCATCGGCCGATCCGGAGGCGTCGCCGAAGATCGCGCCGCGCTACTTGTCGACCGACGTTGACCGGCGGACGGCCGCGGCGGCGCTCCGGCTGACGCGACGGATTGTCGGCATGCCCGCACTCGCGCCATATCAGCCCCAGGAGTACCTGCCCGGGCCGAGCTACCAGTCGGACGAGGAGCTGGCGACGGCGGCGGGGCAGATCGGCACGACCATCTTTCACCCGGTCGGGACCTGCAAAATGGGCGCGTTGAGCGACGCGTCGGCGGTCCTCGATTCGCGTCTGCGGGTCCGTGGGGTCACCGGCTTACGGGTGGTCGATGCATCCGTGATGCCGACGATTACCTCCGGCAACACGAATGCGCCGACCGTCATGATCGCCGAGCGGGGAGCCGACATGATGCGCGAGGATCGTGCAGCGCTGCGCCGCCATGGCGCGGTTGCTGCCGGGGCGGTCGCCGACGCCGTCAGCATCGCGCGCTGATCTGCACGCCTGTCGGCTCTGACAGCGCACAAAAACGACGCGCCGTTCGATATAATCGACGGCTAATAATCACCCTGCGTTTCTTGTCATGAGCCAATCGATTTTTGCGAACGTCGAGATGGTGCCGCGCGATCCGATTCTCGGCGTCACCGAAGCCTACAATGCCGATCCGAATCCGAAGAAAGTGAACCTCGGCGTCGGCGTCTACTACGATGCGGCCGGCAAGGTGCCGATGCTGCAATGCGTGCGCCAGGCGGAGCGCCGGCTGCTCGAAAGCGGCATGCCGCGAAATTATCTCCCGATCGACGGGCTACCGGCGTATGACCGCGCGGTTCGCGATCTCGTGTTCGGCGCCGATTCGTCGTTGATCAAAGCGGAGCGTGCGATCACCGTGCAGACCCTTGGCGGGACCGGGGCGCTCAAGGTCGCCGCGGATTTCCTGCGGCGGCTGAATGCGAAGGCGACGGTGTGGATCAGCGATCCGAGCTGGGAAAATCATCGCGCGCTCTTCGAGATGGCCGGGTTCACTGTCAAAACCTATCCGTACTATGACGCACCGACGCGCGGGCTCAACTTTGCCGGCATGATCGCCGCGCTCGAAGCCGTTCCGGCGGGTGACATCGTGGTGCTGCACGCCTGCTGCCACAATCCGACCGGTGTCGATCTGCAGCCCGAGCAATGGACACGCGTCATCGAGGTCGTGCGGGCGCGCGGCATCGTGCCCGTGCTCGACATCGCGTATCAGGGCTTTGCCGAAGGTCTCGACGCCGACGGCGCCGTCGTGCGCCGTTTCGCCGAGACCTGCTGCCCGGTGTTCGTAGCGACGTCGTATTCGAAATCGTTCTCGCTCTACGGCGAGCGCATCGGCGCGCTCAGCGTCGTCACGGCGAGCAAGGACGAGTCGGCGCGCGTGTTGAGCCAACTGAAGCGCGTGGTGCGCACCAATTATTCCAATCCGCCCACCTATGGCAGTCAGGTCGTTGCGAGCGTGTTGACGACGCCGGAGTTGCGGGCGCTCTGGGAACGCGAGCTCGGCGATATGCGGGATCGCATCAAGTCGATGCGGCGCGCGCTGGTCGAGAAAGTGCAGGCGCAGGCGCGCGGATTCGACTTCAGCTTCGTGCTTCGTCAGCGCGGACTTTTTTCCTATACCGGGCTTTCGAAAGAGGCGGTCCGGCGCTTGAGCGAAGAGTTCGCGATTTATGCGGTCGACAGCGGCCGTATCTGTGTTGCCGCGCTCAACGACAACAACGTCGAGTACGTCGCCGGCGCCATCGCGAAGGTCGTCTAACGTCCACGGGCGATAGACGCCCTCGGTCTCAGCAGGGAATCCCGGCGAACGGCGCCCGCCGTTCGTCGCCTGCGCAAAACGTTTTGTCACCTGCCTTCTGAAATAAAAGTCGCAACAGACCGCAGCTAACGTCTGTAGTTAGGACGTTTTTTGCCGCGGCCCTCGAGACGCGGCGTGCCGCGTTCCGAAATCGCATTGCGGACCCGCGAGCGCGATCTATATTTCTTGTCTGTATTTCAAATCGACAGTAACACGGAGGTTTGTCGTGAGGACGGAGCACATACATATAAGGACCGTCGATTTCGAGGCCGCCGCGTCGCGGCCGCCTGCTTCATCGAATCCGTTTGGCCGTGTCGTCGCGACGCTGGGGGAATGGCGGACGCGTACGCGCCAGCGCGCTCAACTCGCAAAGCTCGATTCGGCGCTGCGCCGCGATCTGGGATTGTCCGACGCCGATATATGGCGTGAGCTGCGCAAGCCGTTCTGGCGCGCTTAACGGATCCGGGCTCATAGAGCAGACGCGCGCCTGCCGGCGCGCGTCTTTTTTTGCCGGTCGATCTCGTGCGCGCTACTCCGCGAGCCCACCGATCGGCGCAGCCCCCGATGTCGCAAATGCCATGCCGCCGTCGACCGTTACCGTCGAGCCGACGACGTAGTCTCCAGCGCGCGACGCGAGGAAGATGGCGGCGCCCGCCATGTCTTCGTCGCGGCCGACGCGCCGCGCCGGGACGCGCTTCGCGACCTCTTCCGCCCGATCGCGTGCATTGACGTTCATGTCCGATTTGAACGGGCCGGGGGCGATCGCGGATACGACGATGTTGTCCTTGATCAAGCGCGCCGCCATCAGCCGTGTGAGCTGAATCAGCCCGGACTTGCTCGCGACATAGGAGTATGTCTCCTGGAAGGTCAGATAGATGCCGTCGATCGAGGCGATGTTGATCACCTTCGCCGGACGCTCCGCGGTTGCGGCCGCACGCAGCAGGTCCGCGAGCGCTTGCGTCAGGAAGAAGGGCGCCTTGACGTTCAGGTTCATCACCTTGTCCCAGCCTTTCTCCGGAAACTGGTCGAATTCGGCGAGCCATGCGGCGCCCGCGTTGTTGACGAGTATGTCGAGCCCGGACTCCCGCGCTCGATACGCCGCCGCCAGCGCCTGCGCGCCTTCGACGGTCGACACGTCGGCGGGCAGCGCGACGCACGTGCCGCCGGCCCTGGAAAGTTCGGCGGCGGTCTGTTCGCATGCGTCCGCTTTGCGCGAAGAGATGTAGACGCGCGCGCCCTGAGCGATGAAACCCTCGGCAATCATTTTGCCGATTCCGCGCGAACCACCGGTGACGAGGGCGGTACGGCCCTCGAGAGAAAACAAATTGCTTATGTTCATCGATCCCCCGGGATGCGGGCGCAGGTGCGCCGAAACGGAAATCATACCGCAAGGTCGCTGAGGGGATGCAGCAACCACGCGTATCTCGCTCAACCTCCGGGAAAGGGCAAACGACGGTGTGACAACGATCGGTTCATTTCGAATGCTGGCTGCGAATCCGAGGAGAACGGGATATCGCGTCGGCTTTCCGTCAGGGCGTTACACGGCGAGGGGGGCTGTACGAGATCGGCGTGCGATAGAACGCAAATCCGGCCGTTAGAATGTTGGTCGGTCGCTCTACCGCGATGAGGAGCATCATTCCAACTCGCGGAAACGAATAGTGGAAATAAAACCGCTGCCGTTGCGGTATTGCACAAAAGGGACGCACTAAGAAGCTATGATCGAACCGACCGACGCGCGGCGCTTCGAAGAGACGTTGCTCCCGCATCTGGACGCCGCGTACAACCTGGCCCGCTGGCTGATCGGAGACGACATCGACGCAGAGGACGTCGTGCAGGAAGCGTATTTGCGTGCGTTCCGGTTTTTTCACGGTTTTCGTGGCGCGAACGGTCGCGCCTGGCTTCTCGGTATCGTGCGCAACACTTGTTACAACTGGCAAGAGAAGAAGGCGCGCCACCGCGGCGCGCTTTACGACGAAGAATTGTTCGACCCCGCCAATGGCGGCGCCGCCATGGCGCAGGAAAATCCGGAGTCGATTTTCTCCCGCCTGGAAGATCTCATGATGCTCGATCAGGCGTTGAAGAAGCTGCCGGTGGAGTTTCGTGAAGTGTTAGTGCTGCGCGACCTCGAAGATCTGTCGTACAAGGAAATCGCCGAGGTCGCGGAGATTCCGATCGGTACCGTCATGTCGCGTCTTTCGCGTGGACGCCGGATGCTGTTGGCGCATCTGCGCAGGAGCCAGGAGGTCGTCGATGGAATGTAGCGAAATGCAGAACGAGCTGTTGACGGCGTACGCGGACCACGAAGCGGATGGCGCGCAGGCGGCCGCGGTCGAACGGCATTTGCAGAACTGCCGCCCTTGCCAGGCCGAGTACGCGCGGCAGACGGCGTTACGCGAGACGATGAAAACCGGCGCTACTTACTATACGGCGCCGCCGCATTTGCTGCGCCGCGTCCGCAACGCGTTGGCGCTCCCGGACGCGACGGAAACGCCGTGGCAGCGGCGTTGGAAAGTGTGGCACTTGGGGCCCGCGCTCGTTTCCATCATCGCGATCGCGTGGAGTGTCGGTTTCTATCTGGCGACGCCGAATGCGGAAGACGGTCTGGCCGATGAAATCGTCTCCGGCCATATTCGCTCGCAACTCTCGACGCACCTGCGCGACGTCGAATCGTCGGACCGCCATACTGTGAAGCCGTGGTTCAACGGACGGCTCGACTTCTCGCCGCCCGTGTACGACCTCGCGACGGATGGATTTCCGCTCATGGGCGGGCGAGTCGACTATTTGAACCGACGGCCCGTTGCGGCGCTCGTCTATAGCAGCGGGGGGCACACGATCAATCTGTTCGTGTTACCAGTCGACGATCCCGCCAAAGACCGCGCGCTGCGCGCATCGGTTCGGCAAGGCTACAGCGTGGTGCACTGGGTTCGTCGCGGCATGGGGTTTTGGGCGGTTTCGGATACCGATCCGGCCGATCTCGGCAAGTTCGGCCGATCGTTTCTCGCTAAGCAATCGGGTTAGCAGCGGGCCGCACTTGCGGTCCCGCTGAAAATCCTACCCGATCTCATTTGGTCCGTCGGCGGGCTACCCGGTAATGTATCTCGTCAAGTCCCGCACGAGATTTTCCTTCTCTTCCAGCATCAGCGCCGCGAGATCGCGCAGCGAGATAATGCCGATACAGCGTTCGGCTTCGTAGACCAACAAATGGCGGCAACGGTTTCGGCGCATCAGCTCGAGGCATTGCTCGATGCTCGCTTCGGGATGAACGCTGACGATGTCCGCACGCATGACGCTCTGTAACCTCGTCGCCGCCGGATCTTGGCGCTGCGCGATGACTCGCATCAGGTCGCGTTCCGTGAAAATTCCCTTCACGTCGCCGCCGCCGACGACGACCACCGAACCGATGTAGCGTTCAACCATAACGCTTGCGGCATCGAGCACCGATTTGCTTTCATCGAGCATCGCGACCTTGCGTTCGACTTTCGGAGCGATTTCCATCATACGTCCTCCAGTCCTTCGTGCCCCCAGCGCCTACGTTACGCCATTCGTGCGTTTCCATTAAGCGGTTGTCCGCGCGATAACGGCTTTTAATCCGCGCTGTGAGCGTGGTTGTTCCAGGTAATGGCTCGGCGGCGCGCCGCGCGAACGCGCTCTCGAAAGGAAGAGTGCCGACTAGGCTTGAGGCGGAACTGGTCGGGCGGCTGTCGCGAGCGCGGTTCTCCGACGGCCTTCGAGCACAAACCAGCCCCAAGCCAGCAGCTGGACGGCTGCGACGATCGCGAACGCCGTGCGAAACGCGCTCGTGGTGTCGCCGCCGGCGGCGAAGAGATCGATCAGCAAACCGATTCCCCATTGCAGCGTGAATGCACCGACGAATGCCATCAGGTTTAGCGCCGTGCTGACCCGGCCGAAAAGAGCGGGGGCGAAATTGGCGGCGAGAGCGGTGTACATGAGCGTCGTGCTGGCGGTGCAGAAACTAAAGATCAGCCACAGAGGCAGCGCGGGCCGCACGCCGGCGACGATCAGCGCGAAGCAGGTCCACGAGATCATGAGCAGTCCGCCGACCAGGAGCGTGAGCTTGACGCCGCGTTGAATGAGCCGGGTGGAGAAAAGCGCGATGGCGAAAAAGCTCACGAGCGAGGACAGCGTCATCGCGAAGAGATGCTGCGCCGCAGTTTCGCGCGTTAGCCCCTCGGCGTTGATGAACCAGGGCACGACCCACAGGCCCTGCACCGCCATGTAGCCGCCGGAGAAGAGTGTCATGAGCGGCGCGAAGCGCCAGAAATGTCGGCTCGCAAAAATTTGGCCGACGCCGCGCAGCTGTTCGGCGAGCGTGGTTTTCGGGGCTTCGCTCGCGTGATCGGGCACGGCGAAGTAAAACCATACGGTCGTTGCGAGGATGATCGCCGTGATCGACAAGAAGATGCCACGCCAGCCGAGAACCGGCAGGAGCATCTCCATCGGTACCGTGACGGTGATGGCGCCGAGCATGCCGGCGGTCATGATGGCGCCGGTGAGTGACGATTGGCGCTCGGCGGGGTACCACTGCGCGAAGTTCTTGAGCGCAGCCATGAGGCACGCGGAGACGCCGAGCCCGATGAGCGCGCGCCCAACGGCGAGACCCGTTACGTCGTGACCGAGCGCGAACAGCAGTGTGCCTGCGGCCGCGAAGAGCATGAGAACCGCTTCGACGCGCCGCGGTCCATAGCGGTCGAGCAGAATCCCGAGTGGAACTTGGAACGCCCCGAAAGCGAAGAAATAGGCGCTCGTGAGCAGGCCGAGATCGGCGGCGCTCAGGTTCAGCTCGTGCCGCAGCTCCGGCGCGATGACCGCGTTGGCGTTACGCAGCAGATAGGAGAGGTAGTACCCGGCGGCAAACGGGAGGAAGATGCGCAGCCAGTGGCGTTTCGGGCCCGGATTCGCTTCTGTTGCGGCCATGCGGAAAATCGGCGACGTCGCTCGTGATGCGCTGGGCGCAGCGCAATCGAGCTCGGTCCCTACTTGGTTGCCTCAATTAGTTTCAACGCGCTAATGCCGCTATGGTACTCGAATCGTCGCACACGCCCTAGCGCATCCGCGGCTGTTTCCTGGAATAGCGGGGTCGGGCTACGGGAAAATTTCCCGCCAAGCGGAGTCGGCGCCTCGGCGTCGCTTATCCCGCGTCATTGCACGATCACTCGTCCCGTTTGCGGGCTGATCAGTACGGTGTTCGTGACCCGCCTTCGGAAATCGTGATGGGTGGTATCGGTCGCGAGTGGCACCGCGAATGCCGGGTAAGGAGCGCCGAGACCGTCAAATTGCACGATGTCGTTCGGAAGGGTTGCGCTTCCGGTCGACTGAGAGGGCGTAACGCGTATCGAGAAACGTCGGATCGAGCGGGATGCGGTTCGGTGTAATAAAGGACGGTGCTGTCGAACGCCTATTGCCGGGCAGTGGAGCTTGCTCCTCGGCGTCAGCGGAAGACGTGCGTTTAGTTCTTACCACGTGGGGCGCGGACGACGCACGGCTCGAAAGCCGTTTTCCGCGCCCTTTGCATCCTCTGCGGTTAACAATCTTAGTCGGTTATCAAATCGTTGTTCCGATTCCAAGCAGCGCTTTGATTGCGTTCTCGATCTTGCTTTTATCGGCTTCGCGAAAGCCCAGATGGCTCGACACGATTTCGCCGTTCCGATTGATGAGGAACGACGTCGGCATGCCCTTGAGATGCAAGGTTCGCGCAGTGGCGCCTTCCGGGTCGTAAGCAACGATAAAGTGCGCCGGGTATTGCGCGAGGAAACGCCGGGCTTCGGCGACGTCGGCATCGACGGTGACCGCAATCACCACAAAACCCTTGTCGCCGTAGCGCGCCTGCATCTCGTTCATCCACGGAAACGACTGACGGCACGGTGCGCACCACGACGCCCAGTAATCCAGATAAACCACTTTGCCGCGAAGGCTCTGCAGCGCGAGCGGTCCGTTGTCCGTTCTGAAAGTGAAATCGGGCGCATTGGCGGCGGAAGCACCGCCGATCAGTACCAACGCGAGAAGGGCAGCGACGAATAAACGAGGGAGGTTCATAGAACAGATTTTGCGACGAAATTTTGCACGGCGAAAGCGGTACCGAGCACGATTCCAAACGCCGATGCCGCTACAGGGAACCTCGTTACTTCAGCGCCACCAGATTGCCGCCGTCAATCCGATCAACGACGCAATCGCGGCGGCGAGCGCAATGACGCTGAGGATCCGCACTTGCCGAATCATCCGCTCGTTCGCGCGCGCCCCCGCCTCGATCGCTTCGAGGGCGCGCTGGAACTGCTCCGCGAGCACCTTCATCGAGTGGGCATTTTGCAGCGCCGCTGCCTGCAGTTCGGCGATCTTCTCCTCGTCTTTACGCGCCTGAAACGCGGGTACCGCGGCGGTCATCACGCTCGTCAGATACGGCAACACGGTCTTGAGGATCGGTATCCAGTCGGCCATCGAATGCGTCTCCGCCTTGGACGGTCATGAGGTTATTCGCAAGCATAGCCTAACCGGACCACGCGAAAATCTTTCCGCGGCGGCGCGTTCAAGCGTCACAAGGTGCTCCTCCCATTCCGTCCCAAGGCGTTGCAGGGATCCCCCCGCCGGGCTGCGGCTTTAGCCTTTGCGCCGTCATCTGCGCGCCCTACGGCGCCGTTACTAGGGCTAACAATGCCAAAACGAGAGGTCCAATATGAAGAAGGCGTTCGTTACGGTCGCGCTGCTATCAATTGGAGCGAACGCGCAAGCATTCGAAGCGGTCGCGCAGGTTATCAAAGTGTCACCGATCACCGAGACGATCAGTCGCCCGACACAAAAGTGCTGGACCGAAACCCGGGAGGTTTCAAAGGCTCCGCATGACTACGACGGTGCGGTGCTCGGCACGATCGTCGGCGGCTTAATCGGCAGCCAGATCGGCAAGGGTAACGGGCGAGTCGCCGGGGCGGCGGTTGGCGCAGGCGTCGGCGCGATGGTTGGCGACCGTGCGGCTAATGCCGACTCGGGCGACACATCCGCTACCGTACAGCGCTGCGAGACCGTGCACGGCTACGAGACCCGCGTCAGCGGTTACTGGGTGACTTACCTTTACGACAATTGGAAATTCACGACGCGCATGCCGTACGACCCGGGCTCTCAGCTGCGTGTGAACGTCGCGGTGACGCCGAAATGATCGCGCGCGCTCCATTACACCGTTGGCATAGCCGGCCGAGACCGGGACGCGTGGTGACGCGCAGCGTTATCGCGGTGTTCCTCGCAGCCGGCATCGTGCTTCCGGTGCAAGCGGATTGGCAAGGCGGGCACGCCGGCGGCGAAGCCGGACGCGGCGGCTGGGGTCACGGGCGGCACGCGCCCGCGGGCCATGTGCACGACCACGGGCGTGTATACGATCATGGCGTTCCCCCGCATGATCGTCGGTTCGTCCCACCGAATCCGCATCCAGGTTTCGTTCCACCGCCGCACGCGCGCGTCTACGCGCCGCCGCAGCGGATGCCGGCTGCGACGCACCCGGTCGTACCCGTTCCGCCGAAAGTGGCGAACGCTTTCCATCCGCACGTCCCGCACGTCATTAATGTGCTGCCGTCGCACCACCAGGTATTTGTTCGCGGCGGTGCACGGTTCTACTACGTTCACGGCGCCTGGTACCGCGCGCACGGTCCACGCTACGTGGCGGTGGTACCGCCGCCCGGCTTCGTCGTGCGCGTGCTACCGCCGTTTTACTCCGTTTTTTGGTTTGGCGCTGTTCCGTATTACTACGTGAACAACGTTTACTACACGGCAACGTCAGACGGTTACGTCGTGACGCCGCCGCCCGCGGACGTCGTGACCGAGCAACCGCCGGATTACGGGAGCGACGCGAACACGAGCGGCAATATCACCGAAGAGCCGATGGAAGGAGCAAGCAGCCAGCAGCCGGGCGCGGGTTTGTTCGTTTATCCGCAGCGCGGGCAGAGCGTGGCTCAACAGAACCGTGACCGTCGCGAATGTCACGCCTGGTCGGTGAGCCAAACCGGTTTCGATCCCAACGTCGCCTCCGCCGCGAGCGGGAGTACGGATGCAGAGCAGCCGGCGGACAAGGTCGCGGACTATCAGCGCGCGATGACGGCGTGTCTGGAGGGTCGGGGCTACACGGTTCGATAAATCGCGCGATGCGAGTGTTTGTCGGCATCGCGCGAGTCGGTTCCTCGATGTAAATCCGGGTGGCGGATAAGTCAGCCGCCCGGACGCGCGAGCTACCTCTGCTCGAAGACCGAGACCGTTGCGACCGCCGGGGTGGAATTTCCTACGGCGGCGACGTCGCGCGAACGCTACCGCTTGGCGTGCGCCGAGATCGAAATATGTAACGACTTAGGGATATAAAACGACGTTGGAATCCTCGGGCAACGGGATGAACTCGATCTCATCGCCCGGTACTTTTTTGAAGCGGCCGGCGCGCCAATCTTCAGCGGCCTGACGAATTCGTTCCTTCCGCGACGACACGAAGTTCCACCAGATGTAACGCGGGCCATCCAGCGTTGCGCCACCGAGCAGCATGAAGCGGGCGGCGGTGCACGCGCGAATCGTGATCGCGTCGCCGGGGCGAAACACGAGCAACTGCGCGGGTCCAAAACGTTGCCCGCCGATCTCGATTTCACCGTCGACCGTGTAGAGCGCGCGTTCCTCGTGCTCGGGATCGAGCGGCAGCGCGCCGCCCGCAGCGAGATCGGCGTGCGCGTAGAAAATACCGCCGAACGTGCGCACCGGCGCCGTCAGACCGTAAAGACTGCCGGCGATCAATCGCACGGTCTTGTCGGTGTCCGCAACACACGGCAACTCCGCTGTGCCGTGATGCGCGAACGTCGGTTCGATTTCCTCGGCATTCGCGGGCAGCGCGACCCATGTTTGGAAGCCGGACACCGGGCCGCCGCGCGCCCGCGCGTCGCTCGGCGAACGTTCCGAATGCGCGATGCCCCGGCCAGCGATCATCCAGTTCACTTCGCCGGGACGGATGACTTGCTCAGTGCCGAGACTGTCGCGGTGCAGGATTGCACCTTCGAACAAATACGTGACCGTCGCGAGGTTGATGTGTGGATGCGGCCGCACGTCGAGGCCGCGTCCGGCGTCGAGGCGCGCGGGTCCCATTTGATCGACGAAGATGAACGGCCCGACCATTTGCCGTTGCGCGGCGGGTAGCGCGCGACGCACTTCGAACCCGCCGAGATCGCGAGCCCGGGGGACGATGATGGTTTCGATCGTGTCACGCGGCGCGTTCAATGTTTTCTCCGGGGCTCGCTTCTATGAGGCCAGCACGTCATGCCACTCCGCGTGCGCCGTGATTTCCGCGCGCGCATACGAGCAGACCGGTACGATCTTCTGTCCTTGCGCCCGTGCGTCTTCGACGGCACGCGTCACGAGCGCGAGCGCAATGCCGCGGTTGCGCAGCGCCGGCGGCACGTATGTGTGGTTGATGACCATGCGCTCGCCGAGGCGCGCGTACGTCAATTCCGACGCGCGGCCGTCGATCGTTACCACATAGCGGCCATGGCTGCCGTGCAGCTCGTGCTCGATACGGAGGTCGTCTTCCATCGTTTTGCTTGGCACGGTTGTCTGGTAGCGTCGTTCTGAAAAACCCGCGACTAGCTATTGGACCATCGCGAAGTGGAAGGTTCGACAGGCAATAGGTTCGCGCGTATGCGCGCCTATTTTCATTTTTCCAGATCGATATATCGATCTTGTCTGAACGGGGGCGTGCAGATGCAAAGAAACACGAGATCCGCGGACCCGGTGTTGGTGATTCGCTGAGACGTGCCAGGGGGAATCTTGACGATGTCGAACGGCCCGACCGCAATGGGCGCGTCGTCGCCGATCTGCACCATGCCTTCGCCGGTCAGGATCACGTAGCGCTCGGTGCTGTCGCGCAGCGCATGCCGGCGGGTCGTCACCCCCGGTTCGACGCGGGCCCGCGCTACAGAGCAATCCGGGCTCTCGTCGTTCTGTATCTCGACGATGTGGCAGCGCTCGTCCGTGTAGAACTCCGTTTCGGGCTTGAAGCGATAGACGATCGTCATGACCGGTCGCGCTGCTCCTGCGCCTAATTCGGCAAAGCGGCTACCTGCGTCTGCTGCGCCTGCAGCTTGCTCAACGTCTGCTCGAATTGCTGCACGCGCGTCTTTTCCTGCTCGACCACATGCGCGGGCGCACGCGCGACGAAGTCCTGATTCGCGAGCTTGTTGCGCGCTTTGTCCAGCTCCTTCCGGCACTTCTCGATTTCCTTGTTCAGGCGTTCCAGCTCCGCCTGCTTGTCGATGAGCGAGCCGAGCGGGACCAGCACCTTCATTTTACCGACGAGCTCCATCGCCGATTCCGGCGTGGCGCTTCCCGATTCAATCCAGGTAAGCGGCTCGGAGCGTCCGAGGAGCTTCAGGTGATGCGCATTGCGCTGCATCCATTGATGCTCGCGCTCGGTGCCTTCGGCGAGGAGCACCGGCAGCGCCTTCGACGGCGCGATGTCGCGCTCGCTGCGAATCGTCCGAATCGCGCTGATGACCGCCATGACCCATTGCATCTCTTCGGTCGCCGCCGCGTCGATCGCTTCGGCGCGGGTTTGCGGATAGGGCTGACGCATGATCGTCGATCCCTGTTTGCCCGCGAGCGGCGCGACACGCTGCCAGATTTCTTCCGTGATGAACGGCATCAGAGGATGCACCAAGCGCAGGAGCGCTTCGAGCACGTTCACGAGCGTATGGCGCGTGCCGCGCAGTTGCTCCGGCGTGGCCTTCGCGTCGTTCAGCACTCCCTTCGATAGCTCGAGATACCAATCGCAGTACTCGTGCCAGACAAAGCTGTAAATCGCTTGTGCGGCGAGATCGAACCGATATTCGCGGAATGCGTTTTCCGTCTCGATGATCGTCTGCTGCAGGCGCGAGACGATCCAGCGATCAGCGGCGTTCAGGTCGAGCTTCCCGCCGTTCTGTCCGGTCGCTCCCGACGTCCTGTCTGCCGCGACATTCGCACTTCCCTGTGCAGCACAGTCGTGGCCTTCGGTGTTCATCAGCACGTAGCGCGCCGCATTCCAAAGCTTGTTGCAGAAGTTGCGATAGCCTTCGATGCGACCGAGATCGAACTTGATGTCGCGCCCTTGGGTCGCGAGGCTCGCGAACGTGAAGCGGAGCGCGTCGGTGCCGTAGGCGGGGATGCCGTTCGGGAAATGTTTGCGCGTCGCCTGTTCGATGCGCTTCGCCATCTGCGGCTGCATCAGGCCGCTCACGCGCTTCTGCACGAGCGCTTCGAGATCGATGCCGTCGATGAGGTCCAGGGGATCGAGAATGTTTCCTTTCGACTTCGACATCTTCTGGCCTTCGGCGTCGCGCACCAGGCCGTGAATGTAGACCTCGCGGAACGGGACATCGCCCATGAACTTCAGGCCCATCATCACCATCCGCGCGACCCAGAAAAAGATGATGTCAAAGCCGGTAACGAGAGCGTTCGTGGGGTAGAACGTTTTCAGCTCCGGCGTTTGATCCGGCCAGCCGAGCGTCGAGAACGGCCAGAGCGCGGAAGAGAACCAGGTGTCGAGCACGTCCTCGTCCTGCGTGAGCTTCGTGTCGCGCATGAGGTTGCGCACTTCCTCGGCGTTCTGCGCGATCCATTCGTCGAGCAGCTTCACGAGCTGTGGATCGCTCAAACTCTTGTTCGATCCGATCAACGCCTGAATCGAGGGATGACCGGCGAGCCGCCGCAGCACCGCTTTCTCCTGCGCTTCGGCCGCGGTGCGCGCGACGTAGAGGTTGCCGTCCGCGTCGTACCAGGCCGGAATGCGGTGGCCCCACCAGAGCTGGCGCGAGATGCACCAGTCCTGAATGTTGCGCATCCATTGGAAGTACGTGCTGCTCCAGCTCTCGGGGACGAACTTGATGCGACCGTCCTCGACCGCGCGGATCGCGGGTTCTGCGAGCGGACCGGCTTTGACGAACCATTGATCGGTGAGATACGGCTCGATCACCGCGCCGGAGCGGTCGCCGCGCGGGACCATGAGCTTGTGGTCCTGCACGCGTTCGAGCAGCCCCTGGCTTTCCAGATCGGCAACGATTTGCTTGCGCGCGTCGTAGCGATCGAGGCCGTGATATTTCGAGCCCGGAAGGTCGATGTGCGCGTCGATGGTCATGACGTTCAGCATCGGCAGGTTGTGGCGCTTGCCGACCTCGTAGTCGTTGAAGTCGTGCGCCGGCGTGATCTTCACGCAGCCCGAGCCGAATTCCTTGTCGACGTATTCGTCGGCAACGATCGGGATCTCGCGTCCGGTGAGCGGCAGACGAACGTGCGTGCCGATGAGATGTTTATAGCGCTCGTCGTCAGGATGGACCGCGACGGCGGTGTCGCCGAGCATCGTCTCCGGCCGCGTCGTCGCGACGACGAGATACGTCGCTCCCGAGTTCCTGTCTCCCGCGACGCTCGTGCTTTCCTGCACATCGCCCGGATTTACCAACGGATAGCGAATGTGCCAGAGGTGACCCGACTCTTCTTCGGAGACGACTTCGAGATCGCTCACCGCCGTGTGCAGCACCGGGTCCCAGTTCACCAGGCGCTTGCCGCGATAGATCAGGCCTTCTTCGTACAGCCGCACGAACACTTCGGTCACGGCGCGCGACAGACCTTCGTCCATCGTGAAGCGCTCGCGCGACCAATCGACCGATGCGCCCATGCGCCGCATCTGCCGGGTGATGGTGTTGCCCGACTGCTCTTTCCACTGCCACACGCGCGCGACGAACGCCTCGCGTCCGACGTCGAGGCGTTTTTTGCCTTCGCCTTCGAGTTGGCGCTCGACCACCATCTGCGTGGCGATGCCCGCGTGATCGGTGCCGACCTGCCACAACGTGTTGTCGCCCTTCATGCGGTGGTAGCGGATGAGCGCGTCCATGAGCGTGTCCTGGAACGCGTGCCCCATGTGCAGGCTGCCGGTGACGTTCGGCGGCGGGATCGCGATGCAGTAGGCGGGGCCCGTTCCCGACGCGCGAAAGTAGCCGGCTTTTTCCCACGCGTCGTAGATGCGCCGCTCGATCGCGTGCGGATCGTAGGACTTGCTGAGCGTTGCGTCGTTTTTAGGGGTGAGTGTGGGTTCGGTTGAGCGGCTCATCGTTAGCAAGTGCTGAAAGTGCACGGCATTGTAAAAAATACAATTCTACCGGCTGGGGGTAGGGCGGCGCGAGCGCCAGCGGCGCAGCCGATGATTTGGCTACTCGGGTTTGTTCAGCGCCCGCTTGGCGAGCGCCTCGGCGAGGTACTGCTGCAGGCGTTCGATGGTCTTGATGTCGAGCGGCATTTCGCCGGCCTTGCGGCGCTCGATATTGAGCCGCGCGATGACGCGAATCGCGATGTCGCGCGCCTGCCCGGGCTGAGGGAGCGGGGTGGAGGAGAGCGCTGCCAGCTCGGCAATTTCTTTGAGCACCGGGATTTCGGTCTGCTCGGGCGCCACCGATTTTGACGCCGCCGGTTTCACCGCCGGCTTCGGCGATTCGACCGGTTTTGCGCCGGGAGGCGGCTTTAGCGCCGACGGAGGGTTCGCGGCCTTGACGGCACTCGGCGGCGTGGCGGCGGGCGCTTTTACCGACGGCGCGGTCGGTCGTGCCGATGGCGTCGGTCCGGCCGGGACCGTCTTCGGCGCAGGCGCCGGCTTTGACGTTCGCTCGGGTGCCGCCGGTTGTTTAGCCGTCGGTTCGCGCGTCGGTGATTTCGCGGCCGGCGATAGCCGCGTCGGCTCCACCGGACGTTTCGCCGGTTCGGCCTGTGCGGTTTTGCTCGGCGGCGTCGCGATTTGTGGCGGCGCTTTTGGCGAGGTAGCTGGCGCGGCGCCCGCCGGCGCGTTCGCGGCTTTCGATGGCGCGCTTTTCGCAGCCCCCGGCTTCGCTAAGGAAGGCGGTATCCACTCGATGACATTCGGATCGCCTGCCGTCGTCGCGCTGTTCTTGTCCGCAGCCGGCGCTGATGGCGATGCACGACTCTCTAACTCGCGCGACGTCGCCGGTGGCCGCGCTTCGCGAGATGCTTCGGATTCGGACGCTTTTGCGGGTTCGGCGCCGTTCGGCTCCGACGCATCGGCCGCGCTCGCGCCTTCCAGCTCCGGCGCTTCTAGCGTAAGTGTCATTTCTTCTAACGACGTTGCATCGACCGGAGCGAGATCGAGCGAGGGCACATTTTCTTCCGCGCTCGGCGCGACGAAGGGAAGTTCCTCCTGGGCGCCGGAAACCTTCCGTGCGGCAGAAACGGACGGGTGTTCGACAACATCGTCGGTGCGCGCGACAGGTTCCGGTGCAAGGTCGGCGGGCGGCGGCGCGAGCTCGACTTCGATTTCAGGGAGCGCCGAATTGCCGGCATCCTCGGGTTTCGAATCGACGTCGGATATTTCCGGCTCGAGCGACGGGAGCTCGATGGTTTCGTCCGACGATGCCGGCGGCGGGGCCGCTTCGATCGTCTCGGTGCTCGGTGCCGAAGAATTCGACTCGTTTTCCCACTCGATCTCGAGCTCTTCATCCGGTAGCAACGGTTCGGGCGGTGTTTCGCGCGCGCGTTCGACCGGCTCGATGATGTTGTGCGTGATCGTGTCGTCGAGCCGCTCGAGTGCTTCGTTCAACGAGTCCGGTTCGTGGGTGGGTGGGGACGCTGCCGGTTTTTGTCGGTTCACGGGCGACCGCGCAACGGGTTCGGCTTTCGCTGAAACGAGATCGTTGCGGATCAGATCCTGCAGCGACTTCAGCACCTCCGAGAGCGTGTGCTTCGTCTGCGGCTTGTGCTTCAGTTTGTCGTCGCTCATGCCCGTCGCGCTACAGATTGTGCGTTTGCACGGCAAAGCCGCGGTCCCGATACGCGCGGAAGCGCTCGCGCGCGGCGCTGCGCTCCGCTTCGCTCGGGCTCACCAGCTCGGCGACGCGCTCGAAGCGTTCGAAAAATTCCGGCACCTGGGGCGCGAGGGAGATCAGCACGTCGTTGAACTCGGGTGGCGGTTCGCCGTGACCGATGAGCACCGGCACGCGCGGATCGACCGCGTTGCGGTGTATCTGATGCGGGATGAAGCTGCCGGGGTTGAACGTCCACAGCAATCGGTCCAGATGCTCCGATTCCTCCGCGGTTCCGGCGAGTATATAGATGCGGTGTTTCAGCCGGTAGGCTTTTTGCGCCAGGCGGCAGGCGGCGAGGTGCTTGTCGTCCTCGTCCGACGGGGGGAGGAGATAGAAATCGATACGCGTCATTCGGGCGGCGGTGATTCTTTGCGCGCCCGGCTGATCAGGAACTGCACGAGCAGCGGCACGGGCCGGCCGGTCGCGCCTTTGTCCTTGCCGCCTTTCCAGGCGGTGTTGGCGATGTCGAGGTGCGCCCATTTGTAGTCGCGCGTGAAACGGGAGAGGAAGCAGGCACCGAGGATGGTTCCTGCTTCGCGCCCGCCGCTCACGTTCGCCATGTCGGCGAAGTTGCTGTCCAACGATTTCTGATAGTCGTCCCACAGCGGCAGCTGCCAGGCGCGGTCCCATGTGTACTTGCCGGCGTTCAGAAGCTCGCGCGCGAGCTGATCGTTGTTGGCGAGGAGCCCGCTGGCGTGACTGCCGAGCGCCACGGTGCACGCGCCGGTGAGCGTGGCGACATCGACCACGACAGCCGGGTTGTAGCGGGCGGTATAGGTCAGCGCATCGCACAAGACGAGCCGTCCCTCGGCGTCGGTGTTGAGCACTTCGATGGTTTGACCGGACATGCTGGTCAGGATGTCGCCCGGCTTGTTGGCGTTGCCGCCCGGCATATTCTCCGTGCACGGCATGACGCCGACGAGATTGATCGGAAGCTTGAGCTCGGCCGCGGCACGGATGCTTCCCAGCACCGCGGCGGCCCCGCACATGTCGTATTTCATCTCGTCCATGTTCGCCGCAGACTTGATGGATATTCCGCCGGTATCGAAGGTAATCCCTTTGCCGACGAGCGCGATCGGCGCCTCGTTCTCGCCCGCGCCGCGATATTCGAGCGCGATCAGCTTCGGGGGCTGGCGGCTGCCGCGGGCGACGGCGAGCAGCGCCCCCATCCCGAGCTCGCGCATGTCGGCTTCTTCGAGAATCGTGCTCTTCATGCCGAACTGCCCGGCGAGCTCGACGGCGCGCCCGGCAAGGTACGTCGGCGTGCAGATGTTCGCCGGGAGATTGCCGAGATCTTTAGCGAGCTGCATACCGGCCGCGACGGCGAGCCCTTCGCGAATCGCCTGCTCGCCGGGCGTGAGGTCGGCACGCGAGGGTACCGCGAGCACCATTCGCTTCAGGGTGCGGCGGTTCTCGTCTTCGCCGTTTTTCTGTTTCAGCAGATCGAACCGGTACAGCGCCGCTTCGGTCACCTCCACGGCTTGGCGCAGCTTCCAAAGGATGTCGCGGCCTTTGATTTCGAGTTCGGTCAGGTACGACGTGACTTCGGCCGCGCCGGTGCTCTTGAGCGTCCGGACCGCGGCCGCCGTGACTTCGCGGTAGCGTCCTTCGTTGAATTCCTTTTCCTTGCCACAACCGACGAGGAGCACGCGCTCGCTCGGCAGATTCGGTAGATTGTGCAGCAGCAGCGTTTGCGACAACTTGCCGTTATGATCGCCGCGGCGCAAGATTTGTTTGATCGCGCCGCTCGTCACATCGTCGAGCTGCTGCGCCGAGTCGGAGAGCTTGTTTGCAGAATAAACGCCGACCACGAGGCAACCGCTATGCTGTTTCTCGGGTGTGCCGCTTTTTACGCTGTAATCCATGGTTTCCCTGGCCGGATCGGCCCTTCGGGGGTGTGGAAATGTGGTATATTGCCGCGCTGCCCGCAACCCCGGTTGCTGTTACCGCTCAAGCGCTTATCGACTGACGTGGACGGAAATGTGCTCATCTCGAGCCTGTTCCGCGTGCGGGTTCCGGTTGCGCCGCATTTTCCGCTGTTTCTTCAATCGTTGTCAAAACTACCGGTACGGTTTGCCCGGTGATCATCCACCGCGCCTTCTATCGGGAATCGCTTCAATCGACGGTGGCGATCGTCGCCATCCTCGTCGTTGTCTTCGTGCTCTTCGGGATGACGGCCGCGCTCGGTCGCACCGTGCAGGGCGAGTACGCGCAAAGCATTGTCGTGCGGCTGCTTGCCTGGCAAACGGTGCGTCGCGTCGACCTGCTGCTGCCGCTCGGGTTTTATCTGGGCGTGCTGCTCACGTTCAGTCGATGGTATCGCGACAGCGAGATGACGGTGCTCGCGGCGTGTGGCATCGGTCTACCGCAGTTGCTGCGCCCGGTGCTGGTCCTAGCCGTGCTGGTCAGCCTGGTCGTCGCCGGCACGGCGTTCTATCTGACACCGCTGTCGGGGCGCGCGATCGAGCTGGTGAAGGCCGAAGGTGGTCAGCGGCCTGAGCTGGCCGGAATCACGCCGGGCGCTTTTACCGATATGGCGGCCGGCGGGCGCATCTTGTACGCCGAAGACGTGTTACCCGACGGGCGCATGGAGCAGGTGTTTTTGAATAATCCTGCGACGGATCGTCCGCGCGTGGTGCTCGCCGCCGAGGCGCGCCCGTTCGTCGACGCCCGCACCGGCGACCGGTTCGTTGCGCTCATGAACGGATGGGCGTACGAGGGCGTTCCCGGGCAGGCCGACTATCGAGTGGTGCATTTCGACACCTACTCGGTGCGCATCGAGCAACGGCCGTTTGTCCCGCCGCCAACGGGCATCGAAGGCTTGCCCACGGCTATGCTGCTGGCATTGGAGGGTCGGGAAGCGTCGGCCGAGTGGCACTGGCGCCTCTCGAAACCCGTTCTGGTTCTGGTGCTCGCGCTCTACGCGATGGTGCTTTCGTACACCGACGCCCGCCGCGGTCGGCTGGCCAACCTGTTCGCAGCGATCCTGGTTTATTTCATCTATTCCAACATCCTCGGCTTCGCACAGACGCTAATAAAGCGGGGCCAGGTCTCGGGCGTGGTCGGCTTGTGGTGGGTTCACGGGCTCATGGCGGCGGTTGCGCTTTTTCTGTTGTACCAGCGCGCACGTAACCGCCCGCTCGTGCCGCGGCTGCAATTCGCGCGGGCATCCTGATGTTCACGCTGCTCGATCGTTACGTCGGCCGTAGCATGCTCATCGGCACCGCGCTCGTGTTCGGCATCTTCGCCGCGCTGTTTATTTTCATCGTGCTCGTCGACGCGCTCAGCGACTATGGGAAAGGAAATTTCGGGCTTTACGCGCTGATTCGCTACGTCATCTGGAGTCAACCGCGAAAGCTCTACGAAATTTTCCCGGTCACCGTGCTCATCGGCACCCTGTTTGGGCTCTCGACACTCGCGTTGAATTCAGAGCTCGTGGCGATGCGCGCCGCGGGCGTCTCGCGCGCACGCATTGTGGGTGCGACCCTGAAGACCGGCGTGCTGCTGGTGATTCTCGCGGTCCTCGCGGGCGAATACCTGGTGCCGGCAGCGGAAACGCGCGCCCAGATCGGTCGTGCGCAGGCGCTCGAGACGAGCTTCCGAAAGGGCGGCAGCGGCCTGTGGCTGCGCGACGGGCATTCATTCGTCAGCATTGGCGAAGTATTGCCGGATCTCACGCTGCTCGGGGTCAACATCTACGAGCTGGCGCCCGATTTCGTGTTGCGCCGGCATACGTTCGCGGCGCGTGCGAGTTACGACGGGAGCCGCTGGCGCCTTTCCGGCGTGCACGAAAGTAAGATAAGCGCTGAGCGGATCGAGACCCAAGTGCAGCCGGAGCAGGTCTGGAGCCCGCGCTTTACGCCCAAGGTCGTCGCGGTATTCACGACGCGTCCGGAGGCGCTGTCGATCATGCAGCTCTACTCGTATATCCGCCACCTGCGCAGCAACAATCAGGACGTCGGGCGCTACGTGCTGACGTTCTGGCAGAAGGCGTTCATGCCGTTCGCCACCGCCCTGATGATACTGCTTGCAGCGCCATTCGTATTTCGGCCGGCGCGAAGCGGCGGGCTGGCGCAGCGCGCGTTCATCGGGGTGGTTCTCGGCCTGGCATTTGTCGTCGCCAATCGGAGCTTGGGCTATCTGGCGCTTATTTATGGTGTGCCGCCGTTGTTCGCGGCGGCGGCGCCGTTAATTTTTTTCTTCGGTATCGCGCTCGTTTTGATGCGTCGCACGGCGTGATCGCGGGAGGAGATGTGCACAAGCGAAAATTGTCTTTTGCAACCGATTGTTGCAACAGCGTCGGCGGTGTTGTTTTTCCGCAAGCTATTGTTTTTGCGCGCCCCGCTTCTGTCTAAAAAATGTTCAAACTGATATAAAGGCCATTCTGTATCGGGATTCCGTCACTGCACCGCGTAGTTAATAACATAGTTATCCACAAATTCTGTTAATAACGCTTCAGGGATCAGGACTGTCATATCCAGGGGAGAGGAAATGAATCGATCGCTTTATCTGATTGAGTTCGGTCACTACGCCGCGTACCTCGCGATGGTCGTGGCGGCGGTACAGGCGCTAGCCCCCGTGGCGGCGCGCATATTTCGCGCGCCGCGCCTTGCGGCGATAAGTTTGAACGCCGCCGTTGCTGTCTTCGCTCTCACGAGCATCGGTGCTGCAACGCTGATTCATGCATTCGTGACGAGCGACTTCTCGGTCGCGTACGTTGCGCAGCATTCCAACCTGCAGCTGCCGTTCTTCTATAAGGTCGCGGCATTCTGGGGCGGTCACGAAGGATCGCTTTACCTCTGGGTATGGGTGCTAACGCTTTATACCCTCATGGTTGCCTGGCACGGCCGCGAGCGCTATCCGGAACATCTGCCCGTTATCCTGGCGGTGCAGGGCGCGCTCATGGTGGGCTTCTTTGGATTGATTCTTTTTCTTTCGAGTCCGTTCGAGCGGATGCTTCCCGCGGCGGCGGACGGCAACGACCTGAATCCGCTCCTGCAGGACCCGGCAATGGTGATTCATCCGCCGATGCTGTATCTCGGTTACGTCGGGTTCTCGGTACCGTTCGCGTTCGCGATCACGGCGCTCCTGACCCGCTGGCGAAGCGAGTTCTGGATCAGTCACATCCGGCGCTGGGCGCTCATCGCCTGGGGCTTCCTCACGACCGGCATCATGCTCGGCGGCTGGTGGGCCTATTACGAGCTGGGCTGGGGCGGATACTGGGCGTGGGACCCGGTCGAGAATGCGTCGTTCATGCCGTGGCTGATCGGCACCGCCTTGGTGCATTCGATCACCGTACAGGATCGGCGCCGAATGCTCCACGCCTGGAACATCTTTCTCGTCATCAGCGCGTTCTCGCTGTCGCTGCTCGGGACCTTTCTGGTTCGCTCGGGCGTGCTCTCGTCGGTCCATGCGTTCGCCAACGATCCCGGGCGGGGCGCCTATATTCTCGGCTTCATGACGGTCGTGCTCGGGGCATCCTTCGGCATTTTCCTTGCCCGCGGCCGTTATCAAGAGGCCCAGGAGTCGATGACATCGCTCCTGTCGCGCGAATCGTTGTTCGTTTGGAACAACGTGCTGTTCACGCTCGCCTGCGCGAGCGTGTTGCTCGGGACGATGTATCCGCTGGCGCTTGAAGCGCTGGAGGGTGCGAAGCTGACCGTCGGTGCGCCTTACTTTAATACCGTCATGGTGCCGATCTTCCTGGTCGTGATATTGCTCATGGCGATCGGGCCGCTCGTGCCATGGCGTAAAGCGAATCCGGAGCGTCTGCGCCGCCATCTGCTCGTTCCCGCCATTGTCGGGATTGCCGCGGCGATCTTGATGATCCTACTGTTCGGCGGTCAGTGGACCGGCCCGGCGGGGGCAGGGTTCGCCGCGTTCGCGGCGGCGGCGCTGATCACGGATTACCTTCGCGCGATTCGCCAGCGCCGAGCACAGTTGCACGAGCCGTGGCTTCGCGCCGCCCGCAAGACGGTCGCCGGCAACCGGCGCCATTACGGCGGCATGGTGGTTCACTTCGGCATCGTCATTGTCGCGATCGGATTGATCGGCTCGGGTTTGTTCCGCACCGAATCGGTGGTGACGATGGCGCCGGGCGATGTGGTCGAGGTCGCCGGCGAGAAGCTGCGCTTCGAGGGGGTGCAGCGCGATCACCGGGCGAACTACTTTACAAATGAGGCCCGACTGACGCTACTCAATTCCGGGCGGTTCGTGACGCCGGAGCGACGGGTCTATCCGCGGCAGAAAGCACCGATGACGGAGTCCGGCATCGATTCCACGCCGCTGCGCGACGTTTACGTCGTCCTCGGCGACCGCGACGGAAGCGGCCGGTGGCCGGTCCGTATCTTCGTGAACCCGCTGGTCGAGCTGATCTGGATCGGCGGCGCGATCATGCTCTCCGGTCTCGCCTTGTCGCTGAGCGGCCGCCGGCGGACGGAGCGGGTGAAGGAGGCGGTCGGCGCGACCGCTGCGGCGAAGTAGCATGCGCACGTTTCTGCTGCTGTTCACGCTGATCGTCCTGCCTGTTTTCGCGGCCGACGTCCGGGAGGCCGATCTCGACCGCCAGGTACAGACGATCGCGAAGGATCTGCGCTGCACGGTCTGCCAGAATCAGTCGATTGCCGAGTCCGAAGCGGATCTTGCGCGCGACATGCGCCAGATCATCCGAGAGCAGCTCGTCGCCGGTAAAAGCCGCCAGGAAATCGTCGATTACTTCGTGGCGCGTTACGGCGACTACGTCCTGATGAAGCCGCCTGCGCGCGGGCCGGGTCTGTTTATCTGGATCGGCCCGCTCGCCGTGCTCGTGGTGCTCGCGACGACCGCGTTCGTTTATCTGCGCCGCCGTACCCGCGTACCGCCGCCTCCGCCGCCGACGTTGTCGCCCGAAGATGCGGCACGCGTCCGCAAAATCGAACAGGAGATGTCGCAATGACGGGACTGCTTATCGCGGCCCTGCTGATCACGGCCGCGACCATCTGGCTGCTCGCGCGACCGTTGCGCGCGAGCGGGGTCCAGGCGACCGAAGACCGCGAAGCGCTGGTGCAGTTGCGCGACCGGCTGATCGCGCAGCTGCGCGAGCTCGCAGTCGAGGCCGGGGACCGCAACATGGACGCCACGGTCGCGGCGGAGGAGCGCCAGCGGCTCGAAGCCGAGCTCGCCGCCGTGCTGAAAGACTTGGATCGCGCGCCGGGCGCGGTTGCAGGGATGCCGACTGCCGCACCGCAGCGGCGTTTGTGGCTCGCCACGGTGATCGTTCTCGCGATTGCGTTACCACTTGTCTCGGCCGGCTTTTACCTGGGCAAGAATGGCCCGGTCTTGGCCGCCGTCAGCGAGCTCCAGTCATCGGTCGTGACGGCCGACGGGCAGCGCGTGCCGCCCATGGTGCTCCAGATGGTCAAACGCCTGGAGAAGCGTCTCGCCGAGCAGCCAAACGATGCCAAGGGCTGGGCCCGGCTCGGGCGCGCTTACGAAGTCCTCGGGCGCCAGGCCGAAGCCGAGCAGGCGTTTGCGCGCGCGTATAAGCTTGCGCCGAAAGACGAGGACGTGCTGCTCGCTTACGCGAGCTTCTATTTCGCGCGCGACCCGACGAATCCTTCGCCACAGGCGATCGAGCTGTTCGTCAAGCTCAACGCGCTGAACCCGAAGGATCCGACGACGCTATGGGCGCTCGGGCTCGCGGCTTACAACGACAAGAAGTTCTCGCAAGCGCTCAAGTACTGGGAGCCGCTGCTCGCGATGTTGCCGCCGCAACACGAGGCGACGCAGCAGGTTCGGCGGGCCGTGGAAGCGGCGCGCACGCAAGGCAAAGCGGGGTAGTCTCCGGAGGACGGGGACGGCAACCGCGCGAGCCGCGGATTGCCGTCACGCGCTCACTGCGGAGCGCTCAGCTCGGCGAGCTTCGGCAGCAGCACCTTATCGAGCGCTTCCGGGGTGATCGGACCGATATGCTTGTAGCGGATCACCCCGTCGCGGTCGATCAGGAACGTCTCCGGCACGCCGTACACGCCGAGGTCGATGCCGAAACGGCCGGGCACGTCGGCGATGCTCATCTCGTACGGATTCCCGAGCTGTTCGAGCCAGCGCAGCGCATCCTCACGCTGGTCCTTGTAGTTGAGCCCGATGATCGGCAGATGCCGCTCGCGCCGGGCCGCGACCAGTAGAGGATGCTCTTCACGGCAGGCGACGCACCAGGATGCCCACACGTTCAACAGATATGCACGGCCCCGCAGCGTTTCGTTCGTGACGGTCTTGGTCGGCTCCGTGAGCGACGGCAAGCTGAACGGCGGCACGGGCTTGCCGATCAGCGGCGAAGGAATGTTGTGCGGCGAGTATTCCCCGGACTGCATCTTGAGCAGGGCGAAGCCGAGCAAGGCGGCGAGCGCGGCGAATAGCGCGACCGGAATAGCGAACTTCCTCATTGCGGCCTCGTGTCCTTGCCGGCGGTGTAATAACCGCCGTGCAGCGCTTTTGCCGCCTCGGGCGGCATGTAGTTCTCGTCGTGTTTCGCCAGGACTTCTTTCGCCACGAACGCGCGACCGTCAACCAGACGGCCCTGGGCGACGATGCCCTGGCCCTCGCGGAACAGGTCCGGGAGCATGCCTTCATAGTGCACGGGCAGCCGCTGGTTCAGGTCGGTGACGATGAAATCGACCTTGAGACCGTCGGCGGAACGCTGCACGCTGCCTTGCTCGACCAAGCCCCCAATCCGAAACGTCCGGTCGACCGGCGCCCTGCCTTGCAGTACTTCGGTCGGCGAATAGAAGAAAACCAGGTTGCTTCGAAACGCGTTCAGCGCGAAGAGCGCAGCCGTGGTAAGACCGACGACCGCGACGACGATGATGGCCAGGCGTTTGTGTCGTGGTTTCATCGTATCTCTCGCTGGACGCGATAATACTCTTGCAGCTGCTTGCGCAACGTTTTGCGACGGCGCAGCGGCGCCACGAGGTTGACGACGAGCACGAGGGCGGCCAAACCGTAGGCCGTCCAGACGTAAAACGCGTAGTTCCCCATCGCGAAGAATTCGGCCCAGCTCATGCGACACCTTCGCCGGGCTTCCCGCCGCGCGGTGCGCGCGTGGTGACGTCGTCGTTCACGATGTCCGCCACCCAAGTCGTGTGACGCTCGCGCTCGAGAATATCGTTGCGCACGCGCATCAGCAGGACGGTCACGAAGTAAGTCGTGAAGGCGAGCGCCATCAGTAGCAGCGGGATCAGGATGCTGATGTGGATCGTCGGTTTGCCCATGCGCGTCACGGACGCCGGTTGGTGCAGCGTGTTCCACCATTCGACAGAGAAATGAATGACCGGGATGTTGACGACGCCAACCAGAGCGAGGATACCGGCGGCGCGCGCCGCGCGTTTCGGATCGTCGATCGCCGCCTGCAACGCCATGAAGCCGACGTAGAGGAACAGCAGCAACAGCTCGGACGTGATGCGTGCGTCCCACGCCCACCACGTTCCCCACATGGGCTTTCCCCACAGCGAGCCGGTCGCAAGTGCCAGCGCCGTGAACCAAGCGCCGACCGGCGCGCAGGCGCGCGCGATGATCTCCGCGAGCTTCACGTTCCAGATGAGACCGACCGCACCGGCGACGGCCATCGTCACGTAGATGAACATCGACATCCACGCAGACGGAACGTGAATGAACATGATGCGGACGCTGTCGCCCTGCTGATAGTCGGGCGGCGCGACGAAGAGACCCTGATAAACGCCGACGACGAGCAGGACCGCGGTAACCGCGGCGAACCAAGGAATCAGCCGGCCAGCGATGGGATAAAACGTTTTCGGCGAGGCGTACTTGTGTACGTATTTGAGTATGTCCATATATCTCTAGTCCAGCGACACTCGCAGCGCCGCCGCCGTTGCCCATGGCGCGAACGTCAAAGCCAAAATCACCAGAGCGCCCAGAATAGAAGTGTAGGCTTCGGTACCCAGGCCGGTAACCGCGGACGCGATGCTTCCGGCCCCGAAAATTAATACCGGAGTATACAAGGGCAAAACCAGCAAAGAAACCAGAACGCCGCCGCCGCGCAGGCCGAGCGTCAGCGCTGCGCCCACGGCGCCGATCAGGCTCAAGATCGGCGTGCCGAGGAGCAACGACAGTAGCAACGGCGCGTAAGCCTCGGTCGGCAGCTGCAATTGCAACGCAAGGAGTGGGGCTAAGAGCACGAGCGGGAGACCGCTCAGCAGCCAATGCGCGACGACTTTCGCGAGCACGAGCACGGAGAGCGGGTGCGGCGCGAGCAAGAGTTGTTCGAGCGTCCCGTCGGCGTAATCGTTGGCGAAGAGACGCGGCAGCGACAGCATCGTCGAAAGCAACGCCGCGACCCAGAGCACGCCCGGCGCAAGCGTCGCGAGCAGCGCGGGCTCCGGGCCGACGCCGAGCGGGAACAAGCTCACGACGATCGCGAAGAAGATGATCGGCGTCAGCGCGTCCTGTACGCGGCGCAGCGCCACGATCAGATCGCGGCGCAGCACCCACAAGGCGGCCTGAAGGATCGATGGCGTCACGACAGGCGTTCCGCCGTTACTCGTTCTTCAGATGAAAAGAGAGCTGGCGCTTTGGACAGCTCCAAATCCAAACGCATGATCGTTGCTCCCGGAATGTCGAAACCGGAGTGCGACGTGAGCACGATGATGCCGCCGCGTGACAGATGCTCGGCGAAGAGCGCGGTCAGCAGACGACAGGAGTTGACGTCGAGCGCCGTGAACGGCTCGTCGAGAATCCAGAGCGGCTTGTGCGTAACGAGCAATCGCGCGAGCGCGACGCGGCGCTTCTGGCCTTGCGAGAAAACTTTGACGGGAAGCGAGCGATACGCGCCGAGTCCGACGTGCTGCAGCGCGCGTTCCGCCGCGTCGCCCGCGCCGTCGCCTGACTCGAGCAAGCCACGCAGCGCTTCGAGATTCTCGCCCGGTGTGAGCTCGCCCTGAATGCCATCGAGATGGCCGACGTAAACGAGGTGTTGACGATACTCGTCGCCGAGCGCGCGGATCGATTCGCCGCGCCAGCGCACATCGCCCTCGGCGGCGCGCGAAAGGCCGCAGAGCGTGCGCAGCAGCGTCGTCTTCCCGGTGCCGTTCGCGCCGACGATATGCAGCAATTCGCCCGCTTTGGCGCGTGCGTTCAAGCCGCTGAAGAGCGGCCGATCCCCGCGCGCGCAGCCGAGGTCGACGATTTCCAAGGCCTGAGTCAGACGATCCTCCCGATCATTTGGTGCCCCGAACACGAATCGAACGTGCGACCTGCCGCTTAGGAGGCGGCTGCTCTATCCACTGAGCTACCGGGGCGATCTCGCTATTCTAGCGAAATCGCGGGGTGGTCGGTTTAAAAGTCGCTGCGATCGGCTCGTGGGCGCGTCGCGCCGGGAGGTGCCTGACGGTACACGCTATGGGCCCACAATAACGGGAACAGGAGGCCTAAGTGCTTGTCCCTCTCAGCCGTCGGCGATCCGTAGTTCGACCACAAGCGCAGGGCGTCGTCCGGCCGGTCTTGAGCGAGATAGCCGAGCATGCCGGCACCGAGCGCATAAGCGCCGGATTCGGAGGTGGTGTCGCGAGTTCGTGCCAACAGGCGTTCGGCGATCGAAGACATATTGCTGGCGTCGCGCCGGCCGACCGCGCGGAACAACGCAAATGCCTCCCGTTGTTCAGGCGCGAGCGCCGTATAACAGGGTGATGACCGCCAGTGTTCCGAGAGCGTCTCGGTCTCCTTCCGTGTCAAATGCGAAAAGGCGACGGCGGTGAGTTGATATACGCTGTCGAGCCAGAGTGCGGCGCCGGCGGCGCTGCTGCAACCCTTTGAGGCGTTGATGACGACGAGGTGTCGTGCCATATCCGCGGGGAGTGCTTGCAGCGATGTTTTCGGCGCGCGGGCGATGTGTTGGTCGCGTATCCACATCGCTCTGTTCGCCCGCGCCGCTGCAGAATAGTCGACTGTGGGCGTGATATCCGTCGCGTCGTGGATACCGGGTGCGTGCGCCAACATTTCGAGCACGGGAAGCGGCGCAGCAGCGAGTCTTGTAACGTCGTCGGCACGGCTCTGAAGGAAGCGGGTGCGGGCGGCGTTGAGATCCAGTACCGGGAAGTAATCCGAGTTGATCGCGACAGGGAGGGATGCAAACAAAGGCCAGAGAACATCGCGGTCGCCGATCCGCCGCAACGCCAAGTCTTGCTCATTCCCGACGCCGATGCGTCGCAATTCCTCGGCAAACGCCGGTTGCCTCAGTAGCGTCAACTTCGGTGCAGCGACGCTGCCGTCCACGCGCGCGACGACGATGATATCGCCCTCGTTGGCCGCATAGAGGACGTAGTCGTCGAAGTTCGCTTCAATCGCCTTGATGATCGAGCCGACCAGATTCAAATCGATTTCATATACCTGCAACCATTGCACGAAAAGCCCACCCGGTTTTAGGTGGGTGCGTGCCCGTTGGTAGAACTCGTCCGAGAACAGTCCTGAAACGCCGCTGACCCAGGGGTTCGATGGCTCGGAGACGATAATGTCGTAGCGCGCACGATGTGCAGCAAAAAACGTCTTGGCGTCGTCGATGTAAACGCGTGCACGCGGATCCGTGTAGGCTCGCGATACGCGCGTGCCGTAGCGACGCGCACCTTCAACCATCGCCGGTTCGATCTCCACGATATCCAGCTGTTCCACATCGGGCGAAGCGAGCAGAACGTGAGCCGTCAAGCCGGAGCCAAAGCCGATATTGGCGACCGCGCGCGGATGCGCGTGGAGCAGGAGGGGCAACGCACCGAGAAGCGTCATCGTGGCCTCGTCGGGCGCGGGCGGTGTATCGCTGGCGTTGATCAGCGCGTCAGACTTGCCATTGGTGAGAATGCTGATACCGCCGTTTCTGTCTCTGACCACGTCGACGGTCGCCGTTTTGCCGTCGCGATGGAAGAGTATTTCTCCCGAGCCGGGCTTGAA
>JBJMVQ010000071.1:0-48595 GCA_045810625.1 Sulfurifustis sp.
AAGGACGCGAAGGAAGGCACTTAATTGTCTCTCTGATTTCCTCTGCGTCCTCTGTGTCCTCCGCGTTGATCATATTAGAGCCGCGGGCGGCGCGCGCCCTCGAAGTGACGGCGCCAATAGGTGTCGTTCAGGTCGGCGAGATAGACCGACTTTCCCGTCGAGGGAGCGTGCACGAAGCGGTTGTCGCCGACGTAGAGCGCCACGTGCGAAGAGCGCTTACCGAGTTGAGTGAAGAAGAGGAGATCGCCGGGTCGGACGTCCCGCATCGTGATAGAACGGGATGCCTTCCAAAGCGCCTCGGTGCTGCGCGGGAGCCTTACGCCCGCCTGCGCGTAGCTGTACTGCACGAGACCGCTGCAATCGAATCCATTCGGGCTGTTGCCGCCATAGCGGTACGGTTTGCCCTGCATTGCGAGCGCATGGCGCGCGGCGAGGTTTCCGAGCGTCGGCGCTTCGCTCGGCTCGCGCGGATTCGTCGCACATCCGGCGAGGAGCGCGAGACCGAGGGTAAAGATGGCGAGCGCGCGCATGCTCACAGCCCGAGGGTCCGCAACGCGATGGGTTCGGCGCGTTCCCACACCGTATCGAAGCGCTCGATGAGCGCTGCGATATCCTGCGCCTTGTGCAACACCACGGCTTCGACTCGGTCCATCGCCTCCCGGTGCAGGCACACCGTGCGGTCGGCGATAAGGTAAAGATCGCGCGCGCCGCGGTCGTTTTCCTCCACGACACGCAGCTCGACGCGGTCCGAAAGACGGCGTGTCAGTGCCACGAGCCGGTCGTTGTCGCGCTGCAGCTGTACCGCGTCCTCGACCAGCACGCGCACGTGATTGCGTGCGTGCTGCCGGGCGAATTCAGCGAGCGCGCCGGAGAAGGCGGCTGTGTTGAACACGGCCGGTTCGAGGTACGGTGCAAACAGACGCACCTCGCGGCGGGCGGCATGCACGAGCGCTGCCGCGGCGTCGCGTAGCGCTTCGTACCCATGCACCGCGCCCTCGGCTGGCGGCTGGGGAGATGTGGCGGACGTTTCTTCGGTCACGTGGGCGATTTAGTCGATCCTACCTATATGATCGTTTACAGCGTCCTCAGCGGTGAAAATGTCCTGGAGTCTCTTTTCCGCAAGTATAGAAGCTCGCGGACACGGCGATCTTTGCCGACGGACCGGACAGCGACAACCGGGCTTCTATGGAGGAATGACGCCGCCCGCCCGGACATTCCGAAAAAATCCCTGCTACGGGGCGGGACGGCCGACGGATCACCGCTCGTGCGCAATCGCGGCTGCCTGGGCGGCCGCGTTGCCGATATAGCTCGCCGGCGTGAGCGCGAGCAGGCGCTGCTTCGCGTCTTCGGGGATCGATAGCGTCTTGATGAAGGCGTGCAGCGTGGTACGGTTGATGCCGCTACGGCCGCGGGTCAGCTCTTTCAGCTTTTCGTAGGCGTCGGGAACGGCGTACCGGCGCATGACCGTCTGTACCGCCTCGGCGAGTACTTCCCAATGATCGTCGAGGTCGGCGCGCAGCCGTTCGGTGTCGACCTCGAGCTTGCCGATCCCCTTCAAGCAGGCCTCGAACGCGAGCAGGGTGTGACCGAAAGCGACGCCCAGGTTGCGCAGCACCGTCGAGTCGGTCAGGTCCCGCTGCCAGCGGCTGATCGGAAGCTTGTCCGCCATATGCCGCAGCAGCGCGTTGGCGAGGCCGAGATTGCCTTCGGAGTTTTCGAAGTCGATCGGATTCACCTTGTGCGGCATGGTGGAAGAACCGACTTCACCGCTCACCGCCTTTTGGTTGAAATACCCGAGCGCAATGTAGCCCCACATGTCGCGGTTCAGGTCGATCAGGATCGTGTTGAAGCGCGCGACGGCGTCGAGCAGCTCGGCCACGAAATCGTGCGGCTCGATCTGCGTCGTGTACGGGTTCCACTGCAGCCCGAGGTTCTCGACGAACGTCTTCGCCATCGTCGCCCAATTCACTTCCGGATACGCAACGAGGTGTGCGTTGTAATTGCCGACCGCGCCGTTGATCTTCCCGAGTATTGCGACGCCGGCGAAACGTTCGCGCGCGCGCCGCAGGCGGTAGGCGAAGTTGGCGAGCTCTTTGCCGAGCGTCGTCGGCGACGCGGGCTGCCCGTGCGTGCGCGTGAGCATGGGCTGATCCGCGTAGCGCGTCGCGATATCAGCGATGGCGGCGATGAGCCGATCCATACGCGGCAACAACACGTTGCCCCGCGCTTCATGCAGCATCAGCGCGTACGAGAGGTTGTTGATGTCCTCGGAGGTGCAGGCGAAGTGGATGAACTCGGTGCAGCCGGCGACTTCTTTGTTGTCGCGGGTGCGTTCTTTGAGGAAGTACTCGACCGCTTTGACGTCGTGGTTCGTCGTCGCCTCGATCTCCTTAATGCGCCGGGCGTCGGCCGGGTTGAACTCCGCGACGAGCGATTGCAGGAGTTTCAGTGTCGGGCCCGAAAACGGCGGCACTTCGCGGATGGCGGGGTTGGCGCTCAGCGCGAGCAGCCAGTGAACCTCGACCTGCACCCGCAGCCGGATCAACCCGTACTCGCTGAAGAGATTCCGCAGCGGTGCGGTTTGCGTGCGGTAGCGCCCATCCAGCGGCGAAAGCGCGGTCAGCGCGCTCGACTCGATCTCGCCGGTCGTGCTCGAAGGCGGTAGGCTCACGTTTTGAATTTCCTCCACACGTGCGGGTAGGGGTGCCGCCGCGATTCTAACAAATGTTGAGAAACGGCATCGGGCCGTTTGGCCTTCGGTGGCCGCTGCTAGCCGCTCGCCGCGCGGAGCGACGGCTCGGCCGCCGCGGTTTCGGCCGTCACAATGCGCGCGCCGCCGAGACACTCCTCGCCGTCGTAAAAGACGACGGCCTGACCGGGCGTGAGCGCGCGCTGCGGGGTGTCGAAAACGACGCGCAGCCGCCCATCGCTCATTGGCTCGATCTGGCACGGCTGTTCCTGCTGCCGATACCGCGACTTCGCAGCGAGCCGCGCGCCCGCCTTGGGCGCCTCGTAGAACCAATGCACCGCGTCCGCGACCAAGACGCGATGGTAGAGCGCCGGGTGGTCGGCGCCTTGCGCAACGTAGAGCACGTTGGTCGCAAGGTCTTTGCCGACGACGTACCAGGCCGTCCCGGGTCCGCCGATGCCGAGGCCCTGCCGCTGACCGAGCGTGTAATACATGAGGCCGTCGTGCCGACCCATGAGGTCGCCGTCAAGGCTACGAATCTCGCCGGGCTGTGCGGGCAGATAGCGGGCGAGAAAGGTTTTGTAATTACGCTCGCCGATGAAACAAATGCCGGTACTGTCCGGCCGGTCGTGGTTCGGCAGGCGTAGGGCGCGCGCGATGGCGCGTACTTCCGGCTTGGTGAATTCGCCGACGGGAAACAACGTCCGCGCGAGCGCGCTCGATACGATCGCACAGAGGAAGTAGGTCTGATCCTTCGCCTGGTCGCGCGCTTTGAGCAGGCGCGGGCGGCTCGCGTAATCGGTGATGCGCGCGTGGTGACCGGTCGCGATGCGATCGGCGCCGAGCGTCAGCGCATAGTCGAGGAACGCTTTGAACTTGATCTCCTGATTGCAGAGCACATCCGGGTTGGGCGTGCGGCCGGCGCGATGCTCGTCCAGGAAATACGTGAAGACACGATCCCAGTAGTCGCGTGCAAAGTTCACCGTCTTGAGCGGAATGCCGAGGTGCTCGCAAACCGCGATCGCCGCTTTCGCGTCCTGCAATGCGTTGCAGGTGCTTTCCGGATCGTCCTCGTCCCAGTTCTGCATGTAGACGCCGGTCACGTCGTGACCCTGGCTCTGCAGCAGCAGCGCCGCGACGGCGGAATCGACTCCGCCCGAGATACCGACGACGACTTTCATTGTCCGGATGATACGGCCAGGTCTTTGAGCAGGTCGAGCGAATAGCGCTGTCCCGCCAGGTAATCGTCGATGCAGCGCTGCACTTGCGGGCTGCGATGCCGGGTGCGCTCGCCCCGGATCTCTTCGGGCGTCAGCCAAAGCGCACGCGCGATGCCATGGTCGAGGGGGCGGCCGGGCTCTTCGCGCACCGCGCGGCCGATGAAAGCGAAGCGCAGATACGTGATGCCTTTGGCCGGATGCGGCCAGCGATACACGCCGAGCAGCGCTTCCGGCACGAAGTGCCAGGCCGTCTCTTCGAGCGTTTCGCGCACGACGGCCGTGATGAGCGATTCGCCCTCATCGAGATGGCCGGCCGGCTGGTTCAGGACCAACTCGCCGTCCGCTTCCTCTTCGACCAGCAGAAACTTGCCGGCGCGCTCGATCACCGCGGCCACGGTGACGTTCGGCTTCCAAATCATGGCGCGAAGTTTACCCTAGTCGGCAAGGGGCCGGCAGCGCGTCGACGTTGCCCGCGGGCAGGCCGGCGCCGATAATTTTCCCAACGCAGCCGAGCACAGTGGGGAGAACCGGCCATGTTAACGCCAGCATCCAGCTACGAAGCCGCGTGTGCCGCCTTCCAATGGCGCATCCCGACTCACTACAACATCGGCGTCGACGCCTGCGACCGTCACGCCGCGGCGCGGCCGGAAGCGACCGCGTTGATCTTCGAACAGGAACCGGGGCGGGTCGAACGCTACCGCTTCCTCGACATCCAACGCTTGTCGAATCGGCTCGCGAACGTGCTCGAAGCCCATGGTGTCGCTGCCGGCGATCGCTTCGCGATCCTGCTGCCGCAATCTCCGCCGACCGCCATCGCGCACATCGCCGCGTACAAGTCCGGGCTGATCGCGGTCCCGCTCTTCGTCCTCTTCGGCGAGGACGCCCTCGAGTTTCGCCTGCAGAACTCCGGCGCCAAAGCGCTCATCACCGATGCCGTGAATTTTCCAAAGGTGCTCGCGATCCGGCCGCGGTTGCCGGAGTTGAAGCTGATCATTGTCGTCGGCGGTAACGGCGCCGATGGAACGGTGGACTATGCGGCGGCGATGGAAAAAGCGTCCGACGCGTACGCGCCGGTGAATACGCGTGCCGACGATCCGGCGCTCATCATTTATACGTCCGGCACCACCGGCCAGCCGAAGGGTGCGCTGCACGCGCACGGTGTGCTGCTGGGTCATCTACCGGGCATGGAATTTCCGCACGAATTCTTTCCGCAGCCCGGCGATCTTTACTGGACGCCGGCGGACTGGGCGTGGATCGGCGGATTGCTCGACGTGCTGCTGCCCGCATGGCATCACGGCGTGCCCGTGCTCGCACGGCGTTTCCCCAAATTCGATCCGCACGAAGCGTTCGATCTCATGGCGCGGCACGGCGTGCGCAATGTGTTTCTGCCGCCGACCGCGTTGAAAATGCTGCGCCAGGCCGAGGCGCCGAAGGACCACGGCGTGAAGCTGCGCTCGATCATCAGCGGCGGCGAGACGCTCGGCGCCGAGCTGCTCGATTGGGGGCGCGAGACGTTCGGCGTCAGCATCAACGAGCTGTACGGCCAGACCGAGTGCAATTTAATGGTCGCGAACTGCGCGAAGATCATGCCGGTGAAACCGGGCTCGATGGGCCGCGCAGTGCCGGGACACACCGTCGCGATCGTCGACGACGCCGGCAACGAATTGCCGCGCGGCGAGATCGGCAACATCGCGTTTCGCCGGCCCGATCCGGTGATGTTCCTCGGCTATTGGCGCAATCCCGAAGCGACCGCGGAGAAGTTCGTCGGCGATTGGCTCATCAGCGGCGACTTGGGATCGCAAGACGCGGACGGGTATTTTTGGTACCAGGCGCGCGCGGACGACGTGATCACGTCCGGTGGTTATCGTATCGGCCCGGGTGAGATCGAGGATTGCTTGCTCAAGCATCCGGCGGTGGCCATGGCGGCCGCGGTCGGTGTTCCCGATCCGGTGCGGACTGAAATCGTGAAAGCCTTCGTCGTATTGAAGCCGGGGTTTCAGGGTACCGAAGACCTCGCGCGCGACATCCAGCAGCACGTCAAGACGCGCCTCGCGGCGCACGAATATCCGCGCGAAGTGGAGTTCCTCGACAGCTTCCCACTCACGGCGACCGGAAAGATCATGCGGCGCGAGCTGCGCGCCCGCGGCGCGAAACGCTCCTAGTGTGAGCAATATGATTGTTCACCGCGGAGGAGACAGAGGACGCAGAGGAAATCAGAGAGAGAATTGAGTGCCGTCCTTCGCGTCCTTGGCGTCCTTTGCGTCCTCCGCGTCCTCTGTGGTGAAAATTAATATTTCCCAAAGGCACCTTAATCATCCTGGTCGTGCCGTATGACAACCTGTTAGAGATCTGTTCGGAGGTTTCTTGACCTGCTTTACTGCCGTCCTTCGCGTCCTTGGCGTCCTTTGCGTTTCCCAATTCTTAAAGATCTTCCCTCTGCGTACTCTGCGATGAAAAATTAATATGCCTTAATCGCCCTGCGCACGAAACTCGCGCGGCGTAACCCCGTAGCGTGCCTTGAAGAGCCGGCTGAAGTGCGACGGGTGGCGGAAGCCGACTTGATAGGCGAGCTGCGAGATCGATCTCCGCCGCTGGCTGGGGTCCGCCAACAGCGCGCGGCATTTTTCGAGGCGTTGCGCGTAGATGAAATCCTCGACTTTCAACGCGCCCGCCGCGAATACCTGATGCAGGTAGCTCACCGATAGCCCCGTGGCGCCGGCGATGCGTTCCGGATCGAGCGCGCAGTCGGCGAGATGCGATTTAATGTATGCAATCGCGCGTTCGCGATGTGCCGCTTTGATCGTGGTATCGCTTTCCGACGCATAGCTCTTTCCTTCGTGCACGATGAGCAGCACGATGAGATCGAACAGGCGCTCGCTCAATTCGACCGCTTCGATGTCCGACCAAACGCGCGCGCCGGCCCCGAGATAATCGACGTAGTGGCGCAGCAGTTGTCCGCGCGGCGAGCCGTCTTCGAGCGCCACCTTATAGATGGGTCCGATCTTCGGTTCGCGCAGCCGCAGCGCCGCCGCCGGTACGGACACGCTGTATGCCTGATAACCTGCCTCGGACAAGTAGCGAAACGGCAGGCTCTGATCGAACAAGTACAAGTATCCCGGGGTGAGTAAATATTCCTCGCCGTTACGCTCGACGCGCAGCGGGCCGAGCACCGGCCGGGTGAGCAAATAATTTTCTTCGCGAAGCCCAGCAATGTTGGCTGCCGTGCGCTCGCCGGTTTGCCAGCAGTAATAAATCTCGTTGAATTGCACTTGGGCGCGGCGAAAGCAGCGCACGTGGCCGCTGAAGCTGCCGCGCGGGCTTGGCTGCACTTCGAATGGACCGAAGACGTCGGCCAGCGCCGCGCGCCATGCGTCGATCCGATGCATGGCGGTGATGCCCGACGTGGCGAAATCGATTTCCGACATGGTCGCTCCTCGTCGATGCTCGGGGGGAAGCGGGCTAACTATAACGTCGCCCCGGCAGTTGCGGCCAGAACCCGGGTCGCGCGAGGTCCGGTACAACGACTTTAACGAGGCGTCGCAATTGCTTGATTCAGCCGGCGCTCGGTCGCCGAATCCATGGCACAAGGCGCGGCGGCGGTGGGATATTCGGTTTCTCCGGCCGCGCAGTGAAGCGGCCGGTTCTCTCGATCGAATAACGAGCTAGGGAGGTCACTCATGGACGTCATCTCATCGGTCCGGCGAACGCTTTCGCGCGCTGTCGCCGGCTTGGTTGTCGCCACATTTCTTGCGAGCGCTTCCGCCGCCGCAGCGGTGAAGCTTCCCGCGTACAACGCGAACATCAAAGATACATCCGTCTCCGGTCTGTCGTCGGGTGGCTTTTTCGCCATGCAGCTCGGCGTCGCGTATTCGTCGGTCTTCCGCGGCGTCGGCATCGTCGCCGGCGGCACCTACGACTGCGCGGGTCAGATGAATTACACCGGCTGCATGTACAACGCGACGCCGAGCATCACGCAGTCGATCGCCAACATGAAAAGCTGGAGTGGTAATCAAAACGACAGCGTGTCGAACATCGCCAATCAGAAAATTTACATTTGGACCGGATTGAGCGATACCACCGTTGGGCCGAACGTTACCAATCAGGTGTATAGCCTCTACGTCACCAGCGGCGGCTTCGTTTCGAGCGCGAACGTCAAGTACGACAAGCTGAGCGGCGCGGCGCACACATTTCCGACCGACTTCGACAGCAGCGGCAACAACGCGTGCGGTACCGCCGCGTCGCCGTACATCAGCAATTGCAGTTTCGACGGTGCGGGCGCGATCCTGAAGCAGATCTACGGCACGCTCAACGCGCGCAACAACGGCACGCTCGGCGGCAGTCTCATTCAGTTCGATCAGACCGAGTTCATCGCGAGCGGCAAAGGGATGGACACGATCGGCTACCTCTACGTGCCGGCCAATTGCGCGAACGGCACGCAGTGCAAAGTGCACGTGGCGCTGCACGGCTGCCTGCAGTCGCAGAGCCAGATCGGCACGAAGTTCGTCAGCAACACCGGTTACAACAAGTGGGCGGACACGAACAACATCATCGTGCTGTATCCGCAGACGGTCGTCGATAACACGAGTCACGCGACCAAAGCGAGCGGCTCGCTCGCCAATCCGAACGCGTGTTGGGACTGGATCGGCTGGTACGGCACGAACTTCGATCAAAAAGCGGGCGTGCAGATGACCGCGATCAAGAAAATGGTCGATCGCCTCACGAGCGCGTTCGCCGCGTTGCCCGCGCCGACGGGTCTTGCTATCAACGGCGTGACCGACACCTCCATCGCGCTCATCTGGAACAGCGTTGGCGGCGCGGCGGGCTACAACGTCTATCGCAATGGAACCAAAGTGAACGGCAGCGCGGTCGCGACGAACACGTACACCGACGGCGGCCTGACGCCGGGGACGACGTACACGTACCAGGTCACCGCCGTCGACGCGAACCGAAACGAAAGCGCGAAGTCGGGCTCGGTCAGCGCGACCACGACCGGCACGCCGCCGGCCGTTGCGGCGCCGACGAACCTCGCTGTGGGGATCAACGGAACGACCGCGACGCTGTCATGGACGGCGGCGAGCGGGGTCGCCGGCTACAACGTCTACCGCTCGACGACGTCCGGTGGACCGTGGACCCGGGCGAACGCGAGCCTGGTGGCGACGACGTCGTACAGCGATGCGGGATTGAGCGCGAACACGAAGTATTATTGGGTGGTTCGCTCGCAAAACAGCAGCGGGGCGGAGAGCGCCAATTCCAATCAAGCGAGCGCAACGACCGGCGCGCTGTACTCCGAAACGGCGACCGACACCGTGAACAATCACTACATCGCCGGTCGCATCAACGTGACGCAATACAATCTGCTGGGGGCGAAGTACGGCTACCTCACGGTGATTACCCTCTATCACTGCGGGTCGTATTGGACGGATTCGCCCAGCTGCACGCCCATATCATGACGCAGGGTGGCAGCAGCGTCCGATGTGTGAAAATAGCGCCGGGTCAAACAGGACGACGGCCGTTATGAGCATCGAAAGCGAACGGAGCGCGGACGCGGCGCAAGGCGCGACGCCGCGCTCGTGTTATCTGCGTTGCATGGAGCGCGAGATTCACTACGTCGAGTGGGGCAGGGAGGAGGCACCGCCGGTGTTGATGTGTCACGGCCTTGCCCGCACCGGGCGCGACTTCGACGATCTCGCCGCGGCGCTTTCGCACGAATACCGCGTCGTTTGTCCGGACATGATCGGTCGGGGATTGTCGCAATGGAGCCCGCTGCCCGATAAGGAATACTGTTTGGATTTCTACGCCGCCATTGTGCAAGCGCTCATGGATCAGCTGGGTCTCGAGCGCGTGCGTTGGGTGGGAACGTCGATGGGCGGCGCGATCGGCATGCGCGCGGCGGCAACGATGCTCAAAGGCCGCATCACGCATCTGGTGCTCAATGACATCGGCGCGACCGTGCGCGCCACGCCGGGCGCCGCGCGCATCGCTTCGTATGTGGCCGCGCCGCCCGCCTTCGATACGATGACCGAGCTCGAGAATTTTTTTCGAAGTGTCTATACATCCTTCGGCCGGCAGAGCGATGCACACTGGCGCCGCATGGCCGAAGCGTCGGCGCGCCGCCTGCCCAACGGCAAGATCACGACTCATTACGATCCGGCGATCGTGCGGCAGTACGTGATGTACCCGAACGATTATCAGCAGTGGGATTACTACGATCGGATCGACATTCCGGTGCTGTTGCTGCGCGGCGCGGAATCGGACCTGCTGCTCGCCGACGTCGCCCAGGAAATGACGAGCCGCGGTCCGCGCGCGCAGCTCATCGAAGTCTCGGGTTGCGGACACGCGCCGCCGCTGCACGTGCCCGATCAGATCGCTTGGGTGCGGACGTTTCTCGCGCAAAGTTCCCGTTAATCTTCCGGCGCACGAGAGGCCGGAAGTCTCAATAAGAGGTGCACTATGAAACGATGGCTGTTGGCTGGAGTGATCGCGTTCGCAAGCACGGGCGCCGCGCAGGCGAAGGACATCGTCATCGCGTTGCTGTATGGAAAGACCGGACCGCTCGAAGCGTACGCGACGCAAACGGAGACCGGCCTCATGATGGGGCTCGAGTACGCGACCGGCGGATCGATGACGGTCGCGGGCAATAAGCTGACGGTCATCAAGAAGGACGACCAGGGAAAGCCCGATCTCGCCAAGTCACTGCTGGCGGCAGCCTATGGCGACGACAAAGCCGACATCGCGATCGGCACTACGTCATCCGGCGCCGCGCTTGCGATGCTGCCGGTCGCCGAAGAATACAAGAAGATCTTGCTGGTGGAGCCCGCGGTCGCCGACTCGATCACCGGCGACAAGTGGAACCGCTACATCTTCCGCACCGCGCGCAACTCTTCGCAGGATGCGATCTCGAACGCGGTCGCGCTCGACAAGCCAAACACGTCGATCGCGACGCTCGCACAAGACTACGCGTTCGGGCGCGACGGCGTGAAGGCGTTCAAGGAGGCACTGAAGCAGGCGAAAGTCGTGCACGAGGAATATCTGCCGACGAACACCACGGATTTCACGGCGGGTGCGCAGCGCCTGTTCGATGCACTCAAGGGCAAGCCCGGGCGCAAGATCATCTTCATCATCTGGGCGGGTGCCGGCAATCCGTTCAAGATCGCCGATCTCGATCCGAAGCGCTACGGCATCGACATCGCGACCGGCGGCAACATTCTTCCGGCGATGGCGGCGTACAAGCAGTTTCCGGGTATGGAGGGAGCGACGTACTACTATTTCGGAATCCCGAAGAACCCGGTGAACGACTGGCTGGTGAAAGAGCACCAGAAGCGCTTCAACGCGCCGCCCGATTTCTTCACGGCCGGAGGGATGGCGGCGGGTATCGCCGTCGTCGAGGCGCTCAAGAAGACCAAAGGCGACACGAATACCGAGACGCTCATCAAGACAATGGAAGGCATGAGCTTCGAAACGCCGAAGGGCAAGATGACCATTCGCAAAGAAGATCACCAGGCGATGCAATCGATGTATCACTTCCGTATCAAAGTCGATCCGAACCTCGCCTGGGGCGTCCCCGAGCTGGTGCACGAGATCAAACCCGAGGAGATGAAGATTCCGATTCGCAATCAGCGCCAGTGATCGACGGCGCGCGCGTAATCGGCTGTTCGGGCGCCGCTGAATGTTGCTCTTAACCGCAGAGGACGCAGAGGGCGCGGAGGAAAATCATTGCATGTCTTTCCTGGCGGTGAGCTACGGTAAGCGCAAGGGTCAACTTGCTCGATGGGTGGTTGCCGGTGCGCCGGTTATGTGCATCGGTGCGGTTAACAGCATTCGCATGTTCCCGTAGAGCAATGGCTACATCCACTAGCGCTGTATCTTGTCCTCTGCGTCCTCTGCGGTGGAGGCTATTACGGGGTTTTAAATGACGTTTTCGCTTGAAACGCGCAATCTAACGATCCGCTTCGGCGGTCACGTTGCCGTGAACGGCGTGTCGTGTGCGTTCGCGCCCGGCACGCTCACCGCCATTGTCGGTCCGAACGGCGCGGGTAAGACGACGTATTTCAATTTGATTTCGGGGCAGCTGCGTGCGAGCGCCGGCCAGGTGTTGCTCTACGGCGATGACATCACCGCGCAATCGGCGTCGGCGCGCAGCCGTCTCGGCATCGGCCGCGCGTTTCAGCTCACGAATCTGTTTCCGAACTTGAGCGTGCTGGAGAACGTCCGCCTCGCCGTGCAGTCGCGCGCGCACCTCGGTTTGAATCTATGGAGCGTATGGAGCCGCCACCATGAGCTCGTGGGAAAAGCGGAAGAGGTGCTCGAGATCGTCGCGCTCGCCGACAAGCGCAACGCGCCGGCAGCCGCTTTGTCGCACGGCGATCAGCGCAAGCTCGAAGTCGCGATGATGATGGCGCTCGAGCCCGAGGTCTACATGTTCGATGAACCGACCGCCGGCATGAGCCTCGACGAAGCACCGGTAATTCTCGAATTGATCCGCGGCCTCAAAGCGCAACGGGACAAAACGGTGTTGCTCGTCGAGCACAAGATGGACGTCGTACGCGAGCTCGCGGACCGGATCGTCGTGCTGCACAACGGCGCGTTGGTCGCGGACGGCGAACCGGAAGCGGTGATCGCTTCGCCGATCGTGCAGCAGGCGTACCTCGGCGTCGCCCCGGTCGCCGCATGAGCGCGCCGCTGCTCCGGCTCGAAGGCGTGCACACGCGCATCGGCGCGTATCACATCCTGCACGGCGTCGATTTCGACGTTCCGCGCGGCGGCGTTACGTTGCTGCTGGGTCGAAACGGCGCGGGTAAGACGACGACGCTTCGCACGATCATGGGGTTGTGGCGCGCGGCGCAGGGACGGATCACGTTTGCCGGCAAAGACATCACGCGTCTCGGGACACCGGCGATCGCGCAGGCCGGCATCGCGTACGTACCCGAGGACATGGGCATCTTCTCGGATCTGACGGTAAGGGAGAATCTGCTGCTCGCCGCACGCAGCGCGCGCGGCATCGAGAACCTCGACAAAGCGCGGCTCGATTGGATATTCGACCTGTTTCCGGCAATCAAGACATTCTGGCTGCACCCGGCCGGCAAGCTCTCCGGCGGCCAGAAGCAGATGCTCGCGATTGCCCGCGCCGTCATCGAGCCGCGGGCGCTGCTGCTCGTCGACGAGCCGTCCAAGGGGCTCGCGCCCGCCATCGTCGCCAACATGGCCGCGGCGTTCCGTCAACTCAAGGAGAGCGAGACGACGATCCTGCTCGTCGAGCAGAATTTTCATTTCGCGAAGCAGCTCGGCGATCACGTCGTCATCATCGACGACGGCCGCGTGGCGCATCGCGGCGCGCTCACGGAGCTTGCCGCGGACAGCAAGCGGCAGCAGGAGCTGCTCGGGCTTTCGCTCGCCGCTTACCGATGAGCCGCACGATCGAAGCGTCGAGAATTATTTCCGTACGAGCCATTGACTGGGCGCCGCTCGTCATCGTGCCGGCGTTGGCCGTCGTTGCCGCGGTGCTGATCGGCTCGCCGTCGACGTGGGCGACGCTCACCGTCGCCGGCCTCGCGATGGGGATGATCATCTTCATCGTCGCGTCCGGGCTCACGCTCGTCTTCGGCCTCATGGACGTGCTCAATTTCGGCCACGGCGTGTTCATCGCGTTCGGTGCGTTCGTCGCGGCATCCGTGCTCGGCGCCCTGGCGGTGTGGTCCGGCTCGGCGAGCCCCTGGGCCAATATCGCCGCGATCGTTTGCGCGATGGTGGCCGCGGTGGCCGTCGCCGGCGCGCTCGGCTGGGCGTTCGAGCGCGTCATCGTTCGGCCGGTCTACGGCAACCACTTGCGCCAGATTCTCATCACGATGGGTGGATTGATCGTCGGCGAGGAGCTGATCAAAGTCATCTGGGGTCCGCTGCAGATTCCGCTGCCGCTGCCGCCGGGTCTGCGTGGCGCTTTTATTTTCGGCGACGCCGCGATCGAGAAGTACCGGCTGCTCGCGGTCGGGTTCGGGTTCGCGGTTTACGCCGGTATGTACGGCGTGCTCAACCGCACCAAGCTCGGTCTTTTGATTCGCGCGGGTGTGCAGAACCGCGAGATGGTGGAGAGCCTCGGCTACCCGATTCGGCGTTTATTCATCGGCGTGTTCGTCGCGGGCTCCGCGCTCGCGGGCCTCGGCGGGGTGCTCTGGGGACTGTATGAACAGAACATCGTGCCGCAGATGGGTGGCGAGCTGCTCGTGCTCATCTTCATCGTCATCGTGATCGGCGGGATGGGCTCGATCGGCGGGTGTTTGCTCGGGGCGCTGCTCGTCGGGCTCACCGCGACGTACACGGGCTTTCTCGCGCCGACGCTCGCGCTGTTCTCGAACATTTTGTTAATGGCCGCGATCCTGCTTTGGCGTCCTCAAGGCCTCTATCCGGTCGCGAGCCGTTAGACACGATCTGCGAATATGATTATCTACCGCAGAGGGCGCAGAGGGCGAGACGGGGTATTCGCGGATGTTTGCACTTGCTGTACAGGGACGTACGAATGCCGCGGGCGCATGGATGCGCAGGAGCCGCGCAACGTGCATCCGCGCCGTCGATGCCGCGCCGGATGCGCCAATTTCGCGCTAGCACAGGGGCGAGACGGGGATTTCGCGAATGCACTAAACGTGCATTCGCGCCGCCGAGCGGGCACACACGGATGTGCGCCCTGGACTTTTTCCGCGAAGCAGGATTGCGCAGCGGAAAAGTGCGAGAGCGATCGGCTGCACACGGAGGTGCAGGCCGGGGTCCAACGGCGGTCTATTCGCCTCGCCATGGATGGCATGCACGTGTGCCTCGGCGATGAAAATTAGGGAAGGCGTGATCTATTTTTTGTTAACCGGCAAAGACACCAAGGACGCAATGATTTTTTTGTTTTCTAAAATCCTTTCCTTTGCGTCCTTCGCGTCCTTTGCGTTGAAAAGTAGTATTTCAGAATTGCCTTAAAGATGATGCTTGCTCGACTGCTGTCGCACGATCCACCGCGCAGCCGCATGCTCGCGGCGCTGCTCGTGCTCATCGTCGTCGGTCTCGCGGCCGCGCCGTTCCTATTCCCCGGCGCGAAGGCGCTCAACGTCGCGGCGAAGATCTTGATCTTCATCGTGCTCGTTGGCGCGTACGATCTGCTGCTCGGCTATACCGGCATCGTGTCGTTCGCGCACACGATGTTCTTCGGCATCGGCGCGTACGGCGTTGCGATCGCCGCCGTGCGGCTCGGACCCAGCTGGAGCAGCGTGACGCTCGGCGCCGTCGCCGCCCTCGGGCTGTCGCTCGCGCTGGCGTTCGTGATCGGCCTCTTCAGCCTGCGCGTGCGGGCCATCTTCTACGCGATGATCACCCTCGCGGTCGCCTCGGCGTTCCTCACGGCGGCATCGCAGCTCACTTGGCTCACGGGCGGTGAAGACGGTCTGACCTTTCGGGTGCCCGAGCTGCTGAGGCCGGGGTTTCGACTGCTCGAGACGCCCGTTCTCGGGGTGTCGCTGGACGGCCGGCTCATCTCCTATTACCTGCTTTTCGCCGCCGCGGCCGTGCTGTTTCTGCTGATGCTCCGGATCGTGAATTCGCCCTTCGGGCGGGTATTGCAGGCGATTCGCGAGAACGATTTTCGCGCCGAGGCGCTCGGTTACCGGGTAGTGGTGTATCGAACCCTCTCGAACGTGCTGGCCGCCGGGTTTGCCACCCTCGCCGGCAGCCTGCTTGCGCTCTGGTTGCGCTACAACGGACCCGGGACCTCGCTATCGTTCGAGGTCATGCTCGATGTACTCTTAATTGTTGTCATTGGCGGCATGGGTACCCTTTACGGGGCGGTCGTCGGTGCTACGGTTTTTATCGTCGCCCAGGCGTATCTTCAGGACCTCATCGGTGTGGTGAGTGTGGGGCTCGGTGGGCTTCCCGTCGCAGGCGGCTTTCTTGCCGCCTTGTTCGCGCCGGACCGCTGGCTCTTATGGCTGGGCATTCTGTTCGTACTTTCGGTATATTTCTTCCCTGCGGGGGTTGTCGGCAAGCTGCGTCACTACAACGAGTAGAGCCTTATGGCCGCCGAATACATACTCGAAACCCAAAATCTAACAAAAGAGTTCAAAGGGTTCGTTGCCGTGAATGACGTGAGCCTGCGCGTGCAGCGCGGCCACATTCACGCATTGATCGGGCCGAACGGCGCCGGCAAGACGACCTTCTTTAATCTGCTCACCAAGTTCCTGACGCCGACGCGCGGAACGATCCGTTACAATGGGCACGAGATCACCTCCGCGCGTCCGGCCCACATCGCCCGCCGCGGCATGGTGCGCTCGTTTCAGATTTCCGCGGTGTTTCCGCATCTCACGGTGATCGAGAACGTGCGCATCGCGTTGCAGCGCCGCCGCGGACACTCCTTCGATTTCTGGCGCTCGGAGAAAGTGCTCGCCGAGCTGAACGAGCAGGCGCGCGATCTGCTCGACGCCGTCGGGCTCTCGGCATATGCCGAAACCGTGGCGGTCGAGCTGCCCTACGGGCGCAAGCGTGCGCTCGAAATTGCGACGACGCTCGCGCTCGACCCCGAGCTGATGCTGCTCGACGAGCCGACCGCGGGTATGACGCACGAAGACGTATCGCGTATCTCGGCGCTGATCAAGCGCGTGGCCGCAAACCGCACGGTGCTGATGGTGGAGCACAACCTGAGCGTGGTCGCGGACCTGTCCGACCGTATTACCGTCCTCGCGCGCGGCGAGATCATCGCCGATGGCGACTACGAAGGCGTTTCGCGCGATCCGCAAGTCATTCAAGCGTATCTCGGAACCGAACATGCTTAATCCCGCAGCCGCCGCGAAGCCGCTGTTGTCGGTACGCAAGCTGAACGCCTGGTACGGCGAGTCGCATATCCTGCACGACACGAGCTTCGAGGTTTATCCGGGCGAGGTCGTGACGCTGCTCGGTCGCAACGGCGTCGGCAAGACGACGACGCTCAAGTCGATCATGGGCATGGTGCCGCGCAGGGCCGGCTCGATTCACTTCGATGGCCACGAGGCGATCGGGCTTGCCTCGAACCGGATTGCGCGCCTCGGCATCGCTTTTTGCCCGGAAGAGCGCGGTATCTTCGCAAGCTTGAGCGTGAAGGAAAATTTGATGCTGCCGCCGCGCGTCGCGAAGGAGGGCGGGCTCGCGGTGGAGCAGATCTTCGAGCTGTTCCCGAATTTGCGCGAGCGGTTGGCGAGCCAGGGCACGAAGCTTTCCGGCGGTGAACAGCAAATGCTGGCGATCGGTCGCATCCTCCGTACCGGCGCACGTCTGCTGCTGCTAGACGAGCCGACCGAAGGGCTCGCCCCCGTGATCGTGCAGCAGATCGGCGAGACGATCGCACGCCTGAAGCGCCAAGGGTTTACGATTCTGCTGATCGAGCAGAATTTCCGCTTCGCGGCGAAAGTCGCGGATCGCCATTACGTCATGGAGAACGGCGGACAGATCGTCGACATGATTCCGAATACGCAGCTCAGCTCGAATCTGGACAAGCTGCACGATTACCTCGGGGTGTAACCATGATGTTCTCTCACACAGGAGATGACCGATGTTGAAACGAGCCTTACTAGTCGTGGCTTCGATGGCGTTCGTCGCCGGCACCGCACAAGCGGAGCTGACCGATGGCGTGGTCAAGATCGGAGTGCTCAACGACCAGTCCGGGCTGTACGCGGACCTGGGCGGACAGGGATCGGTCGTGGCGGCGCGCATGGCGGTGGAGGATTTCGGCAGGGCCAAGAAAGGACTCAAGGTCGAGATTATAACGGCGGATCACCAGAACAAGCCCGACGTCGGGTCGAACATCGCACGCCAGTGGATCGACGTCGACAAGGTGGACGCGATCGTCGACGTGCCGAACTCCGGCGTCGCCCTCGCCGTGAATCAGGTCGTGCGCGAGAAGAACAAGGTATTCATCCCTTCCGGTCCGGCGACGTCGGATCTGACCGGCAAGGCGTGCTCGCCGAACACGGTGCACTGGACGTATGACACTTGGATGCTCGCGAACGGCACCGGCAGCGCGATCGTAAAAACCGGTGGCGATACGTGGTTCTTCCTGACTTCCGACTACGCGTTCGGTCATGCGCTCGAGCGTGACACCGAAGCGGTGGTGCTCAAGAACGGCGGCAAGGTGCTCGGCAAAGTGCGGCATCCGCTGAACACGCAGGACTTTTCTTCGTTCCTGCTGCAGGCGCAGGCGTCTAAGGCCAAGATCATCGGCCTCGCGAACGCCGGCAGCGATACGATCAACACGATCAAGCAGGCCGCCGAGTTCGGCATCGTGAAGGGCGGTCAGAGCCTCGCCGGTCTGCTCGTGTTCCTCTCCGATGTTCACTCGCTTGGCCTCTCGAACGCGCAGGGGCTGATTCTCACCGCCACGTTCTATTGGGACTCGAACGACCAGACCCGCGCGTTCGCGAAGCGGTTCGCGGCCGCCGCGAACGGCCGCTACCCGACCATGGTGCACGCGGGCGTGTACGCGGGTGTGCTGCATTACCTGAAGGCAGTCGCGGCGCTCAAGAGCGACGCGGACGGTGCGAAGGTCGTGGCTGAGATGAAGAAGCTGCCGACCGACGATCCGCTGTTCGGCAAGGGCACCATTCGCCAGGACGGGCGCAAGATTCACCCGGCGTATCTCTTCGAGGTGAAGAAGCCGAGCGAATCGAAGGGCCCGTACGACTACTACAAGCTGCGCGCGACGATTCCCGCCGAGCAGGCGTTCCGGCCGCTGAAGGAAGGCGGCTGCGAGCTCGTCAAGTGACATCGAGCCGTTAAACTGACCGACTCCACCCCCTCCCGTTCCCTCCCCCGTAAGCGGGGGAGGGTTAGGGTGGGGGCGCCGGAAACTGCAGAACAATGGAAACGATCTTCGGGGTGCCGGTCCAGGCGCTGTTCGGACAGCTCCTGATCGGCCTGATCAACGGCGCGTTCTACGCGTTGCTGTCGCTCGGGCTCGCCGTTATTTTCGGGCTTCTCAACATCATCAACTTTACGCATGGCGCGCAGTACATGCTCGGCGCGTTCACCGCGTATTTCTTGCTCACCAAACTCGGTATCGGTTATTGGTGGGCGCTCTTGATCGCGCCGATCGCCGTGGGAATCACCGGCATCATCATCGAGCGCCTCATGCTGTCGCGGCTGTATCAGCTCGATCACCTGTACGGCCTGCTGCTGACTTTCGGTCTCGCGCTCGTCATTCAAGGCGTGTTCACGCACGAGTATGGCACGTCGGGTATTCCTTACCCGATCCCGGACGAGCTCGCCGGCGGGCGCAATCTCGGGTTCATGTTCCTGCCGAATTACCGCGGATGGGTGGTGGCGTCGTCGCTCGTCATCTGCCTCGGTACTTGGTTCATCATCGAGAAGACGAAGCTCGGCTCCTACCTGCGCGCGGCGACGGAGAATGCCGCGCTCACGCAGGCGTTCGGCATCCACGTGCCGCGCATGGTGACCCTGACGTACGGTTTCGGGGTGGCGCTCGCGGCATTTGCGGGCGTGATGGCCGCGCCGATCTATCAGGTGAACCCCCTCATGGGAGCGAATCTCATCATCGTGGTGTTCGCGGTTGTCGTTATCGGCGGAATGGGATCGATCATGGGATCGATCGTCACGGGCTTCGGCTTGGGAATCATCGAAGGGCTTACCAAAGTCTTTTACCCGGAAGCCTCGAATACCGTGATCTTCGTGATCATGGCGATCGTTCTGCTGTTGCGGCCCGCGGGCCTGTTCGGGAGCCGCTGACATGGCGAGCACCGCGACCGATTCGACAACTCTGACCGCGCCGGTCACGGCTGCGAGCCTCAAATCGCAGCGCATCGCGTTCGCGATCATGCTCGCGTTCTTTCTGATCGCGCCGTTTTTCGTTTATCCGGTCCTGCTGATGAAGGTGATGTGCTTCGCGCTGTTCGCATGCGCCTTCAATCTGCTGATCGGTTACGGCGGTTTGCTCTCCTTCGGGCACGCGATGTTCTTCGGAGCCGCGAGCTACCTGTGCGCGCACGCCGCGAAGGTGTGGGGCGTAACGCCGGAGATTGCGATCCTGCTCGGCACCGGCACCGCCGCGCTCATCGGCGTCGTCGCGGGTTTGCTCGCAATCCGGCGGCAGGGCATTTACTTCGCGATGATTACGCTCGCGCTCGCGCAGATGGTCTTCTTCTTCTGCTTGCAGGCGCCGTTCACCGGCGGCGAGGACGGCATCCAGGCGGTGCCGCGCGGAGACCTGTTCGGCCTGATCGATCTCCAAAACGTCACCGCGATGTACAGCGTCGTGCTCGTCGTGTTCGTCGCGGGCTTTCTGCTGATTTATCGCGTCATCCATTCGCCCTTCGGCAACGTCTTGAAGGCGATCCGCGAGCACGAGCCGCGCGCGATTTCGCTCGGTTACGACACCGATCGCTACAAAGTGATCGCGTTCGTATTGTCGGCGACGCTCGCCGGTCTCGCGGGTGCGACGAAAGCGATCGTGTTCCAGCTCGCCTCGCTTACGGACGTGCACTGGACGATGTCGGGCGAGGTGATTCTCATGACGCTGCTTGGCGGCCTCGGCACCGTATTCGGCCCCGTCGTCGGAGCCTTCATCATCGTCGCCATCGAGAACTATCTGGCGCAGCTCGGCGCGTGGGTGACGGTTGCGCAAGGCGCGATTTTCGTCGTCTGCGTACTGGCCTTCCGCCGCGGCGTCATCGGCGAGCTGGGGCGCTTCCTCAAGAAGTCGCTTTGATCGCACGGCACTCCGCTGCATGTAGTCACCGCAACGAAGTCGCGCTAAGGGAGCCTCGAACTAACCGCGAAGGACGCAAGAGACGCGAAGGGAAAGATTTAACAGCTTTGCATTAGACCTTTCCTTGAATCTCTGCGTCCTCCGCGTCCTCTGCGGTGAAAACTATATTTTACCGCTGCTTAAGATCGGATCGGCCCAAGGGCGTCCGGCGAACCGGCTCACCCGTGACTGGACAAGCCGCCGTCGACGGTAATCGCGGCGCCGGTCACGAAGTTCGACGCGGGGCTCGCGAGAAAAACAGCGACGCCGGCAAGATCCTCGACCTGGCCCGCGCGCTTCGCCGGCGTCCGGGTCTTCACGACGTAGTCGAGCAGGCCCGGGATGCTCCGCGCATATTGGGTCATGTCGGTTTCGATCCAGCCGGGCAGCACGGCGTTCGCTTGGATGTTGTCCGCGGCCCAGCAGCACGCGATCGCGCGCGTGAGCTGGATGATCGCTGCCTTGCTCGCGCTATAAGCGGCGGACACCGGCAGCGCGTACAACGCAAGCACCGAGCTGAGATTGATGATCTTCCCGCCACCGCCTTTTTTCATCATCGGGTAGGCCGCTTTTGAGCAAATGAATGCGCCGGTGGCGTTGGTCTCCATTGTCTTTCGCCAATCGGACAAACTCAGCGCATCGACCGTGCCCTGCACCGCGACGCCGGCGTTGTTGACGAGTATGTCGAGACGGCCAAACTTCTCGGCCGTTGTCGCGACCATCGCGTCGACGGATTTTTCGTCGGTGACGTCCGTCGTCACGGCGATCGCGCTCGCTCCAAGCTGCGCCAGCTCGTCGACCGCCGCTTGCGATTTCTTCGCGTTACGTGCGGCGATCACGATGGTGGCGCCGGCCGATGCCAAGGCTCGTGCGATCCCCAGACCGATTCCGCCGTTACCCCCCGTCACGACCGCCACTTTCCCGGTTAGCTCGAACATTGACTGTGCTCCTGATTTTTTAAATTAAATTCCCGCTTGCAGTGTCTGCGCTGCTGCGGAATGGCGACGCACGCACGCTTTGACTTGCGTCACCCGTCGAGTGCACTGATAAGTTTTTGGAAGGAGAAGTGATTGCACCGGCCGCACGAGGTCGGCCGGTGCGATTTCGAATCGCTCTCGATGAATCAGGCTTGTGCGGACAATCCGCCGTCGACCGGGATAGCCGCGCCCGTGACGAAATTCGACGCGGCGCTCGCGAGAAACACGGCGACACCGGCGAGATCGTCCGGCTGCCCGACGCGCTTCATCGGCGTGCGTACCAGCACGTAATCCGTCAAACCCGGTACGCCGCGGGCGGCGCGCGTCATGTCGGTATCGACCCACCCCGGCAACACCGCGTTCACCTGAATGTTGTCCGGCGCCCAGGCGCACGCCGTGGAGCGGGTGAGCTGGACGATCGCGCCTTTGCTGGTGCAATAAGCGGGATTGAACGACAGGGCAACGTTCGACAAGAAGGAGCCGATGTTGATCACCTTTCCGCCGCCGGCCTTCTTCATTACCGGGTAGGCCGCTTTGGAACAAAGAAACGCGCCGGTGACGTTCGTGTCCAACACCTTTTGCCAGTCCGCGGCGCTCAAATCGTGGGTCGCGCCGCGCAGCGTGATGCCGGCGTTGTTGATGAGAATATCGAGTCGTCCGTAACGTTTAACGGTCTCGTCGACCATCGTTTGCACCGACTTCGCGTCGGCCACGTCCGTCGTCACCGCCAACGCGGCTGCGCCGCTTTTTTGCAGCTCGTTGACAGCGGCTTGCGATTTTTCGGCGTTACGCGCCGCCACCACGATCTTCGCACCCGCCGAGGCGAGGCCGCGTGCCATCGCGAGCCCGATCCCGCCATTCCCTCCCGTCACTACCGCCACTTTTCCACTCAGGTCGAACATGACAGCTCCCTTATGAGTTAGATTCCCGCGGCTACTGTATAAGCACTCGCGATTGCGGCACAAGCGCAGCGTGCCTCCTAAGCGCACGGCGCTCTCGCTTCAGACGGTCGGGGCGCGGCCGCCGCTCATCATCGGTGCATTCTCTGATCCATTTGAACTAGGTTCGTGAGCGGAAAGTTCGCGGCCGCGCCGGCATCGCCCTGAGTGAGATCGCGGACACGAGGATCGAGCAGTTCGTAGCCGTGCGCACACCCGACCTCGTAATTCGGGGCGAGCAGCTACGTACGGAGTTCGGGTAGCTCGCGAAATTGTGCGAGCGCCTCGGGATTCGCGAGCGCCTCGAGGTTTTTTACGGGCTCGCCGTGCACGACGTTGCGAACGGCCAGCTCCACGATCTTGCCGCTCTTCGTGCGCGGGATGTCGCTCACCTGCACGATCTTCGCAGGCACGTGGCGCGGCGTCGTGTTTTCGCGGATGGTGCGCTTGATCTTGTCGATCAACGACTCATCGAGCCTCAGTCCCTCGCGCAGGCGCACGAACAAGACGACGCGGACATCGCCGGTACTACCGGGTGGCCAGTTCTGCCCGATGACGAGCGATTCCATGACTTCGGGAAGTTTCTCGACCTGCCGGTAAATCTCGGCCGTGCCGATGCGCACGCCGCCCGGGTTGAGCACCGCGTCGGAGCGACCGTAGATGATGAAGCCGTTGTGCTCCGTGAGCTCGACATAGTCGCCGTGGCACCAGATGTTCGGAAACTTCTCGAAGTACGCCTGCCGATACTTGGTGTCGTCCGGATCGTTCCAGAAGCCGAGCGGCATCGTCGGGAACGGACGCGTGCAGACCAGCTCGCCCTTCTGTCCGCGCACCGGTCTTCCGTTGTCGTCGTACACCTCGACCTTCATCCCGAGGCCGGCACACTGGATCTCGCCGCGCCACACCGGTAGCAGCGGATTGCCGAGCACGAAGCAGGCGATGATGTCGGTGCCGCCGGAGATGGACGAAAGGCAGACGTCGCGCTTGATGCTCCGGTAGACATAGTCGAATCCCTCCGGCAGGAGCGGGCTGCCGGTCGAGAGGATCGCGCGCAGCTTCTCGAGCTTGTGCGTCTTGATCGGTTCGAGACCTTCTTTGGCGATCGCGTCGATGAATTTCGGGGACGTGCCGAAGTGAGTCATGTCTTCGGCGTCGGCGTAATCGAATAGGATCGCGCCGCCGCGGCTTTCGAGGAACGGCGAGCCGTCGTAGAGCAGCAGCGTCGCGCCGGCGGCGAGGCCGGAGACGAGCCAATTCCACATCATCCAGCCGCACGTGCTGAAGTAGAACAACCGATCGCCGGGTTTGATATCCGAGTGCAGCCGTTGCTCCTTCGCGTGCTGCAACAGCACGCCGCCGGCACGGTGCACGATGCACTTCGGCACGCCGGTCGTGCCGGACGAATACAGGATGCAGAGCGGGTGGTCGAACGGCAGTTGCTCGAAACGGATCGACGTCGCTCCGGCGTGCGGCGCCACGAAATCTGCGAGCCGCTGCGCGTCGCGGATGCCGGCAAGATCGGGTTGAGTCTGGATGTAAGGAACAATAACCGTGCGCCGCACGGTCGGCAGGCGCGTGACGATCTCGCGTATCTTGCCGAGGCAATCGATCACCTTGCCGCGATAGTAGTAGCCGTCGACGGCGATAAAGACTGTCGGCTCGATTTGACCGAAGCGATCGACGACGCCTTGCACGCCGAAGTCGGGCGATGCAGACGAGAAAATTGCGCCGATGCTCGCGGTGGCGAGCAGCGCGATGATCGCTTCCGGCATGTTCGGCAGGTAGGCGGCGACGCGATCGCCCGGCTGTACGCCAGCCGCGCGTAGCGCGGCCGCGAGCCGCGCAACCGCGTGATACAGCTCGTCGCGCGAGAGCCGGCGCTTGACCTTGTCCTCGCCCCAGAAGACGAGCGCATCCTCCGCGCCGCGGAAGCGGAGCAGATTTTCCGCGAAGTTCAGCCGTGCCTCCGGAAACCAGCGCGCGCCCGGCATGCGATCGCCGTCGACGAGGACCTGCTTTCCGCGCTCAGCGGCGATGATCTCGCAAAAATCCCACGCCGCGCTCCAGAACGCCTCAGGCTGCTCTACCGACCACCGGTGAAGCTCCCAAAAGTCACGGATGTTCCCGAAGCGTGCGTTGACTTGCGCCATAAACGCGGTGAGGTTCGCTCCGGCAACCCGCGCCGGAGACGGCCGCCACAACGGTTGATCGTTCATAGGAATGGTTCTCTCCTGTTGGCTGCTTCCCCGCGAAGCAGACAGAGCGTAAACGGGCGTGACATCGCGGATCGCCAGCGCCGCGGCGGCCGCCCGTTCGTTTTCAAATCACTGGGCGGTCCAGCCGCCGTCAATGCTGAGCGCGGCGCCGCGTATCTGCGCGGCCGCGTCGGAGCAGAAAAAGGCGGCCGCCGCGCCGATTTGCTCGATCGAGACGAACTCGCCCGACGGCTGCTTTTCGAGCAGCAAGCGGTTCTTCGCCTCGGCCACGGAAATTTTATCGCGCTGTGCAAGCGCGTCGATCTGCTTTTGGACCAGCGGTGTGAGTACCCAGCCGGGACAGATGGCGTTGCACGTGACGCCGGTGGCCGCGGTTTCGAGGGCCACGACTTTGGTCAGACCGAGGATTCCGTGCTTCGCGGCGACGTACGCGGACTTGTTGACCGAGGCGACCAGCCCGTGCGCGGAAGCGATGTTGACGATCCGCCCCCAGTTCCGCTGTTTCATCTGCGGCAGAACATTGCGGATCGTGTGGAAGCTCGCCGAGAGGTTGATGCCGATCACGGCGTCCCACTTCTCGACGGGAAATTCCTCGACCGGCGCCACGTGCTGAATGCCGGCATTGTTGACGAGTATGTCGACATGACCGAAGGCGTCGGTCGCTCTGCGGATCAAATCGGCGATCTCCGCAGGTCTTCCCATGTCTGCGCCGTGGTATTCGACCTTCACCCCGTACTCGCCGGCCAGCTCGCGCCGCAGCTTTTCGATCTGTGACGCCTCGCCGAAGCCGTTCAGCATGATTGCCGCGCCTTGCGCGGCGAGCGCCCGCGCGACGCCGTACCCGATACCGCTGGTTGACCCGGTGACGACTGCTACCTTGTCTTTCAGCATGGGACCTCGCTGCCGTTTCAGAGAGGCGAATCCTAGAGCGGATTGGAAATCGCTACCACATCTAGGGCGACGTCGGCGACGGACCGGACGCTGGCGGCGACGCGCGTGACTCGCGGTCGCGCTTGCGCCGCACGAGCTGGATCAGAACGACCAGGGCGAGCAGGCCGAAGCCGGCGTAGTCCGCGGCTGCGGCGGGGTAGGCGAGCAGCAGCCCGGCGGTGATCAGCAGCACGCGCTCGATCGGGGCGGCGCGGCTCAACATCCATCCCTGCACGCCGCAGGCGAGCGCGGCGATGCCGATGAACGCGGTGACGGTGACGTAGATGGTGTCGACCGCGTTCCCCTTGAGGAGCAGCCCGATACCGGAAGGATCGAGCACGAATCCGAACGGCACCAAAAACGCGGGCAGGGTGTACTTCCACGACTGCATGGTCGTTTTGTACGGATTGCCGCCGGTGATGGCGGCGGCCGCGAACGGTGACAACGCCGTCGGCGGCGACACTTCCGACAGCACCGCGTAATAGAAGATGAACATGTGCGCCGCAAAATCGGGTACGCCGAGCTTGGTCAGTGCGGGCGCGGCGATCACCGCGCAGATGATGTAGCTCGCCGTGACGGGAACGGCGAGGCCGACAATCCATACGATCAATGCCGTGAAAACGGCCGTGAGACCGAGGTTGCCGCCGGCGTAATCGATGACAATCGAGCTGAACTTCAGGCCGAGACCGGTGAGCGTCACCACGCCGACGATAATGCCGGCGGCGGCGCAGATGGCGGCGACCGAGAGCACGCCGACCGACCCGGCTCTCAGCGCCTCGACGAGCTTCGTCTTGTGCAGCGGCGTCGTCGCGTTCGGGATGAAGGAGAGCGCCGTGTCCTTGCGCAAGAAGCTCAAGGCGGCGGCGAGCAGCGTTGCCCAGAATACGGCGGCGATCGGCGTAAAGCCGAGCAGCATGAAGACCACGATGGCGATGAGCGACGTGAAGTGAAAGCCGTACTTGCGCGTCATGCCCCACAGGGTATCGGCGGGCGGCGGGAGCGGAACGTCGTGCACGCGGTGGCGGCGCGCGTCGAGCTCGACCATCAGGAAGAGCGACAGGTAATAGAGGCAGGTCGGAATCGTCGCCATCAAGATCACGTCGAGATACGAGATCTTGAGGAACTCGGCGATCAGGAATGCCGCCGCGCCGAGGACCGGCGGCGACAGGATCGCACCGAGGCCGCCGGCAGCGAGCAAGCCGCCCGCCGCCTCTTTGCTGTAGCCGGCCTTCGCGAGCATCGGGTAGACGACCGACCCGAGCGTCACCGTCGTTGCCACGCCGCTGCCGGACGGGCCGCCGAGGAGGAACGACGACAGCACGACGGTCCGGCCGGCCGCCGCATGCTTGCCCCCGGTCGCGGCGAAGGAGAAGTCGATGAAGAACTTGCCTGCGCCGGAATACTGCAACACGGCGCCGTAAATCGTGAAGAGAATGATGAACGTGGCGGAAACGTCGATCGCTGTACCGAAGATGCCCTCGAGCGTCATGTAGAGCTGCCCGACCAAGCGCTCGAGATCGTACCCGCGGTGCGTCCACGGATGCGGCAGGTACGGTCCGAGCATCGCGTAGGCGATGAAGGCGATGACGACGAGCGTGATGATCAACCCGGACGTGCGCCGCACGGCTTCGAGCACCAGGAGAATCAACGCAATGCCGAAGAACATGTCCCATTGTGTCGGCGTCACCGCGCGCTCGATGAATTCGTCGAAATCGATCAGGACGTGAGCGATGATTGCGATGCCGAGCAGCGCCAACACGACGTCGAACCACATGATGCGGTTGCGGAAACGCTGCGCCGCGGGAAACAGCAGGAAGCACAGGAACAGAACGAATCCGACGTGGATCGCGCGCAGTATTTGCGCCGGTATGATTCCGTAGGCGGCGTAGAGGTGGAACAGCGACATCACGACCGCGACACCCGTGAGAAAGATTCCGACCCAGCCGCGGACGTCGCGCGCCGCGCCTTCTTCTTCCTCGACGTATTTCTCCGCTTGCTTCAGCGCCTCGGCGCTGACGGTTACCGGCTCTTCGTGGGGCTGACGCTTGTCGGTTGTCATGTTTTTCTCCGGTCAGGCCACATCGTTGACGTTATGAGTCGCCGCGCAGGCGCTCGAACCAATACATCGCGAGAGGCATGTGCAGAGCGCGAAACACCAGGCGATCGCCGTGATCGCCAAAATCCATGAACGAACGATCGGCTCCGCGCAGGCGCAGCCGCTGCGGCGTTCCGGCGGCAACGCGAAATACGATTTCCCCCATTTCGCGGTGCATCCGGTGGTAGTCCCCGGGCTCGGTCACCCCGAAGTATTCGCGCACCGCGCCGCTCGGGCTCGACAAGGCGGTAAGGACGATGTGGCCGGCGCGGTCGATGACGAATTCCTCGGTGACCGGCTGATCGTACATGGAATGGTGATAGGTGACGGCGCAGACGTCCGCCGCCGCCATCGGCAGCGGCACGATCCGTCCGCTCGTCGTATTCTCGACTTGCAGCACGTCGATCGGATAGGCGCCAGCGGTCGCGACCGCGAGAGCGGCGGCGACCGCGGCGATGAATAGCCCGCGCCGTTTCGTCACGGGACTATTTTTTCGGTTTCAATCCCTTTTCGGCGAAATATTTCATTGCGCCGGGATGAAACGGAATCGGCGAGCCGCCGTCGTATTGCGCCGCGAGATCGAGGTTCTTCGCTTCCTGGTGGACGGCAACGAGGTCCGCTTTTTTCTCGAACAGCGCCTTGGTGATCTCGTAGGCGAGCTTCTCGTCCATCTTCTCGTTGACGGCGAAGATGTTGTAGACATCTGCCTCGGCGACGTCGCGATCCTGCCCGGGATAGGATTTCGCGGGGATCGTTCCCTTGACGTAGAGCGGGCCCCACTTCTTCACCATCGCCGGAATCGCGTCGGCGTGATCGAGGATCCTGATCTTGACGCCCGGCGTTGCGGCGAGGTCGGTGATGCCCGCCGTCGGTACGCCGCCGGACCAGAAGAACGCGTCGATCTTGCCGTCTTTGAGGGCATTCGCGGACTCGACGACCGAAAGTTTTTCCCGCTTCAGGTCTTTATCCGGATTGATGCCGTAGGCCTCGAGCATGCGCACGGCGATGATTTCCGTGCCGCTCCCGGGCGCGCCCGTCGAGATGCGCCGGCCCTTTAAATCCGCCATTTTTTGGATTCCGGTGTTCTCGATCGTGACCCACTGACTCTTGTTCGCGTACAGCACCGCGATCGCGCGAATCGGAAGCTTCTGCTTGAACTTCCCGGTGCCGTTATAGGCATCGAGTGCGGTGTCGGCGAGCGAAAAGGCGAGGTCGGCCTTACCCGCCGCGACGAGCTTCAGGTTGTCGACCGAGGCGCTGGTCACTTCCGCCGTCGCTTCGACGCCCGGCAGGGTGCGGCTCAGAATGTTCGCGAAGCCGCCGCCAAGGGGATAGTAAACGCCGCCGGTACCGCCGGTGGCGATGGAGAGCCGCTTCGTGTTTTCGGCGGTGGCCGAAGTCAGGCCGACGGCGCCGACCAACGCGAGCGTAGCCAGGATGGGTAATGATTTTTTCATATCTCCTCCAGAGCGGTTAGTGGTGGAACGGCGGATCGACCCCGATTTGCGGCGCTAATCATAATCCGCGCGTCTGGCGAGACGCTATTGTCGCGCATTGCGGGCGCCGCGGCGCCAGAGGCGGATTGCCGGGTGCGTCCGATGCCAGTAGCCTTCGGTCCGTATGCGGAAAAGGCCTGAGTCGACGGGTTAGGAGGAACGGTGAGTGGACCGCTGACGGGTGTACGGGTTCTGGACCTTACGACGGTGGTCATGGGTCCGTACGCGACGCAGATACTTGGCGATCTCGGCGCGGAGGTCGTGAAGATCGAATCGCCGCAGGGTGACAACATGCGGCACGTCGGTCCCATGCGGCATCCCGGCATGGGCCATATCTTCCTCAATACGAATCGAAACAAACGCTCCGTTGTCCTCGATCTGAAACAGCCGGCCGCCCAAGCCGCCGCGCTCAAGCTCGCCGAGCGCAGCGACGTGTTGGTGTATAACGTACGGCCTCAGGCGATGGAACGCCTCGGGCTGGGATTCGACGCCGTGCGCGCGGTGAATCCGCGCATCCTGTATGTCGGCGGGGTCGGCTTCGGCGAAGGTGGGCCGTACGCGGGCAAGCCGGCGTACGACGACCTTATTCAGGGAGCCGCGGGCGTGCCTTCGCTCTTCATGGAGTCCAGCGCCGACGCGCCGCGTTACGCACCGGTGACGCTGGCCGATCGCAGCGTCGGTCTGAACATCGCGGTCGCCGTCGCCGCAGGTCTCTATTACCGCACGCAAACCGGGCACGGCCAGCGTATCGACGTGCCGATGTTCGAGAACCTGGTGAATTTCGTCCTGGGCGACCACCTGGCCGGCTTGACCTTCGATCCCCCGCTGGGCGACCCCGGGTATCGCCGCCTACTCGCCGAGAACCGCCGGCCCTACGCGACGCGAGACGGTTACGTCTGCGTGCTCATCTACAACGACAAGCAGTGGCAGAGCTTCTTCCGCATCATTGATCGGCCGGAGATGATGGCCGACCCGCGCTTTGCAAACCATACGAACCGAAGCGCCCATATCCGCGAGGTCTATGCCTTTGTGGCCGACGTCATGAGGACCCGCACCTCGGCCGAATGGCTCGAAGCCCTCGACCGAGCCGACATTCCCGCCATGCCGCTGCATACGCTCACGAGCCTCGTGGACGATCCGCATCTGAAAGCGACGGGGTATTTCCAGTTCATCGACCATCCGACCGAAGGTCGGCTTCGCACCATGATGCCTCCCAGCCGTTGGTCCGAGAGCGCGCCCGAGATCCGGCGACATGCCCCTGTGCTCGGCGAGCATACCGTCGAAGTTCTGCGCGAGGCGGGGTACGGCGACACGGAAATCGCGAAGCTACTCGAAAGCGGCGCCGCCGTTACTTCGCCAGCCAGATAGGCTAACGGCGCAGGTTGCGTCCATTGGCGCCAGCCGCACGGGTATTAACAAAAGCATCGAGGATTTGGACAATCTGGACAGAGCAATTCAGTCTGCGGTATGAATACGGTTCTATAGTAGGGTGGGGGTTAATAAACTGTATTAATAAATTTTGGTTGGTGGCCTCTCGAATGGTCCTTAGACTGCCGCACCAGGATAAACCAGCGCGTGGCCCCGAACTGGAACAGAGCGAGCCCCGCGGCCACGGTTGAAGCGTCGTTTCCTTATATGGCAGGTAGACCGTTGCCCGAAGCTGGGCCTAACGAGATCCGCTAATCATTTCGAGGGGTGCTTCATGAGCAGCGATTTGGAAGTTTCGAAACTCGAAAAGGAATGGTCGAGCAACGAGCGATGGAAGGGCGTCAAACGTGGTTATGGCGCACAAGATGTTATCCGTCTGCGCGGCTCCGTACAGATTGAACACACACTCGCGCGCCGCGGCGCCGAGAAGCTTTGGAAACTGTTACAGACCGAGCCGTTCATCAACGCGCTCGGCGCACTGACCGGCAACCAGGCGATGCAGCAGGTCAAAGCCGGTCTCAAGTCGATCTATCTCTCCGGCTGGCAGGTCGCGGGTGACGCGAACCTCGCCGGTGAAATGTACCCGGATCAGTCGCTCTATCCCGCGAACTCCGTCCCCGCGGTCGTGCGCCGTATCAATAATACGTTTGCGCGCTGCGACCAGATTCAGTGGATGGAAGGCAAGCGCCCGGGCGATGCCGGCTACATCGATTACTTCGCGCCGATCGTTGCCGATGCCGAAGCCGGTTTCGGCGGCGTGCTGAACGCGTTCGAGCTGATGAAGGCGATGGTCGAAGCGGGCGCGGCCGGCGTTCACTTCGAAGATCAGCTCGCGTCGGTGAAGAAGTGCGGCCACATGGGCGGCAAGGTGCTCGTGCCGACGCGCGAAGCGGTGGCGAAGCTCGTCGCGGCGCGTCTCGCGGCCGACGTGCTGGGCGTGCCGACGATTCTCGTCGCGCGCACCGACGCGGAAGCGGCGGATCTTCTCACGTCCGACGTCGATGACAACGACAAGCCGTTCTGCACGGGCGAGCGCACGGTTGAAGGGTTCTACCGCACCAAACCCGGCCTCAATCAGGCGGTGTCGCGCGGTCTGGCGTATGCGCCGTATGCCGATCTCGTCTGGTGCGAGACCGGCAAGCCGGATCTCGCTTACGCGCGCAAGTTCGCCGAGGCGATCAAGAAGCAGTATCCGGACAAGATGCTGTCGTACAACTGCTCGCCGTCGTTCAACTGGAAGAAGAACCTCGATGACGCGACCATCGCCAAGTTCCAGAAAGAGCTGGCGGCGATGGGCTACAAGTACCAGTTCATCACGCTCGCCGGGTTCCACAGCCTCAACTACTCGATGTTCCATCTGGCGTACGGCTATGCCCGCGAGCAGATGAAAGCCTTCGTCGAGCTGCAGGAAGGCGAATTCGCCGCCGCCGACAAGGGCTTCACCGCGGTCAAGCACCAGCGCGAAGTGGGAACGAGCTATTTCGACGCGGTCACGCAGGCGATCGAAGGTGGTCAGTCCTCCACAACGGCGCTCAAAGGCTCTACCGAAGACGAGCAGTTTTTCGAGGACAAGAACGTCAAGAAAGCGGCGGTTTCGTAAGCCGAAGCAAAGGCAGTACTTCAAAGGCCACACTCGCGTGAGCGAGTGTGGCCTTTGTTTTTGAGGTGCGCGGGCGAACTGCGGGGTGCGGCGCCGCCGTTTACGAGACGCTCGCCGATGGTTTATATCGTCGCAGCCGCCTCTTGGTGTCTCGAAGCGCGAGGGAAGCCGTCGGCTTCTTTTTGCATCCCGTACAGCGCCACGCAGTTGTCCCACAAAATCTGCTCTTTGGTCGCCGCGTCGATCTTGTCGCTCTCGACAAATGTCTGCACCGCTCGAGGAAACTTTGCGTCCGGGTGCGGGAAGTCCGTCGAGAAGACCATGTTCTTCGATCCCAGCTCTTGCGTTGCGACGCCGATCAGGTTCTCGTCACACTCGGCCGACAGATAGCACTGCCGCTTGAAGTAGAAACTCGGTGGATGGGGCAGGGTCGCGGCGGTCACACCAAACTCCAATTTGTAATGATCATCGAGTCGATCGAGCAGCCACGGCGCCCAACCGACATTGCCTTCGAGGAACGCGACGCGCAGGCCGGGATGTCTTTCGAGAATGCCGCCGCCGCAAAATTGCATGAGTGTAAGCATCATCTCGATCGGGTGGCACGCGACATGACGGAGAAAAATGTTGCTGCCGAAAACATCACCGGCATGCGGCAGCGACGCACCAATCCCTTCGTGAAAGCAGATGGGCACGCCAAGCTCTTCGGCGACCGTCCATAACGGTTCGTAGTAGTCGCTGTACCACACCCTGCCCTTCACGAGATTCGGCCGGAGGAAAATTGACTTAAAGCCAAGCTCGTTGACCGCGCGCTTTGCTTCCTCGATGCCGATCCGGACATCGTGCACCGATACCATCGCGGCACCGTGAAGCCGTTTGCGATCGGCCCGGCAAAAGTCATAGAGATAGTCGTTGTAGGCGCGGGCGATCGCGCCGGCGAGCTCCGGCTCGATGTCGTCGGTGCCCATCGCAAGCAGCGCCGAAGTCGGATAGAGCACCGTGAGATCCACGCCTTCTTCGTCCATCGCATGGAGGAACGTGCGACCGTCCCATCCCATCTCGTAGTAACGCTTGTATTTGACGCGACTCTTATTGATAACGCGTTCGAACCGCGGACTGTTCGTAATGATGTCCTCCCGCTGCTCCGGCCCGAGGGACGCCGGAAAGTCGCGAAAGTCCGGCATGACGTGATTGTCAATGCGAAAGAAAGGCATGGCGCACTCGTAGGCGGTACGCGACGTCCTCACGATGTGCCCGTGATACCTCTTGTCGAGATACTTCTCGAACAGATCGGGCGGCTCGACGATGTGGAGATCGCTGTCGAAAACTCGGATACGGCTGTTTGTGGGTTCCATGGTCTTCCCTCGTGTTGTAATGGACGCGCTCCGGCGTTCCTGCCGTACAGTGTCTCACGCGACATGCGAGGAAAAGAAGGCAGCAGGGCAGCCGATCCCTGCGTAAGGAGCGCCTCTCAAGTCGTCGCAACGCTATCGGCTGCCGCACCTGAGCCCCGTTGTTGCGACGAGCCACGAGGCGCGCAAGGCCTACGTCCGATTCGCTTATCACGAGAAGCTCGTGTGCTGCGCGAACGGCGAGGTCCTGGGTGGCGATTGGCGGGTAGCCGCGGCTGATCCTCGGTGGCCTCGGAAAGCGGCGACGTCCGAGGCAGGAGCATAAATTCACCCGCCGACTAGGGTTTCACGGCTAAGCGATGGCGCCAGGCACTGAGCGAGGCCGTGGCAAGGCCAATGGAGGCACGGCCTCCGAGGCCGGTTGAATGACGAGAACGTTCAAGAAAGCGGCTGTTTCTTAAGCGGCTTCAGCAGTAGTATCCTTAAACGCCACACCCGCGCGAGCGGGTGTGGCTTTTTTACTCTACTTGGCCTATCCGTCTCGGAGCGATCAATGAGCAACTTGCCTGCTGGCATCGAAATCAAAGCAAAAGTCGAGCCCGAATTTACCCAGATTCTTACCCCCGAAGCGTTGGCGTTCGTCGCCAAGCTGCATCGCGCGTTCGAGCCGCGGCGACAGGAGCTGCTAAAGCGTCGTGCCGAGCGCCAGAAGGAGCTCGACGCCGGCAAGCGGCCGGATTTTCTGCCCGAGACGAAGAGCGTTCGCGACGGCGACTGGAAAATCGCGCCGATCCCGAAGGATCTGGTGTGCCGACGCGTCGAGATCACCGGGCCGGTTGAGCGCAAGATGATCATCAACGCGCTCAACTCCGGCGCCGACGCATACATGACCGACTTCGAAGATTCGAATACGCCGAACTGGAGCAACCAGATCCGAGGTCAGATCAACGTGCGCGATGCCGTGCGGCGCACGATCAGCTTCGAGCAGGGCGGCAAGCAGTACAAGCTGAATGAAAAAACGGCGACCTTGCTCGTCCGTCCGCGCGGCTGGCATCTCGACGAGAAGCACGTGCTGATCGACGGCAAGCGCGTGTCGGGCGGCATCTTCGACTTCGCGCTGTTCATGTTTCACAACGCCAAAGAACTGATGTCGCGAGGCTCCGGTCCGTATTTCTATCTGCCGAAGATGGAAAGCCATCTGGAAGCGCGGCTGTGGAACGACATCTTCTGCATGGCGCAGGACGAGCTCAAGATTCCGCGCGGCACGATCAAAGCGACAGTGCTCGTCGAAACCATCCTCGCGACGTTCGAGATGGACGAGATCCTGTACGAGCTGCGCGAGCACAGCGCCGGTCTCAACGCCGGTCGCTGGGATTACATTTTCTCCTGCATCAAGAAATTCAAAACGGACAAAAATTTCTGTTTGGCGAACCGCGGCCTGATCACGATGACGGTGCCGTTCATGCGCGCGTATTCCCTGTTGTTGCTCAAGACCTGTCACCGCCGCAACGCGCCGGCGATCGGCGGCATGAGCGCGCTGATCCCGATCAAGAACGATCCGGCGGCGAACGAAAAAGCGCTCGCCGGCGTGCGTGCCGACAAAGCGCGCGACGCGTCCGACGGCTACGACGGCGGCTGGATCGCGCACCCGGGCCTGGTGCAGATCGCCATGGAGGAATTCAAGCGCGTGTTAGGAGACCGGCCGAATCAAATCGATAAGCAGCGCCCCGATGTCACCGCGAACGCCGCCGACCTGCTCAACTTCCAGCCGGAGCAGCCGATCACCGAGGTCGGCGTGCGGATGAACATCGATGTCGGCATCCAGTATCTCGGCTCGTGGCTCGCCGGCAACGGTTGCGTGCCGATCCACAATCTGATGGAAGATGCCGCGACCGCGGAGATCTCGCGCTCGCAAGTATGGCAGTGGATCCGTTCCCCCAAAGGCAAGCTCGATGACGGCCGCAAAGTGACCGCTGAAATGGTGCGCAAGATGATTCCGGAAGTGCTGGAGGGCATCCGCAAGGAGCACGGCGACGTCAACTTCAACCGCACGCCGTACACGCAGGCGGCGCAGATCTTCGAGCAGATGTCGACGTCGGAAACGCTCGCGGAGTTTTTGACGTTGCCGTTGTACGAGCGGTTGGAATAGTCCTGCGGCCCGCACAGGAAGTGCGGGTCAGGTCAACCGAAGTGAAGCCGCTGCGCCATGGATGGCAGGGAGATTATTCGCTGATTGGAAAGAACGCTCCCTCTCCCCTTGCAGTGACGTACAGGGACGTACAAAGATTTGCGAGAGCGCAGGGTGAGCCGGGGCAGTCGCGAACACATTTAACATGTGTTCGCGCCGGCGAACGGGCGAGGCAGGAGCCGAGCCCTGGCTTTCGAGCGAAGCAGGAAGCGACGCGATGAAAGCGCGGAGCGATGGGTTATTACATCGACCATTCATTACTTCGACTAACGCGCCCGAAGGGCGCTCGACTAAGTTCCCGCCCCGAAAGCGGAGAAGGAACATCATTTCTCACCGCGTTCCGCACGCGACCTACGAAAATTTGATGGACTACGGTGACCGAAATCCGGTACCGGCGCCTCTCTCCATTCTCCAGGCATAAGCCCATCGAGCCGATAAACCCCGATCGCCACCCGCACTAATCGCAACGTCGGATGACCGACGGCTGCGGTCATGCGGCGCACTTGGCGGTTTCGACCTTCGGTCAGCTCGATTTCGATCCACGACGTAGGAATATTGTTGCGTACCCGAATCGGCGGATCGCGTGGCCAGAGTGACGGTGGCGCGATGCGCCGGACCTTGGCCGGAAGCGTGCGCTGTCCGTCGAGTACAACGCCGCGACGCAGATGCTCGAGCGCCGCGTCGTTTGGCTCGCCGTCGACCTGCACCCAGTAAGTCTTCGGCAGCTTGTGTCGCGGGTCGCTCAGCCGATGTTGCAGCGCGCCGTCGTCGGTGAGGAGGAGCAACCCTTCGCTGTCGCGGTCGAGCCGACCGGCCGGATAAACTCGCGGAATGGGGACGTACGCGGCGAGCGTCGCGCGGCCGCCCACGCGATCCGTGAATTGTGTCAGCACCCCGTAGGGCTTGTTAAAGAGAATCAGGCGCGCCACCGGGCGACCCGCGGCGTCAGGCGCCGGCTTGCTTGCGTTTCGCGGCGCGGCCGTCGCCGCGCGTGAAGAACTCGGGGTCCATGGTTTCGATGAAGAGTCGCGCCTGCGGCGTCAGGAATTTGCCGCGCCGCAACACCACGCCGTAAGAGCGCTTCGGGAAGTACCGATCGAGCGGGATCGCCGCGAGCGGCTCGCCGCCGCTGAGACAGATGCTGGTCACGATCGAGACGCCGAGCCCGAGCGCGACGTATTTCTTGACCACTTCCCATCCACCCGCTTCGAGCGTCACCTGATAATCGAGGTTGTGCTGATGGAACACCGTGTCGACGACCCGCCACGTCGACAAGTGTCGTGGCGGAAGGATCAGCCCGTAGGGGCTGACTTCCTCCAGTCGCACCTGTTTCTTGCGGGCGAGCGGATGATTGAGCGGCGTGATCAACACCGGATCGTACGTGAAGATCGGGTGGTAGGTAATGTCATCGGGCACATCGAGCATCGATCCCACCGCGAGATCCGCTTCGTCGGCGCGCAGCAGCGCCAAGCCGTCGCGACCCGTCACGTTGTACAGCTTGATCCGGATTCCGGGATGCTCGTCGGCAAAGCGCTTGATCAGCTCCGGGAGCAGATAGAGCAGTGTGGATTCGCCGGCTGCGATCGAGAGCTCGCCGGATGTCACGACGCCGCTGCCGGCGGCAAACATGTCCGAGAGACTGTCCATGCCGTGCACGAGCGGTTGCGCCAGCTCGTACAGTCGTCGGCCGTCGGGTGTGAGTTGTATTTTCGGCCCGCGGCGCTCGAACAACGTCACCTTGAGCTCGCGTTCGAGCGCCTGGATTTGCAGCGACACCGAAGGCTGACTCAGGTACAACCGCTCGGCCGCTTTCGACACGCTTCCGGTTTGCGCGGCGCAGCAAAACGCCCGCAACTGTTTCAGTCGGTTCTGTTTGTAGTAAAGACGGTTGCTGGCGCGGCCCACGCGGGTGCTTGGAGTATTTAGATAATTTGCGTATTGAATATATTAGCATTCGAGGTGTCAATTAAATAAGCAGACGCGAATCGTCGACGGATGCGCCCGTGGTCGAACGCGGATTTGCTTTGATCACACGCCGCGCAGGGTCGGGGGATTGAGGCTATACTACGCGGCGCTAACGCCACGGATTACAAAGAGAGAGGCCACTCATGAAGTATCAGAAGATCCAGGTGCCGGCAAAGGGACAGCCGATTACCGTCAACTCGGACAATACACTCAACATCCCGGACCAGCCGATCATCCCGTTCGTCGAGGGCGACGGCATCGGCGTCGATATCACCCCCGCCATGCGCAACGTCGTCGATACCGCGGTGCGCAAGGCGTATGGCGGCAAGCGGGAAATCGTTTGGATGGAGGTGTACGCCGGCGAAAAGGCGGCGAAGACCTACGGCGGTGATCAATGGTTACCGCGCGAAACGTTAAACGCGTTACAGGAATACGTCGTTTCGATCAAAGGCCCGTTGACCACGCCGGTGGGCGGAGGCCTCCGTTCGCTCAACGTCGCTATCCGCCAGGAGCTCGATCTTTACGCTTGCGTGCGGCCAATTCGTTATTTCCCCGGCACGCAAACGCCCATGAAGGATTCCGAGCACACCAACATGGTGATCTTCCGCGAGAATACCGAGGACATCTACGCCGGTATCGAATGGGCGGCCGAAACTCCGGAGGTGCGGAAAGTAATCGAGTTCCTGCAGCGGGAAATGGACGTAACCCAAATCCGGTTCCCGAAGACCTCGGCGATCGGCATCAAGCCGGTGTCGCGCGAAGGCTCGGAACGTTTGATCCGCAAAGCCATCCAGTACGCCATCGACAACGATCGCCGTTCCGTCACCTTGGTGCACAAGGGCAACATCATGAAGTACACCGAGGGCGCCTTCCGTACATGGGGATACGAGCTGGCAAAGCGGGAGTTCCGGGCCGAGGTCATCGATAAAGGCCCGTGGTGTCGGATTCGGAACCCGAAGACGGGGCGCGAGATTGTCGTCAAGGACGTGATCGCCGACAACTTCCTGCAGCAGATCCTGTTAAAGCCGGAAGACTACGACGTGATCGCCACGCTCAACCTGAACGGCGACTACATTTCGGATGCGCTCGCGGCGCAGGTCGGCGGAATCGGCATCGCGCCGGGGGCGAACATTGCGGATGCCGTCGCCGTATTCGAAGCGACGCACGGTACTGCACCGAAGTACGCCGGTAAGAACCAGGTGAACCCGGGTTCGCTCATTCTTTCGGCGGAGATGATGCTCCGCTACATGGGATGGACCGAAGCGGCGGACTTGATTATCAAAGGCATGGCGGGCGCGATCGCCGCGCGGGAAGTAACGTACGATTTGGCTCGCGTGCGGACGGCGATCACCGCTCCGCAACGGCAGTCTCAACCAGGCGAGGAGCGTCCCACCGCTCAGCAGGAGGTGGCGCGCCTCATGCCGGGAGCCAAGCTCGTCTCCACGTCGGGCTTCGGTGAGGCGATCATTCGATACATGGACATCGAGCCGCCGCCGCGGATGGGTCGGCGCAGCACGGATTGATAAAAGTCGAGGAAAAAAAGAAACCCGACGCAAGGGTCGGGTTTCACAGGCTGCTTCGAAAGTGGTTCGGGCCTTTTTTTACTTCGAGATCGCGCGAATGCGTGACGCTTGCGGGCCTTTAGGGCCCTGTTGTACTTCGTATTCTACTTGCTGGCCCTCCTTCAGCGTCTTGTAACCATCCATTTCGATGGCGGAAAAGTGAGCGAAGACATCACTGCCACCATCGCTTGGGGTAATGAATCCGTACCCCTTGCCCGCGTTGAACCACTTTACGGTTCCTGTTGCCATACACATCCCCCTTGCTGCGGCGGAACAAAATCCACCGTCGGACATCTTACGTCATAGTAATTTCCGCTCGGCCACCCGCCGGCCATAGCGGAAGCAGGACCATCATCCTTCTTTTTACCTGTCAGTCAAGCGACGGAACGTTCCATTTTCGGCTGCTCCGTGTGAGCGGCGCTCAAAATTCGTGCCACAGCACGTAGGGTTGAAATTTTACGGTGGGGTCGGACAATGGAGTCGTTGTCGCTCTCGTTGCCGGCACGTGGTTTAAGAGTTTGGGCTAAGCTTGCAAATATGAAAGAGAAACAGCCGCAATACCCCGAGGGTCCGGTCGTACAGGAAGCGCGCCCGAAACTCCAACGGCCGCTTCTCTATAAAGTCATCCTGCTGAATGACGACTATACGCCCATGGAGTTCGTCGTGGTGGTGCTCGAGCGTTTCTTTTACAAGAACCGAGAGGAGGCGACGCGCATCATGCTCCATGTACACCAAAAAGGGATCGGCGTGTGCGGTATCTACGCGAGGGAGATTGCGGAGTCCAAGGTACGGCAGGTCCTTGGCTTCGCCCAGGAACACCAGCATCCGCTCCAATGCACCATGGAGCCAGAATGAAGTAGGGGGACGGTTTGATTCAGCGGGCGGGCAAGCCCGGAGGGCACAACCATGTTGTCGCAGGAACTTGAGTTTTCGCTGAACGCGGCGTTCCAGAGCGCTCGCGAGCGGCGCCATGAATTCATTACGGTCGAGCATCTGCTCATGGCACTGCTGGACAATCCGAGCGCTTCGCGGGTCATCCGCGCTTGCGGCGGTAATATCGAGGAACTGCGGCGTAACCTGCTCGCTTTCCTGAACGAAAACGTTCCGGTATTGCCGCCCAACAGCAAGATCGACACGCAGCCGACGATCGGTTTTCAGCGGGTCATTCAACGCGCCGTGCTGCACGTACAGGGCGTGGGCAAGAAGGAAGTCACCGGCGCGAATGTGCTGGTCGCGATCTTCGGCGAGAAGGAATCCCACGCCATCTACTTTCTCCACAAGCAGAACATCAGTCGATTCGACGTCGTCAACTTCATCTCCCACGGAATTTCCAAGGTCCCAGGTGAGGGCAGTAACGAGCTGCCCGCGCCGGAGGACGGTGAAGACGGACAGCCGTCCGGCGAGCGCAGCCCGCTCGACGCCTTTTGCGTCAACTTGAATGAGCAGGCGCGGCTCGGAAAAATCGATCCGTTGATCGGCCGCGAACGCGAGATCGAGCGCACGATTCAAGTGCTATGCCGCCGTCGCAAGAACAATCCGCTGTTCGTCGGCGAGGCGGGGGTCGGCAAGACGGCCATCGCCGAGGGTTTGGCCAAGAAGATTGTCGACGGTACCGTTCCGGATGTGCTGGCCAACAGCACGATCTACGCGCTCGACATGGGCAGCTTGCTCGCCGGCACCAAATACCGCGGCGACTTCGAGAAGCGCCTGAAGGCGGTGCTGCAGCACCTGAAGCGTCAGGAAAAGGCGGTGCTGTTCATCGACGAGATTCACACCATCATCGGCGCCGGCGCAGCGTCGGGCGGCGCGATGGACGCATCGAACCTGCTGAAGCCCGTGCTCTCGACCGGCGAGCTGAAGTGCGTCGGGTCGACGACGTACCAGGAGTACCGGAACATCTTCGAAAAAGATCGCGCGCTGTCGCGCCGGTTTCAGAAGATCGACGTCACCGAGCCCTCGGTCGACGAGACGGTGGAAATTCTGCGCGGCCTTAAGACGCGCTTCGAACGGCACCACAGCGTGCGCTATACCAACCAAGCGCTGCGCAGCGCCGTCGAGCTGTCGCATCGATACATCAACGATCGCCATTTGCCGGACAAGGCCATCGATGTGATCGACGAAGCGGGAGCGGGGCAGCAATTGCTGCCGCCGAGCAAACGTAAGAAGACGATCGGCGTTCATGACATCGAGTCGATCGTGGCGAAGATGGCGCGCATTCCTCCGAAGACCGTCTCGACGTCGGATCGCGAGGCGCTGCGCACGCTCGAACGCGATCTCAAGATGACGGTGTTCGGGCAGGACGAAGCGATCGAAGCGCTCGCGACTTCGATCAAGCTCGCGCGCTCCGGTCTTGGCCACGCCGAGAAGCCGGTCGGCTCGTATCTCTTCTCCGGACCGACGGGCGTCGGTAAAACGGAAGTGACGCGTCAGCTCGCGCGTGTGCTCGGCGTCGAGTTGATTCGTTTCGACATGTCGGAGTACATGGAGCGGCACACCGTGTCGCGTCTCATCGGTGCGCCGCCGGGATACGTCGGTTTCGATCAAGGGGGCTTGCTGACCGAGGCGATCACCAAGCATCCGCACTCGGTGCTGTTGCTCGACGAAATCGAGAAGGCGCATCCCGACGTGTTCAACCTGTTGTTGCAGGTGATGGACCACGGCACGCTCACCGACAATAACGGGCGCAAGGCGGACTTCCGCAACGTCATTCTTATTATGACGACGAACGCGGGCGCGGAGCGCATGAGCCGCGCGTCGATGGGGTTCACGCAGCAGGATCACAGCGGCGAAGACTTCCAGGAGATCAAGCGGATGTTCAGCCCCGAGTTCCGCAATCGCCTGGACGCGACGATCCACTTCAAGCCGCTCGATGGGCAGACGATCATGCACGTCGTGAACAAGTTCGTGCTCGAGCTCGAGGCGCAACTCTCGGAGAAACACGTCACCATCGAACTGGACGAAGCGGCGCGCGCGTGGCTTGCGGCGAACGGACACGATCCGGCGATGGGCGCGCGGCCGATGGCGCGTCTCATTCAGGATCGCATCAAGAAACCGCTCGCGAACGAGTTGTTGTTCGGACGACTCGCCGAGGGCGGGCACGTGAAAGTGTCCGTCGACGACAAGGGACCGACGTTCGAATTCCAGCCGCGTCCACCGAGCGCACAGCCGGCGGCGTCCATGGAAGGCGAAGCCGAATAAAGCGTTGCAGGATCGTAGCGTCTAGCCCAAGCCCCGGACTTCCGGGGCTTGGTTTTTGGGGGACGCGCCGCGTCAGCGGGCGCGGAAGGTGATGCGACCTTTCGTCAGATCGTACGGTGTGAGCTGCACGGTCACGCGATCGCCGGTGAGGATGCGGATGTAGTGTTTGCGCATCTTGCCGGAAATGTGCGCGGTCACCACATGACCGTTATCGAGCTTTACGCGAAACAAAGTGTTGGGGAGCGTCTCGATGATCGTCCCCTCCATCTCTATGTGTTCTTCTTTGGCCACGCCGTGACAGGATCTCTGGGCTGTTTGGGCGGCGTATCATGCCGTACTCGCCTTCGGGGGTAAAGTTCCGACGGCGTACCGAGCGCCTTATTTCATTCCCATGCGGCGCTTTCATCCGCGGAAAGTTTAGGCGTCACCAACTCGGCCCATTGCCCGTTGCGATAGCCCTCGAGGGGGTGGAAATTGGTCTTGTATGCCATCTTGCGGCTCTCGCCGATCCAATATCCCAAATAGAGCCACTGCAGGCCGATCGAGCGGGCATACTGTATTTCCCACAGAATGGCGAAGGTGCCGAGACCGCGCGCGGTTTCGAACGGCTCGTAGAACGTGTAGACCGCCGAGAGCCCGTCGTCGAGGCGGTCGACGACCGCGACCCCCAGCAGCTTCGATGCTTCCCGCATTTCGTAGAAGACGGTCTCGACGCGCCGGCCGGTCAGAAAGTTGATGTACTTTTGCGGATCGGGATCGTCCATGCCGCCGCCGGGGTGACGCGCGGCTTGGTAACGCAGATAAAGATCGAAGTGCTCCTCGACGAACACGCTCGGTCGGGGCGCGATTTCCACCGCGCGGTTTCGCTTCCAGATGCGCCGTTGCCCGCGGGTCGGCAGGAAACGGTCGACCGGGACGCGCACCGGAACGCACGCGTTGCACGCGGGACAATGCGGACGGTAGATGAGATCGCCGCTCCGCCGGAAGCCGAGCCGGGTAAAGGCCCCGTAACGGTCGCGGTCAAGCGGAAAGCGCGGATCGATGAACAGCGTAGCCGCAGTCTTCCCCGGCAGATAGCTGCACGGGTGCGGCATCGACAGGAAAACGTCGGGGCTGCGTTGATGCCCGCTCATGCGAAGACGCTACCCGATGACGAGATCACTGTCAAAGTGCCAGGGCGCGGCATGGCCCGGATGGACGAGTGCGCTCTTCAGCAGCGCGACGTAGCGGCTGCGCGGAATGGAACGCGAGCCGAGGCGCTGCAGGTGCGGCGACGGCAATTGGCAATCGATGAGAGTGTAGCCCCAGCGCTCGAGCTGTCGCATAACGTAAAGGAGCGCGACCTTCGATGCGTCGCTCACGCGGCTGAACATCGATTCGCCGAAGAAAGCGGCGCCGAGTGCTACGCCGTACAAGCCGCCGACGAGTTGGTCGCCCTCCCAGGTCTCGACGGAATGCGCGTAGCCGCGCGCGGCGAGATCGCAGTAGGCGGCGAGCATTGCCGGCGTGATCCACGTGCCGCCGTCCGGCTGTTGGGGCCGCGGTCCGGCGCACGCGCGCATGACGTCCGCGAAGCACTGATCGAACGTGACGCGAAATTTTCCCGAGCGCGCGGTCTTACGCAGACTGCGTGACACGCGCAGCTCGGCCGGAAACAACACAGCCCGCGGGTCCGGGCTCCACCAGAGGATCGGCTGTCCTTCGTTGTACCAGGGGAAGATGCCGTTGCGATACGCCTCGAGCAGACGCTCGACGCTCAGGTCGCCGCCAACCGCAAGCAGCCCGTCACGCGAGGCCAGCTCGACCGGCGGAAAGCGGACGTCCCGGGACGCGGAATTGAGCACGAACATGGCGGCGCTCATGGCGCTTGCGCGCGAAACGGCAGGTGTTCATTCAGCTCATCTATATAGTAGCCGACGTTCTGTTGCTCGCGCTTCAGGAAATCGGCGACGGCGCGGTGGAGCGCGCGATCGCGCAGCCAATGCGCCGAGTACGTCGGCGTCGGCGCGAAGCCGCGCGCGAGTTTGTGCTCGCCCTGCGCGCCCGCTTCGTAGCGCTGGATGCCTTCGGCGATGCAGTATTCGATCGGCGTGTAATAACAGGTTTCGAAATGGAGGCCGGGAATATCCGAGCGTCCGCCCCAGTAGCGTCCGTAAAGTGTATGAGCGTTCCGTAGCGCGAAGGCGGCGCCGACGTATTCATCGCCGCGCCGCGCGAGCGTGAGCACGCAACGCTCGGGCATGGCGGCGCCGAGCGAGTGGAAGAATTCGCGCGTCAGGTAGGCGATCGCGCCGTGTGCGCGCACGGTCGAGCGGTAGAAGCGATAGAAAATATTCCAGTGTTCCGCGGTAAGCGCTGCGCCTTGCAGGACAGTGAGCGTTACACCCGCTTCGTGGACCTGCCTTCGTTCACGCCGGATATTTTTGCGCTTGTGCGCCGTCATCGCACCGAGGTAGTCGGCGAAGTCGCGGTAGCCCGGGTTCGACCAATGAAACTGGCAGCCAACGCGGGCGAGAAATCCGTGTGCGGTGAGCGTCTCGAGCTCCGCCGCGGTTGGAAACAGCCAGTGCAGCGACGAGGCGCCCAATCGCTCGACGCATTCCTGTGTCGCCGCAATCAACACCGGCGCGACCTTCGTTGCTGCAGCATCGGGCGCGATCAGCAGCCGGTTTCCGGTGGCAGGTGTGAACGGCACGGCGGCCACGAGCTTCGGGTAGTACTCCCCGCCGCTGCGCGTATAAGCGTCGGCCCAGCTCCAATCGAACACGTATTCGCCGTAGGAGTGATCCTTTCGGTAGAGCGGCACGGCGCCGAGCAGCCGCTCGCGCGAGCGCAGCAGCACGTAGCAGGACTCCCACCCCGTACCTGGTCCCACGCAGCGCGAGCGCTCGAGCGCGTGCAGAAATTCATGCTGTAGAAAAGGGTTATCTCCCGCGAGCCGGTTCCACGCCTCTGGCGCGACGGCGCCGAGATCGTTTTCGACGACCATATCCATGGCCGGCATTATCGCAGTATCTCGCCCCCCATCGAAGTCGCCATGGATTAACGGGTCAACCGCGTGGGCGCTTGGGCGTTGATCCGGTCAACCGCCCTTCGCTCTGACGGGGGCGGCGCGGCGGAATCGGTGCGCGACCGGCAATTTTCGATGACAATCTCAAGCTCAATCGCCGGCCGGCGATCTGAAAGCGGTAGCGAATAACGATTGCGCCATCCAAGGAGTGCTGCCTGAGCCGGTTCGTTAAAATCCTGTCGCTGCTCTGTTGCCTGACCAGCGGTGCCGTCGCGGCGGAGCGAGTGGTGCTCGGCTTCGACGAGAGCCTGCGCTTTGCTGCGCAGCGGAATGCCGCGCTCGCGACCGCGCGCGCCAACGTGACCGCCGCAGCGCAACGCGCGCGCGCCGCCTACGGTGGGTTTTATCCGCAGGTATCCGCCAACGTAAACTATTCCGACAGCACGGGTCGGTTGTCGCCGACGACGACGTTTACGGGCACCGACTATTCGACGAATGTGACGGTCACGCAGAACCTGTTCGCGGGTTTTCAGGATCAGGCGCGGGTCGCGCAGGCGGCGGCGAACGTCGACATCGCCGACGCGGCATTGGTATCGAGCAAAGCGCAGTTGAGCCGCGATCTCAAAGTTGCGTACGCGGAGCTTTCGTACGCGCAGGACAATATCGTGCTGACCGAGAGCATTTTGCGCCGCTTGGAAGAAAACTTGCGGCTCGTCGAGTTGCGCTTCGAGAGCGGACGCGAGAACAAAGGCGCCTATCTCGTCACACGCGCGTCGGTTGCGCAGGCGCGCTTCGAGCGTCTGCAGGCGCAGCAGGGACTCACGTCGGCGCAGGTGCAACTCGCCAATCTCATCGGCCAGCCGACCACCGATATCGAAGCGCGCGACGTCGTTCCGACTCGACTGCCGCCGCCGGCGCCCGACTTCAAAGCGATCGCAGCGCAGACGCCCGACGTGCGCGACGCGGTCGCGCGCCAACGTTCTGCGGACGCGGACGTGCAGCTCGCGCGCTCCGGCTTCTATCCGAGCGTGAACGTGAGCGCGACGCGCGGGCGCGAGGGGGAGAGCTGGTTTCCGGACAACGATCGTCGCGCCGTCAACGCGAGCATCGCGATTCCGCTCTTCAGCGGTGGTCGCGATATCTACAGCGTCCGAGGAGCGCTCGCGGCGCTCGACGCCGCGAAGTCGAACCGGGAAAACGTCGAAGGTCTGGCGCTCGTGCGGCTGCAGCAGAACTACGCGGCGTACGTGGAATCGGTCGAGAAGCTGAACGTGGATCGCGAATTTCTGGACGCCACCGAGACGCGTGCGAACATCGCGCGTGCTCGTTATCAGAACGGTCTCATCACATTCGATGAGTGGGACCGAACCGAGAATGATTTGATTCAGCGCCAGAAAACTTTTCTCGCTTCACAGCGCGATCGCGTGAACGCAGAAGCAGCCTGGGAGCTGGCGCAGGGACAAGGGGTGATTCCGTGATGCGTTGGCTGCGATACAAGAAGACGCTGCTCGCCGTCTTGTTGGCGCTGGTCGCCGGCGCCGCCTACGGGATCTGGCAGGTTTCGCGCACGCCGGCGCCGACATATCGTGCGCTCTCGGTTACCCGCGGGGACATCGACACGACGGTCGTGGCGACGGGCATCGTGCAGCCGAGCAACCGCCTGGAGGTGAAACCGCCGATCGCCGGGCGCGTCGAAGAAGTGATCGTGCGCGAAGGCCAGCGCGTGCGCCGCGGACAGGTACTGGTCTGGATGAGCTCGAGCGAGCGCGCCGCGTTAATCGATGCCGCGCGCGCGAAGGGACCCGAGGAGCTGAAGCGTTGGGAGGATCTCTATCGGCCGACGCCGGTGATCGCGCCGATCGACGGCACGGTAATTCTGCGCAACGCCGAGCCCGGCCAGACGTTTCAGATTCAAGACGCAATGCTGGTGTTGTCGGATCGGCTGATCGTGCATGCGCAAGTGGACGAAACCGACATCGCGCAAGTCAAACGGCGTGAGCCGGCGCGCATCACGCTCGATGCCTATCCCGACCGGCCGGTCGCCGGCCGCGTGGCGGAGATCGCATTCGAGGCAAAGACGGTGAACAACGTCACGACTTATGAAGTCGATGTCGAGCCGATAAAAGTTCCGGATTTCATGCGCAGCGGTATGACAGCGAACATCGCGTTTGTCGTCGCCTCGCGTCACGACGTGCTCTTGTTGCCAGCGGAAGCGGTGCGCATGCGTCAGGGCCAGGCGCAAGTCCTCGTTCCCGCGGGCGACCCGAAAGAGAAACCGAGCGAGCGCGACGTGCAGCTCGGCATCAGCGACGGGCGCCGCACTGAGGTGCTTGCGGGGCTCGATGAGGGCGACAAAGTGCTCGTGCCGCAATTGCTCAAACCGGGCGCCCGTGCGGCGTCCGGTTCGAGCCCGCTTGGTTCGCCGTTCGGCGGGCGGGCGCGGAGATAGACTGCTATGTCAGAGTCAGAAGGAGCGCGCTTCACGCGTAATCCCCCTTCCTCATTCCTTCTGGATCGCTCCCGCTCGTCCGCGCGCTCTCGCGATCTCAGTGCGTCCCTGCACGTCACCGCAGCGAGGGAAGGTCCCCTCACCCCAACCCCTCTCCCGCAAGCGGGAGAGGGGACTTCGGTAATATCGGAGCCGAGGCGCGCGGCGCGCATACCAACATCTCCCTCTCCCTTTAGGGAGAGGGTTGGGGTGAGGGTGCGAGGTTTACCGGCCGAAGAGTGTTTCATTGCCATCCGTGGCGTGACCGAGTGGCTCCGTTGCATCCCAGCCGCCACAATCCGTGTGGCGGCGCTGCGCGCATACCAACATCTCCCTCTCCCTTTAGGGAGAGAGTTGGGGTGAGGGTGCGAGGTTTACCGGCCGAAGAGTGTTTCATGCCATCCTGGCGCAACCGCATTGGCTCCGTTGCATCCGAGCCGCCACATCCATGTGGCGGCGCTCGGCGGCGCGAATGCACGTTAAGTGCATTCGC
>JBJMVQ010000072.1:0-12252 GCA_045810625.1 Sulfurifustis sp.
TCGTCAGTCGGCGCAGTGGCGGGTTGATCCGCTTGATTCGCTTACCGTTGCGGGGGCAGCGCCGGAATTGCCGCGACAGCGACTGCAGCTGTCTGGGCGCACCGGCTTCCCGTTTCATTCCTCGGAAAGACTTTCCTCGGAACACCTGAAGCGTGGGGGCGACTATAGGAGACGCGCGACGCGAGTGTCAATGTTCTCCGCGATGTGTTCGGATGTATTCAACCGATCGCCGATTGCATGAGTGAATAGCCCATGATGCGGTGTGCGAGGTTCGTATTTGGGGTTGGGCATGTTGCGGGGAAGTCATTCGATCGAAAAAATCCGAGGCACAAAAAAGCCAGCCCATCGTTTCCGATGGGCTGGCTCGTCGGACCGATACTGAATTACTTCTTGTCGGTCGGGGCCGGGCTCGCCGGGGCCGGGGCGGCCTGATCGGCCGGCTTGCTGGCATCGGCGGGAGCAGCCGGAGCCGCGGGGGCAGCGGCGGCCGGAGCGGCCTGTTCTTTCTTCTGGCAAGCGCCCAGCGCCGCAACGGTGGCGAGCGCGGCGATCAAAAGAGCATACTTTTTCATGACTTGCGTTTTCCTTATTAAAAAGTTATGGACGTGAGAGAGAAGCAACCTGTCGAGCAAGTAACACCCAACGGGCGCGTATTGTTTCTCAAATTGTGGGTAAATTGCAATGAGTTCAGGGGCATACGGCTATGACGCGACGCCCAGCCGCGGTTCGCCGTAGAGCAGGCCCTGTGCGTTCGCGATACCGATCCGCTTCAGCGCCTGTTCGGTCGCCTCGTCCTCGACGCTCTCGGCGATGGTCTGCATGCCGAACGCCTGGGCCAACTCGTGAATATGCATCACGATTTTGTGATCGGCTTCGTTTTTTATCATGCCGCGCACGAACGACCCTTCGATCTTGAGGTAATCCGGGCGGAACTGATTCAAGAAGTTGTACGTCGAGTAGCCGCTGCCGAAATCGTCGAGCGCCAGCTTGCAGCCGAGCGCGCGCAGCTCCTGAATGTCGGCACGCAATAAATCGCTCAGCGGGATCGATTCACGTTCGGTGATTTCGATCGTGATCGACCGCCCGGCCTCGCAGGCCGGCCGGAGCAGGGCGCTCAACTCCTTGACGAAGCTGCGATCGTTGAACGATGACAGATCGACGTTCAAGAAGAGGGCCTGTGTGGGCGGCGTAACGGCGAGCGCCGTGCGAATGATGTGCAGATCCACGTCGCGCGTAAGCCCGAGCTCTTCGGCGACCGTAATGAAGTCCTTCGCCTGGATCACCGCGCCATTGATGCGCATGCGCGCCAGCACTTCGTACGCAATCGGCGCGCCGCTCTTCATGTTCCAGATCGGCTGGAATGCGGGATGGATATTGCCTTCTTCGAGCGCATTACGCAGTTGGAAGCCCTGGCTGAAGATCGACATCATCGCCTGGCTCACGTCGGGCGAGAGGACCTCAATGCGGTTACGCCCGCGACGTTTGCTGTGGTAGAGCGCGACGTCGGCGGCGCTCACCAGCTCCTGCGCGTTGCGACCGTGCGTCGGCGCTTCCGCGACGCCGATCGAGGATTGCAGCTGCATGCTGCCGACCGGCAGCGGCACACGCGTATGGCTGATCTGATGGTGAAGTTTCTGCGCGATCTTGGTGGCGTTCTCGAGGTTGGTGTTCTTGAGCACCATCGCGAACTCGTCGCCCGCGAGCCGCGCGATATAGTCGTTGCGCCGCACCAACTGCTTGAGCAGCTGCGCGGTCGTGCGCAGCACTTCATCCCCGAACGGGTGTCCGTATGTGTCGTTGACGAATTTGAAACCATCGAGATCGATGAGCAGCAGGCACACCGAGCAGCTCTTCCCCAAATGGTCGGAGAGGATGACTTCGAGCTGCGTGTCGAAGTGGCGGCGGTTGTAGAGCCCGGTCAGCGGATCGGTGACCGACATGTGGTACAGCTCGTCCTGGTAGCGGCTGAGCAGCCGGTTGAGCTCCACGCTCTTGGTGATGTCGCCGAGCGTGCCGATCACGCCGGTGAAATTTCCGCTCGCGTCGCGCTGCGCGTCCGCGTCGAGGCTCACCCATAGCCGTTTGCCCGCCGCCGTGCGCAAGGAAATTTCGCGGTTTTTCTCGTGCAGCTCCGCGAGGCGCTCGGCGGAGAAGTCGCGCATGAACTCGTCGTCCATGAGGAAATCGCCGAACATTCTGCCGAGTGTGTCTTCGATCTTGAACCCGGTCAGGCGCTCCCATGCCGGGTTGAGGAAAACGATGTGGCCGTCCGGGTCGAGCTCGAACAGTATCTCGTGCATGCTGTCGATGAGCTTGCGCAGCTGGGTTTCGCTGTGCTCGAGCAGCTCGCGCGCCTCGGAAAGGCTGTTGATGTAATGGCGCATCGCCGCCGAGCCGTCAGTGAACGCTTGATTCAGCTCCTGAATTTCCCGGCTACCGGACCGAATCAGTGTGACTCCCGGTCGCCAGTTGCCGCGCGAGAATTCACGCGCCCACTCAGTTAGCGGTCTCAGCGGTGCGGTGAAACGCGACAGCAGCAGGTACGCGAACAGGAACGCGAGCAGCAGCAAACCCAGCGTGGCGGTGAGGCTGCGCGCGACCACATTGCGAACCGTGGCGTTGAGCGGAGCGTTTGCGAGCGTGATTTCCACCTGTAGCCCCGCCGCGGCGCCGGGCACCTCTCCGGTCAGACGGCGCGACTCGGCACTCGCGGGCGCGAACCGCCGCGTGTACCAGGCAGCCGGTTCATCGGCGCGTGCGTATTCATAGAGCGTGACGCCGGATTTGTCGCGAACGCGCAGCCCGGTGACCGCCGCATCTTCGGCGGCATGACCGACAAGCGTGTCGAAGCCGACGTTGTTGTTCTGGCGAACCGCGATTTGCAGTGCCGGCACCAGGATGTCCAGAAGACTGGCGCCGATCCGCCGCTGTGCTTCCAGTTGCGACGTCACGCTGTGGCTGACGAGCGCGAGGGTGACGAGCAAGGCGGCGAGCAGGATCAGGCTGGAGAACGCCGCGGTCAGGCGCGCCCGCAGCGTCCCGGGAAACCGGAAGCGAGCGAGGACGTGACTCAGCCCTAGCGGAAGTCGCGCGGGCACGCGGGGCGAATAGGCTGACATCTACTTAAGTAAGTAGGAGCGGGTGGTCATGGGCCCCGGGCAGTATAACGGGCCGACCCGTATCAAGCCAGAAACGGTGTGCCTATTTACACCGGGAAATAGAAGCGTTCGTTCCCGTCCACGACTGTTTCTCGAAACCGACAACCGTACATCCGTTCCAGTGCGGCGCACGTCAGGACCTCGCGCACCGGCCCGGCCTGCCAGGCGCCGCCCGGAAACAACAACAGCGCATGACGGCACGATCGGGCGGCCGCGTTGATATCGTGCAGCGCGAACAGGTTCAGATGCCCGGGGCGTGCCGCGCGCGCGGCCAGTCTGCGCAGCACCTGCACTTGATGGCGCAAATCGAGGTGGTTGGTCGGCTCGTCCCAAAGACATAGGGGAGCGTCCTGCGCCAGCACCGCGGCAATCTCGACGCGCCGCCGTTCGCCGCCCGATAGGGTCGGCACGAGTCGCGTTTCAAACGGCGACATTTCGACCTGTGCGAGCGCGTCGCGCGCGCAGCGCACGTCTGTCTCGCCTTCAGAGGCGAAGCGTCCGAGATGCGGGTGACGACCGGTGAGGACGGTGTCGAGCACGGTCACGGGGAACGTCGTCGGATAGTCCTGGAAGAGAAGCCCGATGCGTAGCGCACGCGCACGATCCGGGAAGCTTCGAATGTCGACGCCGTCGAGGAGCACGTTGCCGGCTTGCGGGTCGCGCAAACCGGCGAGCGTGTGCAGCAGCGTCGTCTTGCCGCTGCCGTTCGCGCCGAGAATCGCCCAGTTCTCCGCGGCGTTGAAACCAAGCGAAAGGTCGCGGCAGAGGATGCGGCCGCCGGCGGCAAGCGTCAGCGCGCGCGTTTCGAGGCGCATCACGCTCCGCCGACCTTTTGCGCATTACGCGCGAGCAGGAACAAAAATACGGGCACGCCGAGCAATGCCGTCAGAATGCCCACCGGCAGCTGAATCGGCGCCGCGATGCTGCGCGCGAGCGTATCCGCGATCACGAGCAGACTGCCGCCGAGCAGCGATGCGCCGGGGAGCAGGTAGCGGTGATCGCCGAGGCCGACGAGCCGCAGCAGATGCGGGACGATCAGGCCGACGAAACCGATGCTGCCGGCGAGCGTAACGGCGACGGCGGTCAGGAGCGACGCGACCACGTATACGATCGAGCGCAGGCGTGCAGGATTCTCGCCGAGCGCGGCGGCGGTATTTTCGCCGCGCGCGAGCACGTTCAACGCGCGCGCGAGACTGATCGAAACGCCGAGGCCCGCGATGAGAACGACGAGTCCCGCGCCGGCGTGCCGCGTGTTGCTGAGATCGCCGAGCAACCAAAAGAGCATTCCTTGCACTTGCGCGGCCGGCGCCACGACGAGCAGCAGGCTGATGCAGGCGCCCCAGCCGGCGGCGAGAACGACACCGGTGAGGAGCAGCCGTTGCACACCGCTCGGCCCGGGACGGCTGAGCGCGAAGACGAGCAACATCGATCCGAGAGCGCCGGTGAAGGCGGCGCCGTTCATCGTTGCAGCGCCTGCACCCGCGAGCAGCGCGAGCAACGCGCCGACCGCGGCGCCGCCCGAGACGCCGATGACGTATGGATCGGCGAGCGGGTTACGCAATAGGACCTGCAGCAGCGCGCCGGCAAGCGCGAGCATGCCGCCGACCACGAAGGCGGCGGCCGCGCGCGGAGCGCGCAGCTCAAAAACGAGCGTGCGGCCGACGCCGGCGTCCTCACCATGGAGAACCTGCCACAGCTGGTTGGGTTCAATGGCGACGCTGCCCACGGCGATCGCGAGCACAAAGCTCGCGCCGGCGAGAAGAACGAGCGCGCCCAGAATCACTCGGCGCTGCATGCGCTTCGGTATTGCGTGACGTTGATGCCGAGACACAATTCGATGCTCGCGTCGCGCGGAACCGAATTGAACCGAGCGGACGGTCTCGTTCTGGCGAATGGCGTACAGGTGAGAGACGCGGCGAGCGTGAGATCGAAGTCGGTTATCGAAGCGATTCGCTTCATCGACGTCGGCATGCGATCTACCGCAGGCTGATGACCGGCCAACCGCGCGCGAGCGCCTCGCGCGCCAGGATCGGATCGGGATCGACCGCGACGGGGTGCTCGGCCAATTGCAGCAGCGGCAGGTCGTTGTGCGAGTCGCTGTAGCAGGAGCTTCCTTTCATGTCGTGATGGTTCGCGCGCAGCCATTCCTCCAGGCGCGCGACTTTGCCTTCGCGATAACACGGGATGCCCGCAACCCGGCCGGTATAACGTCCGTCGCGCTCTTCCGGATCCGTCGCGAGCAGGTGCTCCACACCGAGCGCTGCCGCGATCGGGCCGGTGACGAAGCGATTCGTCGCGGTGATGATGACGAGTACGTCCCCGCGCGCGCGATGCTGTTCGAGGAGCCGGCGCGTGCCGGGCGCGATCATCGGGTGTATGCGTTCGCGCATGAACCGCGCGTGCAAGTCATCGAGTGTCGCACGATCGAGACGCGCGAGCGGGGTCAGCGCGAATGCGAGGTATTCTTGAATATTGAGCGTCCCCGCCTGGTACTGCGCAAAATAGTGATCGTTAGCGGCGCGGTACGTTGGGCCATCGACGAGCCCATGTTCCACCATGAACTCGCCCCAAGCGTGATCACTGTCGCCGGCGAGCAGCGTATAGTCGAGGTCGAAGAGAGCGAGCGGCATGGGCGCGGGCGCTGAGTGGTGAGGTTCCTGGAAAAAACGAGACTATTATAGGTATTATGCGTACGTTAGGCCGACGGAGGTGGCTATGATAGACGAGCAAGGCTACCGGCCCAACATAGGCATCGTTCTCTGCAATAACCAAAGCCAAGTGTTCTGGGCGCGCCGCTCTCGGCGCGACGGTTGGCAGTTTCCACAAGGCGGCATTAAGTCGCACGAAACGCCCGAACAGGCGCTGTACCGCGAGCTGTACGAGGAGGTCGGCCTGTCCGAGCTGCACGTGCAAGTGCTCGGCCGTACCCGCGACTGGCTGCACTACGACATTCCCGACGATTATCTGCGACGCAACCCGCAGCGCCATTTCCGCGGCCAGAAGCAAATCTGGTTCCTGCTTCGGCTGACGGGCTGCGATGAGGACGTCTGCCTCGAACGCTCCGACAAGCCCGAGTTCGATGCGTGGCGCTGGATCGACTACTGGAGCGCGCTCGACCAAATCATTCCGTTCAAGCGCGAGGTTTATCGTCGCGCACTGACGGAACTCGAACCGCTGTTGCCTCCATCGCGGTCGTGACCGCAAAGCGCCTGACGACTCTGGCCGCGCGGCTCGCCGGCTGGCCCGTGCGTCATCCGGGTCTCGCGTTCCTCGCGGCGGTGTTGCTTGCCTTGGGCGGTATGGTTTTCGCGGGCCGCCTCCCTTTGGCACGAACCTCCCCGATGCCGGCACCGGAAGTGCGAGTGCAGGCGAGATTCCCTGGCGTCGATCCGGCGACGGTGGAAGCCGAGGTCACCGTGCCGATCGAAATCGGACTCGCCACATTGCCCGGACTGCAGAGCGTCGAATCGCGTACCGGCGACGGCGTCGCCGAGATTGCGCTGCGATGGGTGTCGGCCGCCGCGCGCGACCAATACCTCGAAGAGGTGCGGGAGCACCTGCGCAGCGTCTCGCAGCTTCCGCCCGCTATCGATGCGCCGGTTGTCGAAGCGCATGAATCCCGCGTTCCCGCGGTCGTGTATGCGGTCACGAGTACCGTGCCGCAGGCGAGCGCCGCGCAATGGATCGAGCACATGCTCGCGCGGCCCTTGCGGGAGTTGCCGGAGGTTGCCGCCGTCGCCGTGGAAGGGATGCCCGAGCAGGAAATCTCGATTCAGCCGGACGTGAAGCGGTTGGCGGCGCTCGGTCTTACCTTCGACGACCTGGTTCACGCGCTTCGTGAGCCGAATGCCGTGGCACGGCGCAGCGCGAGACGCCGCCCGGTCATGGTTGGAAGCGCCGAGGGGATTGCGGCGCGCGCGGTACGTCTGCCGAGCGGCGAACCGATTGCGCTCGCGGAAGTTGCGCGTATCGCGGTTGTCGAGCGGCCTCGGCCCGCGCCCCGTTATCAAAACGAGCCGGCGCTGCGGCTCGTCGTTTATCCGCGCCTGCCTGCCGACGCCGCGCGCGTGGCCGAGCGTGCGCACGCGCACGTTGCGTGGCTGCGCGCGAACGATTTGATCCCGCCAGAGGTCGCGGTGCACGTGGTGCGCGATGAATCGCGCTTGGAGAAACAGGCGCTCAAAAGATATGCGAGGCGCGCTGCGGTATTTATCGCCGCGACGCTGCTCGCAACCGCATTGTTGTTCGGCCTGTACGCCGGCGGTCTGCTGCTCGCGGCGTATCTCGTGTGGCTGCCGGCGTCGGCCGCACTGCTTTGGGCCGCCGGTCTCACGCTTGATGCAGCCGTTCTCGCCGGGGTAATGCTTGCGTGCGTGCCGTTGGTCGTGCTCGTCGCATCGCCGCGCTTTGTCGCGGCTGCCTCGCTATTCACCGGCGCCGCTGTCTTGGCGGGAATCTCCGCTCCGTGGCTTTCGGACTACGTCGCCTCGGGCCCGGCGCTCGCGCTCACCCTTCTGCTCGGCATTTTTGTCGCCTGGCTGCTGACACCGTGGATGCGCGCGAAGGATACGGTGTCCGTATTTCCGGCGTGGCTGGAACTGCGGCAGCCGGAACGGGTGGCGGCAATCCTTCTCGGTGTCGCGATTCTTTCAGCCGCGGTCGTCAGCGCAAATGCGCTCAACGTCGGTGATGCGGCTGCGGAGGAGGGAGCGTTTCAGCTGCGGTTGCGCGGCGACGACGCGGATAAGGTAGCGGCGGCCGGCGCTGAGGCACAGCTCGCCTTGCAGAAGCTCGCGGGTACCGAACGGTTATGGTCTTCCGGAACGGTCGCCGCGACGGTGCGCCTCGCGCTCGATCACGAGCGTCTCGACGCGCTGGGTATTCCGCTCGCTCAGATTGGACGGGCGCTCGCGATCGCGCGCGACGGACTCGTAGTGGGGGAAATCGTGCACGGCGAGACCTTGTATCGGCTGCGGTTGCAGTTGCCGTCCGGAGCCGCGGGCGAAACGTTCGAGCGCTTGCTGCTGCGCGGCGAACAGGACGGCCAGCCTACGGTATATCTGCGCGATGTCGGCGTTGCCGTGCGCGAGTGGCAACCACTCGAACGGCTGCGCGTAGACGGCAAGCCGGCGGTGGAAATCCGTCTGCATTGGAAAGGCGGCCAGGCACTGCAAGCGCTCAAGCGCTTTTGCCGGGAGATGAGTAGTACCGAGGACTACGAGCGTGAGTGTCGTTTCGACGAGGGGATGTCGTAACGCGAGCGCTTTCGCGGGCGCACGTCCGATTCGGTTTTTCCGGTTTCAGGCTGGCGTAGCGTCGCACCCCGTCTGAACGCCGTCGATCAAGGATTGTATTTTGATCCGATCGAGTTGCAGGTATTGAAGAAACTGTCTGCGTTCTTGGTCGAACCGGGCTCGTGCGGGCGCGCTCGGATTGATGTCCGACCACGCGACAATCTTCAAGCGCACGCAGCGCGACGGCTGCAATTGATATAAATACGTCCACTCGTCTTGCGACCAGCTTCCCTTCTCCCGGTGGCACGTAAAGAGCGCCGCGACGTGCTGTCCGCCGGACAACGACTCCGACGCTTTCTTGGATGCGACACACCGCTCTTTGAGCTGCTGCTCGAAATGCTCGAACTCGCTTTGCGGATCGGGCCAGTGATGTTTCGCGATGTTGTTGATCTCGACCGTTAGTCCTTGGGTTTCGATCTTTCCGTCGGAGTTACGGTCGGCGACGATCTCGAGCTGACCGCCGCCGAAACGCCAGGCGTAGTCTTCGATCTCCCATCCTTCCGGATAGATGAAGCCGAGACCGATATTCGCATAAATGCGTTTTTTGAATCCCGGAATATCGGGAAGCGATCGTTCCAGCCGGGCGGCGGTGCCGTCATACGTTAGCTGGAAAACCGAGAAGCCGCCCGCCAACGCGACCAACACAGCGACCGGATAGCCTATGCTCCTGACCCATCTCCGCTTCAGCTCGATCCATTGATGCGGGGACGAGCCTGACTGGGCCTTCTTCTTTGCTTTTTCTTGTTTGATCCGTTCGACGCTGATCGCGGTGTCGCGAGTGATGAGGGCGGCCAGAATCGATGCGCCGGAGGTGATGCCTGCGGCGATTAGGGCGGCGAGCACCGAAGTATCCATGTTCTCCCCCGAATGAATTTCCATGACGCAGTAGACCTCTCCTGGCGGCGGCGCTCGTTCTCGAACGCCGGTATACGAACTTCGTCGCCGTGCGTGAGAATGGTCCCTGCGTCGGAAAATAACCATTGTCATGCTAGGGGCGTAACGCGGCTCAAGTCAATCGCGCGCGAACGAGTCGAGACAGCAGGACGTCGGGCCCACACATCCGGTCACCGGGCTCTTGGGTGCGTTCCAGCCGGCGCCAGACAGCAGAACGCCGACTACGGTTGGTTGCGTACTTTTTGCCCATCGACCATTGGCTTCGAGGTACATCATCGGAGCGTCGGTTAGGACGAATGAGCAAATCATTTATTATGGTTCGATGCCGGAGCAATCAAATTTAGAGACGAACGGTTCTTCGCGCCCAACGATCGAGTTGCGTGGGATCCGGACCTTCGCCGGAGGCAGGGCGGTCGTGTTTTCCGTGGCGATCACCCAACCGACTACGTCCCGCGTCTTCATCGAAATCGCCCGCGCGGATGGCGCGAATGATCGACAGGCTGTCGTTTTTGTCGAGACAGACAGATTCGTTGCCGCTTGGCGCAGAGAGCCATACGGATTCAATAGGGAAGCGGCGTATGGAACGCTCGATCGGTCGCGGCTCGAAAAGTACGAGGCCCTAGAAAACGATTTTCCCCGCAGTCATCAGACGCCCGTACCGCTCGCGCACGTAATTTGTCGGAAGGACGAAGAGAAGAAAACCGAGCGTGCGACGGCGTCGACGTGCGGACGACGTCACGTGGACCGACCGACGGAACCCTACTACGTGGACTTCAACGAAGGAGTTACGCGCACGTTTTGGTTGATCGCGCACGGCGCGCGTGCGTTTCCGGTTGCCATAGATTCAAGCGAGGCGAGCGACCTGCACCGCGAAGCCGGATTGTCAGAGATGCCGCCCATCACCATCGAGCGGTTATTTGTAGCGGCGCTGAGCATTTCGTTTAACTCCAGCCAGCGCGGCTAGCGACTGCTGTCGTGTTACTGCGTCGTAGATAGACTTTTTGTTTCACTCCATTGCCAATAGTCACCGCACTCGAAAAACCAGCTTTACCTGCGCGGCTTGAAACGACAGACGACGCTAGATCTCGGCATAGATCTCCAGCACGTTGCCGTCCGGGTCGCGGAAGAACAGCGTGCGGTGGCCGAAAGGCTGATCGGTGGGTCCAGAAATTATTTTGACGCCGCGCTCCGCCAAAGTAGCGGCGCATTGCGCCACCTCACGAGGCGTAACACGGAACGCGAGTTGCAAGGAAAGGGCGCCGATGGGCGGCGCTGGATCGTCAAAGAGCGCGCCGCGCTCAGTGAGCGCAAGCAGATTCGAGCCCACGCGGAACTCGACCCATTTGGTCCCGAGTTCCTTGTGTAGAGGAAAACCAAGCGTGGTGCCGTAAAACTCGCGCATCGCGGCCATTTGACGCGCAAAGATGACCGTGTAGTCGATACTGCGGATAGGGAGCTTAGGATCCATCATTCCTCGTTGAACTTGTTTATAAAGCCTGTAGGCTGCAATAGCGAAGCGTACCGCGCCCTATATCAAACATCGTAACGAAGGTCGTCGACCGTTACACCACCGGCCTGGTCGACTAACCTCGTCGGTCAATTCAAGGGGAGACCGGTTTGCGCATCGTGATGCTCGTTGGGCGATCGAAGCCGGGGTGCGCCGATTCGGCGACTTTGGAAAAACCGAGTGCCGCAAACGTCTTGTGGTTCTCGATCAGTTCGATGCGGGTTTCAAGCTCGACGAATGGCCGCGCGTTGGCGCGTGCGAACCTCTCGGCCTCCTGCATCATCTTGCGAGCCACGCCCCGGCGCCTGACAGCCGTATCCACCGCGAGTTTGCTCACGTAGACGCAGTCCTCGCGTAGGGACGCGAAGGCACAGCCAATCAGGCGTTGATCTTCGAATGCAAGGATCAAAGCTTCGTCCCGGGCCTTCTTTTCGAGCTGATGCACGTCCATACGTAGCAGGGACGACGGAGGATTGATTCGTGATTCCATGTACGCGTAGGCGGAGTGCAGGAGCGCGAGTAGCCCCGTCCAGTCTGCGAATTGCCGCGGGGACACTAAGATCCGCACATCGTTTGAGCGGGCAGTCATCAAAAAAGATTTCGTACAATTCGATCGTTCATGTGGTTCTTCGCCGTCGAAGAATCAGCGGAGCTTTTTGAACTCAATAGTCTTGAGTTTCTGGCAGATCGCTCATCAACCCAGTTCATCGATCGATCGCGGCCAGCTCTTTTTCAGCAGCCGCGAGAGCGCGCGGTCCGCAAGAATCCTCCCGCCAGTCTGGCACCGCGCGCAATAGTTCGTCTCGTTCTCCGCATACACGATGCGCTGCACCGGGGAGCCACAGACGGGGCAGGGCTTGCCGTAGCGTCCGTGCACGGCCATCTCTTCGTGAAAGGCGGTTACCTTTTCCGGAAAATTCTCGCCCGCCGCGCGGCGTAAGCGGTCGGTCCACAGCGCCAGCGTCTCGCGCGTTGCGCGATGGAGCGTCCCGATCTGTTGGGGCGCAAGCGAGCGGGTTAATGCCACCGGCGAGAGCTTCGCGCGGTGCAGGATCTCGTCCGAATACGCGTTGCCGATGCCGCTGAAAAGATGCGGATCGGTCAGCGCGCGCTTCAGCGTATGGTTCTCGCGCGTCAGACGCTCCGAGAATTCTTCCAATGAGGCGCGCATTACGTCGATCCCGCCGGGATCCATCGCTGCGAGCGCGGCCTCGCCTTCGACGAGATGCAGCGAAGCGCGGCGCTTCGTCCCGGCCTCGGTGAGCACGAGCGTGCCGTTCGGAAAATCGAAAGCGGCGAGCCCGATCCGGCCCGGCGGCTTCGCACCGCGCGCGAGCCAACGCAGCCGACCGGCGATCATGAGATGCAGGACCAGGTACAGATCACCTTCGAGCGCGAT
>JBJMVQ010000073.1:0-40835 GCA_045810625.1 Sulfurifustis sp.
CTGCTGAGGTTGCCCGCCGCGCAAACCCCTGTGATATGGTCTGACCGACATGGCATCCGACTATCAGATCTGTATAACTACCTGTCCGACCGGCGATTTAGCGGAAAAGATCGCGCGGGCACTGGTCGAAGAGAAACTTGCCGCCTGCGTGAATATTCTTCCGACGATGCAGTCGATCTACCGGTGGCGGGGCCAAATAGAATCGGCGGACGAACGACTGTTACTTATAAAGACGCGGGTCAAGGACTACCCGGCCGTCGAGCAACGGATACGTGCGCTTCATTCCTATGAACTTCCCGAGGTTATCGCCGTCCCAATCGTGGACGGTTTGCCGGCATACCTCAGCTGGCTCGGAAATTCTGACGCTACCCCATGAAGATGCAATTCGCGTGGATACTGGTTGTGCTCGTCGGCACGGCTACGGCGGCACCCGGCGCTCGATTCGACGATAAGCTGGAAACGGCGCCGCTCTCCAGCAACTTGCCGCGCAACTCCTCGGCCAGCTCGCCCATTCAGACCGCCGGCGGGCTCAAGAGCCTCGCTCAATTGTTCGACGCCGACAAAGGAGACAGCGAGGTCGTCGACCCCGAAAAAGCGTTCCGCGTGGAAGCCGCCGCCCTGGATGGTTCGAGCATCGCCGTTCGATTTCTCATCGACGGCTGCTGCTATCTCTACCGGGAGAAAATGCGCTTTAGCCTTAGCAGTGCTGACGGCAAACCGCTACCCGAGAACGTGCGTGTCGGGGCGTACACACTACCGCCCGGGGACGTGATCAACGATGAGTTCTTCGGCCGCATGCAGATTTACCGCCAAGATGTCGGTGCGCGCCTCCCGATCGAAAACGCGGCCGCGGCGCCGGCCCGACTGCTACTGAACGTAACGTATCAGGGCTGCTCCGAAAAAGGCGTCAAAATCTGCTATCCGCCCGCGACACGAGCGATTCCAATTCAGCTTGGTTCCGGAGCAGCGGCGAGCACTTCCGCTCCATCGTCGAATAGCCCGCTGTGGGCGATCCTCGCCGCTTTCGCTGGAGGCTTGCTCCTTACGTTCACGCCGTGTGTGCTACCGATGATCCCGATTCTTTCGGGCGTCATCGTGGGCGCCGAAGGAACACACCTCACGAAGTTCCGCGGTGGAATGCTTTCCTATACGTACGTGCTTGGAACAGCCTTTACGTATGCAATCGCCGGCGCAATTGCGGGTGCGACCGGTGAGCAGCTGCAGGCGTACTTTCAAAATCCTTGGGCCATCGGGCTTTTCAGCGTGGTCCTCGTCCTGCTCGCGCTTTCAATGTTCGGCCTTTATGAGCTTCAGATGCCGGCTGCGATCCAATCGCTGCTGCATCATCATTCGAGCCGGCTCCATCACAAGTCGAAGACTTGGGTCGCAGGCGAATACGCCGGCGTGTTTCTGCTTGGGGCCGCTTCCGCGCTGATCGTCGGCGCTTGCGTCGCGCCGGTTCTGGCATTCTCCCTCGCGTCCGCGATAGCCACTCGCGACGCCTGGCTCGGCGCCGGCATCATGTTTGCCCTGGCGCACGGCCAGGGTGCAATTCTTATCGCGATCGGCGTAAGCGAAGGTTTCCTGTTGCCGCGGGCCGGACCGTGGATGCACACGGTCAAGCACATCTTCGGCGTACTACTGCTAGCGGTCGCGATTTACTTGCTCGGCGCGCTCCCGCAGGTACCGGTGCTGTTTCTTTGGGCGGCCCTACTCATCGTTTGCGCTATTTATCTCGGCGCGACTCAGTCGCTACCCAAGGACGCGTCCGGCTGGCGTTATCTGCAAAAAGGGATCGGAACGCTGGCGCTAATCTGGGGCGTCGCCGCCCTGCTCGGCGGTTTCGCCGGCAACCGGGACGTCTTGCGCCCCATTGTCCTGGGCCAAACCACGGTCGACGAAGCACGCAACGCGGGCGAGCCGACAGAACCGGTTTTCAAGACGGTGCGGACCTTGCAAGAGTTAGAGACACAGCTCGTGCAGGCGCACGATACGGGGAAGCCCGTTATCCTCGATTACTACGCCACTTGGTGTACCGATTGTGTGCGCATGGAGCGTTCGACGTTTCGCGATCCACGCGTGCGGGCAACGATGCTGCGGTTTGTCGCCCTCCAGGCGGATGTAACCGCGGCGGACGATCCGGAGGTTAAGTCGATCAAGCGCCGGTTCTCCGTATACGGCCCGCCGGCCATGCTTTTCTTCGCAAGCGACGGCGCGGAACGCCGATCCTTGCGATCCTACGGGTATCAGACCGCCGACGAGCTCCTCGCCGCATTGGCGCAGCTGTAAGCGGCGCCGAACGTCCGGGCCCCGCTGGTGTCAGTCATCTCCGAAAGGTCGCATTTTCCGGTCCAGCGACCAATCGGTCGCCCGCGCGAATCTGGTTCGATCTGCAGCGGCCGAAAGATACATTGTCGCCAACTAACGAACCCGTCGTTTTCCATCCCGATCGCTGCAATCTATCGGCAAAAGCCAGCGACTTGAACTCGTGCCCCGCGATGCGGCACATCGTCTCCGCCCGTTAAGCGCCACTGGCTTTTGTTTCGATCTTCGGCTAAGTTGAAACAACTTTCGCCCCTTGGTTGCGTCAACGAGCCGGTCTCCGGCCATCGAGGCGCAGCGACTTACCCTGAATTTTGCCGGGAGAATTGAACTCCATGGCCATTTTATTGGCCTTGAATGGACCGAATCTAAATCTGCTCGGCGAGCGGGAGCCGCAGCACTACGGCACTAGCACACTCGAAGAGATCAACGCTCGGTTGAAGCGCTTGGCGGAAGCGGCGGGGCACCAGCTCGAATGCTTTCAGAGCAACGCCGAACACGAGCTTATCGAGCGCGTGCACCAGGCGACCGCCGAAGGCGTCGGTTTCATTCTACTGAACCCCGCTGCCTACACGCATACGAGCGTGGCCCTGCGGGATGCGCTCGCTGCGACCCGCATCCCGTTCATCGAAGTGCACCTCTCGAATGTCTACGCGCGCGAGCCCTTTCGCCGGCACTCGTATTTTTCAGACATCGCGGTGGGCGTCATTTCCGGGCTCGGGCCGCAGGGATACGAGTTAGCGTTGGCCGCCGCGGTCGAACGGCTTAAGAAATCCTAAGGACTCCGAATGGACATACGCAAAGTCAAGAAACTCATAGAAATGCTCGAAGAATCGAGCCTCGCCGAGATCGAAATACGCGAAGGGGAGGAATCGATTCGTATCAGCCGCGCCAGCTCCGTCGGCGGCGCGACGAACGGGACGACAACGGCCGCGCCGATGATGCCGGCTGTCATCGCTGCGCCCGCCCCCGCGTCGCCGGCGCCCGCCGCTCAGGCCGCGGCCCCCGCGGCGATCGCTCCGGCGGCAAAGGCCGCTCCTTCGGGACACAACGTGACGTCGCCGATGGTCGGAACCTTCTATCGTTCCCCAAGCCCCGGCGCCAAAGCCTTCGTCGACGTAGGTTCCGAAGTGAAGGTCGGCGATGTCCTTTGCATCATCGAAGCCATGAAGATGATGAACCAGATCGAATCCGACAAGGCGGGCGTGGTGAAGGCCATCCTCAAAGAAAATGGGCAGCCGGTCGAGTTCGGCGAGCCGCTATTCATCGTCGAATAAGCACAACGTATATGTTCGAGAAGATCGTGATTGCCAACCGCGGCGAGATTGCGCTGCGTATTCAGCGCGCCTGCCGCATGCTCGGTATCAAGACTGTTGCGCTCCACTCGGAAGCCGACCGCGACGCCAAGTACGTCCGGCTCGCCGACGAATCGGTCTGCATCGGTCCGGCGCGCGCCATCGACAGCTACCTCAATATTCCGGCAGTGATCAGCGCGGCGGAAGTGACGGACGCGCAGGCGATTCACCCGGGTTACGGGTTCCTCTCGGAGAACGCCGACTTCGCCGAACGCGTGGAAAAGAGCGGCTTCGTATTCATCGGCCCGCGCGCCGAAACGATACGACTCATGGGCGACAAGATTTCCGCGATCAAAGCCATGAAGCGCGCCGGCATTCCCTGCGTTCCCGGCTCCGACGGCGCGCTTCCGAAGAACGACCGCGAGCTGATGCGGATCGCTGCGCAGATCGGCTACCCGGTGCTGATCAAAGCCACCGGCGGCGGCGGCGGCCGCGGGATGCGCGTTGTGCACACGGATGCGGCGCTGCCGAACGCCGTCGCGCTGACGCGCTCGGAGGCGCTCGCCGCGTTCAACAACGAAACCGTGTACATGGAAAAGTACCTCGACAATCCGCGCCATATCGAAATCCAGGTGCTCGCGGACGAGCACGGCAACGCGATCCACCTCGGCGAGCGCGACTGCTCGATGCAGCGGCGCCATCAAAAAGTCATCGAGGAATCGCCCGCGCCGGGCCTGCCGGAGAAGCTGCGCCACCGCATCGGCGAGCGCTGCGCGGAAGCGTGCCGGCGGATCGGCTATCGCGGCGCCGGCACGTTCGAGTTCCTGTATCAGGACGGCGAGTTTTATTTCATCGAGATGAACACGCGCGTCCAGGTCGAACATCCCGTGACGGAGATGGTCACCGGCGTCGACATCGTACGCGAGCAGATTCTGATCGCCGCCGGCGAGCGGCTCTCTTATCGCCAGAAAGACATCACTTGGCGCGGGCACGCGATCGAGTGCCGAATCAACGCCGAGGACCCGCAAAAGTTCACGCCCTCGCCCGGCCGCATCACCTACTATCATCCTCCGGGCGGACCGGGGGTGCGCGTCGACACGCACATCTACAACAACTACATGGTTCCGCCCTACTACGACTCGATGGTGGCCAAAGTGATCGCGCATGGCGAGACGCGCGAACTGGCGCTTGCACGTATGCGCGTGGCGTTGTCCGAGATGGTGGTCGACGGGATCAAGACGAATATCCCGCTGCATCAGGACATCCTGAACGACGCGAACTTCATCAAGGGCGGAACCAACATCCACTACCTCGAGCGCAAGCTCGGGCTTTGATCGGCGCGCTCGCACGCCGCCGAGCGGGTCGGTATTCTTTGTCGCGTGCCTTGGCTATTGATCAAGCTCCGTACGCCGCGCGACTTCGTGCCGATGGTGAGTGACGTCCTCGAGGCGTGTGGTGCGCTGTCGGTCACCATCGAAGGTGCGAGCGCCGAGCCGCGACTGCAGCGCGAGCTCGAAGACGTGCCGCTCTGGAGCGAGAACCGGGTTGTCGGATTGTTCCCGGAAACGACGGACGCAAGATCCGTGCTCGCCGAAATTCAAGCGACAGCCGGTGCGGCCGCCGCGACGTCGCACGAGATCGAACGGCTCGGCGACGCGGACTGGGAGCGCGCATGGATGGCGGACTACGCGCCGATCATGATCACGCCCGGTCTTTGGATTTGCCCGAGCTGGTGCACGCCCTCCGACCCGACCGCCGTCAACGTGCGGCTCGATCCGGGTCTCGCCTTCGGCACCGGAACGCACGCGACGACTGCGCTCTGCCTGCAATGGATCGCGGAACAAACATGGACGGATCGAACGGTGATCGACTACGGTTGCGGATCCGGGATCCTCGCGATCACCGCGCTCAAGCTCGGCGCGTCGCATGCCATCGGCGTCGACGTCGATCCGCTCGCGGTTTCCGCGAGCCGCGACAATGCCGCCGCGAACAGCGTAAGCGAACGCTATCGCGCTTGCACGCCGGCGGAGCTCGAGGAGGCTGCTCGTGCCGATGTCGTTTTCGCCAACATCCTCGCCGGCGTTCTGATCGATGCAGTTTCGGAACTCACACGGCGTGTAGCGCCGGGCGGACACATCGTTCTGAGCGGTATCCTGGTAGAACAAGCAGAGGAGGTGGCGACGCATTACTCGCAACATTTCCTGTTATCGCGGCGCGTGCGCGATGGCTGGGCCTTGCTTGCCGGCCCCAAACGATCGTAACGACGATGTACACCCGTTGTCCCGAGTGCCACACCGCGTTTCGCGTCACGGTAGCGCAATTGAAAGCACGAGACGGACTGGTGCGCTGCGGCCGCTGCGATTCCGTATTTCGTGCCGATCTGCACCTTTTCGCAGCACCGGCCGCGAATACGGAACGCGACAAACCACGCACAACCAAGCGCCGCCGAGAGAAAGCCCGACCGGTCGCCACCGCTGCCGCTGAGAGCACGGAAACGCCGATTCCGGTCGTATCCGAGCTGTCGCTGTTTCCTTCGCGGCCGCGTTGGTGGCAAGCCACGCTTTGGCTCGTCCTCACGCTCGCTTTAATTGCACTTCTGCTCGGTCAATTCGTTTACTTCTACCGCAATGAGCTTGCACAGCTACCCGCCATCCGACCGGTTCTGGTGCGCGGATGCGCATTGCTCCGCTGCGAACTCGCCCCGCTCGCCGCGGATACCGTGCCGGAGCTCCTGCAAACAAGCATCGCTTCGCATCCGCGCTACGCGAACGGACTGCGCATCCGTGCCACGTTGGTGAATCGCACTGAAACCTCGCAACCACTTCCGCTTATGCAGGTAAGTCTCACGGACAGCGACGGAAATCTCCTCGCGCGCCGAACATTTGCTCCGCGCGAATATTTGGAATTGGGCGATTCGGCCGCGGCACTCGGACCGAACGTGGTCGTACAAGCGCTGCTCGACGTCACTAACCCCGATAACAAAGCCGTCGGTTACGAAGTCCGCTTGTTCCCTCCGCCGCGCGGTCGCGGCGATTGATTATCCAGCGACTGCTTACAACGTCGCGGCGCAATACAATGGAAAAAGAGTCAAGCAATTTTTTGGCATGTACGCTCGGTCGACGATCACACGCGCTCCATTCATCGTGTCCCTCTTCCCCGCGTGAAGAATTTCTGGTTATGATTCGGCCCCCGCCGATTCGCTAACTTTTTTGGGTAGAGACAGATCCGACATGAGAATCGGACCTTACGAACTACGCAATAATCTTTTTCTCGCGCCGATGGCCGGCGTCACGGATCGACCCTTTCGCCAGCTGTGCAAGCAGCTCGGCGCCGGCATGGCCGCGTCGGAAATGGTTTCGTCGAACTCGTTGCTCTACGGGAGCGACAAGACGCGCCGGCGCGCGGACCATACCGGCGAGTGCGAGCCGCGGACGGTGCAGATCGCGGGCGCCGATCCCGGAATGATGGCGGATGCGGCGCGCTACAACGTCGAGCGCGGTGCGCAGATCATCGACATCAATATGGGTTGCCCCGCGAAGAAGGTGTGCAATGTCATGGCGGGGTCGGCGCTGCTGCAGCACGAGGAGCTCGTCACAAAAATTCTCAGCGCCGTCGTCAACGCCGTTCCGGTGCCGGTCACACTCAAGATTCGTACCGGGTGGGACCGCGCGCACCGTAACGGCGTGCGCATCGCGCGAGTCGCCGAAGCGTGTGGCATCCAGGCGCTCGCGGTCCATGGCCGCACGCGCGCAGATCTGTTTCAGGGCGAAGCCGAGTACGAAACGATCGCAGCTATCAAGCAAGCGGTGAGCATTCCGGTGATCGCCAACGGCGACATCACCACGCCGGAAAAAGCAACAGAGGTCCTGCGCCAGACGGGCGCCGACGGCATCATGGTCGGGCGCGCCGCGCAAGGAAACCCGTGGATTTTCCGGGAAATCGGGCACTTTCTTGCCACCGGGACCCATCTGCCGTCGCCGTCGCCAACGGAAGTTCGCGACACGCTGCTCGGCCATCTCGCGAATCTCTACGACTTTTATGGGGAGTACACCGGCGTGCGCATGGCCCGCAAACACATCTCCTGGTACAGCAAGGGACTGGCCGGCGGCGCGGTGTTTCGTCACCGCATCAACCAAGTGGAAACCGTCGCGGATCAGCTCGCGATGGTGCGCGAATTCTTCGACCGGACATCGGCCAACATCGGGTTGGCCGCATGAAAGACCGCAAAGTCCTCCTTTCGACACACGTCAAGAACTCGCTCGAACGGTATTTTCACGACCTGAACGGCGAAAAGACCACGAACGTTTACGACATGGTGATCTCGGAAGTCGAGCGGCCGCTGCTCGAGATCGTGATGCGCCACGTCAAAAGCAATCAGTGCCGTGCGGCGGAGCTGCTCGGTATCAATCGCAACACCCTGCGCAAGAAGCTCAAGCAATACAAGCTCAACTAACCGACGCGCCGGCGCATCGCGGCGCGCGCCAATCGGCAACGCACGTGCGACAATAACGAAATGGCGGCGATCAAGCGCGCGCTCATCAGCGTGTCCGACAAAACCGGAGTGGTCTCTTTCGCACGCGCGCTCGTCGAGCGCGGAGTCGAAATTCTCTCTACGGGGGGAACCGCTCGTCTGCTCCGCTCGAACGACGTGCCGGTCGTCGAAATCGCGGACTACACCGGCTTTCCCGAAATGCTCGACGGCCGCGTGAAGACGCTGCATCCGCGCGTGCACGCCGGTCTGCTCGCACGCCGCGACGACGAAACCCATCGCGACGCGCTGCGCGAGCACGACATCGCGCCGATCGATCTCGTCGTGGTCAATCTGTACCCCTTCGAGCAAACGGCTGCGCAGCCGAACTGCGCGCTCGCGGACGCGATCGAGCAGATCGATATCGGCGGCCCGACAATGCTTCGCGCCGCCGCCAAGAACTACTCGGCGGTGACCGTGGTGGTCGATGCCGCGGATCACGCGCTCGTGCTCGACGAGATGCGCGCACACGAGAACGCGACGACGCCGCAGACGCGCTTTCGCCTTGCCGTTAAAGCGTTCGAGCACACGGCACGCTACGACGGCGCTATAGCGAATTATCTCGGCGCGCTCGAGGCCGACGGCACACGCGCCGATTTCGCGCACACGTTCAATCTGCAAGTGCGCCTCGCGCAGACGTTACGTTACGGCGAGAATCCGCATCAGCGCGCCGCGTTTTACGTCGATCACAACGCCGCACCGGGCACGATCGCGGGAGCGAAGCAGCTGCAGGGCCGAGAGCTTTCCTACAACAACATCGCCGACGCCGACGCCGCGCTCGAGTGCGTGAAAACATTCGATGCGCCCGCCTGCGTCATCGTCAAACACGCGAATCCATGCGGCGTCGCCGTCGCCGGCTCGATTCGCGAAGCATACGACCGCGCCTTCGCGACGGACCCGACCTCCGCCTACGGCGGCATCATTGCGTTCAACCGCGCGCTCGATGCGGACACCGCGCGCGCCATCGTCGATCGGCAGTTCGTCGAAGTCATCATTGCGCCGGAAGTGACGACCGAAGCGCGCACGGCGGTTGCGGGCAGACCCAACGTGCGCTTGCTCGCGTGCGGTCAATGGCCGGCGGCGGGCGTCGCCGAACTCGATCTGAAACGTGTCGCCGGCGGATTGCTCGTCCAGGACGCCGATCGCGCGACGATCGATGCGACCGCGCTCAAGATCGTGACGCGGCGTGCACCGAGCGACGCAGAGCAGCGTGACCTGCTGTTCGCGTGGCGCGTCGTGAAATTCGTGAAATCGAACGCGATCGTTTACTGCAAGGACGGCGCGACCATCGGCGTCGGCGCCGGGCAGATGAGCCGCGTCTACAGCTCGCGCATCGCGGCGCTCAAGGCGCAGGACGCCGGGCTTCAAGTGCGCGGCAGCGTAATGGCGTCGGACGCGTTCTTTCCGTTTCGCGACGGGCTGGACGCGGCGGCTGAGGTCGGCGTCACGGCCGTGATCCAACCCGGCGGATCGATGCGCGACCAGGAAGTAATCGATGCGGCCAACGAACACGGCATTGCCATGGTGTTCACCGGCGTACGTCATTTCCGTCACTGACTCAGTGCGCGAATGATAAGGTGGCAGGTTATCGGTCAGCTATCACCGCTTTGATTCGGTAGAACCCATTCGAGACAGCGCATGAATATTCTCGTCGTCGGCGGCGGTGGCCGCGAACATGCACTCGCATGGAAGATCGCGCGCTCGCCGCGGGCGAACCGTATTTACGTGGCGCCGGGCAACGCCGGCACTGCGCGCGAAGCGAAATGCACCAATGTCCCGATCGCCGCCGACGACGTCGACGGCTTGCTGCGCTTTGCGACAACCGAACGCATCGATCTCACCGTCATCGGCCCGGAGGCGCCGCTCGCGCTCGGCATCGTCGATCGCTTCACCGCCGCGGGGCTGCGCTGCTTCGGTCCGACCCGAGCGGCCGCGCAGCTCGAGAACTCGAAAGCTTATGCGAAGTCCTTTCTCGCCCGGCATCACATCCCCACGGCGCACTATCACGAGACGAACAGTTACGCCGAAAGTCTCGCGATCATCGATCAGCTGCCGCTTCCGCACGTGGTGAAGGCGGACGGTCTCGCGGCCGGCAAGGGCGTAGTAATTGCCGAGACGCGCGAAGAGCTGCGGCGCGCGGTCGAGGACTTCCAACAGAAAAAAACGCTTGGCGCCGCGGGCACGCGCATCGTCTTCGAGGAGTTTCTGCGCGGCGAAGAGGCGAGCTTCATCGTCATGGTCGACGGTGCGCACGTACTCGCGCTCGCCTCGTCGCAAGACCATAAGCGCGTGAACGACGGCGATACCGGACCGAACACGGGCGGAATGGGCGCGTACTCGCCGGCGCCGGTCGTAACGCCCGAAGTGCACGCGCGCGTGCTGCGCGAAGTGATCGAACCGACCGTGGGCGGGCTCGCGCGCGAGGGGCATCCCTACACCGGTTTCCTCTACGCCGGCCTCATGATCGCGCCGGACGGGACCCCGAACGTGCTCGAGTTCAACTGCCGGTTCGGCGATCCGGAGACGCAGCCGATGCTGTTCCGGCTGCAGTCGGACCTGATCGATCTGATCGAGGCGGCGCTCGACGGGCGCCTGGATACAACCGAAGCGCGCTGGGATCCGCGCGCCGCACTCGGCGTCGTGATGGCCGCCGGCGGCTACCCCGGCGACTACCGCAAGGGTGAGATCATCACCGGCCTGCCGACCGTCGATGCGGAGGACGTCAAAGTCTTCCACGCGGGCACCGGCGAACGCGACGGCAAGGTCGTCACCAACGGCGGGCGTGTGTTGTGCGTGACGGCGCTCGGCGCTACAGTGAGCGCGGCGCAGGCACGCGCATACGAGGTCGTACGGCGCATTCACTGGTCCGACGTGCATTACCGCCGCGACATCGGATATCGCGCCATCGCTCGCGCCGGCGGACAATCAATCTGAAACTTTCGCTATGACCAAACCCTTCGTTGCTATCCTCATGGGCTCGGACTCGGACGCGGAGACGATGCAGACCGCGGTCGAGACCCTCGATAAATTCGGCATCGCGCGCGAGGTGCGCGTGCTGTCGGCGCACCGCACCCCCGACGCGACGCACGCTTACGTCAAAGAGGCGGATTCGCGCGGCTGCGCCGTCTTCATCGCCGCGGCCGGCATGGCGGCGCATCTCGCCGGCACCGTTGCGGCGCTGACGGTCAAGCCGGTCATCGGCGTCCCAATGGACGCCGGCCCCCTCAAGGGGCAGGACGCGCTGCTCTCGACGGTTCAGATGCCGGGCGGTATTCCCGTCGCGTGCGTCGCCATCGGCAAGGCGGGCGCCAAAAACGCCGCATATCTGGCCGCGCAAATCCTCGCGCTGGACGACGCCGAGCTCGCGCGGCGCCTGCTCGATGAACGCCGGGCAAACGCCGCCGATATCGCGGCCAAGGACAAAATCGTTCGCGAGCGCTTCGGCACGCGCACATGATGACGCAGTCGCTCGTCCGCGCGGCGCAGGTCATCCGGCAGGGTGGTCTCGTCGCCTACGCGACCGAGCACTGCTTCGGACTGGGTTGCGATCCGCAGAACGAGCGCGCGGTTGCGCGTTTGCTGCGCGTGAAACGCCGATCGCCCGACAAAGGCCTGATCGTCATCGCCGCTGACGCGGGGCAACTCGCGCCGTACGTGGCGGCGATTCCCCCGCAAGTCGCGGTTACGTGGCCGGGACCGCACACCTGGCTCGTCGAGCCGAGCAAACGAGCGCCGCGCTGGATCACCGGCAAGCATCCGCGCATCGCCGTGCGCGTCACCGCGCACCCGCAGGCGGCGGCGCTGTGCCGGGCCGCGGGCATGGCGATCGTCTCGACCAGCGCGAACCGTACCGGCCAGCAACCGGCGCGCGACTACCGCGACGTGCTGCACCGATTCGGCGGCGTGGTCGACTGCGTGGTCGCCGGACGCGTCGGCGATCTGCCGGCGCCGACCCCGATCCGCGACGCCGTAACCGGTCGATCGATCCGCTAGAGCCATGGCTCACGCCAACATCGACGCCGTCGAAGATTACCTCCTCGATCTGCAGGATCGCATCTGCGCGGCGCTCGAGCAGGAAGACGGCGCGGCGCGCTTTCGTGAAGATCGGTGGGACCGCGCCGGCGGGGGCGGAGGGCGCACGCGCGTGCTTACGGACGGCGGTGTCTTCGAGCAAGCGGGCGTCAACTTTTCGCACGTGCACGGTTCGGGCCTGCCCCCTTCGGCGACCGCGCAGCGCCCGGAGCTCGCGGGGCGCAGCTTCCAGGCGCTCGGCGTTTCGCTCGTTATTCATCCGCGCAATCCGTACGTTCCGACATCGCACTGCAACGTGCGCTTCTTCCAGGCGGAAAAAGCCGGCGAAGCGCCGATCTGGTGGTTCGGCGGCGGCTTCGACCTCACGCCGTATTACGGTTTCGTCGACGACTGTGCGCATTGGCATCGCGAGGCGAAGCGCGCGTGCGATCCGTTCGGCGCGGACTATTACGCTCGGTTCAAAAAATGGTGCGATGAATATTTTTACCTCAAACATCGGCAGGAGCCGCGCGGCATCGGCGGGCTCTTCTTCGATGACCTGAACGAGCGCGGCTTCGAACATTGCTTCGGTTTCCAGCGCAGCGTCGGCGATCACTACCTGCGTGCGTATCTCCCGATCGTGCAGCGGCGCAAGAACATTCCGTATGGCGAGCGCGAACGCGAGTTTCAGCTCTACCGGCGCGGGCGCTACGTCGAGTTCAACCTCGTCTACGACCGCGGCACGCTATTCGGATTGCAGTCGGGCGGGCGTACCGAGTCGATCCTCATGTCGCTGCCGCCGCTCGTGCGCTGGCACTACGACTATCGACCGGAACCGGGCAGCGCCGAAGCGCGACTGTACGACGAATTTCTCAAACACAAAGACTGGCTCGCCGAGACGAGCGGAGACTGAGGCGTGGAACAGATTTCACTTCCCACCGACGAAGAGCCGACACTGCGCGTCTCGCCGATGCCGTCCGATACGAACGCCACGGGCGACATCTTCGGCGGCTGGATCATGTCGCAGGTCGACATCGCGGGCGGCATCTACGCGGCGCGGCGTGCACGCGGCCGCGTCGCCACCGTCGCGGTAAACGCCTTCACGTTCAAGAAACCGGTGTACGTTGCCGACGTGGTGAGCTTCTATACGCGCCTGCTCAAGATCGGCACGACATCGCTCACGGTCGACGTGAAGGTCTATGCGCAGCGCAACTGGAGCGCGGCGACGCCGGGCGAGGTCGTGCTCGTCACTGAAGCCGTGCTCACCTACGTCGCGCTCGACGCCCAAGGTCGCAAGCGCCCGGTTCCATCCGCCTAACGCCGTTCGCGTGACAACGTCCGGCGCGGCTACTACGCTGGACGTTATGAAACGGCTGCTGCTAATCGCGTTCCTGCTGCTCCCGGCGTTGGGCGGCGCCACCACGACCAGCCCAGCAAAGCTGATGCGGTTGCAGGCGACGGACCCCGGCCTCGCGCCGCTGACCGTCCTCGACGAACCCGGGCTCAAGCTTCGTCAGGCGCCGGTCGTCGCGAACGAATGGAAGCTGACGGCGGACGAGCCACTTACCGGGAACGCACGACCCCAAGACCGGCTGATCGAGCTCTACAGCGGCGCCGCGAGCGCACCGATCCTCGTTTGCCGCGTGCTGGTCCGCTATTACCCGAAAAACGGGAAATGGGTGCCTGGCTTTAGAATCGATGAGGAACCGCTGCTCGTGAACGTCGGCGGGCGCTGGCAGCCGATCGAGCTGGTCAAAGGAACGCCGACCCTGCTCGTCCAAAAAGGCAACGTGCTCCCGAACGCAGAAGGCTTCTTCCCGGCGATCACCTTTGCGTTCAGCTCCGGGTCATTTCCGGTGGTCGGCTGGCGCGTACTGCGCTGACCGCCGTCGTGTCGCTAAAGACCGCGATCGAGATTCGCGTCTCGCACTTAGCCTAGCGTTTCCTCAATGCATCGAGGAACGGCGTGATCACATCCATGGGCAGCGGGAACACGATCGTCGAGCTCTTCTCGCTCGCCATGCCGGAAAGCGTCTGTAGATAGCGCAACTGCAGCGCCTGCGGGCTGCGGGCGATTTGCTCGGCCGCGAGCACCAGCTTCTCCGCCGCCTGCAGCTCACCCTCGGCGTGGATCACCTTCGCACGCCGTGAGCGCTCCGCTTCGGCCTGCTGCGCGATCGCGCGCACCATCGTCGGGTCGATGTCGACGTGCTTGATCTCGACGCTCGTCACTTTGATGCCCCAGACGTCGGTCGCGGCGTCGAGGATGCGCTGGATATCGACGTTCAGCTTGTCGCGCTCGGCGAGCATTTCGTCGAGCTCGTGCTTGCCGAGCACCGAGCGCAGCGTGGTTTGCGCGAGCTGGCTCGTCGCCGCGTAGTAATCCTCGACCTGAATGATCGCGCGCTGTGGATCGACGACGCGAAAGTACACGACCGCGTTCACTTTGACGGAGACGTTGTCGCGTGAGATCACGTCCTGCGGCGGCACATCCATGACGATCGTGCGCAGATCGACTTTCACGACCTGTTGCACGCCGGGCAAGATGATCACGAGCCCTGGCCCCTTCACGCGCCAGAATCGCCCGAGCAGGAACACCACCCCGCGCTCATATTCGCGAAAGATTCGAATCGCGGAAAAGAGAATGAGCACGACAACGGCAATGACGAAACCGGCGGAAGCGAATCCCATCTGACTACCCCTCTTTTTTCTCTGGTTCGACGATAAGTGTCAGCCCGTGACGGGCGACGACCCGTATCCGTTGTCCCGGTGCGAGCGCGGCGCGCGTGTGCGCGAGCCAGCGCTCACCGTACACCTGCACCCAGCCCTGATCGGTGAATCCATCGAGCGCAACGCCGGTCGCGCCGATCATGTACTCGCCCCCCGAGACCACGGCGCGACCGCGAGCGCGCATTGCAAGCGAGACAATCCCGAAGAGGATCGCACTGCTCATCACCGCGATCACGGCAATCAGCTGCCACGCGACGTCGTAGCCCTCCACACCGGTGTCGAGAAGGATGATGGACCCGACCACGAACGCGATCACACCGCCGACGCCGAGCGCACCGAAGCTCGGCATGAACGCTTCCGCGACCATGAAAGCGATGCCGAGCAGGATCAGGCCGAGCCCGGCGTAATTGACCGGCAACACCTGAAACGCATAGAGCGCGAGCAACAAGCAAATACCGCCGATGACGCCGGGCAGCACATAGCCCGGGTTCCACAGCTCGAAGAAGAGGCCGTAGACACCGAGCATCATGAGGATGTAAGCGACGTTCGGATCGGTGATCGCAGCGAGCAGCTTTACGCGCCAGTCGGGATCAAAGGTGTCCACCTCCGCACCCTTGAGCGCGAGATGCACGTCGTTACCCTCGACCTTAACGGCGCGGCCGTCGAGCTTCGCGACCAGATCGTTTACGTCCGTCGCCATCAAGTCCGCTACTTTCAGTCGCAGCGCCTCGTCCGCGTGCAGCGATGCCGCTTCGCGCACCGCCTTCTCGGCCCACTCGGCGTTGCGCCCGCGCAGCTGTGCGAGACCGCGGATGTACGCAATCGCATCGTTCATCACCTTGTGCGCCATCGCGTCGCCGCTGATATCGGGCGCCTTCTCCTTCGCACCCTTCGATTTGCCGTCTTTGTCCTTTGCCGGCTCATCGCGCGGTTTCTCATCGCCGCCGAATCCGCCGCCGCCGATACGCACCGGCGTGGCCGCCCCGAGGTTCGTGCCCGGCGCCATCGCCGCGATGTGGCTGGCGTAGAAAATGTACGTACCTGCGCTCGCAGCGCGTGCGCCCGACGGCGCGACGTAGGTCGCTACCGGAATCGGCGAGGCGATGATGTCCTTAATAATCTCGCGCATGGAAGTATCGAGACCACCGGGCGTATCGATGCGCAGGATCACGAGCGCCGCCTGCATGTCCTTCGCCCGTTTCAATCCGCTCCGCACGTAGTCGTCGGTCGCGGGACCGATCGCGCCGCGAATGTTCAGCAGCAACACTTTTCTAGTCGCGGGGGTAGCGTTTTTTGCCGGCGGCGTCGGCGACGCGGCGAGCACGCCGAAGGCCCAGGCAACAAGCCCGGCCCAAACCATCAAACGCAGTGAGCGCCAACCGACGGACCGAGTTTTGGAGGTACGCACACCAATCACCATACCAGAGGTAATCGGCGCGGACGAGGGAACCGACCGTCAACAGCGCCCGAGGTAGCGGAGCAGAAAATCGAGAACTTCGAAGCGGTTGTACGCTTCTTGCGGCGAACGCCCCCAAACGGTGGGGCCATGATCGCGCACGAGAAGCGCACTCACTTTCGGCGCCGTGCGACGCAGCCGCGCTTCGACGTCGCCCGCGATACGCGCCACGTCCAGGTGGTTGGCAAAGATCGGCAGCTCGACCTTCGGCCGCTGCTCCCAGATGTCGAAGCCCTTGATCATCTCGATCGGTGGAAGCGCCAGCCCCACCGCTTTCCGCGGCAACCGCTCCGTGGCGAGGCAGGCGGCGACCGTATGCCCGTGCAGACATGCCTGCGCGTCCGGAAATAGCGCATAGAGCACGGCGTGGATCGCGGTTTCCGCCGATGGGCGCTGATCGGCCCGGCTACGCTCGGCGATCGTCCCATCGGCGACGCGCACCAAGAGAAAATCGTGCTCGTCCAGCCGGCCCTTCGGCAAACCGCTCGCGGTAATCCAAAAGTGCTCCGCATCCGCACGTGCGGACAAATTGCCCGCCGTCCCCGCCATCCATCCGCGGGCGTGAAAGTCACGCGCGATTTCGACGAGCGCCGCCCGCGGCGGGAGATCATCCAAGCTTCGCGTCATCGCTCCTACTTTTTCAATGCACCGCAACGATGGCGACTCCGGCGCGCGGAGGTACACCGAAACGGGAACGCAGGACGTCGGGTACTGGTTGGCGCGGCCGCGCGCCAAATGTCGGGCCGCCTCACGGCAAAATCCCTAGTGAGCGTTAGGCCTGCTCGCTCCACACTCCGTTGCCTTGCGACAGCGGCGGCGAAGTCGTCGAGCATCGCGGCGCGCTACGCGAACGCGGCCATTTGCCGTTCGGTATACACGGGCGCCCAACCGCTCGTATCGATGAAATACCGCACGGCTTTGAGCCGCTTGGAGTCGCGCATTTCGAACCAGTGCTCGGTATTCGCCGGGACATTGATGTAATCGCCCGCGGACACTTCGAGCAGGAACTGCCCGCCGTCAGGCTCGACGAAGCCGAAGTAGCCGCGCCCCGAGATGATGTAGCGGACCTCGTCATCCGTGTGATAGTGAATCTTCGCGAACTTCGCGAGCATCGCTTCGCGGCCGGGAATGTCTTCGTGGATGACCACCATGTCGCGCGTCGTGTAGCCCTTCTCGCGCTTCAACAGCTCGAAGCGCGGCTCGACGAGCTTCAAGAGCTCCTCTTTCTCGGCGTCGCTCAAGCCCTGTTTGTCGAGCAGCTCTTGCGCGCGCGCACCCACCGGCGCCTCCCAGGCATTCAATGCGATGCCGAGGCGGGCGAGGCGCTTCTGGATGGTCGGGAAATCGGTAATCGCCTTGCCTTCGGATGTGATGATGCGTGCCATGTCTCGCCTCCTGATTTGGACTCCAATCGACAGCGATCAACCCACTGCCGGCTTTTCGAACCCACGCCGGCCGCTCGGGCGACGAACGCGCGGGCTCGCGAGCGGCGCATCCGGAATCTCGACCGTTTCCGTCGTCGTCGCGGGACGCCGCGGCTCGTCGGCCCGTGCCCGCTCTTCGCGCCGCTCCGGACGCCGATCCCGTTGACGCCCGCGCTCTTCGCCGCGGCGTTCGCGCCGTCGGCCCGTGCCGCGCTCGGTACGTTCGGCATCCGTACGCCGGTGCGGTCCCGGAGGCTGCAGGGTCGGCAACGATGCCGGATTTACTTTCGCGGTTGCTATTTTGTGGCCGATGTAGCTTTCGATTTCCGGCAGCCCCAGCACGTAACGCTCGCACGCAAAGCTTACCGCATCGCCGCTCTTGCCGGCACGCGCGGTGCGCCCGATGCGGTGCACATAGTCCTCGGCGTTTTGCGGCAGATCGAAGTTGAATACGTGCGAGACGTCCGGAATGTGCAGGCCGCGGGCGGCGACGTCGGTTGCGACCAGAATGGGAAGCCGGCCCTCGCTGAAATCCCCGAGCAGTTTGAGACGCAGCGTCTGCGGCACGTCACCGGACAGGACGCCCGCGCGAAAGCCGTTCGCCTTGAGCCAGCCGACGAGCCGCTCGCCCATGTCTTTGGTGTTCACGAATACCAGGCTCCGCGTTGGGTCCATGCTGCGCAGGAGCGAGACGAGCAGCGGAATCTTCTCTTCGTTCGCCGTGTGGTACAGGACCTGCTCGACTTTGTCGGCGGTTCGCTTGTCCGCGTCGATGCGCACGAACTCCGGGTTGTTCATGTGCTCGTAAGCGAGCTCGGTCACCCGGTACGAGAGCGTCGCGGAGAACAACATGTTGAGCCGTTGCGTCGGCTCCGGCATGCGGCGCAGCAGGAAGCGAATGTCTTTGATGAAGCCGAGATCGAACATCCGGTCGGCCTCGTCGAGCACCATCACCTGCACCGCTTTGAGATCGAACACGTGCTGCTTGAAGTAGTCGATGATCCGCCCCGGCGTTCCGATCAACACGTCGACACCGGCCTCGAGATCCCGGCGCTGGGAGTCGTAGCCGGTGCCGCCGTAGACGAGGTTCAGACGAAATCCGGTGCCGCCGCCCAACGCTTCTGCGTCTTTGTGGATCTGCACGGCGAGCTCGCGCGTCGGCGCGAGAATCACGGCGCGCGGCTGCGTCGGCGTGCGTTCGGGCGCCGACGGATGCGTCAGCAGATGGTTGAACGTCGCAAGCAGAAACGCGGCCGTCTTACCCGTCCCCGTCTGCGCTTGACCGGCGACGTCCCGTCCGGTCAGGGCTATCGGCAGTGCCTTCGCTTGTATCGGAGTGCAGAACTCGAAACCGGCCGCGTGGATGCCCCGCATGAGGGCGTCGGGTAGGTTGAGACGGCTAAAGGGCTGATCGGTGAGGTGGTGTTCGCTCATTTCCTCTCTTTCGAAATGTAAGAATATCAATAGCGCGAAATCATTAATAGCTTGAAGCCAAACGGTTCGATCCGGTGGACCCTTGACGCTTGCATTGGACAGGCTATTTCGTTCAAATATCAGGGTTAGCCGACCCCAGCCTCAGTGGCCGCAATCGCGGTCGAACCAAACTACCGATGGAGAACGTTCCCTTATGAGCGCAGGCATTGTCAGCGTTACCGACGGCAGCTTCGAGCAGGAGGTGTTGAAGAGCCAGGGGCCGGTGTTGGTCGATTACTGGGCCGAGTGGTGCGGGCCGTGCAAAATGATCGCGCCAGTGCTGGAAGAGATCGCGCGCGAGTACAACGGGCGTTTAAAGGTTGCGAAGCTGAACATCGACGAGAATCCGATGACGCCGCCGAAGTACGGCATTCGCGGCATTCCTACCCTCATGCTCTTCAAGAACGGCAGCGTCGAAGCGACGAAGGTCGGAGCGGTCTCGAAGTCGCAGCTCTCGGCGTTCCTCGATGGACATCTGTAAATGCCGACGCGTACCTCGCGTCGGCTCTACTGGACGAACCGCAAAACAGGTGTTAATGTTGATTACAGGTGAGCGAGAGCTTTCCTTAATAATTCCTACTCCCTTTTTCTTTTAACCCTTTCGTTACAAACCCCCGGTCCAAACGGCGGGCAATTTTTCGGGCGCCGCGCGCCCGAAAGCGATGGACGCAATGACTCCAACCTTGATGAATCTTTCCGAGCTTAAGAAGAAACCGGCGACCGAGTTGGCCGAGATGGCGAGCGCCCTCGACCTCGAAGGCGGGAGCCGGCTTCGCAAACAGGATCTCATCTTCGCCATCCTCAAAGCCCAGGCCAAGAAGGGCGAGGACATCGTCGGCGAAGGCGTGGTCGAGATCCTGCAGGACGGCTTCGGGTTCCTCCGCTCGAGCGACAGCTCGTATCTCGCCGGTCCGGACGACATCTACGTGTCGCCGTCTCAGATCCGGCGCTTCAACCTCCGCACGGGCGACACCGTCAAAGGCAACATCCGCCCGCCCAAGGAATCCGAGCGTTATTTCGCGCTGCTCAAGGTCGAGGAGATCAACTTCCAGGCGCCTGAGGAGGCGAAAAACAAGGTCCTCTTCGAGAACCTGACGCCGCTGCACCCCGAGGACCGGATGAAGCTCGAACGCGACAACGCGTCGAGCGAAAACCTGACCTCCCGCGTCATCGATCTCATCGCCCCGATCGGCAAGGGTCAGCGTGGACTGATCGTGTCGCCGCCGAAAGCGGGCAAAACCGTGATGCTGCAGAACATCGCGCACTCGATCACCGCCAACAACCCGGATTGCGTGCTGATGGTGCTGCTCATCGACGAGCGCCCGGAAGAAGTCACCGAAATGCAGCGCTCGGTCCGCGGCGAAGTCATCGCCTCGACGTTCGACGAGCCGGCAGCGCGCCACGTGCAGGTGGCGGAAATGGTGATCGAGAAGGCGAAGCGTCTGGTCGAGCACAAGCGCGACGTGGTCATCCTGCTCGACTCGATCACTCGTCTCGCGCGGGCGTACAACACCGTAGTTCCCGCCTCGGGCAAAGTGCTGACCGGCGGCGTCGACGCCAACGCGCTGCAGCGCCCGAAACGTTTCTTTGGTGCGGCGCGCAATATCGAGGAAGGGGGCAGCCTCACGATTATCGCCACGGCGCTGATCGACACCGGCTCCAAGATGGACGACGTGATTTACGAAGAATTCAAAGGCACCGGCAACATGGAAATCCATCTCGACCGGCGCCTGTCCGAGAAACGCGTCTATCCGTCCATCAACATCAACCGTTCCGGCACGCGCCGCGAGGAATTGCTGCTGCCGCCGGACGAGCTGCAAAAGATCTGGATTCTGCGCAAGCTTTTGCACCAGATGGATGAGCTCGAAGCGTCCGAATTCCTGCTCGAGAAACTGCGCGCGACCAAGAACAACGCCGAGTTCTTCGACTCCATGAAGCGCTGATGCAGCGCTTTCCGCGCTTGCATCGCGGGAGTTAAACCGCACCCCAGCGGTTGTTACCGCACTTTCGCGCTCGCTTCCGGTCTGACCGGCAGGTCGGAGGGAGCTACCAATGCGCGCGCGCGTTCTCATAGGGATCAGTGGTATTTGTTCGATCTTCTCGGCCGGCTTCTCCTGCGCCGAGGATAATTCCCCGGTTGTGCTGACGTACGCCGAGCATCAGGGCGGGAACGTCGTCTATCACTACGAGATACGTGCGACGGAAACTCAACGGTTCTTCGTCGGCTGTGACTGCCAGTCATCCGGAATCGGATTGCCCCAGCTACAGGCCGCGCCGGTGAACGCGCGCGCACTCCGCACAGACAATCTTGTTACCTGGTACGAGCTGCCGGCGGAAGCGGCGCAGCAACCGCCGGGTTGGCGTGTGCGGATGGCGCAGCCACTTGGAACGAGCGGTTACTGGATCGAATGGTATCGACCGGCCCCCCGCGCCAATGCCGGCGCGACGGAACGAGCGCTCACCGGCTTTGCGATCGTCGTGCCGGGATCGGACGACGCCTATCTCACGGGGCACTACACGATCGAGCTGGAAGGGAACCGTCCGGCCGTCAGCGGCACGCTCTCGCTTCTCGACACCACGCCCCCGACGCTCACGCTCGAAGCCCGCACTGTCCGCGGCGCGGCCGACGTCCAGATCGTGGCCACGGCCAAGGACGACCTGGACCCCGAACCGCTCGTGGTGGCCGAATCGATACGCACCAACCCCTCGCCGCAGGATCCCGGTTACGCGGTGGCTTATTCGGCGACCGACGCGTCCGGCAACCGCTCCGTCGCTCGGATTTACGTCCCGGTGCCGCTGCCCGGAAAACCGACGCCGAGCGGCCCTACGGTGCCCAAGACTCGGAACTTGCCGCGCCTGGCCCTGTTGCCATAGACTACGCGGCCCTTGAAATCGCCGCCCGGCCGGCGGCGCAACCGAACAGAGGCGTACCCATGAAGGCCGATATTCATCCCGAATACAAAGAGATCACCGTCACCTGCGCGTGCGGCAACACCTTCAAGACGCGCTCGACCGCGGGACGCGACTTGAACGTCGAAGTCTGCGCCAAGTGCCACCCGTTCTACACGGGCAAGCAGAAGATCGTCGACACCGAAGGCCGCGTCGAGAAATTCCGCCAAAAGTACGCGAAGAAATAACGCCTGATCCGTAGCCGCTTATCTTCACCCTCATTCTCTCTTTCGCAGCGGCGGGAGAGGGAAACGAACCGAGCGCGCTACGCGCGACTTCGTTCATTCTGGGCGCTCCGATGGAGCGCCCTTTTTATTTGGCTCGCGGTTGCGGCGGTTCCGGTCGGGGCCACCGGCTCCGAACTCGCGAAGGTCGAATCGGCGCTCGACGGCGACAGCTTGCGGCTCGCCGATGGACGCGAAGTCCGTCTGATCGGAATTAATGCGCCGGAGATCGGCAAAAACGGAACACCGGACGACCCGCTCGCGCGCGAGGCGCGTTACCGCACGATGGGTCTGACTCGCGGACAAACGGTTCGCATCGAGTATGGTTCCGAGCGGTTCGACCGATACGGCCGCACGCTCGCTTACGCGCTGCTCGCGGACGGGCGCGACCTGCAGGAAATCCTCGTACGCGAAGGCCTCGCTTGGTATGTCGCGATTCCGCCGAACATCACGCGGCTCGAGCGTTACCGCGCAGCGGAAGCGGAGGCGCGCCGGCTTCGGCGCGGTGTCTGGTCGCGGCCTGAGTACGCGCCTGTGGCCGCGGAAGAGTTGAAGCCGGAACGAAGCGGTTTCATCCGATTGGCCGGCACTGTGCGCGCGGTTTACCGCCGCGGCGACTACACCGATCTCGTGATCGCTCCGATGATCGAGCTACGCCTGCCCGCCGACGTCGTCGCCGCGCTCGGTCGTTCACCGCAATCGCTGATCGGCCGCCGTGTGGTGGCACGCGGCTGGCTGACGGAGTATAAAAGCAGGCATCGGTTGCGCGTTACTCACCCCGCCATGCTGGAAGATCCCTCATGAGCCCGTGGCCGAACCGCGTCGTAACGTGGGGTTGTGGCGCCGCGCTTGCGCTCGGCGCCTGGCTCGCCGGCTGCGCCATCAACCCGGTGAGCGGGACCCCGAACTTGGTAATGATGTCCGAGAACCAGGAGATTCAGCTCGGGCGGTCGAACGATCCGAAAATCCGCGCGCAGTTCGGCGTCTACGAGGATGAAAAACTGCAAGCGTACGTCCAACAGGTCGGCGAGCGCATCGCCGCGCACAGCCACCGTCCAGACCTCGTCTACCGCTTTACCGTAATCGACACCCCGGACGTCAATGCCTTCGCCCTTCCCGGCGGATACATATATATAACGCGCGGCATACTCGCCTACCTCAATTCCGAAGCCGAGCTTGCCGCGGTGCTCGGTCATGAGATCGGCCACGTGACTGCGCGCCACTCGGTGCGTCAGTACAGCGCGGCAACGGCCGGCCAGATCGCGGCGGCGATTTTCCTCAGAAGCCAAGTCGCCGCGGATCTCTTCAATGTGATCGGCAACGCACTTTTGAGCGGCTATGGGCGCGACCACGAGCTCGAGGCCGATCGGCTGGGGGCCGAATATCTGGCCCGCAACGGATACGATCCGGACGCGATGATCGGCGTGATCGGCGTGCTCAAGAACCAAGAAGAGTTCGAAAAGGTGCGCGCCAAAGCCGAAGGCCGCGAGCCGCATATTTATCACGGCGTCTTCGCCAGTCATCCGAGCGCGGATCAGCGGTTGCAGGAAGTCGTGGGGGAAGCGAAGAAAGGTAAAACCGAGGCCGCCACCCGCACCGGCCGCGACGAGTACCTGCAACACATCGACGGGCTGCGCTACGGCGACAGTCCGAAGGCCGGCGTCCGTTACAAATCGGCGTTCTACCACGCCGAGTTGAACTTTGCGGTGCAATTCCCCGACGGCTGGCGTCTGGAGAATTCGCCGAAAGCGGTGGTGGCCAACAGCCCCGAGCACGACGCGATGCTGCAACTGGTTGCAGAGGACCTCAACAAGCGCGTGACGCCCGAACAGTATTTGAAGACGCGCCTGAAGACCGATGCGATCAAGAACGGTGGGCCGGTAAGCGGCACGACGCTGCCGTCGTATGCCGGGATCGCGCGCCTGAGCACCAAGGCATTCGACCAGAGCAGCCCGCGCGACGTGCGGGCCGTCGTCGTCTATTACGGAAACCGAGCGTATTTATTCCTAGGCGTCGCAAAAACCGCGGAGGCGTTTGCGCGCGACGACGCGCGATTTCTCGCCACCGCCGCCAGCCTGCACGCGCTTAGGCCCGACGAGCGCAAACTGGCCGAAGGCCTACGCGTCCGGCTGGTTCGCACCCGCCCGGGCGACACGTTCGGCAAGCTCGCCACGGCCTCGCCGGTACCCGCGTACGCGGAGTCGGTGCTACGATTGATTAACGATAAATTTCCGTCCGGCGAACCCGGCGCCGGCGACGCCATCAAAACGATTCAATAGAGCGAAAGCGGAGTCGCGATGCACGGGGCGTGCATTCGCGCCACGCGTCCGGCGATGGAACACCGGACCCGAGATACCGAGGCTACGACGGTCGCGCCAGGGACGACAGTTTGGACATAACAAAGAACAGGTAAGGCACATATGAAAAAGAACCTCGAGCAGGCCGCGCTTGAGTACCACGCGCTGCCGACGCCCGGGAAGATACGCATCGAGCCGACCAAGCCTTGCACCACTCAGGAAGAGCTGGCCCTCGCGTACACGCCGGGCGTCGCGGAACCGGTGCGCGCCATTACGCGCAACCCCGACGCCGTCTACCGCTACACCAACAAGAGCAACCTGGTCGCCGTCATCACGGACGGCAGCGCCGTGCTCGGTCTCGGCAAAGCCGGTCCGCTGGCGGCGAAACCGGTGATGGAAGGCAAGGCCATCCTTTTCAAGAACTTCGCCGGCATCGATGTGTTCGACATCGAAGTCGACGCACCGTCGACGCAGGCGTTCATCGAAACCGTGGCGAACATCGCGCCGACTTTCGGCGGCATCAATCTCGAGGACATCCGAGCGCCCGAATGCTTCGAGATCGAGAAAGCGCTGATCGAACGTCTCGACATTCCGGTCTTTCACGACGATCAGCACGGCACCGCCATCGTCATCGCCGCCGGCCTCCTCAACGCGCTCGAGCTGCAACGCAAGAAGCTCGACGATGTTTCCATCGTGTGTCTCGGCGCCGGCTCCGCGGGCATCGCGTCGATCAATCTGCTGATCGCGCTCGGCGCGAAGCGCGAACGCATTCTGCTCGTCGATACCAAAGGTGTGGTCGAAGATACGCGCACCGATCTGTCGTCGTTCAAGCAGGCGTTTTCACAGAAGACCGACCGGCGCACGCTCGCCGACGCCATGCGCGGCGCCGACGTCTTCATCGGCGTGGCGGCGGCGGATCTGCTCACGCCCGACATGGTGCGCGCGATGGCGCCGCGGCCGATCGTATTTGCGTTGGCGAATCCGGATCCGGAAATTCTGCCCGAGGCCGCCCATGCCGCGCGCAACGATCTCATCATGGCAACCGGGCGCAGCGATTATCCGAACCAGATCAACAATGCGCTCGGCTTCCCGTACATCTTCCGCGGCGCGCTCGACGTGCGCGCGCGTTGCATCAATCCCGCCATGTGCGCGGCCGCTGTGCGTGCGCTTGCGGAGCTCGCGCGCGCGCCGGTGCCGAAGGAAGTGCTGCACGCATATCGGCTGGACCGGCTCGCGTTCGGGCCCGACTACATCGTGCCGAAGCCGTTCGATCCGCGATTGCTGCGCGCGATTTCATCCGCCGTCGCGCAAGCCGCGGTCACGAGCGGCGTCGCGCGCGCGCAGTATCCCGCACACTATTCGCGTTACGGGACGTAACGCGCGCAGGGCTTCCGCTCGGGAAGCGCCAACGACATAGCAGACGGATTTAAGCGGGTTCCTTACTTGCCGACGGGCCGAGCGGGACCGGCTCGTCCCGCGCGCTGATACCGCGTCCAACGGAAAGCGCCGCGGCGATGGCGAAGCTCTGCAGGATCGCGACGCCGAGCAGCACGCCCGCGTAGCGTCCGGCGTCCATGAGCGGCCCGAACACGAGCACCGGCGACAGCGCGAAGCCGACGTCGAGCCCGGAATAGACGAATCCGTACACGCGGCCGTATGCGGCGGCGCCAAAACGCGCGGTCGCGGCACGACGCACCAGCATGTCGCGCGACGGCCCGGCCATGCCGGTGCAGAACCCGAGTCCCGCCATCAGCACGGTTACGCTCCAGGCCGGCGGGGCGCCGCTCGCGAGGCACGTCGCGAAAATCGCGGCGGCGACGAGCACGGCGGCAATGAGGCGCTCGTGCGCCTCTTGTCGTGCCACCAGAAAACCGCCGAGCGCCATTCCGGCCGCGCCGCCGAGCAGCATGGCCGTCAACGACGACGCGGCGGCGGCGACGGACATGCCGTAAAGGTGGTGCAGCGCGAGCGGTCCGAAATTCTGCAAGCCGGCGGCGGCCGCGGTGATCACGAGAAAGAACACGAAACAGAGCCACACGGCGCCGACACCGAGGAACCCGAACGTCGATTCGTTCGTTGCTGACGCCTGCGCGGCGGCACGCACGTGCGGCTCCACCGTCAGCGCATCGCGGCGAATCAACAATGGTAACAGCGCCGCCAGCGCCAGACCGGACGCGGCAAACGCGGCGATGCGCCAGTCGGTCGCGAGCGTGATACCGGCCATGACGACGGGGGCCGCCGCGTAGCCGAGGTTCCCCGAAAGCCCGTGCACCGAGAACGCGTGACCGAGACGCCGATCGGAAACGTTGTGGTTGAGCAGCGTGAAGTCGGCCGGATGAAACACCGAGTTACCGGCGCCCGCAACAGCTGCGACGAGAATCAATGTGGCGTAGTTCGGCGCGAGCCCGAGAATCACGCCGGCGAGACCGAGCAACATGATGCCGCCGAGCAACGCGCGTCGGGCGCCGACGCGGTCGACCACGAAGCCGGCGAGGAACTGCCCGATACCGGACACCGTGAAGAAGACCGTGGTGGTGACGCCGAGCTGCGTGAACGTCAAATCGAATTCGCGCAGCAGCCAGGGGAAGAGCGCGGGCATCATCAGCTGAAAGAAATGCGAAACGCTATGGGCGAAACCGACGAGTCCGATCGCCTCGATTTCGCGCCGTCCGCCGGGGAAGGTCACCGCGCTCATGTCCAGTACTCTTAATCGTGCGTAAACGAACGTATTATCGTACGCGAATATGCATCTCAAGAGCATAGACAGTTGCGGCACGGTCCGCGATGCGATCGCCTGGGCCAATTCCGCGCTCGAAACCGCCGGCGTTTATTGCGGTCATGGCACGACCGATACAGTTGATGAGGCCGCCTGGCTCGTCGGCGGCGCGCTCAAGTGGACGCCGGCCGAGCTCGATGCGCGGCTCGACGATGCGCTCGCGGACGCATCGCGCCGCGAAATCAAAGCGCTCGTCGAGGAACGCATCCGCACGCGCAAACCCACGGCCTATCTGCTCCACGAAGCCTGGTTCGCGGGTCTGCCGTTTTACGTCGACGAGCGCGTGCTCGTGCCGCGCTCGCTGACGGCGGATTTGATCGAGGAGCAGTTCGCGCCATGGATCGAGGCCGCGCGCGTACGCCGCATTCTCGATATCGGCACGGGCAGCGGCTGCATGGCGATCGCCGCCGCGCTCGCGTTTCCGGCGGCGGAGGTCGATGCGGCGGATATTTCGGCTGATGCGCTCGCCGTCGCGCGGATCAACGTCGAGCGCCACAGCGTCGGCGGCCGTGTACATCTCGTGCAGTCGGATCTCTACTCGGGGGTAACCGGCCGGCGCTACGACGTCATTCTCACCAATCCGCCGTACGTCGCGCCCGCCGAGCTCGACGATCTGCCGCCCGAGTACGGCCACGAGCCGCGACTCGCGCTCGTCTCCGGAACGGACGGGCTCGATGCCATTCTTCGCATCCTCGCGGGCGCGCAGGCGCACCTCGAGCCGCAGGGCATCCTGGTCGCCGAAGTCGGCAATAGTTGCGAGACGCTCCAGCGTGCGCTTCCCGACGTTCCGTTCGTATGGCTCGAAACCGCGGCCGGCGACGACAGCGTGTTCTTGCTGACCGCTGCACAAATCGCCGCGCACACACCGGCATTCGCGCGCGCGGTGCGAGAACGTTGAGACCGTGCGATCAAGTGGCGCCGGCCGCGAACCCGCGCGTTCTTACGCAACGCTCCCGTTCGCCGTGCCGCAGGGGCTCGGATTCAGCGCGTACATCGCCTCGATTTCCTTGTGGAACTGTCGCTCGGCTTCCTTGCGGCGCAGCTTGAGGGTCGGCGTAAGCAATCCATTATCGACGCCCCACGGCCCTGGCACCCGCGCGATGTAGCGGATGCGTGCGTAGCCGGGAAAGTCGCGCAACTGCGTATTCGCGCGACTGCAGAGCACGCTCAGGTCCTCGGTCTTCGATACGCACAGTAGACCCAGCCACGAGCGGCCCTCGCCGATGAGCATGACGTGCTCGAACGTCGGATCGCGCAGGATCGCCTGCTCCGCATCTTCCGGCGGCACTTTCTCGCCGTTCGAGAGCACGATGACCTCCTTGATGCGGCCCGTAATGTACACGCGACCGTCGCGAAGGTGCGCGAGATCGCCGGTGTGGAACCAGCCGTCGGCATCGAGCGCGGCACGGGTCGCGTCCGGATTGTTCCAATAGCCGAGCATGATGTTCGGGCCCTTCGCGAGCAGCTCGCCGTTCTCGGCGCAGCGCAGCGTAACCTCCTCGAGCGGTCGGCCGACCGAGGTCGGATCGTTGTCGCCCTCGCGATTCGTGCTCAGCACGGGCGCCGTTTCGGTCAGTCCGTAGCCTTGCAGGATGTTGAAGCCGAGCCCCATGAAAACGCGCGCGAGCTGTTCCGGAAACGCCGCACCGCCCACCGAGATCAGCCGCAGGCGTCCGCCGAGGCGCGCGTGCACCTTGCTCGCGACGAGCGCTTTGAGCACCGGCCAAAGCAGGTGATCTTTGAGCGTCGCTTCGCCCTTGAAGCGGCGCCAGCCGACCTCGACGGTTTTGTCGAACAGCTTGCGCTTGCCGCTCCCGGGCGGAAGTCCCTGCTGCATCGCCGCCCACACGCGCTCGAAAATACGCGGCACCGCGACCATCGTGGTGGGCTTGTGCGTCTGCAGGTCCTCCGCCAGCAGGGTAATGGAACGCGCGAACGCCGTCTGCGCGCCGGCATAGGCATTGACGTAGTAACCGCAGGTGCGCTCGAACATGTGCGACATCGGCAGAAACGACACGCTGAGATCGGTAGGATGAACGGCGATCGCGCGCACCGAAGCAAGGACGTTGCTCACGATATTACCGTGCGACAGCATCACGCCTTTCGGCCGTCCGGTGGTGCCGGAGGTGTAAACGATGGTCGCGAGCTCGTCGGCGCCGACCGTAGAGCGCTGTAATTCGAAGACGCCATCCGGCAGCCAATCGCCGAGGCGGCGTACCCGCGCGTCTTGCGGAATCATCCCGCCCAGGCAGACAACGCGCTCGACGTTCTTCACCTGGTCTTTGAGCGCGTTCCATTGCACGCCGTCTTCCAGCAGCAAGAAACGCACACCGGCGTCGTTCAAGCACCACGCCATGTTGTCCGGACGGTCGTCAAAGTACAGCGGCACCGTGACGAGACCGAGCCCGATCGCCGCTTGATCGAGCATCACCCACTCGATGCGATTGCGCAGACACATCGACACGCGATCGCCCGGCTTCAAACCTTCGCGCTTCAGCGCCGCCTGCCAGCGCGCGACTTGCCGCCCCGCCTCGCCCCAGGTCATTCCGACCCAGCGCGCACCGTCGTGCTGCCGGTACGCAGCCGCGTGCGGCGTTTCCTGAACACGACCGGCGAAAAGATCGGAAAGATTGGAGCGTGAGGTAAGTTGCATAGTTGTTTGACTATCGCGTTATCGAGACGCGGTTACCTTACGAATATGTCGCTGCAAGGTAAAGCGGTTACTACGTGGATTGCGGCCGCGAAACCAGTAGCTCGGGCTGAGACCAGCCGGGATCGGGCGTAAATCGTTCGCCATACTCCTGAGAGAGGCGGTACAAGCTGTGACCGATGCCCGTCGAGCCGAGGCTCTCGGCGTAGCGCATCGGTCCTCCGAGGTACGGCGCGAACCCGGTGCCGTACACCATCCCGGCATCGACCGCGCACGCGTCTCCAACGACCCCTTCGCGCAGGCATGCCATCGCTTCGTTCAGCAATCGCAGCACCAGACGCTCGGTCACGGGCACGTGCGGCGGTATCCGTTCTTCCGACGCGCGCCAAGTCTTGCGGCGTTTGCCCTTCGCGTCGTAGCGATAAAATCCGCGACCGGTTTTCTTTCCGAGCCGTCCCTGCGTCACGAGCTCGCGCAGCTCCGCGGGCACCGGCACGCCGAGCGAGCCCGCGAGCGTCTCCGCGACGGAGAGACAGATATCCAAACCGACGGTGTCGGAAAGCTCGATTGGCCCCATCGGCATTCCGAATTCGACTGCCGCACGGTCGATCGCCGGTCCGGGAATACCTTCTTCGAGGAGCTTGACCGCTTCGAGCAGATACGGCGTGAGCACGCGGTTGACGAGAAACCCGGGGCTGCTCGTGACATCGAGCGGGAAGCGGTCGATCGCAACTGCCCAGGCGCGGGCGCGATCGAGCACGGTTTGCGCCGTGCGTTCGCCGCGCACGAGCTCGATGAGCTGCATGCGCGCGACCGGATTGAAGAAATGCAGGCCCACGAGGCGCGACGGATCCGCGAGCGCCTCGGCGAGCGTTTCGAGTGGAATGCTCGACGTATTCGTCGCGAGCACCGCAGACTTCGGCGCCACGCGCTCGGCGTGACGCAGCACTTCGCGCTTCGGTTCGATCTTCTCGACGATGGCCTCGATCACGAGATCGGCGCGACGCAAACCGTCGCCGGCGAGATCGGGCACCAGTCGATCCATCGCCTGCTGTACAAGTCGCGGCTCGCGCAGCCGGCGCTGAAAAAATTTATAGCCGCGGCTGACCGCGCGCGCGAGAATCTCCGGCTTCTGGTCTTGCAGGCTCACCTGAAATCCGCGCGCGGCCGCCCATATCGCGATATCGGCACCCATCACACCCGCGCCGATGACGTGCACGCGCTCGATGTCGTGCGTGCGCGCGCGCCCTTGCCGCTTGAGCTCTTCGCCGAGGAGAAAGACGTGCACGAGATTGCGGCTGGTGCGTCCGACCAGCAGCTCGCCGAGCGAAATCGCTTCCGTCGCTGCCGTGGCGTTGTTGCGCCAGAGCTCGAGAATGCGGTACGGCGCCGGGTAATGATGCGGGTTCACGCGTGCCTGTAGCCGGCGCGCGAGCATCCGCGCCACCATGGGTCGAAACGCGTTAAAACCGACGATGCGCCGATGCCAAGAGGCGCGCCCGCGCGGCGGCCGACGCCTCAAAAAACTCTGTGCCGCATAGAGCGCATGCCGCTCGGGGACGACCTCGTCGAGGAGCCCGAGACGAAGCGCGGCGCGCGCGGCCACCGCGCGCCCGGTCAGCATCAAATCGAGCGCCGGCAGATGGCCGATCAGCGCGGGCAGGCGCACCGTCCCGGCAAAACCGGGATGAATGCCGAGACGAACCTCGGGCAGGCCGAGCCGCGTTCCCGCGTCGTCGTATGCAATCCGATAATGGCACGCAGCCGCGAGCTCGAGCCCGCCGCCCATGCAAAAACCGTGGATCAGCGCGACCGAGGGAAACGACAGCGCCGCGAGCCGATCGAGGACGCGCTGGCCTTCGCGCGCGAGTTCGGCCGCTTCCGCGGCGTCGGTCACGCGACCGAACTCGCGCACATCGGCGCCGGCCGCGAATCCCGAGGGCTTGCCGGAGCGGATAATGAGCCCGCGCAGGTGACGGCTCGCGATGCTCGTGAGCAAGCGATCGAACTCTTCCATCACTTCGCGCGTCAACGTGTTGGCCGATTGATCGGCGACGTCGAGCGTCAGCAACCCGATCTCTTCGTCGGGTCCGACGCCGATCAACCGACCGCTGGTGTCGATCTGACCGAATTCCAGACGCCAATGGCGCAACACGGTGCGCTCGATCGGCCGGACAACGCTTGGCGTTTCGACGCTCATGCGCTCGCCTCCTTGCCGCTGCGAAGCAACATCGCGCCGCCCTGTCCGCCGCCGATACAGAGTGTCGCCACACCGGCGCCACCGCCCTTGCGCTGAAGCGATTTCAGTAAATGCAGCACCAGGCGTGCGCCCGACGCGCCCACGGGATGTCCGCACGCGATCGCGCCGCCTTGGGGATTGAGCCGCTCCGGATCGACGGCGCCGAGGGGCGCGCTGAGGCCGAGCTCCGTGCGCGCGTACTCGGCGCTGTCCCATGCCGCCTGACACGCGAGCACCTGCGCCGCGAACGCTTCGTTCAGCTCCACTTGCGCGAGATCGTGCATTTTCATTTGCCCGCGTGCGAGCAATCGCGCCACCGCGTGCACCGGTCCCAATCCCATCTCACGGGGATCGACACCCGCCCACACGTGATCGATCCATTCGCCGAGCACCGGAAGATCGTGCTGGCGCACCGCCGATTCCGATGCGAGCACGAGCATCGCCGCACCGTCGCTCACCTGCGAGCTGTTGCCGGCGGTGACCTGGCCGTACTTGCGATCGAACGTCGGCTTCAACCGCGCGAGCGGCGCGAGATCGGTCTCGCGCCGCATCCCCGTGTCCTCGGCGTAGAAGTCGCCGCTCGGCGCGTACAAAAGTTGCACTTCGTCCGTCGCCGCGCCCGCGTCGTACCACGCGGCGATGCGGCGATGGCTCTGAAGCGCGTAAGCGTCCTGCGCCTCGCGCGAAATGCCGAAACGATGCGCGAGTACCTCGGCGGTCTGGCCCATCGAGAGCTGCACGAGCGGATCGGTGAGGCCGAGCAGGAGCGCGTAGACCGGGCGCAGATACGCCGGGCGAAAGCGCGCGAGTGCGCGCAAACGCGCGGCGGCGCTGCGGGCACCGAGCACGCTTCCGAGCCACGTTGCCATCGACGTATTCCAGAGTATCGGCGCGCGGCTCATTGCTTCCGTGCCGCCCGCGAGGATCAAGTTCGCCTGACCCAGCGCGATGCGTTCGGCCGCCGCGGCGATCGCCTGCAGTCCCGACGCGCAATTGCGCTGCACGGTGTACGCCGGCACCGCTTCGCCGCAGCCGAGACGCAGCGAGATGACGCGCGCAATGTTGGCCTCGTCGGGTCCCGGAATCACACAGCCCACGATCACTTCATCGAACGCGGTTGCCGCAAACGGCATGCGCGCGAGGAGCGGGCGCGCCGCCGCGACGGCGAGATCCGAGGCGGTAAACGCGCCGGGGCCGGTACGCGCCTTCAAGAACGGGGTGCGGGCGCCGTCAACGATGTAAACACGATTTTGCGACACGAGTCCTCCGCGATTGTCGCGTCGTCACAAACAGGCCGGAGCGAAGTCGTCGACCGCAATCGCCGCGCGCCGGGCGAACGTCCACACCTCGGGCGGCAGGTCGTGCCGCTCGTGCGCGATCTCCCAGTCGTTGATCATCCGACACAGTTCCTCGACCGGACCGTCGAGGAACGCCTGTTCTTCGGGCGAGAGCGCCGGGCGCGCGATGCCGAGCAACCGTTTCCAGCGCGGCCGGCCGGTGAAGAATTCGGCTTCCCACCATACCGTGCCGGCCGCGAGCGCTTCGCGCTCCGTCGCGGACATCGGCGGCATCAGGCGGCGAAACAGGTTGTACACGCGATTGCCGATCAGCGCGCGGCGCAGCGGCGGCAGGTTCAGCCCGAGCGCGAGGAGCAGAAAGACCACCCACAGCGCGATGAGCGCCGCCGGCAAGAGCCAACCAAAATATGTCGCGGCGACAAGCGCTCCGCCGACGAGAATCGTCGTCACCAGCAACGGAACGCGGAAGTACGCGATGATCCAGACGGCGGCAATGGCGACCAGAACTGCAACCGTCATTGCTGTTCACTCGCCGGTAGATGCTCGAACATCACGGTTCGCCCCATAGCCCTTATAACATAGCCGACAGCCGGGCCAGCGGACCGGGGCGCGTACTACGGTTAAATTTCGATCATTTCGAAATCGCTCTTGGCCGCCCCACACTCCGGACATTTCCAGTTCTCCGGAATGTCCTCCCAGCGGGTGCCGGCGGCGATACCCTCCTGCGGCAGGCCTTTCTCTTCGTCGTAGATGAAACCGCAAACGACGCACATATACGTCGTGAATGGTCTGCTTTCCGTACTAATAGCCATGTAATCCCTCGGTCAATCGGCGGACAGCGCCGCAAGCGCCGAATTCTCCCATGTTCAATAGCAATCACGAAACCGGCTAGAATTCCGCTCGGGTATCGAGAGCATGGACCAGCGCCCCGCCGTCGTACTACTCAATCTGGGAGGTCCGGACTCCCTCGATGCCGTTCGGCCGTTCCTCTACAACCTGTTTTCCGATCCCGATATTTTCCGGCTGCCTCTCGCGCGGTTGACGCAGCGTCCGTTCGCGGCGCTCGTGAGTCGCCGGCGGACGCCCGAGGCCGCGAAAGGATACGCCGCGATCGGAGGCCGCTCGCCGCTTCTCGAGAACACGCAGGCACAGGCGCACGCACTGCAGGCCGCGCTCGCCGTGCCGCAATCGATCGCCGCGGGCGCGCGGGCGGCGGATAGTCTGCGGCGCGAAACAGCGACGGCGCTCGCCGACGTTTACATCTGCATGCGCTACTGGCACCCGATGGCGCCCGACGTCGTCGCAATGCTCAAAGAACGCGGCTATCGGCGCGTGATTCTGCTGCCGCTCTATCCGCAGTATTCGCTCACTACCACCGGAAGCAGCGCCAACGCCTTCGAGCGCGAATGCAAGCGCCAGAATTTTCGGCCCGAGGTACACCTCATCCGCTCCTGGTACGACCAACCCGCCTACCAGGATGCGATCGTGGCAACGCTGAAGCGCGAGCTCGCGGCGTTTCCCGACCCAAACCCGGAACGCGTCGAGCTGCTCCTCTCCGCGCACGGCCTCCCGCGCAAGATCGTCGACGCGGGCGATCCGTACGAAAAACAAATCGTCGCGACAGCCGCGGCAGTACGACTGAAGCTTGGCTGGCCGCACGTGACGCTGTGCTATCAAAGCCGCGTCGGCCCGCTCGAATGGCTCAAACCTTACACGGAGGGAGTGATCCGCGAAAAAGGCCGCGGGGGCGCGCGGCAGATGCTGGTTTATCCGATCGCATTCGTCTCCGATCACGTTGAAACGCTCTACGAGCTTGGCCAGGTCTATGCCGACCTCGCGCGCGAATGCGGCATCGCGCATTATCGCGTCGCGCCCGCGTTGAACACGGATCCACTCTTGATCGACACGCTGCGAACCCTCGTGATCGACGCACTGAACTGACATGGAAACGCGGCCGCCCGTCGTGCTCGTTTTCGCCGGTACCGACCCGACCGCGGGCGCCGGGATCGCCGCGGACGTGCTGACGCTCGCGAGCCTCGGCTGTCATCCGGCAATCGTCGTTACCGCGGTCACCGCGCAGGACACAAGCGGCGTGAAGCAATACGCCGCGGTTCCGCCGGAGCTCGTCATCAGCCAGGCGCGCGCGGTGCTCGAAGACATGGAGGTCGCGGCGTTCAAAACCGGGATGCTTTGCAATTCGGCGATCGTGAGCGCGGCGGCGAGCATCGTCGACGACTATCCTGGCGTCCCGCTCATCGTCGATCCGGTGCAAGCGTCGGGTTATCAGCAGCCGCTCGCGGACGAGCCGCTCGACGAAGCGCTACGCGTACTACTGCTGCCGCGCGCCTTGCTCGCCACACCGAATACCGAAGAAGCCCGTCGGCTCGCGCCGGAAGGCGACACCCTCGACGCCTGCGCGCAGGAGCTCCTGTCGCTCGGTTGTGAGTATGTCCTCATCACCGGCACGCACGAGCCGACGCCGCAGGTGCTGCACCGGCTCTATGGAAACAAACGCCTGCTCGATACCTTCAGCTTCGAGCGCCTCCCGCACAGCTATCACGGCTCGGGCTGCACCCTCGCGTCCGCCTGCGCCGCCGCCATCGCGCATGGGCTCGATCCCGCGAACGCGATCGCGCAGGCGCTGCAGTACACCTGGAACACGCTGAAGCACGGTCACCGCATCGGCATGGGCCAATATCTGCCGGACCGGTTGTACTGGGGCCGGTTGTCCGACCGAACGCCCGGCATCTGACGGATGGGCATGCAGCCGGCCTGGCGCGGTCTTTACGCGATCGCGGACACGATCTACCTCGACGGCGCGCACATCGCCTCGGCGGTCGAGCGGGCACTGCAGGGCGGCGCGCGCGTCATTCAATATCGCGACAAGAAACACACCGCGGCCGAGCGATTGCTGCACGCGGCGCGGCTGCGCGCAGTGTGTGCGGAGCACGGTGCGTATTTCATCGTCAACGACGATGTCGAGCTGGCGCGCGCAGCGCGGGCCGACGGCGTTCATGTCGGCCGGCACGACGCGGCGGTCGAGAACGCGCGGCGCGTTCTCGGCGCCGATGCGATCGTCGGCGTGTCGTGTTACAACGAGCTCGCGCGCGCCGAGCGCGCGGTGCTAATGGGCGCGAGCTACGTCGCCTTCGGGAGCTTCTATCCGTCGCGCACCAAGCCGGACGCGGTACGCGCCGAGCCCACGCTCCTGACGCAAGCACGTGCGCGTTTCGCCGTGCCGCTGGTTGCGATCGGCGGGATCACTCCGGAAAATGGCGCTGCATTGATCACGGCCGGTGCTGATCTACTCGCCGTCATTTCCGGCGTGTTCGATCAATCCGACGTGGAAGCCGCGGCGCGGCGTTACGCGTCACTATTTCATCAGGGAGAGTCGTCATGACAAAACGATCTCGCTCGTCCGCGCTGTTCGCGAAAGCGCGCGCGCACATTGCGGGCGGCGTCAACTCCGCGGTCCGCGCCTTCAAGGCGGTCGGCGGCGAACCGGTCTTCTTCAGCAGCGGCCAAGGTGCGTACCTCTGGGACGTGGACGGCAATCGCTACATCGACTATGTCGGCTCGTGGGGACCGGCAATTCTCGGCCACGCTCATCCCATGGTCGTAAGCGCGGTCAAAGATGCGGCCGAGAAGGGATTGAGCTTCGGCGCGCCGACCGAGCTCGAAACGCGCATGGCGGAGCTGATCGCAACGCTCGTGCCGTCGATCGCAAAGGTGCGGATGGTCAGCAGCGGCAGCGAGGCAACCATGAGCGCGATCCGGCTCGCACGCGGTTACACGGGGCGCGAGAAGATCATCAAATTCGAGGGTTGCTATCACGGCTCTTCCGACGCGCTGCTCGTGAAGGCGGGATCGAGCGCGCTCACGCTCGGTGTTCCGAGCTCGCCCGGCGTGCCGCGCGCGCTCGCGGAGCTCACACTCACACTCGAGTACAACAACATCGAACAGGTGCGCGAAGCGTTTCGTACTTTGGGGCGCGACGTCGCTTGCGTGATCGTCGAACCCGTGGCCGGCAACATGAATTGCGTTCCGCCGGTTCCCGGCTTCCTCGAGACGCTGCGCGAGCAATGCACGCGGCATGGCGCGCTACTCGTTTTCGACGAGGTGATGACCGGCTTTCGCGTGGCGCTCGGCGGCGCGCAGGCGCTCTACGGCGTGGCACCCGATCTCACCACGCTCGGCAAAGTCATCGGCGGCGGCATGCCGGTCGCCGCCTTCGGCGGCCGAGCGGACATCATGGACCGCTTGACGCCTGACGGGCCGATCTTTCACGCCGGAACCCTGTCCGGAAATCCGGTCGGCATGGCGGCGGGCATCGCGACGTTGACGGAAATCGCGAAACCCGGGTTCTACGACCGGCTGGCCGCGCGCACGGCTGCGCTCGTCGACGGATTACAGGAGCGCGCCCGCATCGCGAACGTGCCGCTCGCCGTCGCGCACGTCGGGGGGATGTTCGGCTTTTTCTTCACGCCCGAGCCGCGGATAACGCGGTTCGCGCAAGTGATGGCGTGCGACATCGAGCGGTTCAAGCGCTTTTTCCATGCGATGCTCGACACCGGTGTCTATCTGGCGCCTTCGGCTTTCGAAGCAGGATTCGTCTCGGCCGCGCACACCGATGCAGACATCGATGAGACGCTCGCGCGGGCCGCAGACGCGTTCAAACGATTGAACTAGGTTCCAAAAAAAAGGCCGGGCAAATACATAGCCCGGCCCGTGCACCCCGCACGTCTTATGCGTGCGTCAACTAACCAGGATGTTTTCGGAGGCAAACCGCACGGTAGCGGCTTGCGGATTCAAGGCCTCGTCGTTGAGGGCGATGTCGACGCCGAGGATCGCGATCACGTCGTTGTGGTCACGGACAAAGGGCAGCTCTTCGCGCAGATAGCTGTAGTGCGTTTCGTTCATGTAGATCACGTTCGGCCGCACGCCATGGTTGCGTTCGTAGTTACTCACCAAGGTCACAATGTGGCTGAGCATTGCTGTACTCCTTTGCCCATTTGGGCCCACCGCCGTTGACCGGATTTCTCCGGTCGTCTTGCCAGGGTAGGGAGCAATACTCATGCCACGGCTGCCAAGCCGCTTAACTGTATGAAAGGGAAAGGCTAAGTCCGGGAGGGATCAAGATAGGCGGACCGCGCGGCCTGCGGCACCTGTCGCCGGCCGGCGGCACCTGTCAGCATTCGTCAGACAGCCCTTGCTGACAGTCCCGCCATGCAGTACATCACTCGCCAGCCGCGTGTCGTAGACGGCCAACTGACGTCGTACGGCGACGCGCCGCCGAATACGTTTCAAAGACGCAAGTGTTCGAACCGATGGGGGAGTATCGACAAGCGCCGCGCCGCCTGAGTTGAAAAAGGCAGGACGGACTCTTCAGTGAAGCCCAGCCATATATTCCGAGACCGCTTTGATCTCGTTATCCGCCAGCCCGGCAGCCACGCCCGCCATGACCGCGCCGTTGTCGACGCGACGCTTGGCTTTGAAATCGAGCAACTGCTTCTCGGTGTAGGCTGCGTTTTGGCTGGTGACCCGCGGGAACCGAGGCGGAATCCCGCGGCCCGCCGGCCCGTGACAACTCATGCACGCCGGCACCCCCGCTTGGGAATTGCCGCCGCGGTACAGCTGCTCGCCAGCCTGTGCAAGTTCCTTGTTCGCCGCCGCACCGGGTTTCAAGCTCACGCTGGCAAAATATGCCGCCAGGTCATTCATGTCCTGGTCGGCCAGTGGCGCGGCCATGCCGCTCATGATCGGGTTCTTACGCGCGCCTGATTTAAACGCCTTCAGCTGAGTAACGAGGTACTCCGGAAACTGACCGGCGAGCTTTGGCCAGGAAGGATCGGCACCGCCATTCCCGTCGGGACCGTGACAACCCGCACATACGGCCGCTTTCGCTTTGCCATTAGCCGGATTTCCAGTCGTCTGCGCCGAGCACACAGAGCTGAACAGCAAACCGACGACGAGCATCGGTAACGCAAAGCGTGACGGCATTATTCCCCCTGGTCCAAGATAGATGTGAAAACGTGCCGCCTTATACCAAACGGCATAAAGACGGGTCAATTTTTCGTTCGCGACGCTGCCTTGTCAGGCCGCGAGCATGAGGTCGTTATATGGTTAGATTACTGGGGTATTAGAAGCGGGACAAAAAAAGCCCCGGAAACAAGGGGAGAGAGTCCGGGGCCTAACAACGTTCCAGGACAAGGTCCTGGAACTTCCCCGCTCAGGGAGGAGGAGCGGGGAGAACGATCTAGCAACCGTTCAATTCCGTAGACCGAACCGGTTCCATTTGGTTCATGCGATCTACTCGGCCGGGGTCGGAATTATTCCCGCTTCCCGACCGGGTGGATCAATGCGCTTGATCCCAATTATCGCCTGTTCCGACGTCGACTACCAAGGGGACCGCGAGTGTGGTTACTTCAGCCATGCACTCACGCAGGGCGGCGCCGGCGGCCGCGACATGGTCCTCCGCGACCTCGAGGACCAACTCATCGTGCACCTGCATGATCATGCGCGCGCGGATCTTCGAAGTGCGGATCCAATCATCCACACGCAGCATGGCGCGCTTGATGAGGTCGGCGGCCGTTCCCTGCATCGGCGCATTGATCGCCGCGCGCTCCGCCGCTTGCCGCCGCGCCATGTTCGTCGCGTTGATGTCCGAGAGATGCAGCCGACGGCCGAACAGCGTCTCGACATAACCCTGGCGGCGCGCCTGCTCGCGCGTCCGGTCCATGAACGCTTTGACACCCGGGTAGCGCGCAAAGTAGCGGTCCACGTATTCCTGCGCCGCCGCACGATCGATCTTCAACTGGCGCGCGAGACCGAACGCCGACATACCGTAGATTAAACCGAAGTTGATCGCTTTGGCGTTGCGACGCATGTCGGCGGTGACGGCGTCGTGCGCGACGCCGAACACTTCCGCGGCGGTCGCGCGGTGAATGTCGGCATCTTCGGCGAACGCGCGAATCAGCCCGGGATCGCCCGAGAGGTGCGCCATGATGCGCAGCTCAATCTGCGAATAATCGGCGGACACGATGCGATAGCCGGGCTCGGCGACGAACGCCTGGCGAATGCGCCGGCCTTCGACCGTGCGGATCGGGATGTTCTGCAGGTTTGGATCGGCCGACGACAAGCGCCCGGTCGCCGCCACCGCCTGG
>JBJMVQ010000074.1:0-75631 GCA_045810625.1 Sulfurifustis sp.
GTGCGCATGGCGCACGCTACGCCGACTACATTCGATCTGTTGTCTTCTCGCGCGCCGGCGAGTTGGGCGAGCGTCCACGATGAGGAGCGCAAACCGAGGTGTTTTTCAAGCCCCCGTGCGGCGCGCCGAGCCGCGCAGCCACGCAATCGCTGAAAGCGAGACTGTGTTCGAGCCCGAAGCGGCCGTTTTCGCCGCTCGGCGAGTTGGGCTCGCTTTCGCGATTGATGCGAGCGGCGAGCGGGTCTTCGCGCCGCCCGGGGTCGCCTTTTCTTTGCCTACTTTCTTTTGGCGAAACAAAAGAAAGTAGGCCGACCGCGGTTCGGGAACCGCAATTACAAACTTTTACATCTCGACAAACGCGCCGTCAGACGCTCGACTTTTCCACCCTCACCCTAGCCCTCTCCCAAGAAGGGAGAGGGAAACCAGATGAAGCCCCGGATTCCGCTTCGCTCCATCCGGGCTACACGTACTGGTTGCCGCGCCGCCATTCCATGGCGGCGCCCTTCGGGCTCGTTCCCAACGCCTTGCGGTGCTCGGGATGCGCCATACGGGGATCCGAACGGCAGACCCAGCTCGAACTGAAACTCGGCGACTTTTTAGAAACCCCACTTTTTAGAAACCCCTATGGCGCGCCGAGCAGCGCAGCCAAGCAATCGCTGAAAGCGAGACTCTGTTCGAGCCCGAGCCGTGAGATTTTCACGGCCGGCGAGTTAGGCTCGCTTTCGCGATTGATGCGAGCGGCGAGCGGGTCTTCGCGCCGCCCGGGGTCGCCTTTTCTTTGCCTACTTTCTTTTGGCGAAACAAAAGAAAGTAGGCCGACCGCGGTGCTGCACAGGGATGTGCGAATTTCGCGAAAGGCAGGATGCCGGGAGCGATTCGGGAACCGCAAGTACACTTATTAACTCGACAACCGCGCGAAGCGCGACGATCTGATTACCGCGAGCGCTCCAATCCTCGCACCCTCACCCTAGCCCTCTCCCTAGAAGGGAGAGGGAAACGAGATGAAGTCCCGGGATTCCGCTTCGCTTCATCCGGGCTACGATTGCTACACATTCTAGAATGCACAAACAAGATTCTTACAACCAGATAACGAAAACACAAACGCCAAAAACAAAAAGATCGCGCTCCCGCGCGATCTTTTTTCTCTCCCCCTCCTAACAACCGAGAGGGAGAGTCCATCCAGCAAACTAGAAACCAGACTACCGCGAAGCAAACCCCCTACTTCTTATCCAGCTCGCTCATCAACTCCGGCACCGCCTGAAACAAATCGGCGACGAGGCCGTAGTCGGCCACCTGGAAGATCGGCGCGTCGGCGTCTTTGTTGATTGCAACGATCACGCGGCTGTCTTTCATGCCGGCGAGATGCTGAATCGCGCCGGAAATGCCAACGGCGACGTACAGATCGGGCGCGACGATCTTGCCGGTCTGACCGACCTGATAGTCGTTCGGCGCGAAGCCTGCATCGACCGCCGCGCGCGATGCGCCCACCGCCGCGCCGAGCTTGTCGGCGAGCTGCGCGATGATCTTGAAGTTGTCGGCGCTGCCGACGCCACGTCCGCCGGACACGACGATCTTCGCGCCGGCCAACTCCGGACGTTCGCTCTTCGTCAGCTCCTGCCCGAGCAACTTGGACAACCCGGTGTCGGCCGCCGCTGAAATATTCTCCGCCGCGGCCGATCCGCCGGTTGCCGGCGCCGCATCGAACGCCGTCGTACGCACGGTCATGACTTTGATCGGATCGCTCGACTGCACCGTCGCTAGCGCGTTGCCCGCGTAGATCGGGCGAACGAAGGTATCCGCGCTCTGCACACCGACGATGTCGGAGATCTGCGCCACATCGAGCAGCGCGGCGACGCGCGGAAGAAAGTTCTTACCGAACGTCGTGGCCGGCGTAAGGATGTGGCTGTACTCCTTGGCGATCGCAACAACGAGCGCCGCGACATTCTCGGCGAGGCCGTCCTTATATTGCGCGGCGTCCGCCACCCTCACTTTCGCCACGCCGGCGACTTTCTTCGCCGCCTCAACGACCGGACCGCATTGCTGCCCGGCCACCAAAACGTGCACCTCGCCGCCGAGCTTGGTCGCGGCGGTAATGGCGTTCAGCGTGCTGGAACGCAGCAGTTTGTTGTCGTGTTCTGCAATTACGAGCGCTGTCATATCAAATCACCTTCGCTTCGGCGCGCAGCTTCGCCACCAGTTCTTTTATATCCGCCACCTTTGCGCCCGCCTTGCGCTTGGAGGGCTCCTGCACCTTGAGCGTCTTCAAACGCGGCGCGACGTCGACGCCGAGCGCATCGGGCGCCAACGTTTCGAGCGGCTTCTTTTTCGCCTTCATGATATTCGGCAGCGTCACGTACCGCGGCGTGTTCAGGCGTAAATCCGTGGTCACGACCGCCGGAAGCTTGAGCGCGACGGTCTCGAGCCCGCCGTCGATTTCGCGCTTCACCTCGATACTGTCGGACGAGAGCGTCACCTTCGACGCGAAGGTGCCCTGAGGCCAACCGAGCAGCGCCGCCAGCATCTGGCCGGTTTGATTCGAATCGTCGTCGATCGCCTGTTTACCGAGAATGACGAGCCGCGGATTCTCTTTCTTGACGAGAGCGGCGAGGAGCTTCGCGACCGCGAGCGGCTGCAGCTCTGCGTCCGTCTGTACGAGTATCGCGCGATCCGCGCCCATCGCCATCGCCGAGCGCAGTGTCTCCTGGCACGCGGCCGGCCCCATCGAGACCGCCACCACTTCGGTCGCCGTTCCCGCCTCTTTGAGCTTCACCGCTTCCTCGACGCCGATTTCGTCGAAGGGATTCATTGACATCTTGAGCCCGGACGTCTCCATGCCCGAGCCGTCGGCCTTCACGCGCACCTTCACGTTGAAGTCCACCACTCGCTTAACCGCCACCAATATCTTCACGTTCGACTCCGCTTCTTTTACTTACATGTTGACGTACACGGGCCCCTCCCCGCCTTGGGGAGCGACCCATACGATGTTCTGCGTGGGATCTTTGATGTCGCAGGTCTTACAGTGGACGCAGTTCTGCGCATTGATCTGCAGCCTCGGGTTCCGTCCGTCGGCCTCGCGTACGATCTCGTACACGCCGGCCGGACAATAACGACTCTCCGGCGAATCGTAAAGCTCCAGGTTGGTTCGAATCGCGACGCTCGGGTCCTTGAGCGTCAGGTGTGACGGCTGATTCTCTTCGTGGTTCGTGTTGGAGAGGAACACGGAAGACAGCCGGTCGAAGGTGAGCACGCCGTCCGGCTTCGCATACTTAATAGGTTGGCACTCGGATGCCTTCTTGAGCTTGGTGTGGTCCGCGTGCAGTCGCAACGTCCACGGCGCCTTGCCGCGGAAAACCTGCTGATCGATCCCGAACATGAGCGCGCCGAGCCAAAGTTTGCGGCTCAACCACGGCTTGAAGTTGCGCGAGCGGTAGAGCTCATCGTGCAACCAGCTGCGCCGGTAGCTCTCCGGGTACGCAGCCAGCTCATCGCGACTGCGCCCTTGCGCGAGCGCGTCGGCCACCGCCTCCGCCGCCAACATTCCCGATTTGATCGCCGCATGGGAACCCTTGATACGGGCGGCGTTGAGAAAACCGGCGTCGTCGCCGACCAAACAGCCGCCCGGGAAGACCAACTTCGGCAGCGCTTGATAACCGCCCGCGGTAATTGCGCGCGCACCATACCCGACGCGCCGGCCCCCTTCGAGGACCTTGCGAACTTCAGGGTGGGTCTTGTAGCGCTGAAACTCCTCGAACGGCGACAAATACGGATTGCTGTAACCAAGGCCGACGACGAACCCGATCGCGACCAGGTTGTTCTCGAAGTGATACAGAAACGAACCGCCGTATGTGTCGCTGTCGAGCGGCCAGCCGGCTGTGTGCATCACTAAACCGGGCTTGTGCTTCTCAGGAGAAATCTCCCACAACTCTTTGATACCAATGCCGTAAACTTGAGGATCGATTCCCTCACGAAGCTTGAAGCGCTCCTCCAGTCGACGACCCAAGTGCCCACGGCAGCCTTCCCCAAAGAGCGTGTACTTGGCGTGAAGCTCGACACCCGGTTGGTACGCGTCGGTCGGCTTCCCATCCTTGCCGATGCCCATGTCGCTGGTCGCGACGCCTTTGACCGCGCCGTTGTCGTCGTAGAGCACTTCCTGCCCTGCGAACCCCGGATAAAGGTCGACGCCGAGCGCTTCCGCCTGCTGGCCCAACCAGCGGCACACATTGCCGAGACTGACGATGTAATTGCCATGATTCTTGAACACGCTCGGCAACGTCGCATTGGGCACGCGGAAGCTGCCTTGCTCGGTGAGGAATAGGAAGCGGTCTTCGTGAACGGGAACGTTCAAGGGCGCGCCCTTTTCCTTCCAATCGGGGAAAAGCTCATTCAACGCGCGCGGATCCATCACGGCGCCTGAGAGGATGTGCGCGCCGATCTCCGAACCTTTTTCAATCAGACAGACGGAGATTTCCTGCCCTTTCTGCTGCGCGATCTGCTTTAACCGAATAGCCGCCGCGAGCCCGGCGGGTCCCCCGCCGACCACGACGACGTCGAACTCCATTGCCTCCCGATTCATCAGTCTTTGTCCCCCAAACCTTCCACGAGGCCACTCCAGTTCTTAAAAAGAGCGGTATTTTAACGTGATTTGCCGGCAACGCACATTCTCGGGACTGAATTCTGGAACGCGGAATAGCGTCTTCCGAACGCCCGCGACTTCGTCGCGCCGGTCTCGTTGAATGTCCGATATTCCGGCCTGTCCAACCGTCTTCAACCGACACGGAGGGTATTGCGGACATGGCGAAAGAATTCACGGTCCTCGGGATTGCCGGCAGTCTGCGCAAGGGCTCGTACAACCGCGCAGCCTTGCATGCCGCGCAGCAGCTGGTCCCGCCCGAAACGCGAATCGACGTCTTTGATCTCGACGGTATTCCTTGTTTCAACCAGGACGAAGAGAAGAATCCGCCGGCAAAAGTGGCCGAGCTAAAGAGCCGCGTCCGTGCCGCGGATGCCGTCCTGTTCGTCACGCCCGAGTACAACTACTCCGTGCCGGGTGTGCTGAAAAATGCGATCGACTGGGCCTCGCGGCCTTACGGCGACAGTGCATGGGCGGGGAAACCGGCAGCCGTCATGGGTGCGTCGGTTGGCACGATCGGAACCGCCCGCGCGCAATACCACCTGCGCCAGATGTTCGTGTTCTTGAACGTGCCGTCAGTTTTGCAGCCCGAGGTGATGATCGCCAACGCGCAGCAGAAGTTCGACGCGCAGGGCAACTTAACGGACGATATGTCGAAAAAGCTGATTACGCAGCTGCTCGTAAATCTCGTCGATCTCGCTCGTCGCTACGCGAAACCCGAGCAGACATCCGCGCCGACGCCCGATCTCCGTCGCGCCTCGCCCGCTCGGCCGGAGACGCGTCCTTCGTGATTCGGGGCGCTCAACACGTGGCCGGGTCGAATCGAGTCCGGCCACGCACTCTCAGCCGCGTTGCGCGTATCAGTCCGCGCCGATTGATTCCCGACCCCCGCACGCGCTAAAAGCGGGCTTATGACGTGTCTCGTGAAGTGACGAGAGTCGATCCGCCGCCGAAGCTCAGTCGCGCGGCCGGCGCGCCGCCCGCCTTGGCACGGACCGCGCAGTACTTGAACTCCGGAATTTTTCCGAACGGATCGAGAACCGGGTTGGTGAGGAGATTGGCCGCGGCCTCGTAGAAGCAGAACGGAATGAAGACGGCTCCGTGCGGCGTACCTTCGTCGACGCGCGCGTAGAGAGAGATCTTTCCGCGCCGCGATTCGACGGTAACGATGTCGCCCGGTCGCGCACCGATCTGTTGCAGATCGTCCGGATGGAACGATGCGACTGGCTCGGGCTCGATGTAATCGAGAACCGAGGCGCGGCGCGTGATCGCGCCAGTGTGCCAATGTTCGAGCTGCCGGCCGGTAATAAGCACCATCGGATAGTCAGCGTCGGGTCGCTCGGCAGCAGGGATGATATCGGCAGGCACGAACCTGCCGCGGCCGGTCGGCGTCGGAAATTTCTCCGTAAAAACGATCGGCTGACCGGGGTCACCTTCTTCCACGCACGGATACGTCACCGACGATTCGCGTTCCAACCGTGCCCAGGTGATGCCCGCGATCGAATCCATGCAGCGACGCATCTCGTTGAACACGTCGCGCGGATGCGGGTAGTTCCAGTTCAAGCCGATCCGGCGTGCCAGCTCCTGAATGATCCAGAGATCCTCTTTCGCCTCGCCGGGCGGCTCGATCGCCTTGCGGCCGAGCTGCACCATGCGATCGGTGTTCGTCACCGTGCCGATCTTCTCCGGCCACGCCGTCGCCGGCAGCACGACATCCGCGAGATACGCGGTTTCGGTCAGGAAAATATCCTGCACCGCGAGATGCTCGAGGCTCGCGAGCGCTTCGCGCGCATGGTCGACGTCGGGATCCGACATTGCCGGATTTTCGCCCATGATGTACATGCCGCGAATTTCCTTCTTCTTCGCCGCATTCATGATCTCGACAACGGTGAGGCCGGGCGTGGGGTCGAGCTCCATACCCCAGAGCGCCTCGAAGCGCGCTTTCGCCTGCGGACTGTCGACGCGCTGATAGTCCGGATACACCATGGGAATCAAACCGGAGTCGGACGCGCCCTGCACATTGTTCTGGCCGCGCAACGGATGCAGCCCCGTCCCCGGCCGGCCGATCTGTCCCGTCGACAGGGCCAGCGCGATCAGGCAGCGCGCGTTATCGGTGCCGTGCACGTGCTGCGAGATGCCCATGCCCCAGAGGATCATCGAGCCCCTCGAGGTCGCGTACAGCCGCGCCACGGTGCGAATCGTGGCGGCATCGATGCCGCACACCGGCGCCATCGCTTCCGGCGAGTATTTCTTCACATTCTCGCGCAGCGCCTCGAATCCCGAGGTGCGGTCGCGGATGAAGGATTCGTCGACGAGGCCTTCCTCGACGATCGTGTAGAGCATCGCATTCAGGAGCGCGACGTCGGTGTCCGGCTTGAACTGAAGCACATGGGTCGCGTGCTTCGCGAGCTCGGTACGACGCGGATCGGCGACGATGAGCTTTACGCCCTGCTTCGCGGCGTTCTTGATCCAGGTGGCGGCGACGGGATGGTTCACCGTCGGGTTTGCGCCGATGATGAAGACGACTTCCGCCTTCATCACGTCGCTCACCTGATTCGACACGGCGCCCGAGTTCAATCCTTCCATGAGCGCGGCCACGCTCGAAGCGTGGCAGAGCCGCGTACAGTGATCGACGTTGTTCGACCCGAAACCGGTACGCACGAGCTTCTGGAACAGATACGCCTCTTCGTTCGTGCCCTTCGCCGAGCCGAAACCGGCGAGCGCTCTCTTCCCGTAGCGGTCCCTAATCGAACGCAAACCGTTCGCGGCGAAATCGAGCGCTTCGTCCCAGGTTGCTTCGCGAAACACTTCCGACCAATTTTCCGGATCGACGACAAAGTCCTTGTGCTTGCCGACGCCGTTTTTCCGGATCAGCGGCTTCGTCAAACGGTGTTTGTGACTAACGTAATCGAAGCCGTAGCGTCCTTTGACGCACAGCCGCTGATGATTGGCCGGGCCATCCTTGCCCTGCACGTACAAAATGCGATTGTCTTTGATGTGGTACGTCAACTGACAGCCCACGCCGCAGTAAGGACAGACCGAATCGACCTTCTTATCGACCGCCTGCAGCGCCACGTCGCGCGCCGGCATGAGCGCGCCGGTGGGGCACGCTTGCACGCATTCGCCGCAGGCGACGCACGTCGACTCGCCCATCGGGTCATCGAGGTCGAACACGATCTTCGCCTGATCGGCGCGTTGCGCGTAGCCGATGACGTCGTTCACCTGCTCTTCGCGGCAGGCGCGTACGCAACGAGTGCACTGGATGCACGCATCGAGATTGACGGCGATCGCCGGGTGCGACAGATCGGCGCGCGGCTGCGCGCGCGGCGCGAAACGCGGCTTGCCGACGCCGAGCCGTTGCGCCCATTGATCCACTTTGTTGTTGAGGGTGTGGCGCGCTTCGGCCATGTCGGCGAGCAGCAGCTCGATCACCATTTTCTGGCTCGTCCGCGCCCGCTCGCTGTCGGTGACGACTTCCATACCGTCCTTGGGATACCGGCAGCACGAAGGCGCGAGCACGCGCTCGCCCTTGATTTCGACCACGCATGCGCGGCAGTTCCCGTCCGGACGAAGCGAACGCGAGTAACAGAGGTGCGGAATCGCGACGCCATGGCGGCGCGCGACCTCGATGAGCAGCTCGTCGCTCCGCCCCGTGACCCTCGTGCCGTTCAGCTTGAACTCGACGAGGGCCGTTGCGATGGATTCCTTCACTGCTGCCATAAGTACTCCGAACTAGTTTCGAACCGCGGAAGACGCAAAGGACGCGGAGGAAGACAAGAGAATAAAAATAAGGTTCTCTTCCTCTGTGTTCTCTATGCCCTTGCGTAGCCAAGGGCGTTGCGATGGAGTTCTTTACTGCTACCACTCACAGCCGCCATAAGTACTCCGAACTAGTTTTCGAACCGCACTACTTTTCAAACCGCGGAGGACGCAAAGGACGCAGAGGAAAACAAGAAAAGAAAAAATAAAGTTCTCTTCCTCTGTGCTCTCTTATTGTCCTTTGTGTAACCATCACGTCTTCTGCGGTTAAATAATCTCTTTCGGAAAATACTTCATTACGGTCAACACCGGGTTCGGCGCCGCTTGACCGAGGCCGCAGATCGACGCGTCCATCATCGCCTGCGACAACTCCTTCAGAAGCGGCTCGTCCCATTTTTCCGCACGCAGCAGCTGCAGCGCCTTCGCGGTGCCGACGCGGCACGGCGTGCACTGTCCGCACGATTCCTCCGAAAAGAATTTCATCACGTTGACCGCCGCGTCGCGTGCACGGTCCTTGTCGGAAAGGATCACGACCGCGGCGGAACCGATGAAGCAGCCGTACGGATTGAGCGTGTCGAAGTCGAGTGGAATATCGCCCATCGACGCCGGCAGGATGCCGCCCGAGGCGCCGCCCGGCAGGTAGCCGTAAAAGGTATGACCGTCGAGCATCCCGCCGCCGAATTCGTCGATGAGCTCCTTCACGGTGATGCCAGCCGGGGCGAGATGCACGCCCGGCTTCTTGACGCGGCCACTCAGCGAGAACGAGCGCAAACCTTTGCGCCCGCGCCGACCGTGGCCTGCGAACCAGTCCGGACCCTTCTCCAGAATGTCGCGCACCCAATGCAGCGTTTCCATGTTGTGCTCGAGTGTCGGGCGTCCGAACAACCCGACTTGCGCCACGTACGGCGGCCGCAGGCGCGGCTCGCCGCGCTTGCCTTCGATCGATTCGATCATCGCCGACTCTTCACCGCAGATGTACGCGCCCGCGCCGCGACGGAGATGGATCGGCGGAAGGCGGCATGGCGGATCGCTCACGAGCGCCGCGATTTCTTTTTCGAGAATCGCGCGACAGCCGTGATATTCGTCGCGCAGGTAAATGTAAATCTCGTCGATGCCGACCGCCCACGCGGCGATCAGCGCGCCTTCGAGAAAGCGATGCGGATCGCGCTCGAGATACCAGCGATCCTTGAACGTGCCCGGCTCGCCTTCATCGATGTTGATCGCCATGAGGCGCGGCGCCGGCTCGGCCAACACCGCACGCCATTTGCGCCCGGCCGGAAAGCCGGCGCCGCCGAGACCGCGTAAACCGGAGTGTTCCATCGCCGCCATGACGTCATCGCGGCTGCGCGCGCCGCCGACGCATTCGGCTGCGAGCCGATATCCGCCCGCGGCCCGGTACGCTGCGTAATCGAGGTACGCCGGGCTAATGATGTCGAGGTGCGGATGCGACGATACTTCGCCGCGCACGGGATGTCCGACGGCGTTCGCCTTGACGAGGCTCGCGATTTGTTCCGGCGTTGCGAACGGAAGCGGATTCTGCCCCACAACCGCAACCGGCGCGGTCTCGCAGCGACCGACGCACGGCGCGTGCAATACGCGCACGTCCTTGCCGAGAACGGCCGGCAGCTTGGCAAGCAGCTCGCGGGCGCCGGCGAGATCGCACGCAATCGAGTCGCACACGCGCACGGTGATCGTTGCCGGCGTAGCGTCGCCTTCCTTCACGACGTCGAAGTGATGATAGAACGTGGCGACCTCGTACACCTCCGCCATCGGAAGATTCAATTCCGCGGCAAGCGCGACAAGGTGACGCGCGGACAGACAACCGAAGCGATCCTGCAGCCGATGCAGGTACTCGATGAGCAGATCGCGCCGCTGAGGCATACCGGCCAGCAGCGCGCGCACATCCTCGCGCGCGTCGTTATCGGCTTGCCGGCCCTTAGTGGTCGTGCGGACTTTCCGTCGGCTCATCGTGCCTATCTCCGAACAGCCGTCACGAAGAACTTAGACATCGCCGAAACCACAGTGTAACCGATCGCTGAATCTGCGACGGCCAAAGCATTTGCGTCCGTCGCCCCTGCGGACGACGGACGCGGGATCATCAACGGAACAGCACCCAAGCTTTTTCGAGCGTGATCCATACGCCCCACACGAGCGGTATCCCCACTGCCAGCCACGCCGCGATCAGCACCGCCGGACTGCTCTTGCCGCCGTTGCTCGCCGCGCGCGCCGACACCTGCGCCGCTTTCGCCGCGTCGTGGGCGAGCTTGCGCTCCGCTTCCAGCTCCTTTTCCGTCATGTAGTGCTTTTCGGCGACCGGCTTTACCAGAAAATTGCAGATGAAACCGACCGCGAGCAGCGCGCACAAAATGTACAGCGTCGTGTCGTACAAGGCGTCGCGCGGAACACCGTGATTGAGCTGATACTCGCGCAGATAGTTGACGATGACCGGACCAAAGATGCCGGCGGCCGACCAGGCGGTGAGCAAGCGCCCGTGAATCGCGCCGACCATTTGCGTGCCGAACATATCGGCGAGATACGCCGGAACGGTCGCGAAACCCCCGCCGTACATCGACAGAATGATGCAGAAGGCGCCGACGAAGAGCGCGACGTGGCCGAAATGGCCGGACCACGGCGCCGAGGCGTACATGACGATGCCGAGCACGAAGAACGTGTAGTACGTCATCTTCCGGCCCATGAAATCGGAGAGCGACGCCCAGATGAAACGCCCACCGATGTTGAACAAGCTCAGGAGACCGGTGAAGCCGGCCGCGATAGCCGCGATCTGCCCCTTCTGCTCGAGTGTCAGTGCGCTGAATCCGGCGTCGATGCCGATGAGCTTGCCGCCGAACACTTCCTGCAACATCGGTGACGCCATGCCGATCACGCCGATGCCGGCGGTGACATTGAGGCACAGCACCCACCAGATCAGCCAGAATTGCGGCGTCCGCGACGCGACATTCAGGTGCACATGGCGCGTGGTGACCATGCTCTTCGCGTTAGCGGCCGGCGGTGTCCAGCCTTCCGGCTTCCATCCGGGCGCCGGCAAGCGGTAACCGAACGCGCCGCCGACCATGAAAACAAAATAGATCGCCGCCATGGTGAGGAACGTTTCCCACACGCCCACCGACGTCGGCGTCGCGTAGAACTTCATGAGCTTATCGGCGAGCGGTGCGCCGATCATGGCGCCGCCGCCGAATCCCATGATCGCCATGCCTGTCGCCATGCCGCGACGGTCGGGAAACCACTTAATGAGCGTCGAGACGGGTGAGATGTAACCGAGACCGAGACCAATGCCGCCGAGGACGCCGGGCCCGAGCCACATCAGCCAGAGTTGATGCGTATAGATCGCGAAGGCGCCGATCACGAGCCCGCCGCACCAGCACAACGCCGCGACGAACCCGGCTTTGCGCGGTCCAGCGTGCTCGAGCCACCCGCCCCAGATCGCGGCCGCGCCGCCGAGGAAGACGAAGAAGAGTGTGTACATCCATCCGAGCGTGCTGATTCTCCAATCGCAGCCGGACGCGAACAACGACTGGACGAACGACATGTCGGCCGGACACGCGATCGACTGCGTCAAGCCGACGGCACGCGACAGCGGCAGCCAGAACACACTGAAGCCGTACGCCATGCCGATACAAAGATGAATAGCGAGCGCTGCGGGCGGCACCAGCCAACGATTGAAACCAGGACCCGCGATGATCCGTTCCTTGGAAAGCAGGCCGGATCCCGGAATCGCGGATCCCGCCATTGTATCGGCTGCTTGAGCCATTGTTATTCCTCCGCTGGTTGTAAGGAAATTGTTTTCGTCCGCTCGTTAAGTCCCCGACTGCCTTTTGTTGGACATCAAATTGCACTATATCCACTTTTTTCCCAGGGTGTCACGCTGCTTGTGTGACACCGGACCTGAGTGCTTCGTTTAAGACGGGCGCCGGCACCGCGTCGAAAAATATCGTTGCCGGACGGCTCGATCAGCGGAACCGCGGGGTTCGTGCGCCGCTCGAAACCAACGGTTCGCTTTCGATAACGGATCGGATCGGCCTATTAGTCGGCGATATTGCGTTCTTTCTTACCGCGTTCGCTTTGTTTTAATACGTTTCAACATGCAAGCGGCCATTCGCGAGCAGCTCGGCCTGGAGCTGCTCCCAGCTCATGCCTTGGGTATCACATACCTCTCGAAACGCCGCTTTGACACCTTCCTCCATGCCCTTCAAGCCACACACGTAGACGTAACAGTTTTCGTCGCGGAGCAGCCGCGCGACATCGCGAGCGCGGGCCCGGATTAAATCCTGCACGTAGGTCTTCGGCTGTCCCGCCTCGCGGGAAAACGCGAGATTCACGTCGATGAAATCGCGCGGAAGCTTGGTGAGGGGACCGAAATAAGGCAGCTCGCCCTTGCGCCGCGCGCCGAAAAACAGCATCAGCTCCCCACTCTCCTTCAGCTCGCGGCGCCGGCGACGGTGTTCCGTCATCGCCCGCATCGGCGCGGAACCCGTGCCGGTGCAGATCATGAGCAGGCTCGAGCCCGGATGGTTCGGCATCAGGAACGTCGTGCCGTACGGACCGACCACTTTGACCTGATCGCCCTTCTGCAAATCGCAAAGATAATTGGACGCCACACCTTTGGCCGGTGCGCCGTTCCAGTCCTCGGTAACGCGTTTCACGGTCAGCGCGAGATTGTTGTGATTCGGCTTCTCGCCGTCGCGCGGGCTCGCCACCGAATACAGCCGGATGTAATGCGGCTTGCCGTTGGCGTCGACGCCCGGCGGAACGACGCCGATCGACTGGCCCTCCAACACCGGAAACGCGACGTTGCCAAAATCCAAAATGATGTGACGGACGTCGCTGCTCGCGCCTTCTTCGGTCAGCCGAAAATTTCCGACGACCGTCGCGATCGCCGGTTTGCTCAGCGTGTAAACGTTTACGCGCGGCTTTTCCGCGGACCACGGGGCGGGCGCGACGCCGCCTTGCCCAGCGCGCGCCTCGGTCGTCAGGCGCTCGACTTCTTCCGGCAGCGCCTCGTCGTTCGTCGACGCGACCTCGACCGGAGCAGGCAGGCTGTCCCACGAAAGCTGCTCGGCGAGCGTATAGGGTTTCGATTTCGCGACCTTCCGCCAGTTGTCGATGGCGCCGGTGGGACACGGTGCGATGCACGCGTTACACGCATTGCAGATCGCCGCATCGACCACGTAGTTCCGGCTGTCGTGCGTAACCGCCTTGGTCGGGCACGTCTCTTCGCACGTGTTGCACCGGATACAGATCTCCGGATCGATGACGTGCTGCAATACGATGTCAGTGTCGTTCCGTCCCATGGTTAACTTTCGGACCTATTCGAGTTCATGAATTTTCACCGCAGAGGACGCAGAGGGCGCAGAGATTATGAAGGATAGTGCCGTGCCTTCTACAGGAATTCATAACACTAGTCCTCAACGTCGCCCGCCTTTATTACTTCGCAAGCGGCCGACGTCCAATTTTCGAATGATCCATCAATTCTCTCTTCCTCCGCGTCCTCTGCGTCCTCCGCGGTTTGAATCTAATTAAATCGCACGTACTCGAAATTGATCGGCTGCTTGTTGATGCCCATCGGCGGCGGCGCGATCCAGTTCGCGAACTTACCCGGCTCCACGACGCGGCCCATCAACGATTGCACGAACGCGCGATCGGTCTCCGTCGGCAGCCAGCTCGCCACACTCGCATCCCATTCGGCTTGCGTCACGACGCGACCGTCGGGCGACACCCTGACGTTCGCGAGCGGCCCGATGCGTCGATTGAACGCCTTGTGCGGCACCTTGAGCTCGAACGGAATCCCGTTCTTCTGCATGACGCGGTTCCAGCGTCCCACGCCGGCGATCGAATCGCGGATGAAGTCGTCGCGCAGGCGCTCGTTCAGCGCGTTGAGCGCCGGTGCCTGGCGCTCAACGATTCGGCCGTCGACCACCTCGAGCACCGGATAGCTCATGTCCTTGAGCAAATGATCGTCGTTCTGCTTGGTCTCCTCGAAACGGCCCTTGAGACCGCTCGCATAAAACGTGGCCGCGTTCGACGAAACGTCCGAACCGAACAGGTCGAGGGTCACGCTGTAATGGAAGTTGAGATAGCGCTGCATGGTCGGCAGGTCGATCACGCCGAGCGCACGGATTTTTCCCGGGTCGTCGGTCTGGTGCTGCGCCATCACTTCGCAGGTGCGCTGCAAAATGCGCGCGATACCCGATTCGCCGACGAACATGTGGTGCGCTTCCTCGGTCAGCATGAATTTCGTCGTGCGCGCGAGCGGATCGAAACCCGACTCGGCGAGCGCGTTCAGCTGGAACTTGCCGTCGCGATCCGTGAAATACGTGAACATGAAGAACGACAGCCAGTCCGGCGTCTGCTCGTTGAACGCGCCGAGGATGCGCGGATTGTCGCGATCGCCGGAGCGGCGTTCGAGCAGCGCTTCCGCTTCCTCGCGGCCGTCGCGCCCGAAGTAGCGATGCAGCAGATACACCATCGCCCAGAGATGCCGACCCTCTTCGACGTTGACCTGGAACAGATTGCGCAGGTCGTACATCGACGGCGCCGTCAGTCCGAGATGCCGCTGCTGCTCGACCGACGCCGGCTCGGTGTCGCCCTGCGTGACGATGATGCGCCGCAGGTTGCTGCGGTGCTCGCCCGGCACTTCCTGCCAGGCCGGTTCGCCTTTGTGGTCGCCGAAGTTGATCTTCCGGTCCGGCTCCGGCGTGTTGAGAAAAATACCCCAACGATAGTCCGGCATCTTCACGTAGTCGAAGTGCGCCCACCCGCTCGGCTCGACACTCACCGCCGTGCGCAGATAGACGTCGTAGTTGGTCGAGCCAAGGGGTCCGACATCCTTCCACCAACCGAGGAACTCCGGTTGCCAGTGCTCGAGCGCGCGCTGCAACGCCTTGTCGCTCGCCAGATCCACGTTATTCGGGATCTTCTCGCTGTAGTTGATGCTCATCACAGGCTCCTCGACGGGTGCGCTACACGCGCTCCCAGTTGAACTTCGCCTTGTTGCCGGTTCCGAAGACTTTCAGCGCGCCGGCTTCACCGACGGCGTTCGGGCGAATGAAAATCCAGTTCTGCCACGCCGACAGGCGGCCGAAGATCTTGGTCTCGCACGTCTCGGCGCCGCCGAAGCGGAGGTTCGCTTCCATCCCCGTCAGCGCGTCGGGCGACAAACTTCCACGCTCTTCGAGCGCCAGGCGGATCTCGTCGTTCCAATCGAGCTCATCGGGCGTCACCGTCACGAGCCCGAGCGCGAGCGCTTCTTCCGCGCGCAGCTCGCGGCCGACCGCCGCTTTCACCTTCTCTATCGCCGCTGCCTCGCCGTAAAAACGCGATTCGATACGGGAGAGATGATTCACGCCGGCGTACGCACCGAAGTTCATCCCTGAAACGGTGATAGCGGGCGCGGTCGCAGTGTCCGGCAGCGTGAGCATGTAGCTGCGATCTGCCGCGAGCGCCAACTCGAAGAGCGTGCCGACGAAGCACGAACCCGGATCGATCAGCGCGAAGATCGTGCGCGCGCTCACGTCGAGGCGCGCGAACGCGCGGCGCAACATGCCGATCGCCTCGCGCACGAACCAATGGTTCTGATGCGCAGCGAGCGTCGCGTCCACCGCGAGCATCCGCGCTCGGTCGCCGCGCGTCTGCATCATCCAGAGACCAATCTCCAGATCATTCGTGCGCAGCGTAAGGATCGCATCGTCGAGCTCGCGCGCCATTTGCAGCGGCCACCAACCGGCGCCCGCCGTGACGATGCGGTCGATATCTTGCGGCTCCGTGTCGCGCGGCGCCGTGACCGTGAATGTCGCGCGACGGTTCGCGCGATCGATCTGCACGTCGACGAATTCGTAGTGATAGCCGTTCGCGTCGATCGTGCGCTTGAGCGGCGTGAGGGGTACACCCTGCGCATTATTCGGACGATCGCTCTGCTCCGCGAGCTCGCGCGCCCGCCGCTGGATGTACTCATTGAACTGCGCCGGCTTGATCACTTCGTCGACCAGCCGCCACTCTTTTGCCCGCGCGCCGCGTATACCTTCCGCGGTGGTCGCGAAGATGTCGGCGTGGTCGCGCCGCACCTTGCGCTTGTCGGTGAGCCGCGTCAGCCCGCCGGTGCCGGGCAGCACGCCGAGCAGCGGAACTTCGGGCAGGCTCACCGCCGAGGAGCGATCGTCGATCAGAACGATTTCGTCGCACGCGAGCGCCAGCTCATAGCCGCCGCCCGCGGTCGTGCCGTTGCAGGCGGCGATGAACTTGAGCCCGGAGTGCCCGCTCGAATCTTCGATGCCGTTGCGCGTCTCGTTGGTGAATTTGCAGAAATTGACTTTGCCGGCGTGCGACGATTGCCCCAGCATGAAGATGTTCGCGCCCGAGCAGAAGATGCGGTCCTTCGCGCTCGTGATGATGACGCTGCGCACTTCCGGATGCTCGAACCGGATGCGCTGCAGCGCATCGTGCAGCTCGATGTCGACGCCGAGGTCGTACGAATTGAGCTTGAGCTTGTAACCGGGTTTCAACCCGCGCTCTTCGTTCACGTCCATCGACAACGTGGCCACCGGACCGTCGAACGACAGGCGCCAGTGCACGTAGCGCTCCGGGCTCGTTTGATAATCGACGAATGCGTTCGCTTCGCTTTCCGTCTTGACCGCGACCTGACCCACGTTACCCTCCTGACGAAATTTTCGCGCGCTCAGCCATTACGACCTGGCGCAGCTTCTGCAAACTTTCCTGCGGCGTTTCGCCCGCCGTATCAACCTGCGCGTCCGCTTTCGCGTACAGCGGCTCGCGCGCGGCGAGGATGCGCCGCAAATCGTCCATCGCCGCTTTGTTGTCCTGCATCGGCCGGAAATCGCCCTGCGCGGCCACACGCGCCATATGCTCTTCAGGAGCCGCTTTGAGCCAGACCGTGTAGCAGTGCGACAGCAGCAAGTTGTAGGTCTCGAGCTCCGAGACGATGCCGCCGCCGGCCGAAATCACCGCGCGGTCGTGCGTGTCGAGCACGCGTTCGAGCGCGCGCCGCTCGAGCCGGCGGTATCCGGCCTGTCCATATAGCAGGAACACTTCTCCAAGCGGCATGCCCGCCTCGCGTTCGATTTCGCCGTCGAGCTCGATGAACGGCGCGTCCAATTCCTTCGCAAGCAACCTGCCGAGCGTCGATTTGCCCGCGCCACGCAGCCCGATCAGCGCGATGCGCTCCTTACGCGCCGACTCCTGGCCGCCGACGTCACGCAACAGCCGGAAGACCGCCTCTTCCAACCGATGCTCCGGCAAACGCTCGAGGAGTCGTCGGATCACGCGACGCTCCGGCGCCGACCTGTCCTCATCGAGCAGCTCACCGAGCGAAGCCCCCAGCGCCAGCGCAACGCGCCGCAACAGCACCACCGAGATATTGCCGGCGCCCGCTTCGAGCTGTGCGAGATAACGTTCGGAGACATCGGCCGCGCCGGCGAGAACTTTCCGCGCCATGCCGCGCCGCTCGCGCAACTCGCGCACCCGCTTTCCCAAAGCAGCAAGAAACTCGCGGTCCGCGGGCGGATTGGCCGGGGCGTTTCGCGGTGATTTGGTGCGCTGCGGGCTAGGCGAAGAAGGTGAGGCCAAACGAAATCTCCTTGCGCTACCGGGCGTTGGTTGCTGGGCGGCTAACGGCTATGCATAATAGTTCACGTTTTAGACCGGTTCAAGAAATATATTTCCGGCGGGCCGAAATACCTGCCGAATCTCCAGGACAAAAACAAACGGGTTGAACGAGCCCGCAACCGCAAGCGCTGCGCGATTCCTGATTCGTAAACGGGCATTATTCTCAGTCCGCGACCGAGCGCGAGGATAAAACGATGCATCGCACACTCCGCCTGAGCTCCGCCGATCACAGCGTCAGCCCGCCGCGCATCGATATCCCGCGCGACTACAACGCCGCGCACGACCTCATCGAGCGCAACCTGCAAGCAGGCCGCGGCGGCAAAATCGCCTATCACGACGTAAACGGCGCGCACACGTACGGCCAGCTCGCCGAGCGCGTCAACCGCTTCGCCAACGCGTTGGTCGACCTCGGACTGCAGATGGAACAGCGCGTGCTGCTATGTCTGCTCGATACCATCGACTTCCCGACGGCGTTTCTCGGCAGCATCAAAGCCGGCGTGGTACCGGTTGCAGTAAACACGCTCCTGACCGTCAACGACTTCGAGTACATGCTGCGCGATAGCCGCGCGCGCGCGTTGGTGGTATCGGAGCCCCTGCTGCCCATCTTCGCACCTCTGCTCGGCAAGCTGCCGCATCTGCGGCATGTGATCGTGTCCGGCAAGAGCGCGCAGGGGCATTTGCTGCTCTCGGATCTCCTCGCGGGATCGACGGCGCAGTTTGAGCCGGCGCCGACCTGCGCCGACGACATGTGCTTCTGGCTGTATTCGTCCGGCTCGACCGGCGCGCCGAAGGGAACGGTGCACGCGCACGCAAGCCTGATCCTGACCGCCGAGTTGTACGCGCGCCCGATTCTCGGCATTCAGGAGAACGACGTCGTCTTCTCCGCCGCCAAGCTTTTCTTCGCTTACGGTCTCGGCAACGCATTGACGTTTCCGCTCGCGGTCGGCGCGACCGCCGTCCTGCTCGCCGAGCGGCCGACGCCCGCCAGCGTGTCCGCGCACCTGCGCCAGTATCAACCGACGATTTTCTACGGCGTGCCGACGCTGTACGCGAACCTCCTCGCGAGCCCCGAGTTGCCGCAGCGTCACGAGATGAAGCTGCGCCGCTGCACGTCGGCCGGTGAAGCGCTGCCGGAAAACGTCGGCAAGCGCTGGGTCGAACGCTTCGGCGTCGACATCCTCGACGGCATCGGCTCGACCGAGATGCTGCACATTTTCCTTTCGAATCGGCCGGACGACGTGCGCTACGGCACGACCGGCAAGCCGGTCCCGGGCTACGACGTTCGCATCGTCGATGACGACGGCCGCCCGATGAAACCCGGCGAGACCGGCGAGCTGCAGATCGCGGGACCGAGCGGCGCGATCCTTTACTGGAACAACCGCGCGCGCTCGCGCGCCACGTTTCACGGACCATGGACGCGCAGCGGCGACAAATATACGCTGCGCGAGGACGGCTACTACGTATACGCCGGCCGGACCGACGACATGCTCAAGGTGAGCGGGCTGTACGTCTCTCCGGTCGAGGTGGAATCGGCGCTGATCACGCACGACGCCGTTTTAGAAGCCGCCGTCATCGGAAACGAAGACGAAACAAAATTGACCAAGCCGCTCGCGTTCGTCGTGTTGAAACCCGGACGCAACCGGTCGCCGAATCTCGCCGAAGAATTGAAGCAGCACGTGAAATCGCACCTCGCGCCGTACAAATACCCGCGCTGGATCGAATTCATCGATGAGCTGCCGAAAACGGCCACCGGCAAGATACAACGCTTCAAGCTGCGCGCACTGCAGCAAAGTCGGCGATCATCCGAGGCCGGCACGAAATAACCGCGCCGCGATTCGTGGTCGCTATCACAACGAGAGGAGCAAAACTTCGATGAAAAACCACTCCCGGACATTCCTGCCGCAGAAACTCTTTCCGCGAACATTCGCCGTCGCCGTTTCCATCGCCGCCGGCTTCGCGCTGCTCGCCGGCCCGACGCTCGCCGAACAAGGCAAGCTCAAAGTCGGGCTCATGCTCCCCTCCTCCGGCACCTACGCGGCGTTGGGCAACGCGATCAGTAACGGCTTTCGGCTCGCGGTCGCCGAACAGGGCGGCAAGCTGGCCGGCCGCGAAGTCGAGTACTACACGGTCGACGATGAATCCGATCCGGCCAAGGCCCCCGAAAACACGAATAAGCTCGTGAAGCGCGATCAGGTCGATGTGCTCGTCGGCACCGTTCACTCCGGCGTTGCGATCGGCATGGCGAAGATCGCGCGCGAGACCAAGACGATCATGATTGATCCGAATGCCGGCGCCGATGAGCTCACCGGGCCGCTGTGCGCGCCGAATATTTTCCGCACTTCGTTCAGCAACTGGCAGACGGGCTTCGCCACCGGCAAGCTCGTTGCCGACAAAAAGCACAAAACCGTCGTGACGCTCACCTGGAAATACGCAGCGGGTCAGCAGATGGTGGACGGCTTTAAGGAAGCGTTCGAGAAAGCCGGCGGCAAAGTCATGAAAGAGCTGACGCTCCCGTTCCCGAATGTCGAGTTCCAACCGTTCCTGACCGAAATCGCATCCCTCAAACCAGACGCGGTGTTCGTGTTCTTTGCGGGCGGCGGGGCCGTCAAGTTCGTCAAGGACTACGCGGCCGCCGGCCTCAAAGGAAAAATCCCGCTCTATGGCACGGGTTTCCTCACCGACGGAACGCTCGAAGCACAAGGTGATGCGGCGCAAGGCCTCGTCACGACGCTGCACTACGCCGATGGGCTGAACACACCGAAAGACAAGGCTTTCCGCGCGGCTTACAAGAAGGCGTACAACGCGGAGCCGGACGTTTACGCCGTTCAGGGTTACGATGCGGCGCAACTGCTGCGGGCGGGGCTCGACGCGGTGAAGGGTGACGCCGCGAAGAAGGACGAAATGATCAAAGCGATGCAGGCGGCACGGATCGACAGCCCGCGCGGCACCTTCACGCTCTCCAAGGCGCACAACCCGGTCCAGGACTTCTACCTCCGCAAGGTGGTCGGCAAAGAAAACAAAGTCGAGGGCCTCGCCGTGAAGGCGCTCGCCGATCCGGCGCGCGGCTGCCAGATGTGAAACAAGAGCGCGACCGCGTGGTAACCTTCGGCGATCGCGTGCGCTGAGACGCCCGAGCCACCAGCCACAATGCCGCGCGGCGAAACCCGCGCGGCATCACCCTTTCGCCCGAGATCGAGTTTCGTGGAAGTCGCGTCGCTACTGATTCAGGTGCTGAACAGCGTCCAGTACGGATTGCTGTTGTTCCTGGTGGCGAGCGGCCTTACGCTGATTTTCGGGATCATGGGCATCATCAATCTCGCCCATGGCAGCTTCTATATGATCGGCGCCTATATGGCGTTTTCGCTGTCCGCGCTCACCGGTAATCTGTTTTTCGCGATCGTCCTCGGCGTCGCTCTGTCCGTGCTCTTCGGCATCGCGCTCGAATGGGCGCTTTTCCGGCGGCTATACCGGCGCGATCATCTCGAGCAAGTGCTGCTCACGTTCGGCTTGATACTGATTTTCGAGGAGACGCGCAGTCTGCTGGTCGGCGACGACGTGCACGGGGTCGCGGTGCCCGACATTCTCGGCGCTTCGATCCCGCTCACCGAAAACCTGAGCTATCCGGTTTACCGGCTGTTCATCTCCGGCGTGTGCCTCGTGATCGCCGGCGCAATGTATCTCTTCATCCATCGCACGCGCCTCGGCATGATGATTCGCGCCGGCAACACCAATCGCGAGATGGCGCAGGCGCTCGGCGTGAACATCGATCTGGTGTATCGGCTGGTGTTCGCGCTCGGCGTCGCGCTCGCCGCGCTGGGCGGTATGCTCGCCGCGCCCGTGTCGTCCGTATTCCCCGGCATGGGGAATCAAGTGCTGATCATCTCCTTCGTCGTCGTCGTGATCGGCGGCATCGGCTCGGTCTGGGGCGCGCTCGTCGCGGCGCTGCTGATCGGCTTTGCCGACACCTTCGGCAAAGTGCTGTTCCCGGAATACGCCGGCATCGCGGTGTATCTGCTGATGGCGGCGATTCTCCTGTGGCGGCCGGAAGGCCTGTTTCGTCGCGCCACGTAATGCCCATGCCGCGAAGCACAAAAGCGTTTCTACTCGCCGGCGCCGCGGCGCTCGCCCTCTTCCCGCTTTCGGGCTCGGCGTTTTACGTCGAGCTGCTCACGCGAATCATGATCATGGCGATCTTCGCCATGAGCCTCGATCTCCTGATCGGCTACACGGGTCTGGTGAGCTTCGGTCACGCCGCCTACTTCGGCATCGCGGCGTACGCCGTCGTGCTGCTGTCACCGAAGTACGCGGCGGCAAGCCTCTGGTGGACATTGCCGGCCTCGATATTGATCGCCGCGCTCAGCGCCTTCGTCATCGGGTGCTTCGTCCTAAGGACGAAGGGGATTTACTTCATCATGGTCACGCTCGCGTTCGCGCAGATGGTTTACTTTCTGTTTCACGACACCGCGCTCGGCGGCGGTTCCGACGGCATCTATCTCAACTTCAAGCCGCAAACCGCGATCGCCGGTTATCAGCCGTTCGATCTCGGCAATATCCGGCATTTCTACTATTTCGTCTTCGCCGTGATGCTCGGGGTTTATTTTTTCCTGCGGCGCCTGCTGCGCTCCCCACTCGGGCACGCGCTCCTCGGCATCCGCGCGAACGAACACCGCATGCGTTCACTGGGCTTTCCGGTGTTCCGTTACAAGCTTGCGAGCTTTACGCTCGCGGGCGCGCTCGGCGGGCTCGCGGGATATCTCGGCACGCTGCAATTCGGCTTCGTCAACCCGGAAATCCTGAGCTGGCATCAATCCGGAAACGTGCTGCTGACCGTGATTCTCGGCGGGATGGGCACGCTGTACGGTCCCATTGCCGGCGCGTTTGCCTTCGTGCTGATGCAGGAGTTCTTTTCCACATTGACCAAACATTGGCAGCTCCTCATGGGACTGCTCATCGTCCTGCTCGTGCAGTTCCTGCCGGGCGGGCTGGCGAGTCTCGGCCGCGCGCCGATACGTCGGAAAGAAGCGAAAGAATTACTGCCGGAAGCGAAGCATGGCTGAAGCATTGCTGAGCGCGACGGGGCTCACGCGTTACTTCGGCGGACTGGCCGCGGTTAACAACGTCTCGATCGAGCTCAGGCGCGGCGAGCTGCACGCGGTGCTCGGACCGAACGGCGCGGGCAAATCGACATTGATCAATCTGCTGTCGGGCGATCAGCCCGCGTCCGCGGGAACAATTCAGTTCAAGGGTGGGGATATTTCCGGACTTAGCATGGATCGTCGCGCGCGGCTCGGTATCGGACGCAGCTATCAAAAGACCAACATCTTTCCCGGCTTTACCGTCTATGAAAACTGCCGGCTCGCGGCGCAGTCACGCGAGCCGCGGCCGTTTCGAATCTTTTCCGACGCGGCGCGCCAGGCATCGGCGTGCGCCGCGGCCGAGCACGCACTCGCCTTAACGGGCCTCGCGGCCCGCGCCGACGTGCTCGCGGGCGCGCTCAGTCACGGCGAGCAGCGCCAACTCGAAATCGGCATGGTGCTCGCCACGGAACCGGAGGCGCTGCTGCTCGATGAACCGCTCGCCGGGATGGGCACGGAAGAGTCGGCGCGCATGGTCGAGCTGCTGCGCCGGCTTGCGGCCAATCACGCGGTCCTGCTCGTCGAGCATGACATGGACGCCGTGTTCGCGGTGGCCGAGCGCGTGACGGTGATGGCGAACGGCCAAGTTCTAGAAAGCGGCCGGCCGGAAACCATCCGGCGCAGTCATGCCGTGCGGCAGGTTTATTTGGGCGAGGAAAGCGCTGAGTATTAAATCTCACCGCAGAGGACGCAGAGGGAAGAGAGATTAAATGATTTATCAACGCCAAGGACGCGAAGGACGCAAAGGAAAGATAACTACGAGAAAAAACGAAAACCTTGTGTATTGTTCACGCGAACGAAGCGTTGAAGATTAGTTTTCACCGCAGAGGACGCGGGGGACACAGAGGAAATCGTATCGAAGAAGGACGGCGGCCTTGTCTTGGTAACCGGGGAAAAGTCCGACATTTTGGTTTTGAACCGCAGAGGACGCGGAGGAAATCGTATTGAAGAAGGACCGGCGGCCTTGTCTGGGTAACCGGGGAAATGACATTTGGGTTTTGAACCGCGGAGGACGCGGAGGAAAAGCTTCTAATCTTGCTAGAGGTGGTAGCGGAATTGACAACGGAAAACGTTCGCACGAACTGTCTCGACGGCAATGAATAAAACATTTTTCTCGCCTTCCTCTGCGTCCTCTGCGGTTAACGTTATAAATTAGGAGTCAGGAGACAACGTGTCCGAAACGCTGCTCGAAGCGCGCGGGCTGCACACCTATTACGGCGCGAGTCATGTCCTGCGCGGCGTCGACTTCGTCGTCCGTCGCGGTGAAACGATAGGGCTGATGGGCCGCAACGGCATGGGCAAGACGACGCTGATCAAAAGTCTGCTGCGGCTCGTCCCGGCTCGACGCGGTGAGGTCCGCGTACGCGGAGCCGATGTGACGTCCGCGGCGCCTCATTTGATCGCGCGCCAGGGCATCGCCTATGTTCCGGAAGGGCGCGGTATCTTTCCGAACCTGAACGTGCGCGAGAATCTCGTGATGGCGGCGCGCGCCGGCGTGGACGGACGCCGCGACTGGACGCTCGAGCGCGTGCTCGCCACGTTTCCGCGGCTGGCGGAGCGACTGCACCACGGCGGTGGACAGCTGTCCGGGGGCGAGCAGCAGATGCTCACGATCGGACGCGCGCTCATGACGAATCCCGATCTCCTGATCCTCGACGAGGCGACCGAAGGACTCGCGCCGCTCATCGCCGTCGAGATCTGGCGCATCATCGGTGCGATTCGGGCGTGCGGCATCGCCACCGTGATCGTGGACAAGAATCATCGCGCCGTGACGGCGATCGCCGATCGAAATGTTATCCTCGTGAAAGGCAGTGTCGTATTCGAAGGCTCGAGCGCTGAGCTGCACGCTCGCACCGATCTTTTGCACAAACATCTGGGTGTATGAATGGAATTCGTGACGGTACAAGGCCATCGCCTGGAATACGAACGCATCCCGGCATCCGATACCGCCGCGCCGGTCATCGTGTTTCTGCACGAAGGTCTCGGCTCGGCGTCGCATTGGCGCGATTTTCCGCGGCAAGTGGTGGCGGCCACCGGCTGCCCCGCGCTGGTCTACTCACGTTACGGGTACGGAGGCTCCGACCCGCTGACCGAATCGCGGCGCGTCGATTTCATGCACACGGAAGCATTGCATACGCTTCCCGAGCTACTCGACCGGCTTGGCATCGAGAAGCCGATTCTGTTTGGGCATAGCGACGGCGCTTCCATATCGCTCATCTACGCGGGCGGCACGCGGCGCCCCGTGATGGGCTTGATTCTCATGGCGCCCCACGTGATGGTGGAGGACATCTGTATCCGCAGCATCGAGGCGGCCAAACACACTTACGAAACGACCGATCTGCGCGAGCGCCTACGGCGTTACCACGCAAATCCGGACTCCGCGTTCCGCGGCTGGAACGACGTCTGGCTCAATCCGGACTTTCGGCGCTGGAACATCGAGGAGTACTTATCCGCCATTTCGTGCCCGATCCTCGCGATGCAAGGTGAAGATGACGAGTACGGCACGATGGAGCAGATCGACCGCATTGCGCGGCTCGCACGGAACGTCGAGCCACTCAAGCTGCCCGACTGCCGGCATTCGCCGCATCGCGATCAGACGGAGAAGGTGCTGGCCGCCGTCACGCGATTCGTCGACAAGATCCGGCGCTGATGCTCGACGGCCGAAAAAAAAGGCGCGAGAGAATTCCCGCGCCTCGCGTCGTGGTCTGAAACGCTACAACCGGGCAGCCGCCTCTTCTTTCGCGCAGTCGCGCGGCGCGATGCCTTCCTTCTTCGCGTACTCGGCCGCGGATTTCTCGATCAACGGTCGCGTCATCGCTTGATCGCCTTCGATCCAGCCCGTCACCGGAACCCACTCTCTTCCGTTCCAGCGCTGGAACCGCATCGTGCCGCCGCCCTCGTGGTTGGAGCACGACACCTTCGTCGGCTGTGAAATACCCAACGCACCAAGCTCCGCGATGCGACGGTCACTGAGATTCAAGTGTTCCAAACCCCAGCGGTATTCTTCGCCGGTGAGCGGCCGCTTGCCGAAGCGCGCCTGTCCGGTGCGGATCGCTTCGGTGATCAGGATCGCGCCCGACAACGCGCGGTTGTAATACGTGCTGCCGATTTTGGAGACATCGGGCAACGCGCCCTTGTGCGCGCCGTTGTACACGTACTTAACGATGTCTTGAATGACCGGGAAATCCTTGCCATTCAGCGCCGTCGTTGCCGCGATATAGCCTCGAGCCGCGGCTCCCGCGGGTAACACGTCCGCTTCCGCGCCCGCCCAGGTGACGCCGAGGATGCGCGACGCCGGATAGCCGTGCTTGTGCGCCGTGATGAGCGCCGCCGGGTTCATCGCGCCGATGCCGCGCAGGATCACCCAATCGGGCTTGATCTGCATGATCTGCTTCCACTGCTCTTCCTGCTCGGTACCCGGCGGCGGCACCGGTATGTGCACGACCTTGAAGCCGTACTTCTTCGCCTGAATCTCCAAGATTTCTTTCGTCTCGGTACCGAACGCCGAGCCATGATGCAGGTTCACGATCGTCTTGCCGCGCAGCTTGTCCATCCCACCGAGCCGCATGCCGATGTATCGAATCTTCGCGGTGTTCTGGTTCCAGTAATTGGTGCCGGTCGGAAACACCCACGGGAAGACGCTGCCGTCGCTCGTGTCGGTACGGCCGTAACCCGGCGTCATCAACGTGATTTTGTCCGCCGCAACGCGCTTGAGGAGCGCATAGGCGAGATCCGTGGCGTTCGGGTTTAGCGTCGTGGCCACGCGACCGGGCGGACCGTTATGGATCAACTTCTCGTAGCATTCGAGGCCGCGTTTCAGCTCGCGCTCCATCTCGCACTCTTCCCAAACGATCTTGACGCCGTTGATGCCGCCGTCGCGAAGGTTGAGCAGGTTCCAATAGTCGAGATAGCCGGCGAGTGTGGCGACGCCGAGCGGGGCGGCCGCCCCCTCTTTGAACGTAAACATTGGAATGAACTGTTCCTTAGGCTGCGCGGCGGCACGCTTTGCCGGAGCTGTCGCTGCCAGCGCCGATATCCCGAGGAAGGCGCCCGTCAGCAAGGCGACGCACGCAAGAACCCATTTCCGATTTAGCATCAGTCTCACGATCAGTTTCCCCCTCTTGTCATGGAGCGCGCCGCCCCTCGGTAAAGAGGCATCGATGGGAAGCCCACGGAGGGCGCGGGCCGGCGGCACGGTTAAGCTAAAAATAGACCATTATTTCGGTGCGCGTCTGTTCGCCGCGCAGCCGCGACGCCTGGATCCACGCGGCGCGCCCCGGCCCAAAGCCCGCTTAAAAACAAAAGCTTAATCGGACTGGATTTGCCGCCGGAATCTCCCGTCCCGTGATCCATGCACCCGTATTTCTGGCCCGTCTATTGCTTCAGGTTCGGGAACAACGTCGGCAATTCGAGGCCTGCGCCGGCGATACGTCACCGTCCGCCGTGCGCGACCCGACAAATGGCGGCGGTACGCTACAATGCGACCGTTACAAAACGATTGGCGGCGTCGCTTCGGTCGAACGCGGCCTTTTTTTTAATCGGAGAACGCCCATTACCGCACGTCTCGAATATCCGCTACCCGGTCTTCCGGATCCCGGAAAAGCTCTCGAAGTTGCCGACGGTGTGCATTGGGTACGCATGCCGCTCCCGTTCGCGCTCGATCACATCAACCTGTGGCTGCTGCGCGACGGCAACGGGTGGACGATCGTCGATACCGGCTTCGGCATCGACGTCACGAAGAAACTGTGGGATCAGGTTCTCGCCGAATATCTCGACGGGCGTCCGGTCAATCGTGTAATCGTTACACACCTCCACCCCGATCATATCGGGCTGGCGGCGTGGCTCGCCGAGCGCTTCAGCGTCGAGGTCTGGATGACGCAGGGCGAGTTCACCACGGCGCACCTCCACTGGGACACCGTCGGCGCGCTGCAGGACAAAGTCGTCGACCTCTACCGCTGGCACGGGCTCGATGAAGCGCGCCTGGCGAGCGTCGCCGGCCGCGGCAGCATGTATCGTCGTTCCATCCCGGCGCTGCCGTCGATGTTTCGACGCATCGCCGATGACGAGTCGTTTGTGATCGACGGCCGCGCGTGGCGCGTGATCGTCGGCCGCGGTCATTCGCCCGAACACGCGTCGCTCTATTGTGAATCCTCGGGCGTGCTGATATCCGGCGACATGGTCCTGCCGAAGATCACGACGAATGTCAGCATCGTTCCCTACGAACCGGAAGGCAATCCGCTCGCGCTGTTCCTGCAGAGTTTGAAGCGCTTCGCGACACTCCCGCACGACACGCTCGTGCTGCCGTCGCACGGCCTGGTGTTCTACGGCTTACGGGAGCGCTTGGAAGATTTGGCGCAACATCACGAAGAGCGCTTTGATCTCGTCGCCGACGCATGCCAAGCGCCGCAGACCGCGGCGGCACTGCTCGGTCAGTTATTCAAGCGGCAGCTCGACGCGCATCAACTCGGCTTCGCGATGGGCGAGGCGATCGCACACCTCAACTACATGATGTACGCGAAGCGGCTCGAACGTACGAAGGACCCGGACGGAGTGTATCGTTTCGCGCGGCCGTCGGCGGCGTAGCGCTTTGACGTGTCGTGGCGAATGCCCGACGCCACCGCTAGCGGTAGAACACATGATTGCCGATCTTCGCGACGCGCGCCCGCTCTTCCGCCCAGCTCGGGCGGATACGAGCCGCGTGGTAATGTAGCGCGGTCGTAAGCCTGGGCGGTTGGCGTCCGTAGTAAACCTCGGCTGCCACTTCCCAGGCCCGCCGCCACTCCTCCCCTTTCGGTTCCGGCAGCGCCTTCAGCTCGGTCCAGGAAAACGCGCCGACGTAGCGCCGGCGCCGTGCGTCCCAGTTCTTCTGATAAACGACATCACAGACCGAGTCCGGATAGTACGGCGAAGCGACGCGGTTCATGGTCACTTCCGCAACCGCGAATTGCCCTGCCTTCGGCTCGCCGCGTGCCTCGAAGTAAACATTGAGCGCGAGGCAAGTAAGCTGGTCGCGTTCGGCGCGCTCCGCGAACACGGCGTTCAACAGTAGGCCAAAACCGCTGAGTACAACGATGAACACGACGACGAGGGCGAGGACGTGCTTATTCGCTCGATACCAATACAGACGCAGGCCGCGGCGCCAATCCGACATCTTGGACGCGCACGCATGTACCAACCTCTGATAAAGGCGTTTACCACGCATATTATTGGTTATACCCGGACGACCGAATGTGTGTCTTATTATTAACGTTGCAGCAGCGGTTGCAGTATACGTGCAACACCTTCAGTCGCCAAACCCTCAGTTAAACATTTTCTTTAACTCGCGGCGGCACCTCGCCGTTTCTTCGGCGATTTACATTTTCGACAAAGCGAGATGTAGCCGAAAACTCGCGACGGAATGCCGTCGCGGCGTCAACTGCGGCGAGTGTCGTAGCTTACGAACCCGAGCTCGGGTTCATTGCCTTCCGGCGAATCGAGATAGAGCTCGTTCAGCCGAAACCAGCTCGGCGGCATCAGAGCGTCGCCGCGGACCAGCGTGTCATAGTCGCGGCCGCCGAGCGCGAGATGCGCGACCGTCAGATAAAGCCGATCGAGCCGACGTGCGTCGAGCATCGTGTAAAGAACATCGGGACCGCCGATCAAGTACAGTGTACGGAATCCGCGTTCGCGCGCGATCGCTTCGATCTCCTCGCCGACCACCCAGCGGTGTCGGCCGATCTTCACCGGGAATCCGCCCGCTTCGATCTTTCTCGCGGCGTTGCGATCCGCCTGCGCTCCGACGAGGAAAATAAAATCACCGCACGATCGTTCGAGAAAGCGGGCAATCGGAAAATCGAGGTCCTTGCCGAGCACGATGCAGGTCGGCCGCGGCGGCAGCGAACGCTCGCGACGCCAGGCGGCAATATCTCCTTCTTCGAACTCCTCGACGCATTCTATCCAGTCGCGATTCTCCTGCAGCATCGCGCACACGCGGCTGCACGACGTCACGACCACCTCGGCCTGTGCCGCAAGCTCTCGATAAAGCCGCCAATCGTGCTCACTGGAAATAGCGCGTGGCGGTCGAAGCCGGCCCATTTCGCGGTCGATCTGCGAGATACGGCCGTCGAGACTCGACACGAAATTCGCGTACACGAACGGACGTTCAGGAACGCCGAGTCGACGCACGTCGTGCGCGAGATACGTCCCCGCCACCGGTCGCTCGCCGGAAGGCGGCGGGTACAACCGCGTGAGTCGCCCATTCATTCGGCGACCCTAACACAGCGGGCCGCGTATCGAGAGCGCGCCGGCTGCTTAGGGCACTTCCCGCAGCACCTCGCCGAGAATTCCGAAGATCTCGTTGATGTGCTGCTTCTTCAGAATGAGCGGCGGCGATAGCGCGATGATGTCGCCCGTCTGGCGTACCAGCAATCCGCGTTGGTAGCAGCGCACGAACACCTCGTACGCGCGTGCGGCCGGCGCTTCGGTGCGCGGAGCCAGCTCGATCCCCGCCATGATTCCCATATTGCGCAAATCGATGACGTTTGGTGCACCCTTGAGGCTGTGCACAGCGTCTTCCCAGAGAGGACTGAGTGCCTTGGCGTTTTCGAAAATGCCTTCGTCGCGGTACACATCGAGCGTCGCGAGCGCGGCCGCGCACGCGAGCGGATGGCCCGAATAGGTGTAGCCGTGGAAGAATTCAATCGCCGGGTCCGGTCCCGTCATGAATGCGTCGTGAATGTGCTTGCGCACGATGGCTGCACCCATCGGTACCGCGGCATTCGTCACGCCTTTTGCGATGGTCATGATGTCGGGCAGGACGCCGAAGCGCTCGGCGCCGAACGCGGCGCCGGCTCGACCGAAGCCGGTAATGACTTCATCGAAGATCAGGAGAATGCCATGCTTGTCGCAGATCGTGCGCAGCCGCTGCAGATAGCCCTGCGGTGGCACCAGCACACCGGTCGATCCGGCAACAGGTTCGACGATCACCGCCGCGATCGTGCTCGCGTCGTGCAACGCGACGAGGCGATCGAGATCGTCGGCAAGCTGCGCGCCCCACGCCGGCATTCCGCGTGAGAACGCATTCTTCTCGAGATCGTGCGTGTGGGGCAGATAGTCGGTGCCGGGTAAACCCGGGCCGAAGTTGCGGCGATTGAGTCCGATCCCGCCGACCGAGACGCCGCCGAAATTGACGCCATGGTAACCGCGCTCACGCCCGATCAAGCGCGTGCGCGAGCCCTCGCCGCGCATGCGATGATACGCGAGCGCGATCTTCAGCGCTGTGTCGACCGCTTCCGACCCGGAATTGGTGAAGAACACATGATCGAGATCGCCCGGCGTAATCTCCGCGATGCGTCCGGCAAGCTCGAATGCCTGCGGATGGCCCATCTGAAACGGCGGCGCGAAGTCGAGGGTGCCCGCCTGACGGCGAATCGCCGCTGCGATCGGCTCGCGGCAGTGACCGGCGTTGACGCACCAAAGTCCGGAGGTTCCATCCAGGATCTTGCGACCGTCGTGGCTGAAATAATGCATGTCCTTTGCGGACACCAGGAGCCTCGGCGCGGATTTGAACTGGCGGTTTGCGGTAAAAGGCATCCACCAAGCGTCGAGCTGCGTCGGTTCAATACGGGGCGGGTTAGCGGTGTCCATCGTCATGGCTCCTTGACATAAAACGAGGCTCGGGTGCGACCGTTGAAGCGCGGTCAGAGCTTCATCGGCGGTCGCGATATTCGATCGTAACTCAGATTGCACCGGGAGGCGCGTCCCGAGGTACGGCAACACACTCGACGTGGAACCTGGCACTTCCATGCAGCAAAAAGGAACGGGTTTGCTCGTGCTACAGCGACACGCCGGTTGACGCTGTCGCCGCGGAGCCCTTTACTACTTATTACACGAGGAGGAGCACTTGAAACCCGAGACCGAGACCCCGACCCCCGCCGAAACATTTTATGCGCGCACATTCGCCCTGCTTACGCTGGCGCTGCTCGGCTTTCTGCTCTATCAGATTATGCTGCCGTTCTTCGCGCCGCTCGCCTGGGCGCTCTTCATTGCGTTTCTGATTTTCCCGATTCACACGTGGCTTGCGGGCAAGCTGCGCGGCCACGCGAGCGTATCGGCCGCGCTGCTGACGGCGGCGACGCTCGTGATCGTGCTCGGACCTCTCGCGGCGCTGAGCGCCGCATTCGCCGCACAGGTCACCGAGTTGCTGCAATACGCGCAGCAGCTCGCGTCCGATCGCGGGGCGTCCGCATTCGCCGATATCGGCACGATCCCCGTGTTGGGCCGCGCGCTCGATTGGGCGCAGCAAACCTTCGGCGTATCGCTTGCCGACATTCAGGGTTGGGCCATGCAGGGCACGCGCACGGTGCTGCAATTCCTCGCGTCCATGGGCGGCAAGATTTTCATGGGCGCCGTCGGCACGGTGATTGGCTTCGTGCTAACGATGTTTCTGCTGTTCTTCACCATACGAGACGGCGAACAGATGCTCGGGACCGTACGGGCACTCATTCCCGCATCACCGGCCAACAAGAACCGGCTGTTCAAACACCTCGCCGCCGTCACGCGCGCGATGGTTTACGGCACCGGCGTGACGGCACTCACGCAAGGAGCGCTCGTTGGAATCGGATTCGCGATCGTGGGCCTGCCCTCACCCATCGTCTTCGGCGTGCTCGCGGCATTGTTTGCGCTGGTCCCGATGGCCGGTACGCCGGTAATCTGGGTGCCCGCGGTACTGATACTCGCGGCGCAGCAGCGCTGGATCGCGGCGATCTTTCTGCTCGGGTGGGGTGTGTTGGTCGTAACGATCGACAACGTGCTGCGTCCCTATCTCGTGGCCGGCCGCGCGCCGGTCGGAACGCTCACCGTTTTCATGGGAGTGCTCGGCGGCGTTTCGACATTCGGCGCGATCGGCGTCTTCTTGGGGCCCGTCGTGCTCGCGCTCGTCATCGCGCTCATCCGCTTCACACTCGAAGTGCGCGAAGCCGAAGCGGAGGCGGCTAAAACCGTGGCGGTAGCGCCGAGCGAACCGACACGCGTCGAGCGGCGTTAACGAGACATCGCCCGCGGCTCGCGCATTTTGGGGCGAGCGTTACTTCACTTTCTTTCGCTCGATTTCCAACCGCTCCTTCGCATTCGCTTCGAGCCCGTCGAGTTGTTTCAGAATCACCCCCTGGTTCACGAGCGGATGCGGATCGCGCGGGTTGCGCGTCTTGAGACTTTCCACGGCTTCGAAGAGAGCGATCGAAAACGGATGAGTGGTGAGATGCGTGGCAATCGGCCGATCGGGCGTGATGACGAGTGCGCGAATTTTTCTGCGCGCTGCTCCGATACGCCTCGACCGGGCTCGCGTCTTTTGATCGCATTCAGCCGATCGCATTCAGCCCGAGTCCGCCGACGGTGATGCCAAGAAAAGCGCTGAGGGCGGAGTTTTCAGCAGCGATCAATCAGTGAGCACGCCCGTTATATGAGGAGCCGCGACACGAGGGCGGGCTGCGAGACCGCGCGATTGCCGCCTCGTGCGGCCGGCAATGCCCAGACAACGCGTGCGCGCCCTAGCGAGCCAGGTCACTGGGCGAAACGCGCACGCAGACGAAAGGAGATGGTGCTTACGTCAGCCGGCTACAGCGCCAGCGCGAGAACAATGATCAGCACCAGGATGAGAATCAGCTCGTTATTGGACAACCGACCGCCGGCCGGCAGGTCGCCGAGTTTGCCCGCGAGCGCGCGCACTTCGGCATCGGTCATCGCGTCGACTCGGGCTACGGCCTGCTCCGGAGGAACACCGAGCGTTTGCAGCTGCGTCGCCAATTCGGGCCGTTGCACAAGCGCCTTCAGTTGCGCGCGCAACTCCGCCGCCTGTCCTGAGTTCATCGCGTCTTCGGTACTGACGATCGCGGCACTCGCGGGTACAGCGACCGCAAGGCTCAGCGCACAGGAAAAGAAAAACCCGACGATCGACGTACGTAGCTGGCGTGGCGACTTCATGCTTCCTCCCTGTTTATTGGTTGTGTTTCACCTATATAAGCATCGCCTGTCGCTTTGGCTAGCCTCCCCGCGCTACCTTCTGTCCGGTCATCGCGCTTTTATATCCGTTCCGCCTCTCGACCGCGCTGAATAAAGACCGTATCGCGCGCGACCCGCTACCCCGCCGCGCGGCGGGAATCGTCGACGTCGGTGCGAAACATGGCTTCCATCTCGCGCCGGATTTTCACCGCCTCGGCGCTCTCGTCGGTCACGACATCGCTCCAACGCACCGCCTCGCCGGCTTTCACGGCATTCCGCAGCTTCACCTGATGCGCCAACCCGATCGGCAAACCGCCGAACCGCAGCGACTCCGCGGCGGGCATGAGCTTTCCCCACACGGTGTAACCGCCTTCGCCGTCGAGCATCTCACCGGCCTTCAAGTCGCGCTTCGCCGTCGCGACGACATCTCCACGGAAACCGGTCGCGGCGCCGGTCGGTTCCTTGCGCAGCGCCGCGCTCGCGACCGAGACACCCAGCTCGAGCCCGATCAGGTGATACGGTTTGTACATCGCGGAATACTTGCCCGAAGGATCGGTGACCAGACCGTATTCGCCGAAGCAGCGCGCGACGTAATCCGACGGCGCCTCGAACACCACGTACACGCCCCAGCGCAGATCGCGAAATACCGGCCGGCCGTCGCGCTCGAGCGACGAGATCACTTCGACTTGGCCCTTGTGATGAAGCTGCCCGCCCGCGTCGCGCGGACGCAGCACGCGCGGGAGATCGTCGACGCCGCACGGCGGAAACGCGAGGCCGTGCGGCGCCGGCGTCAATCCGGTCGCGTTCGCGACCGCCGCCATTTCGATGCCCGACTTCGTCCCGTCGAGAAACGAGTTGAACATCTGCGCGTTCATGCCGCCGAGGCGCGCCTGCTCCGGCGTGAGACCGTAGTGCGACCACACGGTGTCGGGCGTCGACGCATGATACGAGGGCAGATACTTGGTGCCTTTGCCCGCCGCGACGACGTCGAACCCCGCCGTGCGCGCCCAATCGACCAGCTCGCAGATCAGCGCCGGCTGATCGCCGTACGCGAGCGAATACACCACGCCCGCTTCGCGCGCGCGCGCGGCGAGCAGCGGACCGGCGAGCACGTCGGCTTCGACGTTGACCATCACGATGTGCTTGCCGTGCGCGACGGCGGCGAGCGCATGCCGGATGCCGGCCGGCGGACTGCCGGTCGCGTCGATCACAACGTCGAGCCCGGGCGCCGCAATCAGCGCGGCCGCATCCTCGCCGACATGCGTCGTGCCGCGACTGTACGCCTCGGCGAGCGAGCGCGCATCGATACGCTCCGCGGGCCAGCCGACGCGCGCGAGCGCCTCGCGCGCGCGCGGCACGGAAAGATCTGCGACGCCGAGCAGATGCAGGCCCGGCGTGCGCCGCGCCTGCGCGAGAAACATCGATCCGAATTTTCCGGCGCCGATCAAGCCGACCCGTATCGGCGCGCGCGACGCTTCGCGCTCTTGCAGCAGGCGATAGAGGTTCATCGTTCGCTCCTAATCCCGGCGCTACACAACGCGGGCATTAAGCCTTAGTTCAAGTGCGACGGCGCGGACGGCGCGCGTGTGCCTTTCGAATTACCGTCACTACTTTTCAATTTCTGCGGCCACAGGCGCCGTCCCGTTTCACTGTGCAGAAAGATCGCGCACTATTCGCGGAGCTGAGGGATTTACCGTATTGTTCACAGCGACGCCTGCGCTCTACTTTGCGACGAAATAGTAACGCCGTCCAACAATAACGCTACAGGGGAAAATATGAATAATAAGTCACGCGCCCGCCTTCGCCGCCGCCGGTTTCTGCTCGCCCTGATGTTCGTCGTCGGAACGCCCGCGGTCGGGACGCTCGTCAACGCCAAATCCATGCACGCCCACGCCGCGGAAGCAGCCGCATCGCTCTATCAGGGTCCGGCGCCCCGGCCCGGTCCCGACATTCTGTACGCCGCGCCGCCGCGCGCGCCGCAGCTCGAAAACACCGGCGCATGGGGCGCGGGCCCGATTCTCATCTCGGGCGCGAGCGCGTATCGCAAGGGCGAGTTTCTGTATCAGGATTTCTTGTACGACGACCACGGTGCGAACGGCGGCGTGCCCGATCCGAACGATCCGCGCACGACCGGCAGCGCGTTCTCGGGGCCGAACGGCACGTACACGTACCCGACCGATCCGGTCTACGCCAACAACGCCGCCGATTTCGTCGAGCTGCGCGTGAAGCCGGCCGGCCAGGCGACGCTCTTTCGCGTCACGCTCAATACGTTGATCGATCCCGCGCGCGTCGCCTTCACGATCGCGATCGGTCAGTCGCCGGCAGCGGTCGAATTTCCGCACGGCGCCAACGCGCGCGCGCCGGCCGAATTGTTCCTGACGGTGCACGGCCAGACGGCGGACCTTATTAATGCGGCGAGCGGCCAGCCGGTCGCACCGGCGCCAACGGTGAGCGTCGATCTCGTGCGGCGCCAGTTCGAAGTGCGCGTCGCCAAGACGGCGTGGGACCCGGGCCAGCGCGTCGTGCGGCTCGCGGCCGGCGTCGGGCTATGGGACGTCACGAACGGCCGCTATCTGATCCCCGCTGCCGCCGCAACCGCAACCACGCCCGGCGGCGCCGGTGCGCTGCTTCGACCGCCCGCGTTCTTCAACGTCGCGTTCCGCTTCGACGAGCCGATGCCCGACCCGTCCGATCTGTCGCAGACCGGCAACGCCGCCTGGTGGCGCGACGGCGCGCAGGGCGAAGCGCTGCGCGGCGGCGACATCAGCGGCTTCTTCGCGATGGTCGATTTCGCGAAGCTCGCGAAGAACGTCACCGACGACATGCGCGGCCTGCCGACCGGCGTGCCGCAGTCGGGGCCGATGGATCGCATCTTCGCGAGTCACTTCGAAACGAAGCAAGGCGTCGACTTCACGAGCGAGTGCGGTGAAGCCGCCGCCTGCAAAGGCGAACTGCTCGGTCAGCTCCAGCCGTACGCGATCTACGTGCCGGTCAAACCGCAGCCGGCCGACGGTTACGGCTTCACGCTGCTGCTGCATTCGCTCAGCGCGAATTACAACCAGTACCTCGGCAGCCTCAATCAATCGCAGCTCGGCGAGCGCGGCCGCGGACACATCATCGCGACGCCCGCCGGGCGCGGGCCGGACGGCTGGTACGTCGATCATGCCGCGGCCGACACTTTCGAAGTCTGGAACGACGTCGCGCGAAACTACCGGCTCGATCCGGCGCTGACCTCGATCAGCGGCTACTCGATGGGCGGCTACGGAACGTTCAAGTTCGCCACGCGCTACCCGGACCTGTTCGCCAAAGCGCATACCGTCGTCGGACCGCCCGCGCTCGGCATCTGGGCGCCGCCCGCGTCGCCCACCGGCGGCGAGAGCACCAACACCTTCAACCTGCTCGAAGGCGTGCGCAACATTCCGTTCCTGATGTGGGTGCAGGTGACCGACGAGCTGGTGCCCTACTCCGGCACGTCGGCGCAGGCGCAGCGCTTCGATCAGCTCGGCTACCGCTACGAGTTCGACAGCTTCACCACCGGCGAGCATCTGACGCTCGCGCTGAACGATCAGTACGAGCCGTCGGCCGCGTTCCTCGGCGACGCGCGGGTCGACCGCGATCCGGCGCACGTGACCTACGTCGTGAATCCGCGCATGGATTTCCCCGACGCCGGACTCGTCGGCGATCACGCGTACTGGCTCTCGGGCCTGCGGCTGCGCGACGCGAGCGGCGACGCGCCGCGCGGCACGATCGACGTGTTCTCGCACGGCTTCGGCGTCGGCGATGCGCCGCCGCTGCCGACGCAGACGGGCGCCGGACTTCTCACCGGCGGCAATCTGGGCGCGCTCGCGTTCGTGAGCCAGTCGAAGGCGTGGGGCGCCGCGCCCGTGCAGCTCGCGGCAAACCGGCTCGACATCACGGCGCGCAACATCGCGGCCGTCGTCGTGCATGTCGACCGCGCGCGCGTTGGATGCGACGTCGTATTGAACGTCGACACCGACGGACCGCTCACCGTCACCCTGCAGGGTTGCGGGCGCGAAGCGCGGTTCCCGTGACGCCCGTTACGCGGCCGTGGTCGCGGCGTCTTGCGAGTAGCGCAGGAGGCAATCGTCGCTCAGCGTCTCGATCGGGGTGAAATCGCGATTCGCGATCCAGGTCGGACGCTTGAAGCGGCGGATCGCGTTGTCGCAGCGGTTGAGCGACAGATACACGATCCAGCGCGACCACGGCGTCAGGTTCGAGCCCGAGGCGTGCACGAGGTTGCCGTGGAACAGGAGCATCGAGCCGGGCGCGCCCTTCGGCGCGACGATTCCGCCTTCGGCGACGAGGCGCGTGATCGTCTCGTGGTCGATGGTCCAGAGCGGATAGCTCGTCGTCGTGACATCGTGGCCCGCCTCCAGCCGGCCCTTGCGATGGCTTTTCGGGATGAACATGAGCGGACCGTTGAACTCGTTCACCTCCGCGAGAAAGAGCGCGATGTTCATCGCGCGCGGAGTCGGCATGTCGTCGTCCTGGTACCAGGTCGCGTAGTCCTGATGCCACTGCCACACCGCGCCGTCGAACGCCGCCTTCGCGTTGATCTTGAACTGATGCAGGTACAAGTCGTCCGCGCCGAGCAACTGCCGCCCCGGCTCGATCAGGCGCGGATGACGCGCGAGGATGCCGAACACCTCGTTCCACGTCTGCACGTAAAACGCGGAGCGCGGCGCGTCCGAGCCCTTTTCGTGAATTACTTCCGGCCGTTGCTCCGCCAATACACGCGGCACCTCGCGGTTGAGCAAGTTCATCTCCTGCGGCGTAAATACGTTCGGCAGGAACAGATAGCCTTGTTCATGAAATTCCTGAATTTGCCGATCCGTCAGTTTCATATCTGCGCCTCCGGCAGTTCGTCGGATATTTGCCTGTCACGCGCACCACGCCGCCTATCGTAACATCGCTTCGCAATACCCCAACCTCGTTCTGAAAAACCGCACCAAGGTTGTCTCTCAAAGCGGCAGATGGACGATGAACTCCGCGCCCTTCCCAGGCCCTTCGCTCCGGGCCTCGATCCGCCCGCCGTGCAGCTGAACGAGCTTGCGCACCAGCGTCAGCCCGATTCCCAAACCGCGGCCACGGTGCCGGCGCGACAGATCGAGCTGGGCGAAGACATCGAACACACGCGATAGCATCTCTTCGGCGATGCCGATGCCGGTGTCCCGCACCGATACCGCAACGCCGGCTCCCTCGCGCTTTGCAGTCAAACCAATGTGGCCTTTGCCCTCCGTATATTTCGCGGCATTGTCGAGCAGGTTGGCAAACACTTGAGCGAGGCGCACCGGATCGGCGTGCAGACGGACCGTTTCGGCCGGGAGGGATACGGTCAGCTCGTGGCCGGCGGCGGCGATGAGCGGCTTGCTCATTTCGACCGCGTCTTTGATCACCTGCGTGAGATCGACCGGTTCTTTGCGCAGCTCAATCTCGCCGCGCATGATGCGCGACACTTCGAGGAGATCCTCGACTAGACGCACCATGTGATCGAGCTTGCGCTCCATCATTTCACAGGCGCCGGCCGTTGTCGTGTTCGCGCCGCTGGACGCTTTCAGGATATCGAGCGAATAGCTGACCGCCGCGATTGGGTTGCGCAACTCATGCGCCAGCGTCGCGAGAAATTCGTCTTTGCGACGGTCCGCTTCGCGCAGCGCCTCGTGCGTCTGGATCACCTCCGTAATGTCCACCGCACAGCCGGTGTAGCCGAGCAGGCGCCCGGCCGAATCCGTGCGCGGGTTGGCGCGCGCCTCCATCCAGCGCCATTGCCCGTCCGCGCGTCGCACGCGCACGCGCGCCTGAAACGACCGCCGCGCGCCGGCCGCAGCGCGGAAGCCGAACGTGTACGACGCGACGTCATCCGGATGCAGCACGGCATGCCAATCGATCTCAATGACTTGCGCCAAGTCAACGGCAAAGAATTCGAGCGCCGGGCGATTCAGGAACTCGACGCGATCGTTCACGTCCGTCGACCAAATCAATAGCGCTGCCGAGTCGGCGAGCGTGCGAAATCGCATCTCGCTTTCTCGGAGCGTTTGCTCGAGGCGCTTGCGCTCGGTGATATCGGTGCCGGCTGAGGCGACCGTGTTATCGTCGAGGCGGAAGACGGAGCGCAGGAAGTCACGGCCGCGCAACGAAACCTCGTCCTGAAACGGTTCCCCCGTCGATAGTACCGTCTCGCAACGCGCAAGGATCGTTTGCGCTTCCTCCGGAACGAAGACGTCGCCCAATCGGCGTCCCACCACATTGTCGCGCTCCCACCCAATGGCTTCGAGCGCGGTCGCGTTGATCTCACGAAAGATCCAATCGACGACGGCCCCCTGGCCGTCGTTTACGGCTTCGAGGAGGAACACCAGCTCGCGGAGATTTTCGAAAAACGCGCGATACTTCAGCTCGGCGGCGTACCGCGCTTCGGCCCGCTGGCGCTCCGCGTCGTCCGACAAACGGCGGCCGCTACGGCGGCTCGCAACATCGGTCGCGGGAACGCGGTCCGTGGACCGGCGCAGCGGATGCGAAGCGCGCCCGCCCTCGGGTCCCTGTGTGCCGCCTCGCGGCTCCGTCACTTCGCCCCCTGTTCGTTCGAGACGAACTGCCGCTCAACGGTGTCGGGGAGCGCAGGGAACGTCGAGACGCACGCGCTCATCGTTGAGCGAATCATGCAACAGCGAGCGGACGGACATCGTAGCGCGCCGCGACGCGCATGAAACCCTACGCCCTGTCAGACCCCGTTCTCCCGTCAGCGTTATCTCTCGCCGCGCTGGGTAAGTTGCCCAATGCGCCGGCGATACTTGTCCCGAGATCTTCCACGGATGCTCGCATCGATTCCCGCCATTTTCGTGACGCCATCAAAACAAACGATGACATCACGCTTTGCTGCACAGGAGGAACACCGGTGCATCATCGCCGGGAGAACGTGTATGGTCGGGGCTCTGTCGCTCGTGAAGCCGCCGAACGGGAGCTGTTCGCCGAATGGAAGATACGGCCCGGATTCGAACCACGATCCCAGCGCGTCTCGATTCGCTGCCTTGGTCGCGCTGGCATTGGCGCGTCGTCCTCGCGCTCGGCATCACCTGGCTGCTCGATGGGCTCGAAGTCACGATGGTGGGTTCGATCGGTCCGGTGCTGTTGCGCCCGGACACGCTCGGACTGAGCGCCACTCAACTCGGCTCGGCGGCCTCGGCTTACGTCGCCGGCGCCGTGGTCGGCGCGATCGTCTTCGGCCGCATGGCCGATCGCTTCGGGCGCAAGCGTCTGTTCCTCGTCACGCTCGCCGTTTACGTCTTTGCGACGACGCTCACCGGACTAACGTGGGATTTCGCGTCGTTCGCGTTTTGTCGCTTTCTTACCGGCTTCGGCATTGGCGGCGAGTACGCCGCGATCAATTCAGCGATCGATGAATTGATTCCCGCGCGCGTGCGCGGCCGCGTGGATCTCGGCATCAACGGCACGTTCTGGGTCGGCGCGGCCGCGGGCGCGTTGTTAAGCGTGGCACTGCTCCATCCGGCCGGCGTCGGTCCTCAGCTCGGCTGGCGTCTTGCGTTTCTCCTCGGCGCCATCATCGGCGTCGCGATGGTGATCGTGCGTCGGAACGTGCCGGAAAGCCCCCGCTGGCTGATCACGCACGGCCATGCCGACATCGCCGAAGCCGAGATTCAAGCGATAGAGCACGCCGCCGGCGCTCCATTGGGCGCCGGCACGTCGCCGCCACACCCGCCGCTCGCTATCCGGCTGCGCGCGCACGTTTCGTGGACGGAGATCGCGCATCTCATGGCATTTCGTTTTCGCCGCCGCGCCGTGCTCGGTCTTTCGCTGATGGCGACGCAGGCTTTCTTCTATAACGCGATTTTTTTTACCTACGGTCTCGTCCTCACGCGTTTCTACGCGGTCCCGGACGAACGCGTCGGGCGGTACATCCTGCCCTTCGCCGTGGCGAACTTCCTGGGCCCGCTCGTGCTCGGCTCGTTATTCGACACCGTCGGTCGCCGCCGCATGATCGCGGTGACATACGCCGTCTCCGGGCTCGTGCTGCTCGCCGCCGGCTACGGCTTCCTGCAAGACTGGCTCACCGCCGGCACGTTGACGCTCGCCTGGGCGGCGATCTTCTTCGTCGCCTCAGCCGCCGCCAGCTCCGCCTACCTGACCGTCAGCGAGATTTTCCCGCTGGAGATGCGCGCGATATCGATTTCCATCTTTTACGCGGTCGGTACTGCAATCGGCGGCTTCTTTACGCCCGCGATCTTCGGCGCGCTGATCGACAGCGGCAGCCGGGAAGCGCTGTTCTATGGCTATGCCGCCGCGGGCGTGCTGATGTGCGCCGCCGCGGCCGTGGCAATCGCCGTTGGCATCGACGCCGAGCGCAAACCGCTGGAAGCGGTCGCCGAGCCGCTGAGCAGCGCCTGACGCGCCGCTCCTCCCCGCCATCCGGACGCCCCGGTCTGACGATGCGAGGCACGTCACGAGCGGGCCCAACGTTCCGTTTCGCCGACCGCCGGCCGCCGTTACAAAGCGCGCGACGTCGCCTCGTTGCTGATTGTTTCACAGCAGCTACATTTCTTATTAGGTGAGTGTACACAGGACGGCGGGCCAACATGGGCAAACTGGTCATCAAGTTCCAAGGCAAACTCGTCCGCGAACTGAATCTCAAACTGGGCGATACGAAGATCGGCCGGAGACCGGGCTGCGACATTATCCTCGACGACACGTCGGTGAGCGGCGAGCACGCGCTGGTTAAGACGGTCGGCTTGAAATCGACGATCGCGGACCTCGACAGCACTAACGGGACGTTCGTCGAGAACAAGCGCGTGAAGCAGCACGAGCTGCGGCACGGCGAGACCATCATTATCGGCGAGCACTCGTTGCTCTATCGCGACGACGTGAATCTCGATCGACCGCCGCTCGGCAAGCACCCGACCGGGCAAGCGCCGGCCGTTTCGCAAGAGGAAACCACGGTCCTCATGGCGTTCGCACAACTGCTCGGCGTCGAGGGCAAAGATAAAGGCAAGAAAGTGCCGCTGGTGAAGCAGGACGTGACGCTCGACAACCCCGGCAAAAGTCCGGCGCGCATTCTGCGCACATCGGAGGGCTACGTGCTGCAGGGACAAGTGGGTCCGGGCGAGCCGCGCATCAACGACAAGCCGATACCACCGGGCGGACACTTGCTCGAGAACGGCGACATTGTCGAGGCCGGCGGCACGAAGTTCCGGTTTGTGACGTCGTGACGCAGCGGCCGCCGCGCGCCGCGTTAGGGAAACTCTGAAATATTCGCTTTAACCGCAAAGACGCGGAGGACGCAAAGGAAAAGATTTCAAAGAAAAAGAAAACCGTTGCGTCCTTGGCGTCCTTAGCGGTTGGACAATAATAAATCTGACATTCTCAATCAATTTTTCCGATTCGCCGCACGACCGCGGTCAGGCGTTGCGCGTCCTGGTCGAAAAATTTGCGAAACTCGGGCGCGTCCATGTACGCAATCGGCGTTTCGAGCTTCGCCATGCCCGCCTTGAACTCCGGGTCCTTGACGACTTGCCGCATGGCGTCGCGCAACGTGCTGACGATGCCGTCCGGCGTTCCCGCCGGCGCGAACAATCCCGACCAGATGTAATACTCGACGTCGTACCCGAGCTCTTTCAATGTCGGAACGTCCGGCAGCGACTCGAGCCGCTTGCCGCCGAGTGTCGCGAGCGGCCGCAGCTTCCCCGCTTTCACCTGTGCGATCGCAACGCTCGGTCCGTACATGCCGAGATCGACTTGGCCGCTCAACAGCCCGGTGAGCGCCGGGCCGCCGCCGTTGTACGGGATATGACGCATCTTTATACCCGCGGCATGCGCGAACATTTCGGTCGCCACATGATACGTCCCGTAGTTGCCCGACGACGCGTACGTGATGTCGTTCGGACGCTTCTTCGCATCGTCGATGACATCTTTCATCGTCTTGTAACGGCTGTCGGCACGCACCATGAACACCGTCGGGTCTGCGCTCACGAGGGCGATCGGAATCAGCTGCTTCAGCTCGAACGCCGGCGTGCGCCCGGCGACGCGATCGGCCTCCGGATTCGTCGAGATGCTCGACAGCGCCATCAGCAGCGTGTAGCCGTCCGGCTTCGCACTCGCGACGCTTGCGGTGCCGACCGAGCCGCCGGCGCCGGGCCGGTTCAATACGACGACCGGTTGTTTGAGAATTTTTTGTAACGAGTGCGCGGTCGGGCGCGCGGTAAGATCCGCGACGCCGCCGGGCGGGAATGCGACAACCAGCGTGATCGGGTGCGACGGATACGGCGCGTCGGCCGCGGAAGCGACAGACGCGACTATCAGCAATGCAGCGAACATTACGCGGCGCATCTCCTTCCTCCTACAGTTGCGGCGGCGCTCACGCCACCGGGTTTTCCAGCGTTCCAATCGGCTCGATCGTGACGGCGACACGATCTCCGGGTTTGAGAAACTTGGGGGGTGTAAAACCAATGCCGACACCCGCGCACGTGCCGGTCGCGATCAAATCGCCCGGTTCGAGCGTCATCCGCTTCGACAGCGTTTCGATGAGCGTCGCAATGTCAAAGATCAGATCCGCGACGCTCGCATCCTGGCGAACCTCGCCGTTCACGCGTGTAATCAGTCGCAGCGCCGACACGTCGGGTATCTCGTCCGCGGTCACGATTGCCGGTCCCATCGGACAGAACCCGTCGATGCTCTTTCCGATGAACCATTGCGCATGCCGGCGCTGCAAGGTACGCGAGGTGACGTCGTTGATGATCGTATAACCGAACACGTGCGCGTACGCGTGCGCTTTGCCGATACCGCGCCCGCCTTTTCCGATGACCACGGCAAGCTCGCCCTCGTAGTCGGTCGAACCGGTGTCGTCGAGGCTCGCGAGTATTGCCGCCCCGCCGGCGACGACGGCGGTCGGCGCCTTCGTAAAGAAAATCGGCGCTTCGGGGATCGCTTCCTTCGCGGTAGCATCGAATCCGCTTCCGTGGAACTCGCGCGCGTGCTCTTTGTAGTTCTTACCGACGCAGAAAATGTTCTTGGCGGGTCGAGGAATCGGCGCGTGCAGTCGTACTGAAGCGAGCGCGCGACGCGGCGCCGACAGCGCGGCACGCGCGGCCGCGAGACCCGGGGCGCCGGCGCGGATGAGATCGAGCATTGTCCGTGGGACGTTGGATCCGGTCGCGGCCAGATCTACCACCTCGCGGCGATCGGCCGTCCACGCGCCGATCCGTTCGCCCGCGTCATCGCTGAAGGTAACGAGATGCATAGCCGCTTCGCCTCGTGATCGCTTCGCGATCATATACGCGCGACCCGGATGCGCCAAGGCGCGTTACCCCGCCGCTCGCGCGCATGTTTTCGCGGCGGGCGTGCGAAGACCGCTCCTCGCGAAACTGTACGGTGCAGACCGGCTGTTGCGCAAATACAATCGATACGCGTGCGCTATTTGCTCCCGGCCGAAGAGCTCAATTTGGTCTTTACCGCAAAGGACGCAAAGAGAAGACGGAGAGACGGAATCGAATTTCCTTCTCCGCTTCGATTTCGATCTCGACAAATCTTAAGGTCGCGCTAAACGACGTCCGCGTTTCTTGTGCGAATAATGGCGCAACGTGTGAGCGACTGGATCCATGGCGAGCCTGCGCACAACCGCTTCGCCGCAGCCAGCCAAATCGCCTATCCGTTGAGCGGGACATAGGTAGATCGACGCGGTGCCGGTCCACTTCGACCACTTGGATTTTTCGATATCCGCGGCCGGATCAATGCTCGCGATGTGCAACGTGGCCCATCGTCTCTGACGATTCCGACGCGGGAGAAAATAATCGTGACTGTCTATGCGATCGCTCAGTTGTCCTTCACGGATCGAAAGGCGTACAACCGTTATCAGGCGCGTTTCATGGAAGTATTCCGACGCTATAACGGACGTCTGCTGGCCGCCGATGAGCACCCGGTGGTGCTCGAAGGGCGCTGGGATCGGGATAAGCTGGTGTTGCTCTCCTTTCCGGACGAGAACTCATTCCGCCAATGGGAGCAGTCGCCGGAATATCAGGAGATCGCGAAAGACCGCCGCGCGGGCGCCGATACGGTGAGCATCTTGGTGCGCGGCGTCTAACGGAGCGGTGTCTACTTCGCCGCCGGTGTCATACGCCAGATCGCGTTGCCCACATCATCGGCCACGAGCAGCGCGCCCGCCTGATCGACCGCCACACCGACGGGCCTGCCGAGCGCGTCGCCGTCCGCATTCACGAAACCGGTGAGCATGTCTTCCGGCATTCCAGTCGGCCGGCCGTTTGCGAACGGCACGAAGATCACTTTATAGCCGCTGAACGGTTTGCGGTTCCAAGAGCCGTGCTGACCGATAAACGCGCCCCCCTGGTACCGCTTCGGAAACAGGTTCCCTTCGTAGAAGACGAGCCCGAGCGACGCGGTGTGCGCGCCAAGCGCATAATCCGGAACGATCGCTTTCGCGACCAGATCCGGGCGCGTCGGCTGGACGCGTTCATCCACGTGCTGGCCGAAGTAGCTGAACGGCCATCCGTAAAATCCGCCCTCTTTCACCGATGTCATGTAGTCCGGTACGAGATCGCTACCGATCTCGTCGCGCTCGTTCACGGCGGTCCAGAGCGCGCCACTCTGCGGCTCCCAGGCGAGACCGTTCGGATTGCGCAACCCGAACGCGTACACGCGCGAGCGTCCCGTCCGCGGATCGATCTCGAGAATCGCCGCGCGCCGGTCCTCGACGTCGAGGCCATTCTCGCCCACGTTGCTGTTCGAGCCGACGGTGACGTACAAGCGCGAACCGTCGCGACTCGCGATGACGTTCTTCGTCCAGTGATGATTGATCGTTCCGGCGGGGAGGTCGGCAATCTTTACGCCCGGCTCGCTGATCTGCGTTGCGCCATTCTTGTAAGGAAAACGAATGAGACTATCCGTGTTGGCAACGTAGAAATCGTTGCCCACCAGCGCCATACCAAGTGGTGAGTTCAGACCTTGCAGAAACACGGTGCGCGTCTCCGGCACGCCATCACCGTTCGCGTCCCGCAGCAGCGTAATCCGATTGGCGCTCGGCCCTGCTGCGCCGACGCGTTTCATGATGCGCGTCATGAAGAAACCCCGAATGCCTTTGGAGTCATCGGGCTTCGGCGGCGCGTTGGTCTCGGCGACGAGCACGTCGCCGTTCGGCAACACATAGAGCCAGCGCGGATGATCGAGTCCAGTTGCATACGCTTTTACGGTGAAACCTGCCGCCACGGTCGGCGTCGCGCCGGGCGGCCAGCCGGTCGCCGGGGCCGTGTGAACCGTCGGAATCATCGTTTGTTTCGGCGGCGGAAGTTTCGGGTTAGGCCCCATGCCCGCTTCTTCCGGCAACGTCGCCACGTCGCCGCAGGAGACGAGCGCCGACACCATTGAGACGAGTACGACTAATAAAAGGATGCGTTCACGCATTGCGTCCCTCCGTGGCGAGCGAGAAGCACGATATTGCAAAACAAAATGCGGCGGAAGTCCTCTTCGTCCAAACGATGCGACTTAGCCACGGCAACTTGCCGGGTGTCCGCTACCGACGCTCCATAACGATTGAAAGCGGCAACAACCCGAGTTCTCTCGCGGCGATGATAATATTCACTGTCATCGCGGCGCTTCGCCGCCGTCGATACACGGAGGGCGATATGACCACTCTCTTCCGGCCTTACGGCTGTCCCGCAGATCCTGCAGCGCCGCTCGGTCCCTTGGCACCGGCGCTCACGCGCGCAAGCACATTCGCTTATGCCACCGCCGAAGAGCTACGCGCCGCCGGCGTCGGCGAACGACCGGGTGATTTCTACGCACGATATGGCCATCCCGCGAGTCGTCTGTTCGAGAAGAAAGTCGCGGAGCTTGAAGGCGCCGACGGAGCGGTCGCGTTCGCCTCCGGCATGGCGACGATCCATGCGATCTTCTGCGGTCTGCTCCGATCGGGAGAAACAATTGCGGTCAGCCGTTACGTCTACGGCGGTGTCGAGGCCATCGTGTCCGAGGATCTTCCGCGCTTCGGCATCAACGTACGCCGCTTCGATCCATTCGACGATGCCGCCGCGCAACGCGCTATCGCGGGAACGCGGCTCGTACACATCGAGACACCGACCAATCCATTGTGCCGCGTCGTGGACTTGCAACGCATTGTCGATCATGCGCGTCGCGCGGGCTCGTGGGTGTCCGTGGATGCGACGTTCCTCCCGCCGCCGTTCCAGCGCCCGCTCGCGCTCGGCGCCGACCTGGTGATGCACAGCGCGACGAAAATTCTCGGCGGGCACTCCGACGTGCTGGCCGGCGTCGTGTCCAGCCGCCATGAATTATTGGAACGACTCGAAGCGTTCCGGCGCCGTACCGGGGCAATCCTCGCGCCCGACCCGGCGTGGCTGCTCGCACGCTCGATGGCGACGCTCGCGCTGCGCACGCGCCAGGCGGCCGACAACGCCGCGAAGCTCGCGCGATTTCTCGATGGGCTTCGCCTGAAATCGAGCAAGATAGCAGAGGTCTACTACCCCGGCCTCCCGCACCATCCCGATCACGCCGTCGCGGCGCGGACGTTGCAAACGTTCGGATTCATGCTCGCCTTCGAAGTGGCGGGCGGTCTCGCCGCCGCCGTCCGCGTCTACGACCGCTTTCGCGTCATCGCGCGCGCGGTTTCGCTCGGAGGCGTCGAGAGTCTCGCCTCGATTCCACTGCACACCTCGCACGCCATGATGCCGCCCGAGGAACGCCGCGGCGCCGGAATCGCCGACGGCCTGATTCGACTCTCGGTCGGCATAGAGCCTTACGAATTGCTCGAACGAGACCTCGCGCAGGCGCTGAGCGATTGACGTTTCAGTTCACGCGGCATTGCCGCCAGTCGCATCGATGCCGTAGCGCGGCAGTTTCGTCCTGCGATCGATCATCGCTAACACGGACGTATACGGCGTAGTCCCTTCCACAATCCCACACAAGCTTCGGCGGGAACGAAGCGGTGGCACGGTTCATCTAATCGTCACTCCGGAAAGTGCGCGAAGTCGTCGCGCGGAACGCACGTTCGACCGTCGCCGGATATCCACACGCCATCCCGTGACCATTTCGGAAGGAGTCGTCGCATGAAACACAAAGGAATGACAATCGTCGCGATTTCCCTGATCGTCGGGTCGCTATTGACCTTCGCTCTCGAGACGGGAGCCAAAGGACAGGGCAACGATACATCGCTCTCCCCGAACGATCGCAATATCGTCGAAAACGCGGAGAACCTGATCGAGCAAGGCCGCAAGATATTTCGCTTCGATACCTTCGGCTCGGAAGCCTTCTTTGGAGATCAGCTTCGATTGCATCGCGCGATTGCGGGTGAAAAGAACGGCGGCGTCGGTCCCGGCGTCAGCCCGAAAACGGCGCTCGCGGTCGGTCTCAAAGTAGATGCGGATGCGTTGCCGGACTCGCTGAAGCAGCAATTGAAGGCCGGTCAGGTGAACCTGGACGATCCGGCAACGACGCTCGCGCTGCTCAAACAAAACGCCGTGGTCGGCATCACCGGTCAATTCGATCAGTCCGGCAACATCCGGTCGGTCGGCATTCAGTGTGCGCTGTGCCACTCCACGGTTGACAACTCGCTAGCCCCCGGTATCGGAAAACGCTTGGACGGTTGGGCCAACCGCGATCTCGACATCGGCCTCATCGTGTCACTCGCACCAAACCTGACACCTTTCACTAACTTGCTCGGCGTGGATACGGAAACCGTGAAGAAGGTGCTCACCAGTTGGGGACCCGGCCGCTTCGACGCGTTCCTCGACAAGGACGGCAAAGCGTTCCGGCCCGACGGCGGACAGGCCGGGACACTGATTCCTCCGGCGTTTGGTCTCGCAGGCGTGAATCTGCATACATGGACCGGCATGGGGTCCGTCCCCTACTGGAACGCGTACGTGGCCGCCACCGAGATGCACGGGTCCGGCACCTTCTTCGATGCACGGCTGAGTAACCCCGATCAGTACCCCGTCTCGGCGCGCACCGGCTCCTGGAATACACGCGGCACGCCGGACTTGATCACGTCGAAGCTCCCCGCACTACACGTGTACCAGCTGGCGATTCCGGCGCCGAAACCGCCCGCGGGCAGCTTCGACGCCGCGGCGGCGGGTCGCGGGAAGACGCTTTTCAACGAGCGCGCCAAGTGCGCCAGCTGTCACGTTCCGCCGCTTTACACCGAGCCGGGACACAATCTGCACTCGCCGAGCGAAGTCGGAGTCGATTCGTTTCAAGCCGACCGCTCGCCGACGCACATGTACCGCACCGCTCCGCTTGCCGGAGTGTGGACGCATCAAAAGGGCGGCTTCTATCACGATGGCCGCTTTGCAACCTTGCGCGACGTCGTGAATCACTACGACGATCTGCTCGCGCTCGGCTTGAGCGATCAGGAAAAAAACGACCTCGTGGAGTATCTGAAGTCGATTTGACTTCGGGAAGTACAGTACGTATGGCCGGTTCGTCGGCCACGAGATGGACGACAGGCGCAACACAACGCGCCTGTCGTTTTTGTCGAAGCGCTTTAGCCGCGTCGGCGGTTGACGAGCATCGCGCCGAGTCCGAGACCGAACCCGATCACCGCGTAGAATGAGAACAACGAACGCCGGGACGCGCCGTAGAGCGGGTCGGCGCCCGCATCGCGCGCGACGCGCTCCTGCATGTAGGCGGTGCCCGCTGCGAGCGAACCGTGGAGAAGCGCGGCCGGCAGCCGCGTTTGCGAAACCGCGCGAGCAAATGCCCGCTCTCCGGCCACTGCCCAGAACACGGTAGACGCCACGCGCCGCCAGGTACGCGCGACGCCGTGCGTCCGCATCGATTCACGTGACGGACTAAGTTCGTTGCGCGCGCTAACGTACAGTTGCGGCTCACCGCGTCGGTCGTCTCGGACGCCGGTCGCGCTTGGCGCGCCCTCCGTGTTGGGAATAAAACGCGCCTGCAATACCTCCCGTTCGATCGTCTGCCGCATTCGGTCGTCCTCGATGTGAGCGCGTCATAGTCGGGAAGCGACACGAAGCGGTCAACGACTGACACGACGAGCGCAGGCGGAGTCGCGCCGGGCGGAGGGTTCGGCGGATGTCGCAATTGCGGACGACGTCCACGCTGGCGCAGACCGGCGGGAGCGCGCACCGCTTTACCCGGCTTCGCCGCGTGCGTGAAGCCGTTCGCCGCGGATCAGCCAGACGCGGCTACGCCTGCCCGGCTCCAGGCTGCTGTTCACGATCGCAATCGCGCCCGCACCGTTTACCGCGAGCTTTCTCATCAGCAGTCCCTGGTGACTTCCGTTCGTGCCGCCGCCGGGATCAATGCTGTCCGGCACGACGACAGGCCGCGCGAAGCTCTGCCCCCGGTCGCGCGAAACGGCGAATCCGAGTCCGCGCGGACGCCGGTGGTCACGAAACAGCTCCCATAGCACGTAAACGTTCCCGGTTCCGTCGAGAGCAAGAGACGGAAAACCCGCGGTGGCGCGGTTGGTGGTGGACCGGGAGATTTCTCGCGGCGGGTCGAACGTGCGTGCGCCATCCGACGAGCGCGTGTAACGAATCTGATAGCGCTCGAACGGACCGCCGGAGCTTTCGGCGTATACCAAATGCACGATCCCGTCAGCATCGACGGCCAGTTTCGGCGCGTCGGAGTAACCTCGGCTCCGTGCAACGACGCGCGCGTCGCCGAACGACCCGCCGCCGTTCTCGGACTTTGCTATGCGAATGTCGGCCGAGACATCGTCGCCGACCGTCCACGCCACATAGATTGCGCCGTCGGCGCCCAGGGCGAGCGTCGGTGCGCGCGCAGGAAAAGAAACATTGCCGGCACCTGCGATGCGCTCCGGGCGCGTGAAGCTTTCGCCGCCGTCCGTCGATCGGGCGAACCAAAGCGTTCCCTCGTATTCCGTCCACGCTGTATAGATCGCACCCCCGGCACCCGCGACGATGTCCAAGCTGCCGTTGTGCCATACGTCACGGTTGATGCGCCCTTTCCCGTCCCCGCCGATCGAGTTGGATAAGTTCAGCGGTTCAGAGAACGTCGCGCCGCCGTCGGTCGAACGCACGAAAAGTATGTCGCCGCCGTGCGACCCGCCCGAGAAAATGATCTCCTGCCAGAGGATGAAGACCTGTTGGCGCTCGTCCGGCGCCAGCGCGATACGCGGCAGCCAGGAGAAAGTCGACGTGTTTCGGGAGACATTGACCGGCTCGGCGCGCGGGAGGCGGCCAGCGGAGTATCGCTGGAAGAAAACGTCTTTGCGCGCTTGATCGACCCAGGCGAGGAAAACGTCGCCCTGCTCGTCGATGGCGACGGTCGGATCATCGACGTAGTCGTATCGCGAGTCGTTTTGACGCCACGGCCCCTTCTCTCCTCCGCCGACCGCGATGTCCATCGCGCCGCGCCAGACGATCGGCGCGTCTACTTCAGCCGCGCGAGTGCACGCAGCCATCGACATTACGAGTAAGGTCGGGCCCCAACGAAGCCACGACATTGTCACGCAGTCGACCTCGTTTTGAACGATCGCGCCTTGAATAGTGCCCGCCGGGCGAATCGGGAGAATGCAGCGAGCCACGATTCATCGCGCCGATAGCGAAGTAAAGGCGGCTGTAACATGAGTCCGCACCTACACGTTCGATTCCCGTTAGACCCCGTCGCCTCCCGACAGGTCCGCTGACCGGCGCACTTCCGAGGCGCGTGCGATCTACCCGTTAACGCCATTGTTTTGCTACCCTTCCGTTCAATGCCGTCGCGCCTGGCTCAAACCGTCACGCTCACTCCGCATCCCGCACTCCCCAGCGCCGCCGTTCACCGCGTCAGCGCGCGTGTGACACCGCAGCCAGGTCATCGTTTAGCACTGACGTACACGCTCGAGGGCGCGCTCGACCGGGTTCGGGTACCCACGCCACGCCCCGCTCGCTTCGCGGACGAGCTTTGGCGTCACACGTGCTGCGAAATATTCATTGCCCGTAATGGCGATTCCGCGTATCACGAGCTCAACTTTTCGCCTTCCGGCGAATGGGCGGTGTATGCGTTCCGGCGCCGCCGCGAACGCATGCCGCTCGAACGCGGCCTCGGAGCGGGCGAACTCGAACCAAACATCATCGTGCGCAGCACCGGCGCAAGACTCGAGCTCGATGCCGTGGTACCGCTCGATCGCCTGTCACCCGGCTATATCGGCGCGCGTCTCGTGCTCGGCGTATCCGCCGTCGTCGAAGATCGGGATGGCGCCTGTTCGTATTGGGCGCTCAAGCATCCCGCCGACCAACCCGACTTCCATCACCCCGACGCCTTTGTCCTGGAGCTCGCATGAAATTCGGCATTGACCGCTTGCTCGACGACGCCCGTCTGAGGCGACCGCTCGCCGGCAAGCGTATCGCCCTGCTCGCGCATCCGGCGTCGGTGACGCGTGACCTGACGCATTCGCTCGATGCGCTCGCCGCGCTCCCGGACATCCGACTGACGGCGGCATTCGGTCCACAGCACGGACTGCGCGGGGACAAACAGGACAACATGGTGGAGTCGGCGGACTTCACCGACCCCGTTCACGGGATTCCTGTTTTCAGCCTTTACGGCGACGTGCGCCGGCCGACGGCGCAGATGATGGACAGCTTCGAGGTGCTCCTGGTCGATCTGCAGGATCTCGGCTGCCGTATCTACACGTTCATCACCACGCTGCGTTACGTGCTGGAAGCCGCCGCCGCTCACCGCAAGAGCGTGTGGGTGCTCGACCGGCCGAATCCGGTGGGCCGACCGGTGGAAGGGTTGCGACTGCGACCGGGCTGGGAAAGCTTCGTTGGCGCCGGACCGCTGCCGATGCGGCACGGGCTCACGCTCGGCGAACTGGCGCGCTGGTTCGTGCAGACGCTGCGCCTCGACGTCGACTGCCAAGTCATCGCGATGGAAGGCTGGCAACCGGGCGCGGCGCCCGGATACGGCTGGCCGATCGGTGAACGCACCTGGGTCAATCCGAGCCCGAACGCGCCGAATTTGTCGATGGCGCGCTGCTACGCCGGAACGGTGATGTTGGAAGGCACCACGCTCTCCGAGGGACGCGGAACGACGCGCCCGCTCGAGATCTTCGGCGCACCGAATGTCGATGCCGTCCGACTCCTGGCCGCCATGCAAACCCTCGCGCCACAATGGCTGCGCGGCTGCCGCCTGCGCCCGTGCTGGTTCGAGCCCACCTTCCACAAACACGCCGGCCGCCTCTGCGCGGGCATTCAAATTCACGTAGACGACGGCGCGTACGATCACGACGCGTTTCGCCCTTGGCGGCTGATGGCGGCGGCGTTCAAAGCGTTGCGCACTCAGCAGCCGGATTACGAGCCCTGGCGTGACTTTCCATACGAGTACGAATACAACCGGCTCGCTATCGACCTCATCAACGGCTCCGCGCTGCTGCGCGAGTGGGCGGATGACGCCGCAGCCGCGCCGGCCGATCTCGACGCGCTCGCTGCACGCGACGAGCAGACCTGGCGCGAGGAACGCGAACCGTTGCTGCTTTACCGTTAGGAAATTGTCGTCGCTCGGTCGCCGCGATCGGCGCTACTGGTTCGCCCTTCGGGCTATCCAGCCGACCGCCTCGACGGCGTCGCGGGGTCCGCGACGCATGGGGTCTTGCCGGCTGTCCGCAGCCCTTGCACCCCGGTAGCGGCCCCGGGCCGATCGCGTATACTCCTTTAAATAACAAGGGTGCTCCACAACATCTTAACGCTAACCAGCCGGGAAACGCCGGACGCGCTCGCGCACTGCAGCACGAAATGCGACGCGGCATCCTTCCGGCGGATCGGTGAATAGCCGAGACGTACGAATGGCCGAGGCAAAGATCGACATTCAAATTCCGGGACATCGCCTCCTGCGCCAGCTAGGCAGCGGCGGAATGGCGAACGTGTATCTCGCGCTTCAGGAGAGCATGGAACGCGAGGTCGCGCTCAAAGTGATGCACCCTTCGCTCGGCCTCACCGATCCCGCCTTTAGCGAACGCTTCATCCGCGAAGCGAAGATTGTCGCCAAGCTCTCGCACCCGCACATCAACGCCGTGTTCGACGTCGGCGTCGCCGGGGCGTACCACTACTTCACGATGGAATACCTGACCGGCGGCGATCTCAAGTCGCGCATCCGCCGCGGCATGCCGCCGCGCGCTGTGCTTACCATCGTGCGGCAGATGGCGAGCGCTCTCGCGTTCGCACATTCGAAGGGCTACGTGCATCGCGACGTGAAACCGGAGAACGTGCTCTTCCGGGACAGCAGCACCGCCGTGCTCACGGATTTCGGCATTGCGAAAGCCAACGATGTCGCCAGCGGCAAGACCGCCACGGGCACGATCATCGGCACTCCTTACTATATGAGCCCCGAGCAGGCGCTCGCTCGCCCGGTCGATGGACGCTCGGACCTCTACAGCCTCGGCGCCATGGCGTTCGAGATGCTCACCGGCAGAGTGCTTTACGACGGCGATTCCGCCGTGTCGATCGGCATCAAGCACGTGAAGGACCCGATTCCGCCGCTACCGCCGCCGCTGCAGATGTATCAACCGCTGCTCGACAAATTCCTCGCGAAGGAACCGGCGCATCGCTTTCAGACCGGCGAAGAAGCGATGGACGCGATCGACGCCGTCATGGGCGGCACGAGTCTGCCCAACGCGTCCAGCACCGTCGTCGTTTCCGCGGCGGAGCGCACGATGATCCTCGCGCCCGATGCTGCGACCGCGGCCGCGATCACGGGCGTCGAGCCGCCGAAGCGCCGCCGCGGCGTCATCGTGGCCGCGGCGCTGTTGATACCGCTGATCGCCGGGGCGGCGTACTTCTTCCTGCTACGTGAACCCGCGTCAACGACGGCGACTGCGACAGGGACCGCATCGACGGATCAACTTTTGGCGCAAGCCGAAGAAGCCGCGCGCGCGGGACGGTACTTCGAGCCGGCCGCAACCGCCGCCGTTCCCAAATTCCGGCGCGTGCTCGATCTCGATCCGGGCAATGCCCGCGCGAAGCGAGGGCTCAACGAGATCGCGGATCAGCTCATCAACCGCGCCGAGCATGCCATGGAAGCGAAGAAATTCGACGAGGCCGAAGCGCTGCTGAAACAAGCGGAACAAGTCGACGCAGCCCACCCTATGCTCTTTTCGCGCCGGCTCGCGCTGACCGAACTGCGCCAGAAGGCCTCGGCCCCGAGCGCGCCGTCGCCGCGACCGGAAACCAAGACCGAGGTCGCAACCAAGTCGGCGCCGGTGATACCGCGCATCGCACCCACCACCGCGCCCGCACCGGTTCAAGCGACGGCGAACGCGGACGACACGCGCGCGCGCGAGCAAAAACTTCAGAGCCTGCTCGCGCGCTTCCAGGATCTGGTCGCGCCGGCCTCGCTCAGCGCCACGCGCGCGGGACTCGCGCAGGACTTGATGGCCGAAGCGCTGCGCCTCGCGCCGGACGATCGGCGCGTGCGCGCCCTACCCGATCAGCTCGCCGGTGCGTATTTGACGCTCGCGGCCGGCAAGGTGGACGAGAAGGATTATCCGGACGCCGAGGCGCTCGTACGGCGCGGCCTCGAGCTGCGGCCCGACGATCGGAAACTGCAGGCGCTGCAAAAGGAAATCGCGGACAAGAAGAGCCGAAAGACGCAAACCTTCGGCTCTTTCTGACGGCCGCGGCCTCGGCATTAGAAGTAGTTCGTAATCCCGATAAACAAGTTCGTATAGCGTTCCGTGATGTCGGAGTCGCTCGCTTTCATCTTGTATTGCGTGCCCTTGATCCCGACGCGATACCCGAGCGAGCCGGTAAGCGTGCCCGACCATGTCAAGCCGTAGCTCAGCCCGGTCGTGTCGCCGGTGACCTCATCGGTGGAACCCGAGGGATGCACCTCGAACTTGAGTGTGCCGTCGAGTTTCGCATAGCCGAGCGACAGACTGAGGCTGCCTTTGTCGGCGAAGCGCTTCGTGTACGCCACCCCGGCGAATGGACCCGCCTCTGTATAGTCGATCAGCGTGACGGTGAAGAAGAAGTTGCCCATAAAGTCGGTCACAAGCCTCGTCTCGGTAAAGTGATTTGCTACCTTCGTGTAGCCGGCAAACAAGTTGAAGGAATCATTGATTCGGTAACCGAGGGTCACCGTCGAGTCGGTGCGGGAAAAATCGAGCACATCGGCGCTAACCGAACCGGCATCGCTAATCCCCGGCTCGGCGCTGATCGACGTATCGTACGATAGGATCGCGTAGAAGGACTTGTAACCCAGGGCAACGCTTGGGTTGATCGTATTGAAACCGGGATTGAAGATATTACTGCCGCCCCCCGTGTCCAGATGCAGCTTCTTGAAACCGAAATCGAACCCACCCACCACCGTTATGTCGTCGGCGTTCGCCGAACCGGCCGCGGCGACGAGTACCGCTGCGAGCAATGTCTTGCGCATAGACTCCCCAGTGCGTGTCGTTATTGATGCGCTCGCGGGCGCGAGCGGTTAACGCCCTGAGTATAGTAGCCACGGTGAACCGTGCAGGGCCGTCCGCCGGCCCTTATTTCAGAGCCCTTCTCATGCGCGTCCTTGGCGTCCTTTGCGGTGAAAGCTTTCTTAAATATGTTTCGCCGTCCTGGCTTAGTTGTCTGTTCCTCGTTTCCCTCGATTTCCTCTGCGTCCTTTGCGTCCTCTGCGGTGAAAATCTTCCCGAATCGCACGCCGCTGCCGATCGAACGACCGACACGGCCGGTGCGCGTCATCGACGACGAGAACGGGCGCAAGCAGTAACACGCTCGTGTGACCCGCGGCGGTACCCAACAAAAGCCGGGTGAACCGGCCGCGTTTGGAGCTCGGTTCCGTAGACTCTCCTGCTAGGGTTGCTCGCCCCGCCGGGCGTATTGGCGCAAAATATCGCCCATGATGAAGGTTCGCGGATTCGTTCTTCAAAGCAGCTACCGGGTAGTGCCCGAGGCGGATGGGCGGCGCGTTCCCGCCGTGTACGTCTATGGCCGCCTCGAAGATGGCGGCACGTTTCTCGTGCGCGATTTTCGCCAACGACCGCATTTCTACATTCGCGCGGTCGACGCCGAGCAGGCCCGAGCATTGGGCGCCCCGGAACCACGGCCGGTCGACAAACGCACTTTCGACGGCACGCCGGTCTGCCGGATCGAAGTGGAAACGCCGCCGGATGTGCCGGGGCTGCGCGATCGCCTGCAGGGCGCGGGCATCGACACCTTCGAAGCCGACGTTCGTTTCGCTGTCCGCTATTTGATCGAGCGCGCGATCAAAGGCGGGTGCGAGATCGAGGGCGAAGCGAAGCCGGGCACCGGTATCGATCACGTTTTCGACAATCCGACGCTCCGCCCCGCCGACGTTCGCGTCGAACCGCGCGTGTTGTCGTTCGATATCGAGACCGACGCCAAAGGCGAACGCCTGCTCGCGATCGCGCTCTACGCGGACGGCGTCGACGAAGTCCTGATCGTCGACGGCGGCAATCGCGCGATGCCCGAACGCGCCGTCGGTTTCCGAGATGAACGGGCCGCGCTCGACGCGTTCTGCGATCGCGTCGTGCGATTCGACCCCGACGTGCTGACCGGCTGGAACATCGTCGACTTCGACCTCAACGCACTGCAACGCATCGCCGCCCGGCTGCGCCACCCGTTCGCGATCGGCCGGGATGACGGCGCGATCCGGATTCGCAAAGCCGAAGGTTACTTCGGCAGCGGTCAAGCCATCGTACCCGGGCGGCTCGTGCTCGACGGCATCGATCTGCTGCGCGGCGCCTTCGTACGCATGGACGACTATTCGCTCGACGCCGTCGCGCGCGAGGTCCTTGGTGAAGGCAAGGCCGTTGCCGGCGCCGTGCACGATCGCATGGGCGAAATCTTCCACAACTACGAGCACGATCTCGCTGCGTTCGCGCTTTACGCCCGCACGGACGCCCGCCTTGCCTACGACATCGTCGGCAAGCTGAACCTGGTACGGCTCGCATTCGCGCGCAGCCAGCTGACCGGCATGACGCCGGATCGCGTGGCGGCGAGCATCGCATCGTTCGATTTTCTCTATCTCACCGAACTGGCGAAGCGCGGCATCGTGGCGCCGAGCGTGCGCGGCGACGATTCACGCGTGCACGCGGCTCAGCACGGCGGCCACGTCCTCGAGCCGGTCACCGGGATGCATCGCAACGTCTGGGTATTCGATTTCAAGAGCCTCTATCCCAGCATCATTCGTACCTTCAACATCGACCCGCTGGCGTACGTCGACGGCTCTTCCGCCGAGGCTGATCTGATCGAGACCCCCGGCGGCAAATTCCGCCGCGAGCCGGCCATTCTGCCGCGGATGCTCGACGAGCTGTTTCCGCGCCGGAGCGCCGCGAAGAAGGCCGGCGACGACGTCGCCGCGAACGCGATCAAGATTCTGATGAACTCGTTCTACGGCGTGCTGGGCACGTCGGCGTGCCGTTTTCACAATCCGGCGCTCGCGAACTCGATCACGCAAACGGGCCGCGATCTACTGCTGTGGTCGAAGCGCTGGTTCGAAGCGCGCGGCTTTCAAGTCCTCTACGGCGATACCGATAGCCTGTTCGTGCATTCCTCCGCCAACGATCCAAATCAAGCGCGCGCACAAGGCCCGCAGCTCGCGAGCGAATTGACGCGCGATCTCGCCCGCTATATCAACGAGCGTTGGCGGGTCGAGAGCCGGCTCGAGCTCGAATTCGAGAAACTGTATCTGAAACTATTTCTGCCGCGCGCACGCCACAGCGTACGCGGCGCGAGTAAGCGCTACGCGGGCCTCCTTCATGGCGCGGATGACAGCAGCGTCGAATTCGTCGGCATGGAAGTCGTGCGTCGCGACTGGACCGCACTCGCGAAACAGGTCCAACGGGAGTTGTATCAGCGGCTCTTTACCGACCAGTCGGTCGACCAATATCTCGCAGATGTCGTCAAGAAAGTCCGGCACGGAGATCTGGACGACGCGTTGGTGTATCGCAAGAATCTGCGCAAGGACACAGAAGATTACACCGCAACGACGCCGCCGCACGTGGTCGCGGCGCGCAAGTCGACCCAACCGCTCGGGCGACTGATCAGCTATGTGATGACGACCGCCGGGCCCGAGCCGATCGACAATGTGCAACACCCGTTGGACCGGGAACACTACGTCGAAAAACAGGTGAAGGCGGTCGCCGAACCGGTCCTGGCGACACTGGGTCTCGATTTCGAACGGGTGATCGGCGATAACCGGCAGCTCGATCTTTATTCGTTGTTCAACTGATTCTCTTCCGCCGCTTCCCCGCTGGCGCGTGCACTCTCCCGCATTTGCTCCGCCGCGGCCCCGATCCGCTGTCGTAGCTGATCCACTGTTTTCTTGCCCTGCTCGACTTCCTGCTTCTTCACGGCCGCCGCAGTCGCCGCTGTTGTCGTGGTGTCCGCTCCGCAACCCGCACAGAGCGCGACCGTCAACGCCAGTAACGCCTGTCTCATCGGTTCACCCCCCGCTGTTCGTTCTGACCAAACATGTCGGTGCCGACCGAAAGGCCCCCGCATCGCGCCCGTGCGACGCCTCGGTCGTAAATGCACCTTACCGCCGCATGGCTATACTTCAGAAAAGAAAAAGGGCGGCCGCAAGTCGCGCGTGCGTCCTGCTTCCGGCGCTGCATCGCCGGCGCTTACAGCAACAATAGATCAATACCAGGAAAAGGGAGTCGCATGTCGCCGGACCTCGTCAACGGGCTGGTTTATCTCGTGGTATTTCTGTTCTCCGTGACGCTTCACGAAGCGGCGCACGCCTGGGCCGCGAAGCTTGGCGGCGACCTCACGGCCTATCACGGCGGTCAGGTGTCGCTCGATCCGATCCCACACATCAAACGGGAACCGATCGGCATGCTGGTTCTCCCGCTGGTATCGGTCATCGCCTCCGGGTGGCCGCTCGGCTTCGCGAGCGCCCCCTACGATCCCATTTGGGCGCGGGAGTATCCGAAACGCGCCGCCCTGATGGCGCTCGCCGGTCCGGCGGCAAATCTGCTCGTCGTCTTGATCGCCGCGGGGCTGTTGCGTCTCGGGCTTGCTACCGTGTTTCACCCTCCCCACGCGATTCGATTCGGTCAACTCGCACTCGCGGAAGAAAACAGCATCTGGGCCGGTGCGGCGTTTTTGCTGAGTGTGCTGTTCTCCATGAATTTACTGCTCGCCATATTCAACATGCTCCCCTTGCCACCGCTCGACGGCAGCGGCGCGTTACCGCTCCTGCTCGATGACAAAACGACCGACGTCTACCTCGATTTCATGTGGAGCAACCCTACTATCGGTTGGGTAGGTTTGTTCATCGCGTGGCAAATCTTTGGCGGGCTGTTTCGACCGATCTTTCAAATCGCGGCCGGGCTTCTTTACTTCTAACAACGCTACACGTCGTCGCCGCCCGGCCCAAACTCGCATTTCCAGCTGCTGTCTGCTCCGTTGACCGGATGCCGTGTTGGACGCGAACAAGCGATCGCGCGCGTACGGTCCTGTTAGTACCAACCCGTCTTGTGCGCGCGCGGGTTGCTCCTCCATAGTCGCTCCTACTGAATCTTCCTCTCCTTGGCAAAGACCGGGTTGCGCAATTGGCAGCGATACGCGCTCGAATGCTTCAGAAAGCAGTCCTAACGGCTTTCGCGGTCGTGGTCACTGCCGCTGCCGTCACGGCATCTTTTCCTATTGATGTCGCGCCGCGCACAACCGATCGAATCGGGCCTTACCTGCGCAATCCGCGGTACTGGCAGTATAAGGGTCAACCCGTGGTGCTCCTGGGCGGTTCGAAAGATTACAACCTGTTCCAGATCCCGGATCTCGAGGAACACCTGAGGCTGCTTGCGGCCGCGGGCGGCAACTACATTCGCAACAGCATGAGCGGGCGCGACCCCGGCGACGTCCAGCCGTACGCCCGGGCACGGGACGGGCACTACGACCTGGAGGTATGGAACGACGAGTACTGGCGCCGCTTCGACGAATTGCTGTGGTTAACCTATGAGATGGACATCATCGTGCAGATCGAGGTGTGGGACCGCTTCGATTTCTCGCGCGATCAATGGAAAACCACGCCGTTCAATCCGGAGAACAATATCAACTACACGTACGAGCAGTCGGGTTTCGCGGAAAGCTACTCGGACCACCCCGGAGAAAATCAGCAGCCATTCTTCTACACGACGCCCCGACAGCGGAACAACACCGTCGTGCTGCGACATCAGCAGCGCTTCGTCGATGAAATGCTGCGCCACTCGTTGCCATATCCCAACGTGCTCTATTGCATCGACAATGAAACCTCGGGGGATGAAGCATGGTCGGCCTACTGGGCCGACTACATCCACTCGCGTGCGCGGGCGGCCGGGGTGACGGTGCATGTCACCGAGATGTGGGACGACTGGGACGTGCGCGCAGCGCAGCATCGACGCACGTTCGATTACCCGACACGCTACGATTTTGTCGACGTTTCTCAGAACAACCACCAGCGCGGCGAGAAACACTGGCGAGACTTCCAATGGGCCCGGCAGTATCTCGACACTTACCCACGCCCAATGAACGCCGTGAAAATATACGGCGCCGATGGGGGCGCGACGCCGCCGCCGAATCAGCCGTGGTGGCGCGGCTGGCGCCGGCGGATCGGCATTAAGCCGACGACCGACACATCCACCGACTACGGCGACACGCAGGAGGGAACGGCGCGCTGGTGGCGACACTTGATCGGCGGCGGCGCCGCAATGCGTTTTCACCGACCGCCGGCCGGGATCGGCCTGAACACCGTCGCGCAACAGCACATCCGCAGCGCACGAATGTTCTTGCAGGAGTTCGATATCGTCCGTGCAACACCCGACACCGAGCATACGCTGCTGGCCGATCGCCATGCCGACGAGGCTTACGTCACGCGCATCGACGGCGAAGCGTACGCGGTCTACTTCCCGAACGCAGGAGACGTGCGATTGTCCGTCGAACGTGCACAAGCCTATTCCGTCACGTGGCTCGATATCCTCGCGAGCCGATGGGGCGACGCGTCGTTCGTGGACAACCAACGCTCGCTTCGACTGAAAACGCCGGGAAGCGGTCAGTGGCTCGCGCTGGTAAAGAAAAATCGCGCCGCGGAGAACGATCGGGACGTGCGGGAGGTTACATCTTTCCGACGACGTTGATGAACACGCCGCGGCTCGTGTAGCTCTGGTCGGTAAGGTTGTCGGAGAAGTCGGTAAAGTTGTAGCCGACACCCACTTTGATGTTGTTCCCCATGTGCCAGTACAACGCGAGCAGCGAACCGCTGCGTTGATCGTTTGCGTCCGGCAGGTCGAGCAGACGCAGCTCGATCATCGCGTCCCAGCGGCGGATGAACTCGTAATCGGCGCGCACGATATAGAGTTGCGCGCGGCTGTCGAAGAATTCCCGCGTCACGCGGTCCGGCGCCACCTGTCCCAAGCGGTAGGCATACTTGCCGCCGATCGACCAGCGCTGCGTGAGGTCGTAGGTCGTGTCGAGCGAGAAGATGTGGCTCTTCTGGATCATATCCACCGGCACGTTCGTCACGCTCACCTGGTCCGCGGTCGGCACATTGTAGAAATAGGTGTACTTGAAGAGCGTGTTCAGGCGATCGTTCGTCACCGGCCGGTAGCCGTAGCCGAGAACCGCCTCGGTGTAGTTGCCGTCGAAGAACGTGCCGAGCGAGCTCTTGCTGTCGGCGTGATTCAGCTTGCCGATGATCCGCCACTCCGGGCTCACCTGATACTTCAAACTGTTCTTGATCAGCCACGTCGTACGTTCCGAGAAGGTCGTATCCAGCGCTTGCGTCTCGTCGACGCGATATTCGAGCGCGCTCGCAATCTTGATGCTGTCGAAGCCGTAACCGACCTGGACCGCCATGCCGCTGCGCTTGGTCTCCGCTCCGGTCGTGTTGTCGCGCAGTGTGCCGAAGTCGACGCGCGCGCCCAAATTCAGTCGATCGCTCGGCGCGACGTCGACACCGGCCGACTGCGTCAGTCCGGTCGGCACGTCGCCGTGCGTGTAGCGATCTTCCACGTATACGCTGGTCGTGTCCGAATAGCGCGTCCGGAAGCCGGTCACCATGTCGCCCTTCTTGGCGCGAATGCCGTTGTCGGTACTCTCGTTTTCGACCACGTAGTTGAGATACAGATTCGTCCGATCGGAGTAGAGATACTCCGTCCCGATTTTGCCGGCGCCGCCGAGATCGCCGCTCGACACTTCGCCGTTCACTTTGAAGCGATCGGTGACACGGAACGATCCACCGCTGCCGACGCGGCCGTTGTCCTCGCGGTTGCCGGTCTTGTCCACCGTATCCTGCACGTAGCCGTACGCCGTCCAGCGTCCGCGCGAGTCGTACGTCAGGCGCGTCGCGACATCGGTCCGTTCGCCCTGCTCCTGCGTCAGCGGAACCACCGGCGAACGATCGACGCGGTTGTCATTCCGCACGCCGGTGCTCACTTGCCAGTGATCGTTCAGCTGGTAGCCGAGGTCGACTTCGCTCGCGCTCGTCTGCAGTCCCTGGTCGCGCGCGCGTTTGTCGGTCTTCGCGTTCAGGCTCAGCCGGTCGGTCACCGGCATCTGCAACGTCCCGCCCGACTGGTTCGTGTCCGTCGGCGTCGTCAAACCGGGCGCCGAGTAGCCGGCATCCAGACTTTGCTTGTAAAAGGTGACCTTGCCCTTCGCGCCGTCGATCACGTCGCCGAAGCCGACGCTGGTATCGACGCGATACGCGCCCGCTTCGAGGTTATTGCCGAAGAGCGGGTCGACTTCGCCGAAGGTGAAGCCACCGTCATTCGATTGCTGCGACGTCGTGCCCGGACCGGTACTCTTCGACGTTTCGAGCTTGATCCACGACTCGGCGCTCTTGCGCAGCGTCAGATCGGAGGCGTTCACACCGCTCTTCGTATCGGCCTCTTCGCTGCGCGACGACGTGAACCCGATCTTCACGTAGTCGTTCAACCAGTAATGCGTACGGCCGCCAACCGCGAGCGTGTTGATATTGTCGAAGCCGGGCGTGAATTCGTAGCGGACGACGAGGAACACCGGGTTCCCGCTGAGCGAATCGGAGGCGACCAGCAAGTTGTCACTCGCGGTCGATGACAGCGGTTGTGCAAGAACGATGCGACCCTGCAGGTAGTCGATGTCGTAGTCGATGACCGGCGTGAGATTCTTGACGGCAAGGACGAGGCCCGAGTCCTTGTCGCGAACCTCGATGCGCACCCGGTCGGAGCCGGTCAGGATGTCCTGATGACGCAGGAAGTAGAGCGAGCCGCCGGTGCCGCGGAATTCGTCGCGCGCGCCGACCGTGCCGGGCTCGGCCGCGAAGCTGTCCGCGACGAAGCGCTCTTCGCCGAAACTCGTCTTCCCCGGTGATTGGTAATGCGCGTTCGCACCGTACAGGCCGCGATCGACGTGCGCGAGATCGTTGTCGGTGTACGCGATCTTGAAGTTGCCCCACATCGCGTAATTGAAATCCTTCATCAGCTTCACGTAGAACTTGCCGAGCGTCGGCGCGTCTTCTTCCACGGTGCTGTCGTCGCCGAACGTCGGGTAGGTGTAGTCCGGATCGACGCGCCGGAACAGCGCATCGGGCGTCTTGTTCATGAAGTTGCTGAACAGGTCCTTCACCGGACCTTCTCGCGTATCGGCGCTCGCCGTGAGTTTCCAGCCGTCGCCGAATTTTCCGTTGGTATAGAACGCGAGCCGTCCGTCCACGTTGTAATCGTTGTTGTAGTGGTTCGTATCGCCGGTGACGAGCTGCGCCGGCCCCGAGGTCTTATCTTTCGAGGCCGTGAGGTCGGCAATCGCCACATAGAACCAGTCGTTGCGCTTCATCTCCAGATCGCGCAAGTACAGCTCGCCGTTGCCGGCGCTGTCGAGCACGCCGACTTCCACGGTGTGCAGGCCCGGCGGCAAGATCGCTTCGGCGACGAACTTGCCATCCTTGTCCACCGGCACTGCCCGCCCCCCTACGTATACCGTGTGCTCACCCGGAATGTCGCTGCCGTAAACGCGTACCGTGCCGCCTTTCTTGTCGATGTTCTCGACCGCGATCCGCGTTTCGCCATATCCGACCAGCAGCTCTTTCGCGGTCTCGTGTTCCTTCAGATTCGTATCGAGCTTGTCGACGACCCAGATTTGCTGCGGCTTCGTTTCATCGAAGCGGCCGTTCTTGTCGTAAACGCGCAGCACGTATTTCAGTTCCCGGTTCGGAGCGTGATAATCGTCGAAGCTCGGCTGCCACTCGGCGCTGCCGTCTTTGTCGAGCGGAAGCACCGCGAGCGGAACATCGCGTTCGGACTGCGCGCTGTCGAATACACGAACCTCGGCCTTGTCGATGAACGCCGGGTAGTTCGCGTACATGCGGAACTGCATGAGATTGTCCGGGATCTCCGTGTCCGGATCGTCCCGATAACGAATGGTCGTCGGCCACGCCGACACGTTGAGACGCGGCTTCAACTCCAGATCGTCGAACTTGAATTGAATCTTCGCCTTGTCGAGCGCGACGTCGGTGCAGCGTTGAATGTCCGACACGCTCTTGCCCGGATCGTCGACCGGCTTTCCATCGACCGTGATTCGCATCAGGTTCAGCGCGAACGGGTCCTGCGGCTGCACTTCGCGCGTGATCCGCGTGACTTCAAGGCTGTCGTCGTCGAGCGCCGCCAGCTCGTCGTACACCACCCGCACCTCGACGCGCGACGTATCCGACTCGACGAAGCCGGTGTTCACGACGTCGGCGGACTGCACGTACCCGCGACCCTCGAACTCGACCTGGCGGTCGGCCAGACCGAGCTGCTCCTTCACTGCGCCCATGACGCGGCGCGCCCGCGCGGTCGACAAGCCGATGTCATCGCCGTACACCATCGCGGTGCGCCGATCGAGCGGCTGGTTGTTCGTGTACCCGACGAAGCGCAGACGCACGTTGGTCTTGTCGCGCACCTCGTCCATGGCCTCACGCAAATGCGCAAGGTACTCCGGCGATATCGCCGGCTTGCCCTGCTCGAACAGGATCGGCTTGATGCCGCCCGAGCGCGGCTCGTAGTCACGCGTCACAATTTCCGCACCGCCCTGCTCCGGACAGATTTGCGGCTCGTCCGGCAGCTCTTGCAGCGCGTCGTCGTACCAGAATTCGACCTCGATGCGACGATTCAGCGCCCTGCCCTTCTCCGTGTCGTTCGCGGCGAGCGGCATGGCGGCGCCTTTGCCGACGACCTCGATCGCGGACGTCGGCAACTTCAATGCGTCCTGCACGGCGAGCGACGCGCGGCGCGCGCGAGCCTTCGACAAGCCTTCATGCGTGCCGTAAATGCGTTCGGCGCGTCCAGTGAGCGGCAGGTTGTCGGTGTAGCCGATAAATTTGACGACGAGGTTCTGCTTGCCTTTCAGATCCGACAATACCTGGCGCAATTTCTGCAGAAAGTCGTCGGGGATGCTCGTCGTGTCGTCGTCGAAATGCAGCGGCGGCATCAGGTTCTTGATGCGGGCGCGCTTCGCGTGGCCTTCCTTGTAGCGCAGCTTACAAACCGTCTCGACGCGGCAGACTTTGACGCGATTGAATTGCTCCGCGACCACGACTTCCTTGTCGACGAGCTTCTCGCCGATCTCGTCGTACCACACCTCGACCGCGACGCGCCGGTTCTGCGCGCGTCCCGCGGCGGTCGCGTTGCTCGCCACCGGCCGCGCTTCGCCGAACCCTTCGTACGATATCGACTCGGGCGGTAAATGCAGCGCCTGCTTGAAATACTCCGCGACCGTGCCCGCGCGCTCGCGCGACAGCCCGACGTTATCGCCGTACTGCATCTTGATCGCGCCCGCGAGCGGCACGTTGTCGGTGTGCCCCACGAAATGCAGCCGCACGTTGGCGCGGCCCTTCATGCGGTTCAGCACGTCGCGCAGCAGCGCTGTGTACTCCGGCGGAATCTCGGCCTCGCCGGAGCCGAACCGAATCGGCGGCACGACATTTTGCAGCTTCACCGTCTTCACGTCCTGCACCTTCACTTTGCGCACTTCGACGCGGTCGCCTTGTCCCTCCGGCTTGTCGTTCAGCGTCCATTGCGCACGCGGCGCGTCGGGCGCCGAGTGCTGCTCGACCGTCGCGCCAAGGCTCGGGCTTTCCGAGACGATGGTCGAATCGGCGGGGACGCTCGCGTCCGGCGCCTCCGCCGGCCATGACGCGGAGACGAAGAGCGCCATCAGCGCGGCCGCGCCGACTGTCGCAATTCCCCTTTTCAACATCCCTACGTCACGCATTCGTTATTGGTCGTGGAGAACGCACTCACGTGCTACTTCTCCACGTCGCTCCGTTCGGGAGGTCCGCCGCGACGCCAGTAGATTTCCGTTTCGATCGTCAGCCGGTAGCAGCAGTTGAGGTCCGCCCAGCGCTTTGCCGCTTCCTGCTTCACCGCTTCGAGGCGCGCCTTCACCGTCGGCGTCTGCTCGACGTCGCCGAGATACGAGATCCGCAATATCGACGGCGCTTTGCGCAACTCCTCGAGCAACGTGCCGAATCGCGCCGCCCATTGCGGCCGGATGTCGGTCGAACCCGGTTCGAACACGCCGTCCGCGATGTCGAGCCGGACGACGCGATGCAGCGCCGCGCCGAAGTTGAACTTCGCCGCCTTGCCGCGCGTCAGGCGGTGCACGATCGGGTTCTCCGTTGTCAGCCGGTAGCCCGCGGGCAACGTCCGATCGTCGACCTTGAGAATGAAGTTGCTGCCGCGATCTTGATTCGGCACGTCGGCACAAGTGATGTGGAAGCGGCCGTACGGGTCGGTCTTCGCGAGCAAGCCGCGCGCCGTGACGACGCGCACGCCCGCCAGACCCTTTTCGTTCTCGTCCTGGTAGCCGTTCAGGTTGGCGTCGTCGAACACCTTGCCGATGATGTCGGTACAGTCGAACGTCGGATCCGGCACGACCCGCACCGTCGCCGTGGCGATGCCGGACACGTTCCGCCCGCTCACGGTGTTGAACATCTGCACGCTGTTGACGTACTCGCCTTCGGACACACCGCCGCCGACGATCAACAGCATCTTGACCGTGTGTTGCTCGTTCGTGAGCAGCGTGATGTTGTTCCAGCGCAGCTGACGACCGTTGCGCACGGGCTCGAGCGGCGCGCCGTCAAATCGCGCCGAGCCGTCGACGTACTTGAAGCCCGGCGGAATCGTGTCGACGATTGCGAGATCCGATAGCGGTGCGGCCAGCGTGTTCTTCACCGTGATCGTGTACGGCACGAGACTGCCGCGCGTGACGTTGACGAGCGGCGTCGTCTTGCTGATCGCAACGGCGGCATCGAGCGGCGGATCGAGCGGGATATGGTTGTTGAAGAGCTGGCTTTCCTGCGGAATGCGCGCGTTGCCGAGCGTCACGTGCAGGTAGTACGTCGTTCCCGCCGAGCGCGCGACGACCGAGGTCGGCGGAGCGGTCGCCAGCGGCTGCGCCTCGCAAGAATCCGTGGACGGAATCGCGTCGTTCGCCGTGCCCGGGCACGCCGGCACCGAGAACGCGGCGGTTGCGGCGCTCGTCGTCGGCGGAATGACTTGCGACGTGCCGGCGGCGAATCCGGTCGGCGGCGGAGTGACCAGGATGAGATAGTTGCCGCCGGCCGGGCACGACGAATCGCTGAAGTTGATATCGAACTTGTAATAGCCGCTCGCGAGCGTCACCTGCCCTTGCTGATTCGGATCGTCGAAGCACGTCGTCGGCAGCGCGGTGCGCGTCGCCGCGCTCAACATCGTTAGCGTCGCGCCCGCGACCGGTGTGCGCTGCACCGAGTTGTAGACGACACCGTCCGGATCGAGCGGAAGGTTCAAGTTCTGCAGATTGGCTCCCGAGCCGGCGACGATGTTCGAGATGCGCTGCAGTCCGTTCGTGAACACCGAGTCCGCGAGACCGAGCAGCGCGGTGGTAGGACCGGCGCCGGGCGCACGGAAGCGCAGCTCGTAGCGATCGGATGTCGTGTCGTTCGGCGCGAGACCGCTGACGCGATACGTGCCGTCGGCCGCGGTCGCCACCGTCGCGATGGTCGTGCCGTTGCGCAACGCATCGACCGACCAGCCGGCGAGCGGCAGCTCGCCGCTGTCGAACACATTGTTGAAATTCGCGTCGTGCCACACGCGACCGTTCAGGATTGCGCTGCCTGGGATGCCGCCGATGTCGATCGAGACCGAGCCCGACGCGCTCTGCGTCGGGCTGTTCCAGGTCACTTGGCCGGTGTTGGTGATGCGTGTGCCGATCGCGAGACCGTTTTGAATCGTCGCGCGGAAGCGCAGCACCGCGGTCGCACCCGGAGCGAGCGTCCCGTAAGCCGCCGCGTAGTTGCCGGTGATGACCGCGCCGGCGACGCTGACCCCGGCCGTCGCGCCGTTGAGCGTGGCGGAGTTCGCGACGTAAGTGAGCTGGCCGGCGAGCGCGCTCAGATCGTCGGTGATCACGACGTTCGTCGCCGGCACCGAGCTGACGTTGGTGACGGTCACGACGTATTCGAGCGTCGCACCGCTCACGGCCGCGCCGCCGCCGACCACCGACACGGTCTTGTTGATCGTCAACTGCTGCGCATTGCCGACGACGACGACGGTCGGCTGGAATCCGTTCGACGGATTGCCGTCCGAGTCGGTCAGCTGTGTCGGCAGCTCGTTCGACGCGACACTGCCCTGGTTGCTGATGACCGTGCCCGTCGCGACACCGGCGTTGACCTGTACATCGAACGTGATCGTCGCGCTCGCGCCCGAGGCCAACGTGCCGACCGGAATCTGCAACGTCGGGCCCGTTGCGCCGCTCACGGGCGCGCCATTCAGCTGCACCGAGCCCGGCACGAGTGTCGTGTTCGCGGGCACCGGGTCGCTCAGCACGACGCCGGTCGCAGGCGTCGCCGCGGAGTTGGTGATCGTGATCGTGTAGCGCAGCACGTCGCCCGGATCGACGATGCCCGGCGATCCGTTGTCGGTCTGAAGCTGAACGGTCTTGAGCGCGTAGACGAGCGGAACGTTACCGACGACCTTGCACGTCGGATCGTCCGCCGCCGTCGTCGCCGGATTGTCGGAAGGCTTTTCCGGGAACGTGCCGCTGCCCTGACCCGAACCGTCGACGAAGCCCTGGTTACAGATCAGCGTGCCGTTGGCCACGCTCGGGCTGACGACGACGTCGAACGTGACGGTCGCGACGTTCGTCGTCGTTCCGCTCGCGTCCGCGCGCATCGCGCCGGCGGTCGCGTCCTCCGGCGCATGGATCAGCATGCCGTTCTGCAACGGCGACGTGCCGCCCGCGTCCGCCACCGCCGTGCCGTCCAACGTCGTGCTGTTCGGTACGTACGTCGTATTCGCGGGCACCAGATCGCGCAGCGCGACGTTGACGGCGTTTTCGTTGCCGACGTTCTGTACCGTGATCGTGTACCGCAGCGTCTCGCCCGCATTCAGGACATTCGGATCGCCGCTCAGGTCCTGCGCCGTTTTCTGCACGCGGAACGACGGCGCCGACGCGATCACGGTGCGCGTCGGATCTTCATCGCCGACGACTTGCGGGTCGTCGGTGCCGTTGACGTTCGGGTCGTCGCTCTTCGTGACTTCGACGCCGCCGATCGTGAGGCTCGCCTGATTGAGCACCACCGTCCCGGCCCTGATGACCGGCGCGAGCCGGATTTCGAACTCGACGACGACGGTGTCGGTTGCCGTGCCCGCCGCGCCGACACTCAGGTTGCGTATGTCGACGAGACCGGTTCCTTTCGCTCCGCCGTTCGCATTGGTGTTCGTCGTATTCGCGCCGGCCGGAACCGTGACGAGCCGCAGCGTTCCGGCGGCGAACGCCGCCGGCGTGTTCAGATTGTCGAGGTCATCGACGATCGAAAATCCGCTGAGCGGGAAACCCGTGACGTTCCGCACCAGCACTCGATACCGGAGCGTGTCGCCGGGCGTCGCATTGCTGCCCGGATTCTGTCCGGTCGTGACGTTGATGACGCTCTTCTGGAACACCAGCGTGGTGCGGGTGCCCGTGCTCGTGGCGACGACCGGACCGGCGCAGTAGTCGTTCGGCGGCGTGATGTTCGGGCAGCCGGCGCCGGTGCGTTCGTACGGGCTCACGCCATCGAGCGACGTCCAGTCGGCGAGCACGCCGTTTCGGATCAGCCCGTTCGGATCGGAGACGACCTGCACAACCGCGCGATAAGTCAGCGTCAGCGTCTGACCCGCGGGCACGTCGAGGCTGCCGTCGTTGTTGCCGCGGCCCCATACCAACGGTCCGAGCGGCGCGCCCGCCGGAATCGGATTGAAGCCGGCTACGGGCACCGAATTGATCGTCGCGGTCGGCGTGAAGCCGGGGTACAACGCGAGCCCCGACGGCAACGTGTCGACGATGTTCGTATCGAACGCGGTCGCGGTTCCGGTGTTCGCCGCGATCACGCGATACTCCAAAATGTCGCCGGCGACCGCCGGATCGGTCGGCTGCTTGCCGGCGGTGACGTTCGCAACCGTCTTGCTCAAGGTGAGCCGCGGCTCGACCACCGTCACCACCGGGGTGGACGCCGTCAGCGAGACCGGCGCGCCGGTCTCGCCGTGCGTGTAGCCCACGGTCACGCCGTTCTGCAGCGTGTCGCCCGCATCGGTGACGAGATCGTTGTTGACGCGTGCGTAGTAATCGATGCGGATCACCGGGTTCACGGTGTTCGTGGCGAGATCGTTCTCCGTCGCGGTGACGACCGTGCCGATGCTCCACGTCACGGTGCCGGAAGCGCCGTCCGCCGGAAACGACGTGAACGCCGCCTCGCTCGGCGCCTGACCGTTGATGCTCGTGATGCCCTGGAACGTGTAAGTGATGTCGAACGCGCTGTTGTTCTCGAGGACGTAGCTCAGACCCGTCGCCGCCAGGTTGTCGCGCACGCTCAGGTTGTTGGTCGTGCCTTCCGGCAGCCGGATCTCAATCTGGAAGTGCTCGTGCGCGCCAATGGTCGGAATCGTCGTCGGCGCCAAATTGGTCTTCGTGATGGTGATCGCGGGAACGGCGACCGACGCGCTCGCCGTCGCTTCGTAGTCGTTGATCGCGTTACCGCTGTTCGGCAGTGTGCCGTTGCGGCGTCCGGTCGCCGAGCCGTCGAGCCCAATGCTGCCGGTGCTGTTCAGCGCGGTGTTGCGGCTCGGCAGCGATGCCCAGCTCGCCTGAATCGTGTTGTCGAGGATTTCCTGCGGCTGCGCGTCCGTGTCGACGCGCACTTGGAACGTAAAGCTCACGCGCCCGCCCGGCGCAATGGCGAACTTCGGGTTCGACGGATTCCAGCTGAAGATCGGCCGGTTCGGCCCGAGCGTGGTTGTATCGACGTTGTTCGGCGGATCGGTGCCGCCGAGGCTGCCGAGGAACGTCAGCTTCTTGCCCGTGAGATCGTCGAGCACGTGCAAGTCATACGCCGTGGCGGTGCCCGTATTCGTAGCGGTAACGGTGACCGTCAGCACGTCGGCGGCGTCGGCATTCGTGACGGCAAAGGACTTCGTGAGCACGAGGCGCGATTCGTGCACGACGACCGACGCGGCGCCATAGTTCAGCACCACCGTGCTGCCTGCCTCGTCGACGTAACGTGCGGTGACCGCCGTCGACGTGCCGCCGTTCACGATCACGCCGCCGTCGTTCGTGATCGCCGTGTTCTCGACGCGCCCGATGAAGCGGATCGCAAAGTCGTAGCGGTTGTTCGTCGTTCCCTTGGTGATACGCTGGTTGCCGAAATTCCACTCGACCACGTTGTCGGTACAGGTCGGCGTAATGATGCCGCCCGGTTGGAAACCGGCGGCGTCGTAAGGCGGCGCGTTCAGGTTGACGGCCGGCGCCTCGGAGCAGCGGATACCCGCCGGCAGCTCGTCGCGCACGACGAAATTCCGCAGCAGCGCGACCGGCAGCGAAGTGACCAGCTCGTACTCGATTTCCTCGCCGATGAAGACCTCTTGCGGCGAGATTCCGCTCGGCGTGTGATTCGACAGCCGCTGGATGTGCTTCGGCTGTGTCAGCACGGGAATGATGCGCACGGATGCCGATGCCGGCGGCGCACGGTAAACGCGCGCGCCGCCAATGTCGCTGTTCGGCCGCTGCGGCGCGCTCTGGTTGCCCGACGGTCCAGCGAGCGTGTCGTAGGTGACGTTCACGGTATTGGTAAACGTTTGTAGCGGCGCGGCGTCATCGTCGAAGTCGACGCGGTAATACAGACGCACCGACTGACCGGCATTGATGCGCTGCAGCGCGCTGCTGTGCGCATACGAGAACGTGATCTGCGCCGGCGTTCCGTTCTTCACCACGTTGTCATTGACCGCGCCCTCACCGCCGTCCGCCGTGTCGTCGTTGGCGCCGTCGCCGTCGTTGTCCAGACCGTCGCTCGTGAACGGCCGGACCAACGCCAGGTCGCTCGCGTCGAGCTGGTCGGTCACGACGACGTCGTACGCCGGCGCGCGCGCAACACCGCTCGCCGCCGCTTCGTTCGTGATCGTGATCCGGTAGATGTACGAATTGAACGCGTCGCCGTCGTCCGCGAGCGGGACGAAGCGGCTGCACGCCGGGCCGGCGCCGTACAGCGTTTCGTTACAGACCTCCTTGACGACGGTGAGCTTCGGTTCCGTCACGGTCAGATCGACCCGACGCACCGCCTGCGGCGGATATCCGACGGTGCCCGGTCCGAGATTGAAGACGTCTTCCTGGTTCGTGGTGTCGTTGAAAAACACCGCCTGGAACGTCGAGTCCAAAATATTCGTGCTCAGCGCGGCATGCAGGTTCGGCGCGGAACTTGCATCGATTGCATCGTTGAGCAAACGCGTCGTGACGTTGACACGGAACCAATGATCCTTCTGCGTAATGCGCTGATCCGGCACCACCTGGTTGAACGTCCAGTCGATGAAGCCTTCGTTCAACGGCTGCAGCGTCGACGGATTCAACGTGACGCCCTGAATGGCGCTGGTGCTGGCAGCGAACGGATCGGTCGAAGAAATGTATCCCTGCCCGTCCGGCAGCTCGTCGACCACCTGAATGCGCTGCACGGCGATGTAGGTGAAACCGGGCGTCTGGAATCCAAACCAGCCGCCGCTCTCGATATGGAACGAACACTCTTCACCGATCTGCACGAAGCGGTCGGGCAGCGACGGCGGCGGATTGTTCTCCGTACAGTTGCCGAGCTCGCTCTTGAGCAGGTTGAATCCGATGACGCGCGCGCGAATGCCGTCGAGCGTATAGTCGTTCGCGGGATCGGTAACGCCGTCCGCGCGCGGCGTCGGCGTCGGGAACCAGAGCGGCGTACCGTTGCTCAAGGTGATCTGCCCGATCGTGTCCGCCCGGAACGTGAGATCGTCGGCGGCGATTCGCGCGGAGTCGCTGCTCTTGATGACCTGGAACGTCAGATTGACCGTCTGCCCCGGTGCGATCGCGCCGCCGGTGCATTGATAAATGGTCGCGTTGCCCGGTATCGGCGCCGGCTTGCGCCAAGGTGGGAGCGGCGGTGGATTCGTGGTAACGGCGCACCCGGCCGGCGCGGCCGTGATCTGCATCGTGGCGCCGAAACTGACGAAGGTGCGGTAGTTGTTGGCGTCATGTCCGCCGTTGTTCCGGAC
>JBJMVQ010000075.1:0-68623 GCA_045810625.1 Sulfurifustis sp.
ACCTACGACAGCGGCACCAACTGCACCGCCGGTATCGGGCGGCTCTGCCAAGTAACAGACGCCAGCGGCACCACCCAATACGGCTACGACGCCTACGGCAACGTCACGCGAGAGCAAAAAACCGAGCTCGGCATCAACTACATCACCACCTACACCTACGATGCCGGCAACCGGGTCTTAAGCCTCGGCACTCCGGATGGAAGAACCATCACCTACACCCGAGACGCCTTACGGCGCATCACCTCGGTCAGCGCCACCGTCAACGGAAGTTCCCAAAACCTCGTCAGCAGCCGCACCTACCGGCCCGACGGACTGCTCCTGAGCCAAACCTACGGCAACGGCATAGCCGAAACCAAGCAATACGACCTCCAAGGTCGTCTTACGAATCAGTTCTTGGGAAGCGCCGACACGAGAGTCTACGGCTACGACGCCAACAGCAACTTAACGAGCCTGCAAAGCCTTCCCCAAGTGGGGAGCTACACCTACGACGCCCTCGATCGGTTAACCGTCGATAGCATCACCTCGACCCCAAGCAGCACCGTCAACCTCAGCTACGACCCGAACGGCAACCGCACGAGCGATGGCACCAATACGTACAGCTACACCGCGAACAGTAACCAGCTGAACCAAGTCGGCAGCAACAGCATCACACTGGATCCTGCCGGGAACACCACCAGCGACGGCACCAATACCTACAGCTACAACAACGACGGTCACCTGCAGAGCGTCACACAAGGAACGACAAGCCTCGGGAGTTACGTCTACAACTTCCAAAGACAAAGAACCCAAAAGACGGCCAACTCAAGTACCACCGTCTATCACTACGACACCAACGGCAACCTGATCCTCGAAACCGGAACCGACGGAACGTCCAAAGTGACTTACGTCTACGCCGAGAACGTCCCGATTGCACAAATCACGAGAACGGGTGGCATCGACACTGTTACGTACCTGCATACCGATCATGAAGGGACACCGAGACTCGGAACCGACAATACCCAAGCGGTGGTGTGGCGCTGGGAGGGCGGAGCGTTTGGAAACACACCGCCGACGGGCACAGCAAACGTCAATTTGAGGTTTGCCGGCCAGTATGCGGATGCGGAGTCTGGCTTATTCTACGGCGGCGATCGCTATTGGGATCCGAGGCTTGGTCGCTCTATCACGGCCGATCGCATGGACATCCGGCAACACGCCCTGCGTTGGCAGGCTGTTATGGGTAAGGTGGACGTACCGTCCCTCCAGATCAATTCCTATGCCTACGTCGTAAACAATCCTTTGCGATGGATCGACTCAACCGGCTTTGAAGCAACAGCCGCCGCGGGCGCTATGTCTCCGCCGGCGCCTACCGCTCCAACTGTCCGACCGCTTCCTCCAATTAGCATTCCGTGGTGGGCAGTACCGTCCGCAGCTACAACTGCGATTCTCGGTGGAGTCGCTGCTGCACTATATTCGCCACAGCTTTGTAAAAATGAGGAAGACTGCCTTAAGGAATGGCGGGAAGCCTACGAGCGCTGTAAACAACTTATTTACGAGCAAATGCAGCAAGCTGCGGGCCGGAAGAAAAAGCGGAACGTTACAGGTGTTACCGGTGGCTACACTGATCTTGAGGAATGCGCGCGAGGTCTCGTCAGCGAGCGCTGCGGCGGAAACGCGGTGCGATATTAAGTCAACGTGGATCAGACCAAACGACGCCTCCAGGAAGCCTACGCTCTTGCGAAAAAGGGCGACTACGAAGAGGCGCTAAGACTATGCCACGAGGTTGTTCGGGATCATCCCGAACAACCTGAACCACTTCGCACTCAAGCTGATATATACGGGCATATGGGTGATTACGCTCGCGAAAGCGAAGTGCTTGGACGAGTCATAGCAATGGGTTCGATGGAGCCGTGCGACTATTACGCCTTAGGACAGGCTGAGCTGCTTGCAGGAGGCTTGGACAATGCAGTTCAAGCACTAACAAAAGCAATCGATCTGGGTAACGAGCACAAGAATTTCTATTACTCGAGCGTCTCGCACTTCCTCAGGGCGGAAGCCTTTGTTCGCATGAACAAGTACAGGGAGGCATTAGCTGATTGCGAGCAGCTCAAGGAAGACTTTCGCTATTATCTGCCGTCAGGCATGAAAACGCGGGAAGAGATAGTCAGGCAAGCGAAAGCCGAACTCGCAAAGGCGAGCGTCAAGAAAAAATGGTCGTTCCGCAATTAATGTAGATGAACTTTTAACCAAAAGGACACGGTGATCCGAATGAAAGCCCTTGAAGTGTTGCTCAATGACAAGTCTATCGGTCTTTATATTGCTCCTGAGGGCGCCTCTATCAGCGCGATGGTAGCTAATGTCCCGATGAACTACATGCGAGCGCAGCTGCTGACAGGAAACGACAAAGAGAACTGGCAATGGCAACTCCCCGACGTTAAAGAAGGTGACTTGATCGCCTTCAGGCTGGTAGACGCCAGTGGTAGGACCGGAGTGCCTCCGGATCGCATTACAGGCAAGGACCCCAAGCAGACCCAACGAGTTAAAGCGGCAGCAGCGAAAGCGTTTGCTCGATCTAAGAAGAAAACAAAAACAACCAAAGGAAAAAAGAAGCCCAAGCGTAAGAAGTAAGAACCAACGCAACAACAAATTGCGCCCGCCCATGGCGTTCGAGTGCAGCTATCATGGTAGGTACCCCGTCACGGGATGGGACGTCTATTCGTTGGCTATTCCGGATAGTACGGCTCTACCATCGGCACTGTCTCTCGGTTCAAAGAACTTTGTATGCTTACTGTCGTGGCAAGCGTCAGAAGCCTCAGCCGAATCCATTAGTTCTGTTGCCAACGTCTTGCTCGGTCAGGGGTGCGTTTACCTCTGCTGCTGGGGCGCTGATTGTGAACGGGTGCATGACATCATCGATGAAGTCATCGTTGGCGATGGGTCAAGCAACGTTGCCTGGTTGGACGTCATGACAACTTGGCACAGTAAGGAATCTTTAAACGAGGTCGCAGACTTCTTCTTAGATCGTACTTGTCCAGATAACCGATATCTGGAAACCTGCTCCAGCGCGCTTGTTCTCATCATCGGCGATGATTACGAAATCCGTGGGGTGGAGGCCGCGATGGCTGTACTTTCGAAGGTTCTTCAATCGCCACCCGATCCGCCGTTCCGTGCAGCAGCGCGAAAACGGTTGCCGAAGTAATGCAAGTTAAGCAGTTCTTCGCCCCAACCGAGTCTAGATAGACAGCCGAAAAGGCCGGCTTGGCCGGCTTTTCTTTGGCGACTCGACAGATTTAGACAGCTCGCGCGGCTCTTCGACAAAGTTGCCCGAAAAGTTATTCGCGCTTGTCGATCCGCTTTCGCAGTTCTTCCATCGTTATGGTTGTCGAAGTCAGATCCGGTCGCCCCATGGGGTGGTCCTCTACACCATGAAGCTTCGCCTTCTGGTAAAGCGGCCCGCGTAATCGCGCGCGCTCCTCGTCACGCTCCTTCTGCTCCTGCCTTCGCCGCTCCGCTCGCTCTTCCCAAAAGCGGCGCTGATCCAATTGCAGGCGCCAGAGGTGCAAAATCCCGACTGAAGCGGCCAGGATCAGCGAGACCGCCCAGACCATCGTGCTGTCGAACACCCGCCGAATAAAATCGACAAAAGATGCCAGGTGAGGCAGCGACTCTCCAGTGCCCGCCATCACGCCGTAGTACAGGACTGCCAGTGCTGCGATTAGGAGCAGGTTTACGACGATCCGCGTCACGAGCTGCAGGATCCGCTCGATGAGAAGGCAAACGCCGGTTATGACATCCCAAACAGCAACTAGAAAGGACTCTATGTCACGGTCGCTCATGGTTGGTCCTCCTCTTAGCCACTATTAATTTCCTCGCGGAACGAACACCTTCAGGCGTCACAAGCCCCCCGCGGTCCCTTAGTGCGACGCAATATACGCTGAGAGCTAACGCATTACTTTGGCGAAGAGTCTTACGGGATCTGCTCCGGTACACCGAGCGATTTCGATAAACTCGAGTAGATCTACCCGCCGTTCGCCCGCTTCGATCTTCCATACAAAAGAGTCCGAGCGCTTGAGCTTGGCGGCTAATTGCCGCTGGGTAAGGCCGGCCCTCTTGCGCGCATCCACGATCACTCGGACTAACCTGAGGTGGCGCTCGCTTCTTAGGTGCTTCAACCGTGTGCCTCCAAAATAGAGGCACGTAAATAATCACGCTAAAGCCTTGCCTCCATTTTGGTCGCACCCATAAAATAGGCCGAAATAAGCCTGCCAGGGCGCGGAGGGGGTTAGAGCTGTTGCCCAGGCGGAAACACAACGGCCCTTAGCGTTAGAAGCGGCCATAAGGCGGCTAGCCGGCATGTTCGAGACATCCACACACGCAGAAATCCAGATTCATGAGGCATTCCAGGCATATGGGGAGCGCGCCTGGGCTTATGTGTACCGCCGGTTACACCTTCCTTGGTTCCATCTCCGCTACCTTCCACCGCCGGAGGCAGGCGATGGCGACGTTCGTCTCTGGCAGCTCGTCTTTCTCGACGACGTTGAGCACTTAGCTCAGCTTCAAAAAGCCGAAGGGATAGAGATCGATGAGGTCCAGGTCGTATTGCCGGGGCACCTAACCGGCAAAGGCAATTGGGTGATGGAGCCGATCGAGGAGATTTGGGTTGGCAATGAATCGGCTGTCTCACAACACACCGTCACGGTCTACGTGCTGCGCAACGGCGAGCGTTACAACGATTCGGGTTCTATGCAAAGAGCTAAAGGGGTCGGAGTGATTAAAAAATAGGCATGCTTCTCCTCCGCACCATCGGTCAATTGACGGTCAGCGCAATCACGGTTCAGCAAGGCGAGGGCGCGGAAGCGGAAGCTTCACCTTCTGGTCACGAACCGCCGGAATCCATCTGCGCCTGCAGATAATTCTGCAGTCCGACGCTCTTTATTAGATCGAGCTGTGTCTCCAGCCAATCGATGTGTTCTTCTTCGGACTCGAGAATATCTTCCAACGGCTCGCGCGAGACGTAATCGGCGACGGATTCGCAATAGGCAATCGATTCCTTGAGCAACGGAAGGGCCTACTGTTCCTGTTTCAAGTCACATTCCAACGCCAAAGAGAAAGCGGTTGCTTAACCAACCGTCCGCAGAAACGGGGCTGCTCAGGGTCGAATATTTCCCAGTGCGACGCAAAGCGAATCGCGCCGCGAAATAAATCGTGATGTCGCGTTCTACGGCCCGATCTACCGCGCCCGCTTCAGGGCCGGGCGCTCGATGCAGCGCTTGCACCATGCCGCCGTGCGCGGGTACTTCTCGATATTCACGCCGAGCATGACGCCGAAACCCACCACGCTCGCAACGGCAACGTCGACGAGCGAGAAATCGCCGAGCAGATAGTCGCGCCCTTGCAGACGCGTCTCGATCGCACCCAAATGTCGATTGAACTGCGACAGGCTGTACTCCGCGTGTGCTTTGCTGCGGTCCTCCGGGCGGTACGATACCGGCGTATCGAGACCGTGATACGCGTACTGCATCATGTACGGCATCAGCTCCGCCGTGGCCCACACCGTCCAGCAGAGCGCGTCGGCGCGCGCTTGGCTGCCGGTATCCGGCCAAAGCTTTTTCTCCACACCGTACTTGAAGCCGAGGTGCAGCAATATCGCGGCCGATTCAAAAAACTTCTGCTCGCCATCGACCAGCGCCGGAACTTTTCCTTGCGGATTCACCGCCAGGTACTTTGCCGACAAATGCTCTTCTTTCGTCCGATCGAGCTCGACGTAATCATAAGGAACGCCCAGTTCCTCGAGCGCCCAGGCAACGCGAGTGCCGGAGCTTCGTGGCCATGAATAGAGTTGAATCGACATGTACGCCTCCTTGGGTCTGGTACCGAAGTGCGAGAGCACGTCGGTTGGATTGATTCTTTTACCTGACTTACGGGCTCTCGATCAAACAAAAAGATAAGATTCCGCTCACATCTTCGCCGGCGATCCCATGGCGGGCTGACTTTCGGGTTGCCTTGTCTCGCTTCGCGCCGGGGTGCGACACTCTCGCGCAGCGGCGGTACGGTGACGTTCACCTTTCAGCAAGCGGGCACGGATACGTGGTGCGAGACCGCAAGCGCGGCAAGGCCATGGGCGTGGTGGAGGTAAACGTCCAGTAAGGGAATCGCCCGCTGCGCACGTCTCTAGGTGACCGCCATCCGCGGTGCCTGCTGACCGCTCGTTGGTGTTTGGCGCGCCGCGTCGGCGGCGCCGACGCGTAACGCGACGGAACGGCGATCTACTGGTTTTCCAGCGATTTGCTTTTGCCGTCGCATCGCCGACCGACGGAATTTTCTTTCGGCTTGCCTCGCCTGGTCGCAGCGATCGTCCGACAAATATCGCCATCGCTCGGCACGCTTGGGCACGAGCGCTCGACGCGAAGTTGCACGGATCGTGGGAACATCGTCGTCTGCCGGGAGTCCGAAATACATCTCCGAGACATCGAGCGAGATGCCATGGCAGGAATGCTTGTTCGCATTTTCAAGTCGCGCCGTCACGGCGGCGCGTTTGGGCGGGTCGATAAGTTGGATGTTCGCGTTGTCGCGGTCGAAAGGAGCGCGCCGACCAAAGTATTGGCGGCGGACGGCTACGATCTTGGTTTGCTCGGCGTCATCGAGCGCATGTTCAGCGGTTTGCTGATGGACCACGCGGTTGCGGAAGGTGAAGCGGGCGGTGCGCGTCGGAAAGTGGGCTTCATTGCGGCGGGCAGCGCGTCCAGCAATCACATCGTGCCAACCGATCTCGACGTGCTGGCCACCATTGCCGGCCCGCGGATCTATCCGCTTCCGAACAGCCCGACCGGTTGGCGTCAGTCGACACGAGGAGAGAAGGTTTCGATTGGTGTTCTTACCGATCCTGGTCGTCCCGACGGTCTCATCGCGGACGCGCAAGGTCTCGGTACCGACGCGTATAACGACATGATCGCGCCGGAAAACGAAACCAAAACGGGTAGCGAGGGCCAGTCGGGGAAATAACGGCCGCTTAGGCCGTCTTCAAAGATTCACGACGCACGGACGGTCGGGTTTCGAGCCTGGGCATTTGTGGTGGACGTGCCGAAGGAGTGAAGTGCTCGGTATGTGCGCCGGTCCTCTCGAAACCGACTGGTGATCCCGGCCGTGTAGCGCGGCCGCTAATTCAACTGCACTCGCTGTCCCCACGGAACCGGCGCGCGGCCTTTCACGAGCCAAAGCACCGGGAAGCCCGGCTCGCGCTTGGGAAACTCGCCCTGCGCGTCGGTGAAATAAATCAGGAGATCGGGTGGATGGTCGAGACCCTCCGCCCACTCGAACGCCGGGGTGAATCGCGTGCCGCCGCCGCCGTACAGTTTTCGCGGCAGCTGCAACTCGTCCCACGCTTCATATAGCCAGGGCCCGTCCGGCGCCAACGCGGCGTCGCACGCGTGCAGCCGTATGCGCGCATTGACCGAGCCTTTGATCGCGTTCACTTCGCTCAGGAATTCCCGCATTTCCTGCGGCTCAATGGAGCCGCTCGTGTCGATCACCACAATGACGTCGATATACGCGGCGCGCAGACCGGGAAGAATCGCGCTGCCCTCGCGCCGGCTCGGACGGCTGAAGCTGTAGTCGGTGCGCGCGTTCGCGCTCAAGTATCGCGCCAGGAGCATGCGCCAGGGCAGTTGCGGCTGCAGCAACTCGTCGACGAGCCGCGCCATCGCCGCGGAAAGTTTGCCCGCCCGCAGCGCCTGTTGCGCCGCCCCCGCGAGGCGCAATTGCCATTGCATCGCCAGGCGTTCGCGCTCGGTTGCTGACATCGGCACCGGACGCGATTCCGGCGCGGCGCCGGCCTCGTTTTCCCTCGGCGCGTCACTGTCTTTCGGCGTCGGCGTTTGCCGCGCCGCGGGCGGGGCGTCCCGGTTCTCCGCGCCGCGAGCGCGCGTTTCCGATTCGTCTTCGTCGTAGAGGTGTTGATCAAGCGTCGCTTCGTCCGCGTCCTCGCGGATGAACGGATAGATTTCTTCCGCCGCCATGCCGTTGAATTCGGCGCGCAGCAGCGCACCCGGCGGCGGCGTCAGTCCATCCGCAGCGAGCAGCCCGTTGATCGCGAAGTCGCAGGCGATGTCCCAACGCCGGCGCGAACGATGCTGCCGGCGATGAAAGTGGGACAACGCACAGTGCATGGCTTCGTGCGCGAGCACGAACTTCGTCTGCTCGACGGTCAGGGCGCGGATGTGGTCGGGGTTGTAGTAGATGCGCCGCGCATCGGTCGCCGTTGTTATGCACCACGCGGGATCGGCGACGCTGAGGGGCAGGCGCAGCACGAGCGCGCCGAGAAACGGTTTTTCGATGATGAGCTGCGTGCGCGCGGCCGAGAGCTTGTGTTCGATGTCAGCGGCGGTGTTGCGGCCCGCGTCGTGCATCGTCGCGCGCTCGACGCTTGCTTACCCGGCGCGCGCCGGCCGCTGCAACACGTCGTAGAGCATGACGTCCGCGACGTTCTTCGCCCACTGCGCGAATTGCGGCAAGCCGAAAATGCGCTCGCCGACGGCGCGCTGCAGGTCGGACACGAGCATCACGCCCATCTCGCGCGTCGGAAAGCGGTCGGCATAGCGCAGAATGTTTCCGTAGACTTTGCTCTCGTCGGCGGTTCCGCGCGCGCGCACCGCTCTCGAAACGAGCGCGGAGGCGACGGCGTATTGCAGATCGGTTTCCTTCGGCACGTTCGTGTTGCTGCCGGCCACGATCGCTTCGACGTCGGGCAGGTGATCGAGGTTGTCGAGAAACGCTTTGAGCTCGACGCCGGCTGCGGGGCCGACGCAGGCCTGCAGCGCGCCGAGCAGCAGCGCCGGCTGATCGCCGAATTTGCGCAGCGCGCGGTGCGCGAACTCCCACGACCGCGGGCTCGGGAACGCAACGGGGTTGTGCGCCGGATTGAAATCGAACAACAGCTCCGGACGAAAACGCAGGAACGCGACGATGCGCTCGTCGATCCCTTGCGCGTACGCCCATGCGACCCAGTCGTCGAGATTCGTTTCCACTTCGAAGTGCGCGAAGCGGTTCGCGAGCGGCGCGGGCATGCTGTAGGTGATGCCGCGATCGCCCTGACGGTTGCCGGCGGCGAAGATCGCCCAGCCGGGCGGGATTTCGTAGTTGCCGAGCGCGCGATCGAGAATCAGCTGATACGCCGCGGCCGAGACCGCCGGCGCGGCGGACGTGATCTCGTCGAGAAAGAGAATGCCTTCGTAGCCGTGGCGCACGGCGTCCGGCAGCATCGCCGGCACCGCCCACTCGACGACTTCGTTCACTCGAAACGGAATACCGCGCAGATCGGTCGGTTCCATTTGCGACAGCCGCAGATCGATCATCGGTGTTCCGCGCTTCTCGGCGATCTGCTTGACCATTTGCGACTTGCCGACGCCCGGCGGGCCCCAGAGCATCACCGGCGTGTGCTCGCCGCGGCGCGTGCTCTCGTATTCACGATCGAGGACCGCCATGATCAACGCTGGACGCATGCATTCTCCCTCGTCCGGTTCTCCGCTGCGGAAGGGAGCCGGTGGTTTGCACTAGACTGAGGATGAAGACGGTGCTTCTCGAAGTATAAGATGCGACTTGGGGACCGTCTAATGAGATGCGCCTGACGGGCGCGCGGTGCGGGTGAGTGCACGAGTGACTGCGCGAACGGCGTAGGGAGGCGAAGCAATGATGGCAGGTAACTTGGCAATAACGTTTTCCGGACGCGTGCGCGACGGCTTCGGCATCGCGCTGTGGCAGGCGGACGGCACCGGTCCCGAGCCCGCGGCGGTCGGGCATTCGTTCATCACGGCGGTTGAGCCGATCACCGCGCATTATTACGTCGCGTCCCGCGATCACGTCGAGCCGTCCGCGCGCGGCGTCGTCGGCGCCGACGCGCTCGTCGGCCCCTGGCCGCGGCTTGCACAGGCGCTCGCGGCCGCCGGTCGGCGCGCCGCTGAACTCGTGATGCGGCTGCCGCTGACGACGGCCGGCGCCGATCGTGAAGGGGAGGACTGGTTCTTTCGCGACGGCGTGGAAACGCGCTACTTGCGTCCGCAGGCGCCGCTACCGCTCGCGCTCGGAACCGATCCGCTCGTCGAGTTCGCGCCGCCGCGCCTCGTTTTGACGGAAGACTACCGGGGCGCGCGCGACTTTTCCGAAGTCCGGATTTCGCTGGTGTCCGACGTCACCCCGGTGCGTCTCGCGTCCGGTGCTCAGCGCGGCCGGTATGCGGCGGTAGCCCAAGCATTCCTGGACGATCTCGGCGGGCGCTCCGTACGGTTCGTCGTCGATCGCATCGAGCTGGTGGCGGAGACCTTCGCGGGGCATGGTCGCCTGGTCGGCCGTTTCGCGGAGATTCCCACGGCGCGTGTAGAAGTCGTTTAGGGGTTTGAACCGCAGAGGACGCGGAGAACGCAGAGGAAGGAAAACTTGATTAAGGACTCGCGGGCCGAATTTGCGAGGCAGCGACGCCACGTCAGCACCCTAACAGGCTGTTGAGAAACTCAAAACATGTAGCCCGGATGGAGCGATAGCGGAATCCGGGACGTAGGAATTCCCCGGATTCCGGCGCTTCGCGCCTGCATCCGGGCTACATCGGAAATTCACGGTGTTTATCAACGGCCCGGTAGCCGCCAAGGACGCTTAGGAACGATCAGGAGTATTCGTTATTAAAGGCGGAGCGGAATACACATGGCGTGAATTTATTCGATTTATTTGCCTTCCTCCGCGTCCTTGGCGTCCTTAGCGGTTCAAGCTTCTTTTCACGGATTTCGCTTCATCCAGCGACGTGAATTGTTACGCTAGCCGACAGTCAACCCGTTCCCGACGGCCTGTTTCGGCCGCTCCTCGTCTTCCTTGAGCTGCAGCGCCCAAAGCTGCGCATAAGTGCCGCCGCGCGCCAGCAGCTCGGCGTGCGTCCCGCTCTCGGTGATCCGCCCGCCTTCCATCACTAGAATCCGATCGGCGTCCATGATCGTCGAGAGCCGATGCGCGATGACGAGCGTCGTGTGGTTCGCCGCCACGTCGGCAAGCTGCGCCTGGATGATCTTCTCCGATTGTGAGTCGAGCGCCGAGGTCGCTTCGTCGAACACGAGAATGCGCGGGCGTTTCAGGATCGCGCGCGCGACGGCGACGCGCTGCTTCTCGCCGCCGGAAAGCTTCAGGCCGCGTTCGCCCACCATCGTATCGTAGCCCTTCGGCAGCCCCTCGATGAAGTGGTGGATGTGCGCATGCTTCGCCGCCTGGATCACTTCTTCCCGCGTCGCGCCCGGACGGCCGTAGGCGATGTTGTAATAGATCGTGTCGTTGAACAGCACGGTGTCCTGCGGGACGATGCCGATGATCGCGCGCACGCTCCTTTGCGTGACGCTGCGGATGTCCTGCCCGTCGATCGTGATGCGCCCGCCCGAGACGTCGTAGAAGCGAAACAGCAGCCGCGCGAGCGTCGACTTTCCGCCGCCGCTCGTGCCGACGACGGCCACTTTGCGGCCGGCCGGGATTTCGAAGCTCACGTCGAACAGGATTTGCCGGTCCGGGTCGTAGAAGAAATCAACGTGCTCGAAGCGCACGTGCGCGCGGCTCACGACGAGATCGGGCGCGCCCGGCGCGTCGTGCACCTCCGGGTTTTGCTCGAGCAGACTGAACATGCGCTCCATATCGGCGAGCGAGTGGCGAATCTCGCGGTACACGAAGCCGAGGAAATTGAGCGGCTGATAGAGCTGAATCAGGAATGCGTTGACCAGCACCAGATCGCCGAGCGTCATGCTGCCCGTGAGGACGCCGTAGCCTGCCATCAGCATCAGGACCGTGGCGCCGAGCGCGATAATGCCGGCCTGACCGGCGTTGAGAAACGACAGCGACGTCTGGTTGCGCACGGCCGCCTTTTCCCAGACATCGAGCGTCTCGTCGTAGCGCCGCGCTTCGTATTTCTCGTTGTTGAAGTACTTCACCGTCTCATAGTTGATGAGACTGTCGATCGCGCGGGTGTTCGCCTTCGAATCCATCTCGTTCATGGTGCGACGAAAGATCATGCGCCACTCGGTGACCCAAAGTGTGAAGACGATGTACACCGCGATGGTCCCGAGCGTCACGACGGCGAACCACGGGCTGTATTTCACGAGCAGGATGCCGGTGACGAACGCGATTTCGAGAATCGTCGGTAGAATGTTGAACAGCATGAAGTTGAGAAGAAAGCGGATGCCGGCCGCGCCGCGCTCGATGTCGCGCGACACGCCGCCCGTCTGCCGTTCGAGATGGAAGCGCAGGCTCAAGCGGTGCAAATGCTCGAACACCTTGAGCGCCACGCGGCGGATCGAGCGCTGCAGCACCTTCACGAACACCACGTCGCGCAGCTCGCCGAAGAGCGAGTTGCCGAAGCGCAGGAGGCCGTAGGCCGCGAACAGGAACACCGGCAGCGCGAGCAGCGCCTCGGTGTGCTCGAACGTGTCGACGATGCGTTTCAGGACCAGCGGCACGGCCACATTGGCGACCTTCGCGGCCGCGAGAAACGCGAGCGCGACCGCGACGCGCCCGGGGAACTCGAGCAGGTAGGGCAGCAGGCTTTTAATGGTGCGCCAGTCGTTGCGACCGGTGGGGGGTTTGCCGTAGTGGCTGAAGCGCAAAGCAAGCTCCTTTCGACTACAAACGCTGATTTTACAGTAGTCCATTTAGCTACACGAAGCCGGATAAACGGCCGGGTTTGGGCGGCATCTGCAAAGCATCGCCGGAAGGCACACGAGCGAGTCAGGACTGATGAAAAAAGTGCGCTCCCAGGATTTTTCAACTCGATTCGCCGCGGCGCACCTTTTCGGCTTCACTACCTTGCTTTCGGGAAAAGGTCCGCGGCGCGCGGATGCACGTTCGGTGCATCCGCGAGAACAACGCTTCGCCCGCGGCTCTCTCCGGCGCTTTCGGCGCTACGCTTTCCTGCTTCGCTCGAAAGCCAGGGCGAGACCTCCTGTCTGCCCATTCGAAAGCCCCGCCTCACCCGTCTCACCCCTGCAAACGGTGAGCCGTGATCGTGGCCGGCAGATGCCGGCTGGGCGGTTAGCAGGGCGTTCATCAACGCCCTGCTAAGGGTACAATTTGATTCATGCAACTCAGCGCCGATCAGCTCCCGGCTCACCTCAAACGCGGCCTCGCGCCGCTCTATTTCATTTCGGGCGACGACCCGCTCGCCGCGCAGGAGTGCACCGACGCCATCCGCGCGGCGGCGCAGGCGGCGGGATGCGAGGAGCGCAAGGTGTATACCGTCGAAAGCGGGTTCGATTGGGCCGCATTCCGGAACGAGCTGCGCTCCGGCTCGCTCTTCTCGACGCGCCGGTTGCTCGAGCTGCGGCTGCCGACCGGCAAGCCGGGAGAGGAGGGTGCGCGGACGCTCGCCGAGGTTGCCGGGGACGAAGCGCCGGACGTCACAGTGCTCGTGGTGGCCGGCAAGCTCGACAAGCAGGCCCGGGCGGCGAAATGGGTAGCGGCGCTCGAACGGGCCGGCGTGACCATCACGCTTTATCCGATCGACGCACGCCAGTTGCCGGCCTGGATCGAGCGGCGCATGCGCGCCCGCGGGCTGGTCCCGGGCCGGGGCGTCGCGGACATGTTGGCGCATTACACTGAGGGCAATTCGCTCGCCTGTGCGCAGGAGATCGAAAAGCTTGCGCTTTCCGGGGCGCGCGAGGTGAGCGCGGATGACATCGCCGGACAACTTAGCGACAATGCCCGGTTCACGGTTTATGCCCTCGCCGACGCCGCGTTAGCCGGCGACACCGCGACGGTGCTGCGTATCCTGCACAGCCTGCGGGCGGAAGGCGAAGCGCCGGCCCTGGTGTCGTGGGCGCTGGCGCGCGAAGTGCGCGAAGCCGCGCGGATCGCGCAGGTGATTGCATCGGGGCGGCCGGCGGCGCAGGTGCTCGAAGAATTTCGCGTGTGGGCGCGACGCAAGCCGATCATGCAGAAGGCGCTGACGCGCCACAAGCTCGCGAGCTGGCATGAGTTGTTGCGCGCCGCCGCACGTGCCGACCGTGTCGTGAAGGGTCAGCGTCCGGGTGACGCGTGGCTCGAGCTCGAGGCGCTGGCCCTCGCGCTCGCCGGCTGCGCGACTCCGGCCTACACGCTCAGGGGAGAAGCAGTAGTATGAAGGTGATGAGCCGATCGGTTGCGACAGACGTCGAAGCGTACATGCGGACGCTCGGCGTCCGTGCGCGTACCGCATCGCGCCTGCTCGCGCGCGCGGAAACGGCCGCGAAGAACGCGGCGCTGCTCGCGACCGCGGCCGAGATCGAACGAAGCCCCGACGCACTGCTCGCGGCGAACCGGAAGGACCTCGACGCCGGGCGCGCGGCCGGCCTGGATGCGGCGTTCCTCGATCGCCTCACGCTCAATCCGGCGCGCGTGCAATTGATGGCGGAGGGACTGCGCCAGATCGCGGCGCTGCCCGATCCAATCGGCGAGATCACCGATCTGCGCTACCGGCCGTCGGGCATTCAGGTCGGGCGCATGCGCGTGCCGCTCGGCGTGATCGGCATCATTTATGAATCGCGTCCGAACGTCACCGCCGACGCCGCGGGTCTTTGCCTCAAATCCGGCAACGCGGCGATTTTGCGCGGCGGCAGCGAGGCGATGCAGTCGAATCAAGCGATCGCCGCGTGTATCCACGCAGGACTCGCGCAAGCCGGGCTGCCGACCGATGCGGTGCAGGTGGTCGAGACAACGGATCGCGCGGCAGTCGGCAGGCTGATCACTCTTAAGGACTACGTCGACGTCATCGTTCCGCGCGGCGGCAAGAGTCTGATCGAGCGCATCAGTAACGAGGCGACGATTCCGGTCATCAAACATCTGCACGGCATCTGCCACGTCTACATCGACGACAAGGCCGACCTCGACAAAGCGGTGCGGATTGCCTTCAACGCCAAGTGCCAGCGCTATGCGGTGTGCAACGCGATGGAGACGCTGCTCGTCGCCGCCGGCATCGCCGAGCGCGCGCTGCCTGTGCTCGGCAAGATGTACCGTGAGCAGGGTGTGGAGCTGCGCGGCTGCGACACGACGCGGCGCATACTGCCCGGCATCAACACGGCCACCGAAGAGGATTGGCACACCGAGTACGAGGCGCCGATACTGTCGATCCGTGTGGTCGACGACCTCGATGCGGCGATCGATCACATCGCAACGTACGGCTCGCAGCATACCGATGCGATCGTGACCGAGGACATTACGCGCGCGCGCCGTTTCCTGCGCGAGGTCGATTCCAGCTCGGTGATTGTCAACGCCTCGACGCGCTTCGCCGACGGTTTCGAGTACGGGCTCGGCGCGGAGATCGGCATTTCCACCAACAAGCTCCATGCGCGTGGTCCGGTCGGGCTCGAAGGTCTGACGTCTCAGAAGTTTGTCGTGATCGGTGACGGTCACGTGCGCACTTGATCCCGCGTAGTTCGCTCGCCTGCTTTTCCGTTCCGTCTGATCGTGTTGTCGGCACGTGGCGCCGTGCGCACGCTGCCCTCACCCTCATTCCCTCTCCCGGTTGCGCGAGAGAGGGAGGCGAGCCGAAGCGCGTGCTGACGCACGCGCACCTCGTATGATCGGCGTCCTCGGCGGCACCTTCGATCCGATTCACTACGGACATTTGCGCCCCGCGCGGGAAGTGTTCGATCACCTCGGGCTCGCTCGGCTGCATCTGATCCCCGCTGCCGCGCCGCCGCATCGTAAGCCGCCGCTCGCCACCGCCGCGCAGCGCCTGCGCATGGTCGAGATCGCCGTTACGGAGTTCCCTGGCTTCGTGGCCGACGATCGCGAAATTCGTCGCGGCGGCGTGTCGTATACCGTCCCGACGCTCGAAGCGCTGCGCGCCGAGATCGGCGACGCGCCGCTCTGTTTTCTTCTCGGCACGGATGCTTTCGCCGGTCTGCCGTCGTGGTATCGCTGGGAGCAGCTGTTCGAACTGGCCCATCTCGTCGTGATGCAGCGTCCCGGCGCGGCCGCGTCCATTCCCGCGTGGGCGGCAGCGCGGGTCTGTTCGGGGCGCGAATCGATCGCCGCGCGACCGGCCGGAGCCGTCGTTTTCGTCCCCGTTACGCCGCGCGATATTTCGGCGACGCAGCTGCGCGCCGCGATCGCTCGCGGCGAGACGCCCGCCGCCGATGTCTTGCCGCCCGCGGTTTGGGATTACATCGAACGTCTACACCTCTACCGGAGCTCCGCCGCTTGATGCGCGTTTCGCAGTTACGCAAGCTCATCCTCGATGCGCTCGACGATGCCAAGGCGCGCGACGTCACGGTGCTCGACGTGCGCAAGATCGCCGTGTTCACGGACTATATGATCATCGTCACCGGCACCTCCAATCGTCACGTCGTTGCAGTCGCCGACAACGTGATCGACCGGTTGCGCGAGCACGGCCGGCGGCCCGCGGGCGTCGAAGGAATGGAGGGCGGCGACTGGGTGCTCATCGACTTCGGCGACGTCGTCGTGCACGTGATGCGCCAGCAGACGCGCGATTTTTACAACCTCGAAAAGCTGTGGAGCGAGGCGAAGCAGCTGAAGCGGTAGCGCATTTTCTGCGGTAGCGCGCTTTCATGGCCGGCTCCGCAGCACGAATAACCCCCTCGACTCCGGTTCTTTTCGGAAACGCGTCCGCGCCGACGATGGATCGGGCCGCGCCGGGTTTTCGCAAAACGATTCTCCCGGTGTCACACTATGTGCAGCGCAGAACTCCGCTCGCGGCGCGATGGGAAGCCCGGCAATGTCATGTTGCGAGCCCCGCCGTAGCACGCGGGCGAGCCGCGCTCCGGTAACGAGGCGTTGAAATCTCGAATCGCGGTAAGGAGGCTGCGTCAGGAGGAGAAACCCGTGAGCGACAATGCGATTATCGTCGAAGCCTGGAATACCGTCCTCTTCGACAAGTTCGTTCGTTTCAAGCATCTTCTCATCAATGGCCTCGCGGGACACAGCGACGAGGTGCTGTCGCGGCGTCTGTTCCCCGAAGGGTCGCGCGTCCTCGATCTCGGCTGCGGTTTTGGCGACAGTGCGCTGAAGATCGCGGCCGCGGTCGGGCCGCAGGGCGAAGTGGTGGGCGTCGATTGCGCCGAGAATTTTATTCGCGCCGCCGAGCGCGAAGCGAAATCGGCCGGTATCCGCAACGCCTCATTCTTCGTCGCGGACGTGCAGACCGATGACCTGCGCGGTCCCTACGACCACGCGTTCGCGCGTTTTGGCACCATGTTTTTCAACCTGCCGGGCGCCGCCATGCGTAACATTCGCCGGATGCTGAAGCCCGGCGGTTCGTTCACGCAGATCGTCTGGCGCAAGCGCGAAGACAATCCCTGGGTGTACGAAGCGGAGTTGCGCGTTCGCGAAATCGTGCCGGTCGTATCGCACGAGGACACCGATCAAGTGCACTGCGGCCCGGGCCCGTTTTCCATGGCGGGACCGGATATGGTCAGCACGATGCTTGCCGCTGCCGGATTCAATCGCATCAGCTTCGAGCGCTTCGACGCGGACATCTGCATCGGCCGCGATCTGGACGAAGCCGTCGAATTCGCCATGGCGCTCGGGCCCGCAGGTGAGATCATCCGGCTCGCCGGTGCCGAAGGCGAAAAACGCAGGCCGCAGGTGATCGCGGTGCTGCGCGAGACGCTCTCGGCGTATGTGCGCCCCGACGGGGTCTGGGGACCATCCAGCACGTGGTTCATTACGTCGCGGAATCCGGGCTGAGAAAATGACGCCGCCGCGCGGGTCGCGGGCAAGTCGCTCCCGGCGTGTCGAAGACCCGCTGATGCAAGCGCCGACGTGCTCTGCCGGAGGATAAACGCATGACCATGTACCATGAACGTGCCCGCGAGCTGCAAGATCGCTTCGATACGCGCCGGCTCGCCGATCGCCTGGAAGAAAAGCTCGTGCGCCAATGCTTCGTCGCCGAGGATAAAGCTTTTATCGAGCGCCTCGATATGTTCTTTCTCGCAACGGTCGACAGCCGGGGTCGCGCCAACTGTTCCTACAAAGGCGGCGAGCCGGGGTTCGTGCGCGTGCTCGATGAACATACACTCGCGTTCCCCAATTACGACGGTAACGGTATGTACCTTTCGATGGGCAACGTGCTCGATACCGGCGAAGTCGGTCTGCTCTTCATCGATTTCGAGCGGCAAACACGAATGCGTGTGAACGGCACCGCCCGCGTCGAGGCGAACGATCCCTTGGTCGCCGAGTATCACGACGCCCAATTCGTCGTCCGCGTCGCGGTGCGCGAAGTCTTTCCGAATTGCCCGCGCTATATTCACAAAATGCAGCGCGTCGAACGGTCGCACTTCGTTCCGCAAGCCGGCTGCACGGTGCCGGTACCGGGATGGAAGAAAAGCGCGTGGGCGAAGGATGTACTCGCCGCCGACGATCCGGCGAACGATCCGACGCGAGAAGTGCGGGACCGTTGAACCGAACGACGGTTGCACGGCGCGAGAGCACGGCTAACACCGGCTTCGCTGCACCGTCTGCCGCATGGCTGGACAAGCTCATGACAACAGCGTGATCATGACCGGGCATCAATCGCTCGCGAGGACGCTCGGCGTGCAAGTGAATCCACTGCAGCAGGAACTTGTCGTCGGCAATCTTTTTTTCCAAAAGGTCGGTGCGCGATGAAGCTGGCTGCGAATATAACGCTCGTATACGGCCGCCTGCCGGAAGCCGAGCGTTTCGCGCAAGCCGCGCGCGACGGCTTTGTCGGTGTCGAGATTCTCTTTCCGTACAGCAATCCGCCCGAGTGGTACACGGAACGACTGAGGGCGAACGCGCTCGAGCTTGTGCTCATCAATACGCCTGTCGGCGACGGACCCGCGCGCGCCGGGCTCGCCGCGATCCCGGGCAAGCAGGGGGAATTTCGCACGGCGTTCGAACGGGCGATGGCGGTGGTGCGAGCGACGACTTGCCGCACGATTCACGTCATGGCGGGAATCGTCGATGACATACGGCCCACTCGATGGCGTCCGGTACTGGAGGAGAATCTGCGCTGGGCGGCTGCGCGGTGTTCGTCCGAGAACGTCGTCCTCACGCTGGAAGCGCTGAACCGCGTCGATTTCCCGGGCTACGCCTATCACCAGCCGCGCGAGGCGCTCGCGGTTATCGAGCAGCTGGCGTTGCCGAACGTGCGTTTGCAGTTCGACTTGTATCACACCGCCAAGGAAGGTCTCGATCTACCGGCCGAGCTGACGCACGCGCTTCCGTACGTGCGGCATATCCAGATCGCCGGCGCGCCCGAGCGCAACGAGCCCGATCTCGCGAAGGACAAGCTGCTCGATTGCTTCGAACTGTTGGTGCATCGCGGCTACTCCGGTTGGATCGGCTGCGAGTACCGGCCGCGCGCGCTTCCCGACGGTTATCTCGCCTGGCGTGAACCGTTGCTTCAAAAGGGTTGGCTTCGGCAATAACCGGATGTAGCGGACGATGCCGGCATTCGATTCGCTTCCGCCGGCGACGCCAAAATGTTTGGCCCCCAGGAACCGATCTATCGCGCGATCCGCTTGATGCCTGCTCGGATCGTGCGTTCGCCGAGCGTCGAGAATCCGATCACGAATTCATTGCGCGGCGCTTTCGTCAAATAGTACGCGCCGGCGCTAACCATCTGGACCTTGTTTTGCGCGGCGCGCTCCCCGACGGCATCGTCCGCAAAGCGCACCAGCACGTGCATCCCGGCCGGATCGCCCATGACTCTCGCGCCATCCCCGAAGTGTCGTGCGAGCGCGTCGATCAGCACTTCGCGCCGGTGCCCGTACAGCCGGCGCATGCGGCGGATGTGTCGATCGAGGTGGCCTTCGCCCAGAAAATCCGCGAGCGCCGCTTGCTCGAGCGTCGGCGTATGGCGGTCGGCGAGCCACTTGGCGCGGCGAAACGCGGGCACGAGCGCCGGCGGCACGATGACGTAGCCGATGCGCATCCCGGGAAACATGACCTTCGAGAACGTGCCGCAGTAAATTACGGCAACGTCGGGCGCCAGGCCCTGCAGTGCGGGCAGCGGCGGGCCGCTGTAGCGGTACTCGCTGTCGTAGTCGTCCTCGACAATCACCGCGCGCTGCGCGCGCGCCCATTCAATCAGCGCCAGGCGGCGTTTGAGCGACAGCGCGACGCCGGTCGGAAATTGGTGCGACGGCGTCACGTACGCGAGCCGCGCCTTCCGGTCGATGGCATCGACCACGATGCCTTCGGCATCGACCGGTACCGGCTGAAGCTTGGCGCCGTAGGCGTCGAACACACGGCGCGTGCCGAGATAGCCGGGATCTTCGAACGCGACGGTATCGCCAGGTTCGAGCAGCAGGCGCGCACAGAAGTCGAGCGCTTGCTGCGAGCCGTTGACGACAACCACCTGCTCCGGCGTGCAGCGTACGGCGCGCGAGCGCGCGACGTACGCGGCAATTTCCTGGCGCAGCCGCGGGTAACCCTGCGCTTCGCGTCCGTAGTCGAAAGTTTCCCGCTGCGCGCGGCGCAAATGCCGCACGAGCAGCTTGCGCCACAGCGCGAACGGAAAGTGGTCGAGATCCGCGCCCCACCGGGAGAAACAGATGAATCCGGGAGGCGTCGGCGGATAGACGAAATCTTCGCGCAACGCGGCGCCGAAGCGTGATAGCCGCGCGGGGACGTTCTCCGGCGGCCGGCGCCGCGGCCCGACGCGTGGGCGCAGCGACGCCTCCGGCAGCTCGCGGCAGACGAAGGTGCCCGAACCGTGCAGTGTCTGCAGATAGCCTTCGGCGATCAGTTGCTCGTAAGCCTGGGTCACGGTGCTGCGCGACACCGCGAGCGCGTCGGCCAGCTCGCGCGTGGACGGTACGCGCTCGCCGCCGCGGAAGCGTCCGTTCAGGATGCCCGTGCGCCAGGCGTCGTAGATCTGCCGGTAGATCGGCGTCGCGGCGGCGGTGTCGATGACGATGGCGGCGCGCATAAGTGGACTGGTCAAGAATAGCAGAAGTGGACATTTCAGTAAGCCAATTCCGCGATACGGTTACGCGCCAACCAATGAAAAGCGGGAGTGCACTTTGATCGAGCTTCGTCCGGTTTCCCTCGAAGGTTATGGCGTGCGGCTGGAGCCGCTCGCGGCCGAGCATCACGACGGCATCGCCAAAGCCGCCGCGGACGGCGCGCTGTGGGAGCTTTGGTACACCGCCGTGCCGCGCCCCGAACAGACCCAAGGCTTCATCACCCACGCACTCGCCGGTCAGCAGGCCGGCCACATGCTGCCGTGGGCCGTGCGCGACGTCGCGAGCGGCGAGATCGTCGGCAGCACGCGCTATCACGACATCGTCGCTGCCATCGACCGCGTCGAAATCGGCTACACGTTCTACGCGAAGCGCTGGCAACGCAGCCACGTGAATACCGCCTGCAAGCTGCTTCTGCTGGGGCACGCGTTCGATGCCGTCGGTTGCCGCGTCGTCGGTTTGCGCACCGATAACTTCAATTTCAAATCGCAGCGTGCGATCGAAGCGCTCGGTGCGAAGAAGGACGGCGTGCTCCGTCATTACCAGGCGCGCCGCGACGGCAGCGCACGCGACACCGTGCTGTACAGCATCCTGGCGCACGAATGGCCGGACGTGAAGCGGCACCTCGAGCTGCGTCTCGCGCGTCACGCGCAATCGCGCGCTGAAGCGAACGAAATCGGCGGAGGCGAGGCGCACAAATGAGCGGTGCACCCGAAATACGCAACAGCAAGTTCGCGTTGGACGATGCGCAGGCGCGCGCGCTGCTCGCGCGCGGCTACTGCGGGCGGCTCGCGACCGTGAGCGCCGACGGCTCGCCCTACGTCGTGCCGCTGCTTTACGTGTTGCTCGAGGGCCAGGTGTACGCACACAACTCGCGCGGGGGCATCTGCGCGAAAACGTCGAGCACGACACACGCGTCTGCTTCGAGGTAGACGAGCCGGGCGAGGTGTACGCGTATGGACGTTTCGAGTGCGATACGTCGGTGAGCTATGGGAGTGTCATCGCTTTCGGCCGGGTACGGATCGTCGAGGACCGCGACGAGAAGGCACGTTTCTGTACCGCGCTCATGCAGAAATACGCGCTCGCGCTGCCCGAGCGGCCGAAGGCGTTCTTCCCGCGCCTCGACCAGATCACGGTTTACGCCATGACGATCGAGCGCTTGACCGGCAAGCAAATCGCGCTGCCCGCCGTTTCAGAGCAGTGGCCGGCGACGGACCGCACCAAGACGCCGCAAGCGGCGCCGCGCGCGAAGGGCGACATATTGGAGGGCTAACGAAACTCACCGAATATCTTCCGACTCGCGGCGGTTGCTGCCCATGCTACGGGCACGCGCGATTCCTGCTGACGGGTCAGGGCGCCGGCGTCGAGTAGCGTACGTGCACGGCCTCGATGTCGGCGAGCGTCGCCGCGTCCAGCGTTACCCGCACGCTGTCGATGTTGCGCTTCAACTGCTCCAGCGTCGTCGCGCCGATGATCGTGGAACCGACGAACCAGCGGCTGCGCACGAACGCGATCGCCATCTGGTCGAGCGCCAGGTGGTGTTTCTTCGCGACGGCCGCGTATTCGGCAACGGCGACCGACACCGAAGGGCGGCTGTTGCGCGGTTGAAATTCCGGGAACAGGGTGAAGCGTGCACGCGGCGGCTGGGGGTCGCTCAAGTATTTGCCGGACAGCCGCCCGCCGGCGAGCGGACTGTACGCAAGCAGCGGGACCTGTTCGCGAAAGCTCACTTCGGCGAGATCGAGATCGAACTGCCGGCTGACGAGGCTGTAAACGTTCTGCACCGACGCCGGGCGCGGCAAACCGTGCTGATCCGCGAGCCAGCAGAAACGCGCAATGCCCCACGACGACTCGTTCGATAGACCGTAGTAGCGAATCTTCCCCGCCCGAATCAACTCCGCCATCGCCTGAACCTGTTCGAGGATCGGGACGGTCTGGCGCTCGCGCTTGGGGTCGAATTCGCTTTGCCCAAACGCCTGCACATTGCGATCCGGCCAGTGGATCTGATACAGGTCGAGATAGTCGGTTTGCAGCCGTTCGAGGCTGCCGTTGACCGCCTCGATAATGTTCGCCCGATTGACCGCGGTTTTTCCGCCGCGCAGCCAGTCGCGCCGCCCGGGGCCGGCGATCTTCGTCGCGACGATGAGTTTCTCGCGCGGTTGACGCTTCAGCCACGTGCCGACGTAACGCTCGGTACGGCACGCGGTCTCGGCGCGCGGCGGCACCGGGTACATCTCGGAGGTGTCGATGAAGTTGATTCCTTGCGCGACGGCATAGTCGAGCTGCGCGTGGGCGTCGGCTTCGCTGTTCTGCTCGCCCCACGTCATGGTGCCAAGACAGATTTCGGACACCTCCAGGCCGGTGCTGCCGAGTCGTTTGCGGTTCATTCGGGGATCGCGTCCGTTTGGTGTTGTTACGGCGTGTGCAACGTCATGAGGTCGCCGAGCGTACGCCGTATCTCCGCAATCGTCACATGGCGGTCGATGCCCTGATAACCCCACTGTGTGCACGTCAGGCGTCGAATCTGCGGCTGCTTCTCCGAGCGCACGTCCATGATGGTTCTAAACGTCTCCTCGACGGGACCGCCCGATTGGATACTGCCCAGCCGCATCCCGTACCCTGCGCCGATTCCGGCGGCCGCGTAGAGAAGCGCTCCGCTCTCCGCCGTCCCGCCTTGAAACTCATGTTGCACGGTCCGCAACACGACCAGCTCGTCGGGCTGCACGGTGCGCGGCGCATCGCTCAGGGCGCGAAGCTCCAAGTTGCAGTAGGGATAGAGATGCTCGATCGCGGAGTTGGGCAAGATCCGGCCGTTCTGCATGAAGACGCGCAACTGCCCCGGTGCGATGGGCAATTCCTGATTTACGGTAATCCGCGCACCGGCAGGCACGACGTAGTACGGCGAGTTTTCATTGCCGCGATAGTAACTGGCCGTATGACAGGCGCCGAGCAACGCCGCGGCGGCGAGTACGAAGAAGCGAACGCGCATAGATCCCTCCGTGCATTGTCGGGTCGCAGGCAGTATAACGCGCAAGAAGCGCGAAAAGATGAAGCCGCTTAGCGCTCGACGACGACGAGAAGGACGCGACGGGGGCCGTGCGCGCCGAGCGTCACGGTTTGTTCCACATCCGCGGTGCGCGAAGGGCCGGAAACGAAATTGACCGCACGCGGCATGGCTGTTTGCGCCCGCCGCCGCGCCCACGCATCTTCCATGGTGGCGACGACCGCGGAGGCAGGGACGATGGCGACGTGCGTTTCCGGCAGCAGGCTTACGGTGGCCGGCGTTTCCGCACCCGAGACAAGCATCAGCGTGCCGGTTTCGGCGATTGCCGCGAACACGCCGGTGATACCGACGAGATCGTCGCCGCGTGCCGCGCGAGCCTCCACGGCAACAGCGGCTTCACGCCACGGGAGCGCGAGCAGCTCCGGCCAGCAAACGGCTCGCAGGGGAATCGCATGCGCTGCAAGATAACGCGCGACGGCGGCCGGTGCATCGCTCACGGACGCGACGCGCACCAGATCGTTGCCAAGCGGCACGACGCGTTGGCAAAACTGTTCGATAAGGTCGGGACCGAGGACCGGGGCGGTGCGGTACACGCGTTCGGGCGCGGGCGCGTGTTGACTGCGTCGCTCTTTCAGCCGAGCGAGAATGCGGCCGCGGGTGCTCATGCCGCGCGCCGCCTGCGGTAGAGCTCTCGAAACGTTCGACCCTCGGCGCGCGGCAGCGTGCGGCCGACGGTCCATTCGCCTGCGCCCGGAAGCCGCCGCGCGCGTCCGCCGAGCAGCCGCAACGCGCGCGCGAGGAGCGCGGCGCCCCATGCGTAGACGCGTGGACGACGCGCGAGCCAGGCCCACAGAGCGAGCGCCGAGCGTTCGGCGCGCGAGCGCAGGCGCCGGTCGTACTGCTGCGCGCGCAGCTCGCGCATGAGATCGGTGAGCGGAATCTTGACCGGGCACACTTCCACGCACGCGCCGCAGAAGGTCGACGCGTTCGGCAGATCCACGGTGCGCTCGAGGCCGACGTACAGCGGCGTCAGCACCGCGCCCATCGGGCCGGGGTACACCCAGCCGTAAGCGTGTCCGCCGACGTTCTGATAAACCGGGCAATGGTTCATGCAGGCGCCGCAGCGTATGCAGCGCAGCATCGGCTGCATGACGGTGCCGAGCAGACGACTTCTCCCGTTGTCGAGCAGCACGATGTGCATGTGCTCGGGACCGTCGAGGTCGCCCGTGCGCCGCACGCCCGTGAGCACGGACATATAGTTGCTGATCGACTGGCCGGTAGCGGAGCGGGGCAGCAGGCGCACGAGCGTGGCGGCGTCTGCGAGCGTCGGCACCACTTTTTCGATGCCGGCGACGGCGACGTGCACGCGCGGGAGAGTCGTGCAAAGCCGCCCGTTGCCTTCGTTTGTGACGAGCATGACGGAGCCGGTTTCGGCGATCAAAAAATTCGCGCCGGTGATTCCCATGTCCGCGGAGAGAAACTGCGGCCGCAACATCTCCCGCGCTTCGGCGACCAGCTCGGTGATGCCTTCCCGGCGTGGGCGCCGATGTTTTTCCTGGAACAGCCGCGCGATCTCCTCTTTATTCTTGTGCAGGACCGGCGCGATGATGTGGGAGGGCGGTTCCTGCGCGAGCTGCAGAATGTACTCGCCGAGATCGGTTTCGACGACTTCGAAGCCCGCGCGCTCGAGCGATTCGTTCAGCTCGCACTCTTCGGTCACCATCGACTTCGACTTGACGATCTTGCGCACCGCGTACCGGCGCGCGATCGCCGCGACGATTCGGTTCGCCTCGTCTGCCGTCTCCGCCCAATGCACTTCGGCGCCCGCCGCAACGGCCGCCTGCTCGAATTGTTCGAGATAGCGTGGAAGATCCGCGAGCACGCGGTCGCGAATCGCGGCACCGGCTTCACGGAGCGCTTCGAAGTCGAGCCCGGTAAACGCGCGCGCGCGGTTCGCGACGAAATGCGTCTGCATCCGCCCGAGCGCGTGCTGCAGGCGGGTGTTGCCGAGGGCATCGTGCGCTTTGGGTTTGAACTCGTCCGACGTTACCTGCATGCGCTTCTCCGCAGCAGCGCGACGGTGTCGTTATTCCGCGTCATGTTTAGCTTCTGTCAACGCTTCGGCAACGTGCAGCACCCGAGTCGTGTGATCCCCCATGAATCGCAGGCGCCCCTCGATATTGAGCAGGCACCCGAGATCGCCGGCAACCACCGCGCCGGCGCCGGTTTTTGCGATCGCCGCGCATTTGCGTTCGGCCATGCGCGCGGAAATCTCGCCGTACTTGTTCGAGAAGGTTCCGCCGAATCCGCAGCAGGTCGTCGTGTTCTCCATTTCCACGAGCGTCGCGTCCGGCAGCTTCGCGAGCAGCGCGCGCGGCTGCGCCTTCACGCCGAGCTCGCGCAGGCCGGAACAGGCGTCGTGATACGTGAAGCGCCCGTCGAAACCGCCGCCGGGGGCATCGTCGAGCTTCGCAATGCGCACGAGAAAATCGGTCAGCTCGAAAGTCCGATCGGCAAGTCGGCGGATGCGCTCGCGCGCTGTCGCGTCGCTCTCGAAAAGCTTCGGGTAATGCACGCGGATCATGCCGGCGCAGGAACCGGAAGGCACGACCACGTAGTCGCAACGCTCGAACTCGTCTGCGAGCTTGAGCGCGAGCGCGCGCGCGGCTGCGAAATCGCCGGCGTTGTAGCCCGGCTGCCCGCAGCACGTCTGCGTTTCCGGGACGGTAATGTCACAGCCGGCCGCTTCGAGCAGTTGCAGCGCGGCGAAGCCGATGCGCGGCCGGACCAAATCGACGAGACAGGTGACGAACAAGCCGACGCGAAGCGGTGACGGGGAGCTCATGCCTGCGAGCATAAACTCACGCCGTGCGACGCGCTAGCGCCGCTACGACGCCGCCGGGTAAACCTCCGCGCGTAGCAGTTCGGCGAGCTGTTCGGCCGCGACCGGCCGGCTGAAGTAGTACCCCTGCATCTCGTCGCACGCGCGGCTCTGCAGAAACGCAGCCTGCTCGCGGGTCTCGACGCCTTCCGCGATCACCGTCAGACCGAGTGCTTTCGCCATGGCGATGATCGCTTCGGTAATCGCGATGTCTTCTGCGTCCTGGGGAATGTCGCGGATGAACGAGCGGTCGATCTTGAGCGTGTCGATCGGGAAGCGCTTGATCTGCGCGAGCGAGGAGTAGCCCGTTCCAAAATCATCGATGGCGAGGTGCACGCCCATCTCCTTGATCGCCGCGAGCAGCTTGGCTGCTCGTTCGGCGTTCTGCATCACCATGCCTTCGGTAAGCTCGAGCTCGAGCAGCGCCGGATTCAGGCCGGACTCCGAAAGCGCGTCGCGTATATCGTTCAGGAGCTCGCTGTCACCGAACTGGCGCGCCGAGAGGTTGACCGCCATCCGAACCGGCGGGAGCCCCTGGCGCTGCCACGCGACGCTTTGGCAACACGCGGTCTTCAACACCCAGCGGCCGATGGGAACAATGAGGCCCGCTTCCTCGGCGAGTGGGATGAACTGCGCCGGGGAGATGAATCCCAACTCCGGTGTATGCCAGCGCAACAGCGCCTCGACGCCGCTGATCTTGCCGGTGCGGAAGTCGAGTTTTGCCTGGTAGTGCAGGGTGAACTCGTTCCGCTCCAGCGCGCGGCGCAGATTGGCTTCGAGCGTCAGCCGTTCGAGCGATTGCGTCTTGATGTTGTGCGAATAGAACTGGAAGTTGTTCTTGCCTTCCTCTTTCGCCAGATACATCGCGCTGTCGGCGTTCTTCATGAGCGACTGCTCGTCGGTTCCGTCGCTCGGGTAGAGGCAGATACCGATACTCGCCGTGACGCGGCATTCCTGGCCGAAGATGCTGATCGGCTTCATGAGCGCCGTGAGGATCTTGCGCGCGACCATCGCGACTTGCCCCGTTTCGGCGACTTCCGGCAGCAGCACGACGAATTCATCGCCGCCGAGCCGGGCGACGACATCGCTCGCGCGCAGGCATTCGCGCAGCCGCACCGACATCTCCTTGAGCAGTACGTCGCCCGCGTCGTGCCCGAGGGTGTCGTTGATGATCTTGAAGCGATCGAGGTCGATGAACAACACGGCGAGCTTGCGCTCGTAGCGCTTCGCCGAGGCAATCGCCACGCTCAGGAGCTCGCTGAACATCACGCGATTCGGCAGATCCGTCAGCGCGTCGTGCGTCGCGAGATATTGGATACGCTGCTCCGCGAGTTTCTCATCCGTGACTTCGCGCGAGACGCCGCGATAGCCGGCGAACTGGCCGTCGGCGGCATAGATCGGCTCGCCGCTCACGCTCAGATAGTGAGTGCTGTTCGCCGAGACCCGGCGTATGACGATGTCGCGGAAAGGCCGATGCGTCTCGATCAGCGTGCGAAGCTCGTTCGTTCCGCTTTCGATTTCGAAGCCGAGCTCCCAGATGCGCTTGCCGAGATAGTGTTCCCGCACCGTGTCGTGCTGCGTCTGCCGCCCTTCCATGCGCGTGAAGCGAAACTCCGCATCCTGTTCCCAGTACCAGTCCGAGGAAAGCTCCGTCAGCGCGCGGAAGCGTGCTTCGCTCTCGCGCAGCACCTCTTCCGCTTCCTGGCGTTGCAGGAATTGCCCGACCTGATTGCCGATGACGCGCATCGTCTGTCGCAGCCGCTCATCGGGGGCTCGGACGGTGCCGCAGGAGAACATCATGACGCCGATTACCTTGCCCTGGGCGACGATGGGAAAGATGAACCCGGCGTGCTCGCCCGTGTTCGGAAACGGCTGCGGCCCGCGCACGCGCGAGTCGGCGCCGAGATCCGGTATCCAGATCGGCTCGGCGTCCCTGATCAACTGGGCGAACAGCTCATCGGGTATCACTTTGCCGACGGCGTTTTGGTGCACCGGCGGAGGTTTCGCGCTCGCGCCCGGCTTATGCCAGCCGACGATCAGACGTGCCGTCCCGGCGCGATCCTCGACCCGGTAGTACCTGGCCGATTCCCACTCTTCGGATTGGCAGATGTCGCGCAAGACCGCCGTCAGCACGCTCGTCATGTTCTCGGAACCGGCGAGGTGGCGCGTCACCGTGTGTTCCAGCTGGAACAATTTCTGCTCGCGCCGTCGCAGGGTGACGTCGCGGACGACGCCGCGGAAACCCGTCGGTTTGCCGTCGGCCTCGGTTTTCAATTGCACCGTCGCTTCGCAGACCGCCTTCGATCCGTCTTTGCGCGTGATGGCGAAGTCCATCAGCTCGGTCGCCTGCCCGGTTCGATAAATCCGGTTGTGGGCGGCGTAGACGCGCGCGGCGGTGGCCTCGTCCATGTACGCGCGGTAGTTCAGCCCGGTCAGCTCTTCGCGCGAGCGCCCATGTAGCCGGCAGAGCGCGTTGTTGAAGAACGTGTAATTGCCGGCGAGATCGACTTCGAAGTAGCTGTCGTACATGGATTCGAGAATCGTGCGGTGCTTTTCCTCGCTCGCACGCAGCGCCAATTCGGCCCGTTGCCGCCGGGTCACATCGCGCGTTACGCCGCGAAAGCCGATCGGCTTGCCGGCGGCGTCGCGAATCAATTGCACTGACGCCTGGATGGTCGTGGTTCCGCCGTCTTTGCGGATCATGTTGTACTCTTCCAGCTCGGCCGCCACGCCCGTGCGGTAAATCTGGTGGTAAATGCGGCGCACCTTGTCGGCCGTCTCGGCGTCCATGTAGCTCCGGTAGTTCAAGCCCATGAGCTCGTCACGGTCGTAGCCGACCAGTTTGCGCTCGGCTTCGTTGAAGAACGTGAAGTTGCCGGCAAGATCGCACTCGAAATAGCCCTCGGTCATGTTCTCGAGGATGGTGCGGTACTTTTCCTCGCTTGCGCGCAGTCGCTCTTCGGTCTCGCGACGCAGCGTCACGTCGCGCACGACGCCGCGGAACCCGATCGGTTTGCCTTCGGCGTCGCGAATCACCTGTGGCGAGCTCTCCCATATTCCGCGCGTGCCGTCTTTGCGGACAAAGGCCCACTCCGTCAACTGTGTGGAAGCGCCGGTTCTGTATATTTCGTTGTAGATGGCGTAAACGCGTTTGGCGGTTTCCGGGTCCGTGTATTGCCGATAATTCATGCCCATCATTTCTTCGCGGCTATACCCCTGTATGCGACAGAGCGCGTCGTTGAAGAACGTGTAGTTTCCCGCGAGATCGACTTCGAAATAGCCCTCGTACATCGTTTCGAGGACGTGGCGATATTTTTCCTCGCTCGCCCGTAGCGCTTCAGCCGCGCGCGCGCGTTCGGCTTCGTGCTCGAAATTGTCGAGAGCGGAGGCGACGTTCTTACTGATGTGCCGCATGAGATTGACGGTTTCGTCGTCGAAGGCGTTGCGCTCGCGCGAATAGATGACAAGCACTCCCACGCTGCGTCCGGCGCGCACGATCGGCAGGCTCGCCGCCGCGTGTACGCCCCCGCGCTGACACTGACTGTGCCAATACCGGGTGCGCGGATCGTTGAGATAATCATTGCTGATACAAGGCTGCTGCGTGGCAAAGGCGATGGCGCTCAACGATTGTGCTTCCGGCCTCGAGGGGTCGATGGACCATTCGATCTCGCGCAGCAACGCGGTGTCAGTCTTGCTCGCCGCCGCGGCAACCGTCGCGAAGTCCGAGCCGGGCGCGACGGTGAAAACGATCGCGGTAAGAAAACTGCCGCCCTGCACGATTGCTTCGCACACTTGCCGGTACAGCTCGTCCGGCGATCGGGCGTGCAGGATCGCCTCGTTGGTCGCGCTCAGCGCGGCATACATCCGCGTCGCGCGCTGCTGCGCTTCCCCCGCGCGGCGGCGTTCTGCTTCGCGTTCGAAGTTATCGAGGGCGAACGATACGTTCTCCATCATGCGTTCGAGGAGCTTGACGATCTCCTCGTCGAACGCGTCCTTTTCCCTTGCATAGAACACCATCGCGCCGACGCTGCGGCCCTCCCGAACGAGCGGTAGAGCGGCCGTCGAGCCGACCCCGGCCGCGGAAGCGGCGCCGCGCCACGGGCGCGAACGTTCGTCGCCCATGTAGTCGTTACTAACGCAGGGTTTTTGGCTGCGAAAAGCGATGCCGATCAGCCCCTGGCCCTCGGGGTAGGATTCGTCGAACGAGACGCGAACCTCACGCAGCCGCCTCTCGCCCGGGCCCGTGGCGGCAACGAGCGTCGCCCACGGCGAGCCGGGATTCGCGAGAACCACGCCGCCGACGACGAAACCGCCGCTGTCCACGGCCGCCGCACAGACGCGCTGATAAAGCTCATCGGGCGATTTCGCGCGCAGCAGCGCTTCGTTTGCGGTACCGAGGGCGGCGTACATGCGGGCGTAGCGCTGCGTGGCGACTTCCGCTCGGCGGCGTTTCGCCTCGCGCTCGAAGTTGTCGAGCGCAAACGCCGTGTTTTCGGCGATACGCTCGAGCAGCGCCACGACTTCCTGGTTGAACGCACCTTCCTCGGCCGCGTCGAACAGCAGCACCCCGAAAGCGCGGTCGTCGCGCAGGAGCGGCAGTGCGGCGGCGGACCCCACGCCCATCTCTTCGGCAATGTTGCGCCACGGGAGCGTGCGCTCATCGTTGCGATAGTCGTTGCTGACGCACGGTTTTCGCGTGCGAAACGCCGTACCCACGAGCCCGCGCCCTTCGGGGGTCGCGGCATCGACCGAGATCGGCAGCCGCCGCAACTGCTCGGTTGCGGCTCCCGTCGCCGCCGCCACGCGCATGCGCGCGGTCTCGGCCTCGGGAATCAGAATCGCGGCGTTGATGAACTTGCCGCCGTTAACCGCCGCGTCGCATACGCGCCGATACAGATCCTCGGGCGAGCCCGCGTGCAGGATGGCTTCGTTCACGGCGCTCAGCGCCGCGTACATCCTTCCTTGCCGGGCGGCGGCGCGCTCCGCGTTCTTGCGCTCGGTGACATTGCGCGACACCACGACGATCACCCACTTGTCGCCCAGTCGTATCGCGCGTCGATGCGCCTCGAAGCATCCGCGCTCGCCGTCCCTCGCGGTCACGATACTCTCCGTGGTGGGCCCTTCGGCGCCCTTGGCGATCACTTCGTCGTAAAGCCGTTTCAGCTCTTCGGGGGTGCGTTTGGCGACCGCGGCGGGACACAGCTTCAAATGTTCTTCGCGCGTATAGCCGCTCACGCGACAAGCCGTGTCATTGACGTAGAGGTATCGCGGCGCCACCGGGTCGATCAGGTAAATGAGGTCCGGCGACATGTCGATCGCGGTGCGGAAGTGGACCAGCTCTTCCTCCGCTTTTTTCTGCTGCAAACGCTGGCCGAGCACGGCTCCGATATATTCCGCGCCCTTGTGCACGTCGGGACCGAGCGGATACGGATCGCGACCGAAGAATTCCATGATGCCGATGACGGTTCCGCCCGCCACGATCGGTACGACGAATGCCGCGACCAGGCGGGCGGCGCGCGCGTGCAGGGCGCGCGCGAAGGCGGTGTCGTCCGCGAGATTGGCGAGCCAAGCGGGTTGGGTCGCGTCGACGAAGCGGGTGATGAACGCGTCGGTGTCGAGTGCGAGCGGCGACAGCCGCTCGGTGGCGGCGATGAATCGCGCGACGCCCGGCCGCGGCTGCCGCCACGTCGCAAGGCAGCGTAGCTGACGGGCCGCGCGATCGAGTTCCCAATACGCCGCGCATTCCCACTGCAGTACTTCGCCGATGACACGCAGAATCGGCGACAGCGCTTCCGTCGGATTGATGGTCTCGGCAAGAATGCGCGTGACCCCGTGCTCGATCGCGAGCCGGCGCTCGAGCCAGAAGCGATTCGTGACGCTTCTCGAGACGCCGCGATATCCTTTGAAGACGCCATTCTCGTCGAATACCGGCCGGCCGCTCGTGCTGATGTAATGCACCCGCCCGTCCGAGCCGACGTTTCGCATCAGGAAATCGTTGAACGGCTGACGGGCGGCGAGCACGGCCTTGTGCGCGTCCCATTTGCCGCCGTCGCCTACCGGAATGGCGTTGAGCTCCCAGCGGGTTTTGCCCAGATAGCGCTCGCGGTCGATGCCGGGGTGTTTGAAAACGGAGCCGACGAGCCGTGTGAAACGGAAATGCTTGTCCTGCTCCCAGTAGTACCAACGCGAGGAGATGCCGACCAGGCTATGCAGGTCGATGTCGTCGGGCGCTTGCCGCACGCTCGCGCGTCCGCGTTTTTTCAGTCGGCGGCCTTTGCCCTTGTGCATCTGGGCGCTCATGCGGCGACACCTTGCCCGTCAATGCCGGCCACGTCCCGCCATGCCGTGGCACGCGCGTGCAACTGCCGAATCCCGGCGCGCTCAACGGGACGGCGCATGGCGGCGATCGCGCAAGAGTTCCGCGAATTGCGCGGCGGGAACCGGTTCACTGAAATAGTAGCCCTGAATTTCGTCACATGCCTGCTCGCGCAGGAACGCCTCTTGATCGTGCGTTTCGACGCCTTCCGCGACGACCTTCAGGCCCAGTGTTTTGCCCATCGCGATGATCGCTTTCGTGATCGCTTTGTCTTCGGCGTCGCGCGGAATTTCGCGAATGAACGAGCGGTCGATTTTCAGAGTGTCGATCGGAAAGTTCTTGAGCTGACCGAGCGAGGAGTAACCGGTGCCGAAATCGTCGATGGCGAGACGTACGCCGGTCTGCCTGATCGCGGTCAGGACCCGCAGCGCGCGGTCGGGGTTGTGGATCACCATGCCTTCGGTGATTTCCAGCTCGAGCAGCTCGGGCGACATCCCGGTGTCGGCAAGCGCGGCGGCGATGTCGTGCAGCAGATCGTCGTCGGCGAACTGCCGCGCCGAGAGATTGACCGCGACGCGAATCGGCGCCAGGCCTTGCCGCTGCCACGCCACGTTTTGCGCACACGCCGTTCGCAGGACCCACTTGCCGATCGGTACGATCAACCCGGTCTCCTCGGCGATGGGAATGAACTGCGCCGGCGGTATCGCCCCGAGTGCGGGGTTTTGCCAGCGCAACAGCGCTTCGACGCCGGTGATCGCGCCGGTCCGGAGATCGAGTTGCGGCTGGTAGTGCAGCGAGAATTCGTTCTGTTCGAGCGCCCGCCGCAGGTTCACTTCGAGCGTCAGGCGTTCGAGCGAGCGCGATTTGGCGTCGCGCGAATGGAACCGGAAGTTGTTCTTGCCTTCCTCCTTCGCATGATACATCGCGATGTCGGCGTTTTTCATGAGCGTCTGCTCGTCCTCGCCGTCGTTCGGGTACATCGCGATGCCGATGCTCGCCGTTACGCGGCACTCCTGCCCGGCGAGCATCACCGGCCGGGTGACCGTCGACAGAATCTTGCGCGCGACGATCGTCGCCTGCTCGACGCCGCTCGCCTCGCGCGCCAACACGACGAATTCGTCGCCGCCTAGGCGGGCGACGATGTCGCTGGCGCGCAGCGACTCGCGCAGCTGGCGCGAGATTTCCTGCAACAATTTGTCGCCGGTCTCGTGACCCAGCGTGTCGTTGATGATCTTGAAGCGGTCGAGGTCGATGAAGAGCACCGCGAATTTGCGCTCGTAGCGCTGTGCCGACTGGATCTCGGCGTTCAGGAGCTGACTGAACATCACGCGATTCGGAAGGTCGGTGAGGCCATCGTGCGTGGCGAGATGCTGGATGCGATCCTCGGCGCGCTTGCGCTCCGACTCGCGCTCGAAATTTTCGAGCGCGAACGCGATGTTGTCCGCCATCCGCTCGAGCAGCTTCACCACCTGATCATCGAACGCGCGCTTCTCGCTCGAATGCAGCAAGAGCACGCCGATCGTCCGGTGATGATGGACGAGCGGCACCGCGGCCGCGGCTTTCAGGCCGATGCGCGCGGCGCTTTCGTGCCACCGGCGCATGCGCTCGTCTTTCTGAAAGTTATTACTGACCGCCGGCTTGCCCGTGCGGTAGGCGACCCTCACGAGGCCCTGGCCATCAGGCCGCGTTTCATCGACCGATACGCGCGTTTCGTCGAGCGCCGCGATGCCGGTCCCGGCCGCCGCACTTACCGTCATTGCACCGCCGCTCGCATGCGGCAGCAGAACGGCGGCGGCGGCGAATTGACCGCCGTTCACGGCCGCGTCGCACACGCGCTGATACAGCTCTTGCGCGGACCGTGCGTGCATGATCGCTTCGTTGGTGCTGCCCAACGCCGCATACATCCGGCTCATCCACGCCGCTCTTTTCTCGGCGAGCTTGCGTGCCGTGATTTCGCGCGAAATCGTGAGGATGATCCACTTGTCGCCGAGGCGCACGGCGCGCCGTTGCGTTTCGAACCACCCGGGCAAGCCGTCTTTCGCTCGGTACAGCATCTCGCGTGTCACCGCGTCGCCGCCCTTGGCGATCACTTCGGCATAAAGGCGTTTCAGTTCCTCTTCCGGTATGCCGCTCAACTGAGACGGACTCATTTTCTTGTAATCGTCGTGCTTCCAACCTCCGAAACGGAGGTTCGCTTCGTTCCAGTAGAGAAAGCGCATCGTCTCCGGATCGACGAAGAAGATCATGTCCGGCGCGGCGTCCATGATCGTGCGAAAGCGCCGCAGCTCTTCCTCGGCTTGTTTGCGCTGGTAGAACTGGCCGATGATCTCCCCGATCTGCGCCGAACCGGCGACCAGCTCCGGGTCGGCGCGATGCGCTGCGTCCCGGCAGTAAAACTCCATGACGCCGAGCGTCTTCTCGTCGGCCCGGATGGGGAAGGCGAAGGCGGTGCGCAGCCCGGCGCGCAGAGCCGCGCGGGCGCGCCCATACGATGGATCCTTGGTGACGTTGCGGATCCACTGCGCCGCCGCGTGCATATAAGTGCGCCGTACCAGGCCGGCGTCGTCGACCGGGAGCGGCGACAAACGCTTGCCGGCGGCGAGGAACTCGTGGATCCTCGGTGCGGCAATGCCCCAGGTCTCGGCGCAGACGAGCGCCTGCTTCCCTTCGTCGACGCGCCAATACGCGCCGCACGCCCAACCGAGCGTTTCGCCGACGGCGCACAGAATACGCTGCGTCGTCTCGGCGACGTCGTTCGCGGCGGTCAGGATGCGCGTCACTTTTTGTTCGATCGCGAGGCGCCGCTCGATCTGTACCTTGTGCGTAACGTCTTTGCCGATGCCGCGGTAACCGAGAAAATGCCCGTTCTCGTCGAACGCGGGTCGTCCGCTGGTGCTGATGTAGCGGAATTCGCCGTCGAGCGTGAGATATTTGTAAGTCAGCTCGAACGGCTCGCGTGCGGCGAGTATCGCTTTATGTTTTTCCCATGTGCCGTCTTCGGTGACAGGTGTGACGGTCGGCAGCTCCCAACGCCGTTTTCCGATCAGCGCATGCGGATGGGTTCCGATCTTCTCCAACGTCGCCCCTTGCAAGACCGTGAAGCGATGTTCCGCGTCGAACTCCCAGTAGAAATCGGAGGAGACCTCGATCAGGCGCTGCAGCTGCTTCTCCAGCGTCTTGATGCGCTGCTCGTACGCGTGCAGCAGCGTGTCATTCTCTTCGAGAGAGTGCGCCTGGTTGGACTTGACGTTGGTTCGCATCGCGAGTGACAGTGCTCTAATTACTATTAGTCACTCGTAAGCTCTGCAAAAGACGGGCCCCGACCAACGGCATCGAGCGGCGTCGGCTTTCCGGCGTACGCGGGCCGACGACGGATTGTTGGCGGTCTGAGTCGGATCGCGAGGTCAGGCGGGTTACTCTTGCGCGCGCGCCGATTGCGCATGAAGCAACGCGGCGAATTCGGCCGGCCCGACCGGCTTGCTGAAGTAGTAGCCCTGCATCTCGTCGCACGCGTGGGTGCGCAGGAACGCCGCTTGCTCTTCGGTTTCTACGCCTTCGGCGACGACGGTCATGCTCAATGTTTTCGCCATCGCGATGATCGCTTCGGTGATGGCTTTGTCTTCCGAGTCGTGCGGAATGTCGCGGATGAAGGAGCGATCCACTTTGAGGGTATCGATCGGGAAGCGTTTGATCTGCGCGAGCGACGAGTACCCGGTGCCGAAGTCGTCGATGGCGATGTGAGCGCCCATGCGCTTGATCGCCGCCAGTGTCTTGCTCGCGCGGTCGGCGTTCTGCATGACCATGCCTTCCGTCAGCTCGATTTCGAGCAGCGACGGGTCCATGCCCGTCTCCTCGATGGCCGCAGCGACGTCGTTCAGGAAGTTCTCATCGACGAATTGGCGCGCCGAAATATTGACGGCCATTCGTATCCGCGGCAGGCCTTCGCGCTGCCATGAGACGTTTTGCGCGCACGCGGCTTTCAAGACCCACCGACCGATCGGCACGATGAGACCGGTCTCCTCGGCCAGCGGAATAAAATGAGCGGGCGGCACCGGCCCGAGATCGGGGCTCTTCCAGCGCAACAAGGCTTCGACGCCGGTGATGCGGCCGCTCTTGAAGTCGAGCTTCGCCTGGTAGTTCAGGTAGAGCTCCTCGCGCTCGAACGCCCGGCGCAGATTCGTTTCGAGCGTGAGGCGCTCGAGCGACTGCGCCCGGATGTCCTTCGTGTAGAACTGGAAATTGTTTTTGCCTTCGGCCTTGGCGATATACATCGCCATGTCGGCGTTCTTCATCAACGATTCTTCGTCCTCGGCGTCGGCCGGATACAGCGACGCGCCGATGCTCGCGGTCACGCGGAATTCTTGGTCATTGAGCTGCACCGGTTTCAGGACCGCGGAGAGAATCTTGCGCGCGATGGCGGCAACCTGGCCGGGTTCGTTCGCCTCCGGCACCAGCACCACGAACTCATCGCCCCCCAGGCGCGCGATGATATCGCTCGAGCGCAGCACCTGTTTCAGGCGGGTAGCGATTTCCTGCAGTAGCTTGTCGCCGACGCCGTGACCGAGGCTGTCGTTGATGACCTTGAAGCGGTCGAGATCGATGAAGAGCACCGCGAACGTTCGCCCGTAGCGGCGCGACGCGTCGATGGTGTGATTCAGTAATTCGCCGAACATCACCCGATTCGGCAACCCGGTAAGCGCGTCGTGCGTCGCGAGGTACTGGATGCGATGCTCGGCGCGCCGGCGCTCGGCCTCGTGCTCGAAGTTGTGGAGCGCGAACACGATGTTCTCCGCCATGCGTTCGAGCAGCTGGATCACGTCGTCGTTGAACGCACGCCGCTCTCCGGAGAAGAAGAGCAGCACCCCGATCGCCTCGCTGTCTTTGATCAGCGGAACGGCGGCGCTCGCTTTGACGCCGATTTCCCGCCCGGCCGCGTGCCACGGGCTCGTGCGCGCGTCGTTGAGGAAGTCGTCGCTCACGCACGGCGCGCGCGTGCGAAACGCCGTGCCGACCAGCCCGCGTCCTTCCGGCTCCGCGTCGTCGAGCGCAATGCGCGCCCGCCGCAGCTGTTCTTCGCCCGCGCCCGCCATCGCCAGCACGTAAGCGCGCCCGGTGCCGGCCTCGGGCGCCAAGACCGCCGTCGTTATGAATTTGCCTCCGTTGACCGCGGCGTCGCACACCCGCTGGTACAGCGCCTCGGGGGATTTCGCGTGCAATATCGCCTCGTTCGTGCTGCCCAACGCCGCGTACATCCGGCTCAGTCGTTGCCGCGCCTGCTCCGCGAGCTTGCGCTCGGTGATCTCTCGCGAGATGTTCACGATGATCCAGCGCTCGCCGATGCGCACCGCCCTTCGATGCGACTCGAACCAGCCGCGCCGGCCGTCTTTCGAGCGAAACAGGTGCTCGGTGGTGACGCCCTTGTCCCCCTGAGCGATCGTCTCGGCGTAGAGCTGCTGCATTTTTTCTACGTCGACGCCGGCGAACCCGCCCGGGGCAACGTTCAGATATTCTTCGCGCGTGTAGCCGCTCATGCGAACGGCGGTTTCGTTTACGTAGATGCGGCGCATCGTCGCGACGTCGGTGATGATGATGCTGTCGGTCGATGCGTCCATTGCCGCCCGGAACCGCAGCAGCTCCTCTTCGCGGCTCCGGCGCTGTGCTTCATGCTCGAGATTCTCCAGCGCGAGCGGAATGTTTTCGGTCATACCCTGGAGCAGCGCGGTCGTCTCGTCGTCGAAGGCGTGGCGCTGCGCGGCGCCGAGGAGGAGCACGCCGAGCACGCGCTCGCCGCGCATGAACGGGAACGCCGCCGACGCTTTGACGCCGGTTCGTTGCGCGAAGTCGTGCCACGGCCGCATGTCCGGATCGTCGAGCAATTCGTTGTTGAAGCCGGGTTTGCCCGTGCGAAACGCGGTACCGACGAGCCCGCGGCCTTCGGGAAACGCCGCGTCGAGCGAGACGCACAGGCTGCGCGCGACGTCTTCGCCGACGCCGCTGACCGTCGCGAGCCGCACCCTCGTCGCATCCGCTTCGGGGAGCAGCACGGCGGCGCCGACGAACTTTCCGTTGCGCACCGCCGCGTCGCACAGCCGCTGGTAGAGTTCCTCGGGCGATTTGCCGCGCAGCATCGCTTCGTTCGCGACGCTCAGCATCGCGTGCACACGCTGGCGCCGGGCGGCGGCCTTCTCGGCCAGTTTTCTTTCCGTGATGTCGCGCGAAACCGTGACGATGACCCAACGGCCGCCGATGTTCAGCGCCCGTATGTGTCCTTCAATATATTTGCGCCGGCCCTCGGTGTTGATGCCGACGAATTCGGTAATGATGCTATCGCCCGGCTTTTCGATCGCTGCCGCGTAGGTTCGTTCGAGCTCGCTGCGCTCGACCCGCGTGATGTCGAGCACGTTCCAGCGCGAATACTCGCCGGGTGGAATGCCGATGCGGCGGCAGGCGGTTTCGTTGACATAAATAAAGCGCAGCGTGGTCGGGTCGACGATAAAGATCGCATCCGGCGACGATTCGATGGCGCTGCGAAATTGCAGTGCTTCCGCTTCATGCAGGTGGCGAGCGGTCACGTCGCGGCCGATGCCGCGGTAGCCGGCGAAGCGGCGGTTCGCGTCGAACACCGGCATCCCGCTGACGCTTACGTATTGGCGCGACTGGTCCGCGCGCGTTCGGTACATCACGACGTCGCGAAACGGCTGACGTGCGTCCAGTAGCGCGCGGTGCGCCTCCCATCCGGTTTCGACATCGAGCCCGATCTCCCAGGCCCGTTGGCCGATGCTGTCGCAACCGAGCGGGCATTCGACGGGGGTGTAGCGGCTGGGCTCGATGCGGGTGAAGCGGAAATCCGAGTCCTGTTCCCAGTACCAGTCGCAGGTGAGATCGATCAGATCTTCCCAGCGCGTGTCGGCGCGCGGCCGGGATACCGGCCGACCGTTCATGCCTGCCGGCCGCTTGCCCGCGGCGACGCCCGGCATTCGGATAGGAAGCCGCTTTTTCATCGCGAGTCCGTCACTACCGTTTTGTACTGCAAGACCCAAGCCAGAGCCGCTGCGAAACGCCGGTTTGTTGACGGTAAGAGCGAAGCGCCAAACGGCGCCCGGTTCTGCATCCCTCGTGGGGCGGCGGGGTACGATCGGCGGCATTCACTCGTCGTCGGCCGGAACTTGATTCGACGTGGCGGGTGCTGCTGTGGCGCTGGGTTTTACGCCTGTAGAATGGATGGACTTACTATTGCTCCCGCATGCAGATCCACCTATTGGCCGTCGGCAGTCGCATGCCCGCGTGGGTTCAAGCGGGGTTCGATGAATATGCCAAGCGCATGCCGCCGCAGCTGCGCCTGCGGCTTCGCGAGATTCGCGCCGGTTCTCGTACCCAAGGTGCGGATCTCGCACGTATCGTCGAGGAGGAAGGCGAGCGTCTCTGGGAGGCGGTGCCGCGCGGCGGATACGTCATCGCGCTCGATCGAACGGGGCGGGAGCTCGACACAACCGAGCTGGCCGCGGAGTTACGGGGGTTTATGGCGCGGGGCGTGGACGTCGCGTTTCTCGTCGGCGGTCCCGAGGGGCTTTCGCCCGGGTGTCTCTCCCGGGCGCACGCGCGTTGGTCGTTGTCGCGGCTGACATTCGCGCATCCGCTGGTTCGGATCGTTTTCGCCGAACAGATTTACCGGGCTTGGAGTATTCTCAATCATCTGCCTTATCACCGATGATCTACCTCGCTTCCGCATCGCCGCGCCGCCAAGAGCTGTTGCGTCAACTCGGCATTCGCTTCGATGTGCTCATGCCGGACGTCGTTGAGACGCCGCGTCCCGAGGAGGAGGCGCGCGCGTACGTCCGGCGGCTCGCCCGGGAAAAGGCCGTCCATGGCGGTGATATCGTCAAGACCCGGGGGATGCCGGTACGGCCGGTTCTCGGCGCGGACACGGAAGTGGTGCTCGACGGTGCGATTCTCGGAAAGCCCGGCGGCCGCGCCGAAGGGCTCGCGATGCTCCGCCGCCTGTCCGGGTGTACGCATCAGGTGTTGACCGCGATCAGCATCCTCCATCAGGATGAGATGCACGAAGCAGTGTCGGAAAGTCGAGTGACGTTCGCGCGACTGTCGGACCGCGACATCGAGCGATACTGGGAGAGCGGGGAACCGGCCGACAAAGCCGGCGGCTACGCGATCCAGGGACGCGCGGCGGCGTTCATCGAACATATCGAAGGGAGCTACTCCGGCATCGTCGGGCTGCCGCTCTTCGAGCTGGCGCAGCTCCTCCGGCGCATCTCCTATGTCCGCGAGGACATCCGCACGTGAGCAGACCGATGCTTATTAGCGCGACGTCATCAAGCGCGGTCGTCTACCCGGCGCCGAGTCGGCGAAACGGGGCGGTCGAACGTCGACCGGGCGCACTTGTCGCCGAACACGCACGGTGGAGGTGCTGCCGGCCATGAGCGAAGAAATTCTAATCAACGTTACGCCTCAGGAAACCAGGGTCGCGGTTATTGAAAACGGGGTCCTTGTCGAGGCGTACATCGAGCGCGTCCGCCATCGCGGCATCGTCGGGAACATATATAAAGGTCGGGTCGCGCGGATTCTGCCCGGCATGCAGGCGGCGTTCGTAGAAATCGGACTCGACCGTGCGGCGTTTCTGCACGCCGCCGACGTCCGGCCGGCGCCCGAGAACGGCTCGCGCCTGTCCGGGTTCGAGACTGTCGGCTCGGCCGCGGTGGCTCGGGCGCCTCACAGCGGGGCGTGGGTGACGCCGCGCATTCAGGAGTTGCTGCACGAGGGCCAGGAAGTCGTCGTGCAGGTGCTGAAAGATGCGCTCGGCAGCAAAGGCGCGCGCATCACGACGCAGATTACGCTCCCGGGACGCTATATCGTCTTCATGCCGTACAGTCGCCACATCGCGGTGTCGCAGAAGATCGGCGACGACGCCGAACGCGAACGCTTGCGCGCGCTGCTGCGCACGGTGGTCGAGGAAGACGACCGGGGCGGATATATACTGCGCACCGTCGCGGAAACCGCCACCGAGGAAGAGCTGCGCCACGACATCCGATACCTGCGCCGCATCTGGGCGGCGTGCGAGGAGCGTATTCAGACCGCGAAGCCGGGGGAGCTGATTCACGAGGACCTGACGTTGCCGCTGCGCGCGATGCGCGACCTCGTGCGTGAGAACGTCGAGAAAATCCGCATCGATTCGCGCGAGACGTACGTGCGTGCGCAGGAGTTCGGCGCCGAGTTCATTCCCGAGGTCGCGGATCGCATCGAGTACTACCCGGGCGAGCGCCCGATCTTCGACCTGTACGGCGTCGAGGACGAGCTGCAAAAAGCGCTCGCCTCCAAGGTGCTCCTGAAGAGCGGCGGCTACCTCGTCATCGACCAGACCGAAGCGATGACGACGATCGACGTGAATACCGGGGCGTACGTCGGGCGCAACAACTTAGAGGACACGCTGTTCAAGACCAATCTCGAGGCGGCGCAGGCGATTGCGCGCCAGATCCGCCTGCGCAACCTGGGCGGAATGATCATCGTCGACTTCATCGACATGGAAGACATCGAGCATCGGCGCGCGGTGTTGCGGGCGCTCGAGAAGGCGCTCGCGCGCGACCGTACCAAGGTGTACATGACGGAAATGTCGTCGCTCGGTCTGGTGCAGCTCACGCGTAAGCGGACGCGCGAGAGTCTCGAGCGTACCCTCTGTCAGCCCTGTCCCGTGTGCCAGGGGCGCGGTACGCTCAAGACGCCGCAGACCGTATGCTACGAGATCTTCCGCGAAATTCTCCGGGAAGCGCGTCAGTTTGGTACCGACGAATATTTGGTCGTCGCCTCGCAATCGGTGATCGATCTGCTGCTCGATGAAGAGTCGGCCAGTCTCATGAAGTTGCAGGAGTTCATCGGCCGGCCGATTCAGCTCAAGGTGGAGCCGCTTTATCATCAGGAACAGTACGACGTCGTTCTGCTTTGAGGAGTTTTGTTCCATGCGCGGCGCGCACCCGGGTGTAGTTCCCGTATCGGTGTCGCCCGGCTGACACACAAATGAGACTCTCGCCTACCTTGCGGCTCCCGCCGTTACGTCGCGTCGGACGCTTTTTCTCGATCACCGCGCTCGTGCTCTTGATTCTGCTCGGTGCGTTGTACGCGGCCGCCCGGCTTTACTGGCCGACCGTGGTGACCCGCGACATCGATCTGGCCGGCGAGCTCACGCGTCGCGCCGGGCGCCCCGTGCAGTTCGGTGCCGCCGAACCGTACTGGGACGGCATTCATCCCGGCGTGCGCATCGTCGATGCGACGGTTTACGGTGACGACGGCCGTACGCCGGCGGTGCGAATGGCGGAAGTCCGAGCGAGCATCTCGTTGTGGTCGCTGCTGCGCGGGCGGATCGAGCTGCGCGGACTCGGGCTCGTGCACCCGGTATTCACGCTCGCGCGCGACACCGACGGCCGTATCGGCGTCGCCGGTTTCGCGCCGACCGACACGCCGGCAGCCGGCGGCGCTGCGTGGCTCCTGGCGCAGCCGCGCCTGACGGTCGAGGAGGGGGAGCTTCGCTGGATCGATGCGCGGGAGCCGGATCGGCCGCTTGCGCTATCGCAGCTCGATTTGCAGCTGCGCAATTCCGGTGAGCGTCACGATCTGACGGTGAGCGCCGCGTTCCCGCCCGCGATCTGCCGTCAATGCTCGGTGGCATTCGAGATCGCCGGCAATCCGTTCGATTCGACCTGGAACGGAAAGGCTCGTCTGCGCGCGGAAGCGCTCGACGCCGCCGCCCTGCCGCTCGTGCTACGCGAGCGCTTGCCGCAGCCGTTGCGCGGTCGTTTCGACGCGCAGCTCACCGCCGATTGGCGCGACGGCGGCCCGGTCCGTGTCCGCGGTCAGGCGTCGGTCGCAGCGCTGCACGTGCTGTTCGATGCACAGCGTCCGGCGCTCGACGTGCGCGAGCTTTCCGGCGATCTCGATTGGCGCCGCACGGCCGACGGCTGGCGGCTCGAGCTGTCCGATCTGAAGCTCGGCTTGACGCGCCCCGCCTGGTATGCCGGAAGGCTGCGAGCAATGCGGACCGATGGCCAGATTCGATTCGAGGCGCAACGCGTCGAGCTCGACGATTTGACTGCCTTCGCGGCCCCTTATCGCGGCGAGCATCCGCTCCTCGAACGTTGGACGGCTGTTCGTCCCTCGGGTGTGTTGCAGAACCTCGAGGCGCGATTGCCCGATTCGCCGGCGTCCTCCGGCGTTTTCCGCGCAAGCGCCGAGCTGGTCGGGGTGAGCGTCGCCGCGAACGAACGTCTCCCCGGCCTGCGCGGATTGAGCGGGCACCTCGAATTCGACGAAAACGGCGGCCAGCTCGATCTCGATGGGAAAAATTTCGCGCTCGATCTGCGGACCGTCTTTCGCGCGCCGCTCGAAGCGCGTCGCGTAGCCGGTCGTCTCAGCTGGGAGCGCACCGAGAACGCGTGGCGCGTCATCGGCTCGGATCTTCGTGTCGCCGGTGACGACGGCAACGGTTCCGGCCGTTTGCGTCTCGACATTCCCTTTGATTCGGCGCTGTCTCCCGTGCTCGAGCTGCGCGTCGATTTCAGCGACGGGGTCGGCGCCCACGCCGCGCGCTATTACCCGGCGCGCCACCTGCCGCCGCGCACGCTCGAATGGATGGAATACGCGTTCATGAGCGGCCATGTGGTGTCGGGACATCTCATTTACGAGGGCCCGGTGCACGAATGGCCCTTCGAGAACGGGCAGGGACGTTTCGAGATTCAGGGACACGTGCGCGATGCCTCTTATCGCTATTTGCGCGGCTGGACGCCGCTGACACACGCGGAGGCCGACGTGTCGATCAATGGCGCGAATGTTCGCGTGACGGGACGCGGTCGGATCGGCGCGCTCACTGCGCGTGATATCCGCGTGGAAGTGAGCCGCGCGGACGATGGTCTGCGGACCGTCGGAGTGCATGCGCGCGTCGAGGGGCCGGTGGCGGAGACGCTGCGAGTGTTGCGGGCCGTCGAGTCGCAGGACGCAGCAGCGTGGCAGCCGCATCTCGCGCGCGTGACACGCGCCGACGGCAGCGGCGTGCTCGATCTCGACCTGCGTTTGCCGCTCAAGCGCGAGCTGGGACCGGTTTATCAGGTGGCGTATCGGTTCGGCAATGCCGCGCTCCACCTCGGCGATGCGGGCGGGCTCGACGCCGCGAACGGCGTGGTGCGCTTCACGGAAGCGGGCTTGCGCGACAGTACCGTACAAGGTCAATTGTTCGGGGGTCCGCTGATTGTTTCCTCCGCGTACGATGCGAACGGTCTGCGCGTTCAGGGCGAAGGTCAATTCGTGCTCGCGGAGCTGTTGCGCGCTCGGCGGCCGCTCGCGGAGCGCGTAAGCGGCAACGTCGCGTGGTCGTTTGGCTGGCACAACGCAGCGAGCGGACCACAACTGCGTGCCGAGGCCAATCTGGGGAGCGTGCGCTCCCGGCTGCCCGCGCCGTTTACCAAAGCCGATGCCGCATCGCCGGCGAAATTGACACTCGTCACCGAGATGAGCCGTCCCGAAACGGTGGTGCTCGCGCTCGCGGGCAGTGGCGCCGTCAGCGGAAAATTTGCGTTGGCGCGCGAAGGCACTGCCTGGCATTTCAAAAAGGGTCGCGTTGAATTCGGGAAGAGCGGCGCGGCGCTGCCGTTGCGCGACGGTTTCGAGATCGGCGTGACCTACGACGCGCTCGATCTCGATCGTTGGCTGCCGTTGCTCGGCGATGGCGGCGGCGACGCGGCGACCCCCGAGATCGTGACGGCGCTCAGCACCGACATCAAGCGGCTGCGGCTCGCGGGTCGCGATTGGGGGCGTTTGCTGTTGAACGCGGCGCGCCGTGGCTCGGAGTGGCGCGCCGTCGTCGATGGTGACGCGCTCGCGGGCGAAGGTCGTTTTGTCGCCGCGCCGAAAGCTCCCATGCGCGTGCGTCTCGACCTTGCATTTTTGCGTTTGCCCGAGCAGACCGGCGACGACCCGCGGGAAAAGGAAAAGAACACCGATCCGCGCAACCTCCCGGCGCTCGACCTGCGCGCACAGTCGTTTGAATACAAGTCGCGCAAATTTGGCCAGCTCGATTTTTCCGCGACGCCTTTTGAGTACGGCTGGGAGGTCGCTCGCGCGAACCTGAAGCGGCCCGAAGCGACGTTGGCGGCCCACGGTGTGTGGCGTGTGAGCGTGACGGGACAGCGTCACAACACGGATGTCACGTTGGCCCTCGACAGCGACGACATGGGTGCGACGCTCGATGCTTGGGGCGTGGCCGGGCAGTTGGTGGACGGCAAAGTGCGGCTTCGCAGCCGGCTCGCCTGGTCCGGCACGCCCCTGCTTCCGACGCTCGCCGGCCTCGATGGGCGCGTCGAAGTATCGGCCGAAAAGGGCCGGTTTTTACAATTCAATCCCGGCGCGGCGCGTCTTTTCGGTTTGTTCGATCTGCGTTCCATCGGACGATATTTCACGCTCGATTTCAGTTCCGCGTTCGGCAAGGGGTTCTTCTTCGACGCGATTCACGGCACGATCGACGTCGAACGGGGCAACGCGCGCACGAACAATCTGCTGGTGAAAGGCCCGGCGCTGAGTCTCGGCGTGAACGGGCGCGTGGGTCTGGCGGAGGAGGATTACGATCTCGTTCTCGAAGCGAGCCCGCGCTTCGGCAGCACGCTCGCCGTCACGAGTCTCAGCCTGCTCGGGCCCCAGGCGGCGGCCGCGATCCTCGCACTGCAGCGATTGTTCAAGCGCCAGATCGAAGCGGGCACGCGCGTGACGTACATCGTCAAGGGTCCCTGGGCCAACCCGACCGTAACCAAGCTCGGTAAGACGCCCAAAACGGAAGAGCCGACCGCGCCGGCGTCGGGACCCTAGCGATCCGCCACCCGGCGCAGGGGTTTGTCATCCGACAGATCGCCGGCGCTATAATTCGTGGTTCCCGTTCCGTATGTGGGTATCATGACACTCGCCGCCGCAGTTCAGATGACGTCCGGCCCCGATGTGCAAGCCAATCTCGAACAAGCGGGTCGTTCGATCGCGGAGGCCGCCGCGCACGGAGCGCGCCTCGTCGTACTGCCGGAAAACTTCGCGCTGATGGCCATTTCGGACGCGGTGCGGCTCGCCGCGGCCGAAGCGGAAGGCCGCGGCCCCATTCAGGACTTTCTGGCCGCCGCGGCGCGCAAGCACGATGTCTGGCTCGTCGGCGGTACGATTCCGCTCCGCGCACGCGACGCCCACAAGGTGCGTGCCGCGTCTCTGCTGTATAACCCGAGCGGCGAGCGCGTCGCGCGCTACGACAAGATACACCTCTTCGACGTGCAGCTCGCAAACGGCGAGCGCTATTACGAGTCGAACGCCTTTGAGGCGGGTGACGGGCCCGTCGTGGCCGATACACCGGTCGGCCGGATTGGGCTTACCGTTTGCTACGATCTGCGGTTCCCGGAGCTCTTCCGGCGCCTGGTCGATGCCGGCGCGGAAATCTTTGTGGTGCCGTCGGCCTTCACGGCCTATACGGGCCGAGCCCATTGGGAAACCCTGGTCCGGGCGCGTGCAATCGAAAATCTTGCCTATGTGATCGCGCCGGCGCAGTCAGGACGCCATGCGAATGGCCGCGAAACGCATGGGGACAGCATGATCGTGGACCCGTGGGGCGAAGTATTGGCTCGGCGCGAACGAGATATCGGGGTCGTCGTTGCGGATTGCGAGTTGCAGAAGCTTAGGTCGGTCCGCTCGCAGCTTCCCAGTCTCGATCACCGACGGATTCGGTAGCGTCGTCTGCTGCACCGCCTTTGACCTCGGTCACGCTGTTGGTTTTGACATTGACCGATCGGCGGCGGTCAATACGTCCCTCGATGACTTGAGACATGAACCCGCAGCCCCGAGTATAGGAATTCAAATTGCGGTAAGCGTAAAGGAAAACCCGTGGAAACATCGAATTTGATTGAACTCGCCCGCCAGTCGCTCCTCGAGCCCGCCGGCCTGACTGAAACCGAGCTGAGCCGCTTGATGGACAAGCTGCTCACGGGGCAAGTCGACTATGCCGATTTATATTTCCAATACAGCCGCCACGAGTCGTGGGGGTTGGAAGAAGGACAGGTCAAATCCGGCTCGCACAACATCGAGGCCGGCGTTGGCGTGCGCGCGTGCGCGGGTGAGAAGTCCGGGTTCGCCTATTCGGATGATCTCGTGCTTCCGGCGCTGCTCGAAGCCGCCGGCGCGGCGCGCGCCATTGCCAGCAGCGGCGGCGCCGTGCGCGCGCCGGTGCGGTGGCGCCAGGGCGACGCGTTACGCCTTTATCGGCCGACGGATCCACTCGCCAGTTTGCCCGATCAGGACAAGGTCGCGCTTCTCGAGCGTATCGAACGCGAGGCGCGCGCGCAGGATCCACGCGTGAAGCAAGTGATGGCGAGTCTTTCCGCGGTGCACGACGTCGTGATGATCGTGCGCAGCGACGGCACGCTCGCCGCCGACGTGCGCCCGCTCGTGCGGGTCAACGTCACCGTCATCGTCGAAGCGAACGGCCGGCGCGAAGTCGGCAACTCCGGCGGCGGCGGACGCTTCACGTATCGCGAGCTGCTCGAAGGCGACACGTTGCTCGGCCACGCGCGCGAGGCGGTACGTCAGGCGCTGACGAACCTCGACGCGGTCGACGCGCCGGCGGGAACGATGCAGGTCGTGCTTGGCCCCGGCTGGCCCGGCATCTTGTTGCACGAGGCGATCGGTCACGGGCTCGAGGGCGACTTCAATCGCAAAGGCACATCGGCGTTCGCCGGACGCATCGGCGAGCGGGTGGCCGCGCCGGAAGTGACAGTCGTCGATGACGGTACGCTCACCGACCGGCGCGGCTCGCTGAACGTCGATGACGAAGGCACGCCGACGCAGCGGAACGTTCTGATCGAGAACGGCGTCCTCAAGGGTTACATGCAAGACTTGCTCAACGCGCGTTTGAGCGGCGTCGCGCCGACCGGCAATGGCCGGCGGGAGTCGTACGCGCATCTCCCGATGCCGCGCATGACGAACACGTACATGCTCGCCGGCCGGCACGATCCGCAGGAGATCATCGCCTCGGTCGATCGCGGTCTCTACGCCGTCAACTTCGGCGGCGGTCAGGTGGACATCACCTCCGGCAAATTCGTGTTCTCGGCGTCCGAGGCGTACTTGATCGAGCACGGCCGGGTCACGCGGCCGGTGAAGGGTGCGACGCTGATCGGCAACGGCCCCGACGTGCTGACGCGCGTCACGATGGTCGGCAACGACCTGAAGCTCGATACCGGCGTCGGGACCTGCGGCAAGGACGGTCAGAGCGTGCCGGTTGGCGTCGGCCAGCCGACGCTCAAGATCGACGGCTTGACGGTCGGAGGAACGCAGGCATGAGCACGGCTTCCACCGAGCGCGCCGTCGCGCCGATCTTCGGTTCCGACGCCCGAGCGCGTCTTCGCGACGTTGCCGAGGCCGCGCTCGCGGAGGCGCGTGCGCAGGGCGTGAGCGCGGCGGAAGCCGCGGCGCATCTGACGCAGGGTTTGGCCGTCACCGTGCGTATGGGCGAGGTCGAGACGCTCGAGCAGACGCGCGACAAAGGGCTGAGCGTCACCGTGTATTTCGGTCAGCGCACCGGTTCCGCCAGCACGACCGATCTCTCGGCCGGTGCGGTGCGCGACACGGTGCGCGCGGCGTGCACGATTGCGCGCTACACCGCCGAAGATCCGTGCGCGGGGCTCGCGGATCCGAATCGCCTCGCCCGCACCATTCCCGATCTCGATCTGTTGCATCCATGGCATCCGCCGGCGGATCAGGCGATTGCCTTGGCGAGCGAGTGCGAAGCGGCGGCGCTGGCGGCCGATCCACGCGTCACGAATTCCGAAGGCGCGACGCTCTCGACGTACGAAGGCGTCGAGATTTACGCGAATACGAACGGTTTCGCCGGTACGTCCGCGGGCACGCGCCATAACTTGTCCGCGGCCGCGATCGCGCAAGATCAGGGCGGGATGCAGCGCGACTATTGGTTCACGGTATCGCGCCGGCCGGCCGAGCTCGAAGCGCCGGACGCCGTCGGTCGCCGGGCCGCCGAGCGCGCGGCGGCCCGTCTCGGTGCGCGCAAGCTGTCCACGCGGCGCGCGCCCGTCGTCTACGAAGCACCGGCGGCGGCAAGCTTGCTGTCGCACTTTATCGGCGCCATCCGGGGCGAGGCCCTGTATCGTCGGGCCAGTTTCCTGCTCGATCATCTGGGCAAACCGGTGTTCGCCCCGCACGTGCGCATTCACGAGCAGCCGCACTTGAAAGGCGCGCTCGGGAGCACGCCGTTCGACGACGAAGGTGTTGCGACCAGCCCGCGCGACATCGTGAGCGACGGCATACTGCTCGGATACGTGCTCGATTCCTATTCGGCGCGCAAGCTCAAGATGGACACCACGGGCAACGCCGGGGGTGTGCACAATCTGACGATCGTGCCCGGACAGCGCGGATTGCGCGAGCTCCTCAAGGACATGGGTACGGGGCTGCTCGTGACCGAGCTCATCGGCTTCGGGGTCAACAGCGTGACCGGCGATTACTCGCGCGGTGCCGCCGGTTTTTGGGTCGAAAACGGCGAGATCGCGTACCCGGTCGAGGAGATCACGATCGCCGGCAATCTGCGGGATATGTACCGCGGCATCGTCGCGATCGGCAACGACGTCGACGTGCGCGGAAATATCCGCACCGGTTCGATCCTGATCGATTCGCTGACCATCGCCGGGAGCTGAGTCTTAATCGCAGCGGCGCGCAGGGGAAAATCGAGTAAACGAATAAAACTCCTCTGTGTCCTCCGCGTCCGCCGCGGTGAAATTGGTATTTTCATTTTCTTATCCTTCGCGTTCTTGGCGTCCTTAGCGGTGAAAAAACTCTAAAAACGCTTTGCGATTGGTGGCCGCGCGCATAAACTTTGCGCCCACGACGAGGCCACGCCATGCCGAGAGCGCGCAAAGCTCCCAAGCCCGATCCTTTGAAACTCACGCTCGCGGCGCTCGAGGGCGAAGATCGTACGCGCCTGCGCGCCGTCCTCGCCGAGCTGCACCCGGCCGATATCGCGGCCGTGCTCGAAGGTCTGCCGCCCGAGAACCGGACGACCGTTTGGGCCGAGGTCGACACCGAGAAGATGGGCGAGGTGCTCCTCGAGCTGCCCGAGACGATGCGCGCCGACCTGCTCGCGCTGCTCGACGATCGCACGGTCGTCGCGGCGGTGCGCACCCTCGACACCGACGACATCGCCGACCTCATTCCTGACTTTTCGGACGAGCTGATCGCCGAAATTCTGCACGCGCTCGACAAGCAGGATCGCCAGCGCCTTGACACGGCGCTTTCCTTCGCCGACGACACGGCCGGCGGTCTGATGAACCTCGACGCCGTCACGGTACGCGAGAACATCACGGTCGAGGTCGTGGTGCGCTATCTGCGCCGTCGCGGCGAGCTGCCCGAGCACACCAACAGCCTGTTCGTGGTAGACCGCACCGACCGGTTGCTCGGCGTATTGTCGCTGGCGAAGGTGCTGACGACCGATCCCGGCATGCGGGTCTCGCAGATCATGGAGCGCGACGTCACCAAGTTCGTCGCGTACGCGCCCGACAAAGAAGTCGCGGCGGCGTTCGAGCGCTATAACCTGTTGTCGGCGCCGGTGGTCGACGAGAACAACCGACTGCTAGGCCGCATCACCGTCGACGACGTTGTCGACGTCATTCGTGAGGAGGCCGATCGCGAGTTGCTGCATCTCGCCGGCTTGAAGGAAGAAGAAGATCTGTTCGCTTCGGTGTGGCAGACCGTGCGCAACCGCTGGGCCTGGGTCGCCATCAATCTCGTCACCGCGTTCATTTCTTCGCGCGTCATCGGCTTCTTCGAGAGCAGCATCGAGCGCCTGGTCGCGCTCGCTTCGCTCATGCCGATTGTTGCCGGGATCGGCGGCAACACGGGTAACCAGACGATTACGATGATCGTGCGCGCGCTCGCGCTTGGGCGCATCAGCGAAGTAAACGCGCGCGCGCTCTTCGCCAAGGAAATCGGTGTGAGTCTCCTGAACGGCCTGATTTGGGGCGGATTGCTCGGCTTGATCGCTTACGCGCTCTATCACAGCGTGCTCCTGGGGCTAGTGATGACCGCCGCCATGACACTGAACCTGATGCTCGCGGCGAGTGCGGGCGTCATGATTCCGCTCGCCCGGCACCGCCTTGGCCGCGATCCGGCGCAGGGTTCGAGCGTCCTCATTACCGCAATTACCGACAGCGGCGGATTTTTTATTTTCCTCGGCCTCGCCACGCTGGTTCTTTTATAAGCGTTCTAAAAACCAGGCACGCGCGGCCACCTATCGGCGGCGGTCGCGAGAGCAGTTCGAAAATCGCGAGAGGCAATTGCACGTTGACCCTCGGCCGCCGGCAACACGCCGCGTTTCCATCTCCACGTACTCGGTTTGCGGCACATAAGTGCCCTTCGGCGGGGCGTGCAAACGTGCTTACATGCACCCCGTTTCGTGAAGCCGGAGAAGCGAGCGCGGTCGGACTCATTGCTCGGAAGGTCGGCCGCGCACCCAATTAAAGAAAAACGGTCAGGCGAGGAGAGCGCCGGCACCGTTTCGTCGCGGTTCAACGCTTTTCGCTTTCCACTCTGCCGGAGTTACCGCGATCGGTCGTCGTTGACGCCGGTCGTCGTGGTGTGCGCGCTGGCCGGCGTCACGTCGCCGATGTTCTCAAAACAACACAAGGGGGTCTACGTGCAAGCTCGATACAAAAACTGGTCTGTGGCGATACTACTGATTTCTATCTGCATATTGCTTTCGAGTTGCAGTGGAGGCGTGGACTACGGGGAATGGGCCAAAGAATTCTTCAAAGAACTGCATTGGTACGAGTGGATAATTTTTATTCTCTTTATCGCGCTCATCGTCCTCGTCATCCTCGCCTTGGCGGGGATGGAAGCGGCCGCGGCGCTGGTGGCCGCGATCGGCAAAGCCGTTTTGTTCGTGCTCGAGCTTCTGTGGGTGCTGCTGCGCGGGCTGTTCACCGTCCTGCGGGCTCTGATCGAACTGCTGATCGACGGGCTGAAAGCGCTGCTTGCGCCGCTGCGCGGTCGGCTGAGATGGATCCTTGCGGGCTTGCTCGAAAAATTCCCGTGGCTCAAAAGGCTCTGGGATCTCGTTGGCGGAAACGCCGTTTGGGACCTGATCAAAGAACTCGGCGGTTGGGTCCGTTGGCTGATCGTGGCGCTCATCAACCTGATCCTTTGGCTGATCGGTGCCGGGGAAGCCCCGAGCGGTTTATTCAAGGTCCCCTGCGGCGCGCAGCCGATGCGCACGCCGGCGATACGGCGTAACGGCACCGGGGCGGCGCGCGACTACCCGGGCGGCAAAGGCCCGGCTGAAATTCGCCAGGATGCGATCGACGAGGCCGAGAAGGAGGCCGAACGGTCGCTGCGGGAGGATCTCGAAAAGCTCGCATCGCAGTTTGAATGCGATGGTCCTTGCAGGAAGTCGGTGACGATCACCATCACGATCATCCGGCCGACGCCGGTCAAAGTGAGCTACTACGGTTTGTTCGATACGTATGAAGCGACCGCGACCGCCGAGGGATACCTCGAGATCGAGTGCCGGTAAGGGCGCGGGTTGTCGGCTCCGCGCCTCGCCGAGGGGCGCGCAGCCGGCGGCTTTACCCGTTGGGAGGGAGGAGGCTCGATGGCGGGAGCGCTGGCGGCGAATGCGGCGTTCCGCCGTGCGCACCACGCCGCCGTAGGTCCCCGGAAAATCGACCTTCGTCTTCCGCGAGTTGCGGCTTCGGGGCCGTATGCCATATTTAACCGGTAAGGGGAGAGAGTCCGGTATGTCTTCATCCAACGTTCTGCACGTATTGACGCGGGCGATAAAGGAGCGCCGCTGCGTCGCCTTTCGCTATCAGGACCACGGTGCCGTGCGGATCGTCGAGCCGCACGCCATCTATTCGGATGATCAGTCGCACTTGGTGCTCGACGGTTATCAGATCCGCGGGTATTCCTCCTCCGGTCGGCCGCTGCCGTTTTGGCGTCCGTTTCGCGTGAAAAAGATATCCGACGTCGAGATGCTGCGGGAAGTTTTCGTTCCGCGCACCGCCGAAGGTTTCAGCGCCGCGCGATCGAAGTACAAGAACGGACTGGTGGCGATCGTCGAAGTGCCGACCGCGCAGTTCGCGCCCGCCGCGGCTCTCGAAGTCGGTCCGCCCCGTCCCGCACATCTGCGCCGCTCGCTCTAGATAACGCGCTCGCCTCGTTTGTACAGCGCTGAAGCCGGCGCTTCGGCTCGAACACCGTTTCCCGTTGTAGTCTTCATGATGTTGCGGTAATTGCGTATCCGAGGTGCGCTTCCGCGCTCGACGCCCCGCGCCGTTGACGCTTCTCCCTGCCTGTACCGACCGGTTGTTTTATGGTCATATCCGGAGTTCCGCGAGCGCGCGTTTGCTTGTTCGCGGCCGGTCATAACCATCGGTTAACGAGGGATCACGATCATGAGAAGAAAAACGACGTCATGGAGTGCCGCATCGCTGGCCGTGCTGGCCGTCCTGCTTTCTCAGACGGCGGCTGCCGACATCAAAGTGCTCGATTCGCGCTACAAACCGGCACAGCTCGTCAAAGACACGCCTTTCGGCGGTGCGAACGGCGCGACGATTGCGGCCGACGGTGCGCTATACGTTGTCCATACCGGCGACGGCACGACGACGCGCATCGATCTCAAGACGATGCGGACGCGGCGTTTCATTCCCGCTTATGCCGGTACGTACATCACGGACGACATCACGTCCGACGACAAGGGCAATCTCTACATCACCGGTACGACGCCCGTCGTGGGCGAGGTTTATCGTATCGACAAAAACGGCGTGAAGACGGTGATCGCGCGCGGGCTGACGGCGCCGAACGGCATTCAATACAACAAACGTACCGGCCGGTTGTTCGTCACCGAATGCTTCCAGGCGAATCGCATCTTCGAAGTCGATCCGACCGGCGCGAAAGAACCGCGTCTTTTGGTCAAAGAGAACGTGATTCCCGTTCCCGAGGGCTTCGGTTTCGATCCCGATACAAATGACTTGATCGTCCCAGACCTCGGCACCGGGCGCGTTCTGCGCGTGCATCCAGACAGCGGCGAGATCACGACGATCGCCGAGAAGTTCGCGGCCCCGGTCGCGCTCAAAGTGGGGCCGGACAAGATGGCGTACATCGTCGAGATCCCGGGCGGCGTGTACCGGTTGAGCCTCGACGGGCAGAAGCGCGAAAAGCTCGCGCAGCTTCCTGCCGGTCTCGACAATCTCGCGCTCACGCCCGAAGGCCGCTTCTTCGTCACGAGCTACTGGAATGCGACCGTCTATGAAGTCGCAACCGACGGCAGCGGCAAGTTCAAGACGCTGTTTCCGACCGGATCGAACGCAATTAATGGCGTCGTGTGGAAAAACGGCAAGCTTTGGATCAGCGATGCGATCATGATCCGCGGCGTCGACAAAGGCGCGTACGTGCCGACGAAGCTGAACGCCTGGGCGGGCACGCACATGCCGCTGCCGATCGGGCTGGCCGACGGCCCGGGCGACCAGCTGCTCTGGCCGGACTTCGTGAACGGCGCCGTCGCGCTCGGCGATCCGGTGAAGGGCGAGTTCAAGGCCGTCGCCGGCGGTTTGAGCCGGCCGCTCGCCGTCGCGATGAGCCGGGAAGCGCCGAAGTTTTACGTCGCCGAATACGGCGCCGGCCGTGTTACCGAGGTGAGTCTCACCGACGGCGCGAAGAAAACCGTCGCCGAAGGTCTGGAAGGTCCGATGGCGCTGGCGCTCGTCAACGGCACGCTCTACGTCGCCGAAGGCAAACCGTCGCGCATCAGCAAAATCGATCCGGCAACCGGCAACAAGGAAGTCTTCGTGTCGAGCGCGGTCGGCAAGGTCGGCGCGCTCGCCGACGACGGGCGTGGTGCGCTGCTCGCGCTGAGCGGCAGCACCGGAAAGCTCTTCCGCATCGATCCGAAGAACCTTGCGGTGTCGGTGGTGGCCGAAAACCTGCCGGTCGGCTATTCAGCGATTGGAAGTTATCCGCCGGGTGTCGAGTTCGCGGGATCGATGGGCGTAGCCGCGAACGGCGATGTTTACATCGCCACGGCCGAACGCGGCGTCTGGGTACTACGCAAAGCTCGGTGAAGTTGTGACCGACGGATCGGCGACGGCGCGTCAACTCGCGTCGTCGCCGCTGTCGTAGTCGACCAGCTCGTGCACGGCTTCCGTGTCGCGGCTCGCGAGCGCGCGCGTCGCCATCTTGGCGAGCTTGCCGGCGTGGCTGTTGCGCACGTTGCGTTTCACCATCAACAGCGTGGCCGGATGCATGCTGAACTCGCGCAAGCCGAGGCCGAGCAGCAGTCGCGTGTAACGCGGATCGCCCGCCATTTCACCGCACATCGCGACCGGAATGCGCGCGCGGCGCCCGGCTTCGATCGTCATCCCGATGAGCCGCAGCACCGCCGGATGCAGCGGGTCGTACAAGTAGCTCACGGAGTCGTCCGTGCGGTCGATCGCGAGCGTGTATTGAATCAGGTCGTTCGTGCCGATGGATAGGAAGTCGAGGTGCGGCGCGAACAGATCGGCGGAGATGGCCGCCGCCGGCACTTCGATCATGCCGCCGATCGGCATACGTGCATTGAATTTCTCTCCCGCGCGCTTCAGGCTCGCTTTCGTCTCTTCGATCAGATCGAGCACGCGAAACAGCTCGTCCTGGCTCGAGAGCATCGGGATCATCATACGCACGCGCCCATGCGCCGAGGCGCGCAGGATGGCGCGAAGCTGCGGGCGGAACATGGAGGGGTCGTTCAGGCAGAGCCGGACCGCGCGCAAGCCGAGCGCCGGATTCACCGGGGAGTGGTTCGCGGGATGTGTCCCGCCATTCACTTGTTTGTCCGCGCCGAGATCGATCGTGCGAATCGTGACCGGCTTGTTCGGCAGTGCGCGCACGACGCGCGTGTACACGCGGAACTGCTCTTCCTCGGTCGGCGGCCGCGGCCGGTTCATGAACAGGAACTCGGTCCGATAGAGCCCGATGCCGGCGGCGTGTGCGTCGATCGCCGCGCGGACATCGGCCGGCAGCTCGATGTTCGCCTGCAGCGTCACGTCCTTGCCGTCCTGCGTAACGGCGCGGCTGCGCCGCAGGCGTGCGAGCTCCTGCCGCCGGCGCAGGATATCGCGCTGACGGCGGTGATATTCCTCGACCGTGGTTTCATCCGGCGCGATGATCAGCACGCCGCGCTTGCCGTCGACGATGATGCGCTCGCCGCTGCGGACGTAGCGCGTCGCGTTGTGCACGCCGACGATCGCGGGGATGCCCAGACTGCGCGCGAGGATCGCCGTGTGCGAGATCGGTCCGCCCATCATCGTAACGAAGGCGTGGACGCGCTTGTGCTTCAGCACGACGGTGTCCGCCGGCGTGAGGTCGGTCGCGACGACGATCTCGCCGGGGTCGAGCGTGTCGTCTTCATCCGCGCCGTGCGTCAACAATTGCCGCAGCACCCGTTCGACCACCTGGCGCACGTCGGTTTTTTTGTTGCGCAGATAGGGATCTTCCATCTGCTCGAAGATCTCGGAGAGGCGATCGCTTTGGAGCTTGAGCGCCCACTCGGCGTTGCGCCGCTCGCGGCGGATGACCTCGATCGGCGCTTCGGAAATCATCTTGTCGTCGAGGATGAGGATGTGCGTGTCGATGAAGCTCGCCGCTTCGATCGGCGCCTCGCGCGGAATCTGCTCGCGCACCTTCAGCAGCTGGGCGCGCGCCGCGTTGACGGCGGCCTGGAAGCGCGCGACCTCGGCGTCGATTTGCTCGGGCGCGAGCGTTTGCGGAGCGATCTCGGGCAGCTCGCGCGACAGCACGAAGGCGGCGCCGATACTGATACCGTCGCTCACGCCGGCGCCGTGCAGCGCGAGCATTACTCCCCCTCGCCGAAGCGGTTGGCGACCAGTCGGGTCAGCGCCTCGATGGCTTTCGCTTCGTCCTTGCCGTGCGCGCAGATCTTGAGCTGCGTACCTTTGGCGGCGGCGAGCATCATCACGCCCATGATGCTCTTCGCATTGACCTGCTGGGTGTCGCGCGCGACCGTGACTTCGCACTTGAATTCGGCGGCGAGGCTGACGAGCTTGGCGGCCGCGCGCGCGTGCAGGCCGAGTTTGTTGATGATGGCGACGTCAGCGCACTTCATGGGGAGTGCGACTCCTGCGATTCGGACGCCTTCGGATTGGTCGCGCAGATGATGCCGTTGAAGCCGCCCGCGAGCGCCCGGTCGATGAGCTCGTCCATTTTGAGGCCGCGGTACGTGAGCGTGCGCAGCAGCATCGGCAGGCTCGCGCCGCTGATCAGCTCGACGCGGCCGCGTTCGAGCAGGTTGCGCGCGATGTTCGTGTGCGTCGTGCCGAAGATGTCGGCGAGGATCAGCACGCCGTCGCCCTGGTCGACGCGGTGCAGCTGCCGGCGGATCAGCTCCGCGATCTGCTCCGGCGACAAGTCGTAGTCGATGCCCACGGCTTCGACGGCCGGCGGACGGTTGCCGAACGTGTGCTCGACCGCATGGATCAAGCCTTCGGCGAAGTCTTTTTGCCCGAGGATCAGAACACCGATCATTTCAACTCCCGGTGGCGCACCTGCGTCTTGTAGCCGCGGCCCGCAAAGTGCTCCGCTAATCGGCCGACGAGATACACCGAACGGTGCAGTCCGCCGGTGCAGCCGAGCGCGATCGTAATGTAGCTGCGATCGTCGCGTTCGAAGCGTGGTAGCCAAGTTTCGAGGAAGCGCTTGATCTCTTCGTACATCGCGTGCACCTCCTCGTATCGTTCCATGTACTCTACCACGGGCTTTTCGAGTCCGCTCAAGTGGCGCAACGCCACTTCCCAATGCGGATTCGGCAGGCAGCGCACGTCGAACACGAAGTCGGCGTCGAGCGGCGTGCCGTTCTTGTAGCCGAACGATTCGAAGAGGAGCGTGACCCCCGGTGTCTCCTGGCCGCGCACGAAGTTGCGCAGCTGATTGCGCAGATCGTGCGGCGTCGTGCGCGTCGTGTCGATGCGCAAGGTCGCCCCGTACGCGAGCGGCTCGAGCGCTTCGCGCTCCATTCGTATCGCTTCGAGGAGAGACGTTTCTTCGCTCGCGAGCGGGTGACGCCGCCGCGTTTCCTTGTAACGCTTGATGAGCGCATCCTCGTCGGCGTGCAGGAAGATAATGCGGTAACGGATACCGCGTTCTTCGAGCTGTGCGAGCGCCTGCGGCGCGTCGGCGAGAAAGGAGCGGTTGCGGGCGTCGAGCCCGATGGCGAGATTTTCTTCGCCGGAACGCTGCAGATGCTCGGCGAATTGCGGTACGAGCGCGGCGGGCAGGTTGTCGATGCAGTAGAAGCCGGCATCCTCCAGCGCCTGCAACGCGATGGTCTTGCCCGACCCCGAAAGCCCGCTCACGATCAAGAAGTTCATGGAATCGAGCGGTCGATCAAATCCTGCTGGCGCTGCATGAAATCCTTGAGCGTATCGATGCCCCACATGCGCAGGATGTAGGAACGCACGGCGGCCTCGACCAGAACCGCAAGGTTGCGTCCGGCGCCGACGAAGAGCACGACCTCGGGGATGTCGACGTCGAGGATCGGGCGGGTGAGCTGCTGCGCCTGCAGCCGGTCGAGCTTGTGCAGCCGGCGCTTGTTCATTTTTTCCATGCGTACGATGAGATGCAGCCGCTTTTTGTGCCGCACCGCCGTCTCGCCGAACATCGTGCGCACGTCCAGAATGCCGAGGCCGCGCACTTCGAGATAGTCGGAGAGCGCGCCGGTCGGGCTTTGGCCGACGAGCACGTCCGGGCCGATCCGCACGAACTCGACGGCGTCGTCGGCGATCAGGCGATGGTTGCGCGACAGCAGTTCGAGCGCGAGCTCGCTCTTGCCGATGCCCGATTCGCCCGTGAGCAGCACGCCCATCCCGAGCACTTCCATGTAGACGCCGTGAACGGTGACGCGCGGCGCCAGCTCGCGCGTCAGGTGATATTGCAGGCGGTCGATGAAAACCGGACTCGGCAGCGGCGAGGTGAAGAAGGGCAGGCGCGCGGCGTCGGCGGCTTGTACGAGATCGCGCGGCGGTTTCGCGTCGTTCGCGAGGACCACCGCGGCCGTGGTCGGGCAGGCGAAGAGCTGCTCTACCTGCACGGCACGTTCCTTGCGACCGAGGCGTTTCAGATATTCGACTTCGGCGACACCGATGACTTGAACGCGGTTCGGGTGAACGAAATTCAGATGACCGACGAGCGCCATCCCCGGGTACTTCGCGGTGGCCGGTTCGAGCAGGCGCTCGCCGCCCTCGCGTCCCGCCACCCATTTGAGCTTTAGGGTGGTGGCCTGCGCATCAAACAGATCGCGTGCCGTGAGTTGTCGGGTCATGCGTTGGCCGAGCGGGAAGCGGATGAGTGAGGCGATTATACAACTCCTCCGCGCTCGGTGCGGCGAGCAGTGACTCCCGCCAGGCTTTGTTCGCGAAGAGGCCGGCCAGCTCGGCGAGGATCTTCAGGTGTTCCTCGTTCGCCTCGAGCGGAACGAGCAAGGCGAACACCATGGTGACTGGCTTATGGTCGAGCGCGCCGTAATCGAGCGCGCGTTCGAGCGTGCAGAACGCACCGAGCGCCGCCGGCAGACCGGCGACCCGGCCGTGCGGCAAGGCGACACCGCTGCCAACGCCGGTTGAGCCCAGCCGCTCGCGGGCGGCGAGCGCATCGGCCGCCTGTTTCGCGTCGAGGATCTCGGTTTCCGCGTGCAACAGCTCGCCGACGCACTCGAAAAGGCGCTGCTTGGTGGTGGCGGCGACGCCGACCGAAACGCGGCGGCGCGTGAGTAAGGTCTGGATGTACATCCGAGAGGAGCGGGTTACGACGACCGCTTGAGCGGGCTATCTTCGCGATGATGGCTGGTCGCTTTTTCTTTGTGTTTCAGCACCTGCCGGTCGAGCTTATCGACGAGCGAATCGATCGCGGCGTACATGTCGCCGTCGGACGCTTCCGCGTGCAGCGTGATCCCTTTCGCGAAAATGGTCGCCTCCACGAGGTGCCGGTTCTTCTCCACGTGCAGCACGACGTTGCCTGTCGTCATGTGATCGAAGTGGCGCTGCAATCGCCCGATTTTTTCGGCCGCGTAGTTGCGTAGCGGTTCGGTCACGTCCATTTGATGCCCGGTCACCGTGAGTTGCATGAGTGTTGTCTCCGACGCTATTAGACGATGGACTTGCGCTGATTGGAAGGCGGGATGCTGATCGACTCGCGGTACTTGGCGACGGTACGCCGCGCCACGTGGATGCCCTGCGCTGCGAGTATTTCGGCGATCTTGCTGTCGCTGATCGGCCGGTTCGGCGGCTCGGCTTCGATCAATTTCTTGATCATGGAGCGGATTGCGGTTGCGGAACAGGCGCCGCCGTCGGCGGTGGCGACGTGGCTCGAAAAGAAGTATTTCAGCTCGAAGATGCCGCGCGGCGTGAGCATGTATTTATTAGTGGTGACGCGCGAAATCGTCGACTCGTGCATGCCGACCGCCTCGGCGATGTCGTGCAGCACCAGCGGTTTCATCGCTTCGGGACCGTGGTCGAAAAACGCGCGCTGGCGATCGACGATGGTGCGAGCGACCTTGAGCAGGGTGTCGTTGCGGCTGTTCAAGCTCTTGATGAACCAGCGCGCCTGCTGCAGCTGGTCTTGCAGATATCGGTTCTCCGCGCTCGCGTTGCCGCGCTGGATCATACGCTCGTACAGACCGTTGATGCGCAGCCGCGGCGCGACGTCGTTGTTCAAATCCGCGCGCCACACGCCCTTCGTCTTGCGGACGATGATGTCGGGCGCGATGTAGTTCGACAGCACTGGCTGCACCGTTCCACCCGGACGCGGATTCAGCCGCTGAATCAGCTGAACCGCCTGCTGCAGAATTTCCGGCGTGAGGCGCAGGCTGCGCCGCAGCGCGTTGTAGTCGCGGCTGCCGAGCGCGGCCAGGTGCTCCGGTGTCGCGAGCTCGAGCGCCTCTTTGCGAAACGGCGTCTCCGGCGCGAGCGCTTTCAGCTGCAGCCGCAGGCATTCGCCAAGATCACGGGCGCCGACGCCGATCGGATCGAACTGCTGGATGTGATGCAGCACGGTCTCGATCTCGTCGAGATCGACGTTCACGCCGCGCACGCCGTCGGCGTCGCGCGCGAGAATTTGTTGGACCTCGTCGAGCTTCAGCGTGAGGTAGCCGTCTTCGTTGATCGCGTCGATCAGCGCCTCGGCGATGCGCCGATCGGTTTCCGAAAGCGGCATCATCTGCATTTGCCAGAGCAGATGATCGCGTAAGGTCTGCGGCTTGCTGTTGCGCGCGTCGATGTCCGGCCGCTCGCCGTCGCCGCGGCTCGCACTGGCCGCGCCGTCGTAGCTATCGTCCCATTCGCCTTCACCCGCGCTTTCGCCGAGTGAGACTTCGTCCATGTTCAAATCGGATGGCTCGTCGTTCTCCGGCGCGGATTCGGTTGTGCTTTCGGCGTCCGCGCCGGCTTCGGTGCGAGTCTCCGGTTCTTCGGCGGCTTCCTCGAGCAACGGGTTGGTTTCGAGCGCTTCGCGGATTTCCTGCTGGAGCTCGATGGTGGAAAGCTGCAGCAGTCGAATTGCCTGCTGAAGCTGGGGTGTGATCGTGAGATGCTGACCCAGTCTCAGATCAAGTGACTGCTTCATAGAGCGGTGCTAATCGGTTGACTCGTTCCCGATTCCGGGATTGATTACCCCCAGTCTAGTCCACTTTGACCGCGGGCGTTTCGCGCCTCGGAGGAGCTTTTCTTACAGTCGAAAGTCCTTACCGAGATAAACTCTTCTGACGTCTTCATTATACAGAATCGCCGCCGGCTCGCCTGCCGTCAACACCCGGCCGTCGCTCAGGATGTAGGCCCGATCGCAGATCTTGAGCGTTTCTCTCACGTTATGGTCGGTGATCAGAACGCCGATACCGCGGCTTTGCAGATGTTTGATGAGTTGCTGGATTTCGATGACGGAAATGGGATCGACACCCGCAAACGGCTCGTCGAGCAACATGAAGCGCGGTTGCGTCGCAAGCGCACGCGCGATTTCCACGCGCCGGCGTTCGCCGCCCGAGAGGCTGATGCCGAGCGTGTCGCGCCGGTCGGCAATCTGCAAATCGCGAAGCAGCTCTTCGAGCGTTTGGTCCCGTTCGGCGGCGCTCAGGTCGGCGCGCGTCTCGAGAATCGCGCGGATGTTGTCGGCCGTCGTCAAATGCCGGAATACCGACGGCTCCTGGGGCAGGTAACCGAGACCCAGGCGCGCACGCTTGTGCATCGGCAGACCGGTCACGTCGGTGCCGTCGAGGACGATGTGCCCGTGGTCGACCGGCACGAGGCCGACGATCATATAGAAGCACGTCGTTTTACCCGCGCCATTCGGACCGAGCAGGCCGACCACTTCGCCGGCACGCACCTCGAGCGACACGTCGCGCACCACCATGCGCGCGTTGTAGTGCTTGCTGAGCCCGGTCGCGGCGAGCACGTTCATTGGGCGGCGGGCGCCGGCTTTGTCGGTTGAATGACGGCGGACACCTGACCGTCGTCCTTGCCTTCGGCGCTGAACGTCTGATCGTCGATCGCGTAGTGCACCACGTTGCCGCGAAAGACATCGTCGTTGCGGTTGAGCTCGGCCGAACCGTAGAGGTCGATGCGGCGCGTGGCCGCGTGGTACTCGATGCGCGCCGCGCGCCCGCGCAGCTCCTCGCCCCGATCGGTGCGCGTTTGCAGCCGCGCTGGTTCGCCCCACGCGCGTACCCGCTCGACGCGTCCGTCACGGTTGTGCACTTCGACCCGATCGGCATTCAGCCGCAGTGTCCCCTGCGTCATCACGACGTTGCCGCGATACACCGACACGCCGGTTTTTTCATTGGCGTCGACGCTGTGCGCGCGGATGTTGATCGGCTGGGCGGTGTCGCGCGTCGCCGCATGCACGGCGATGGCGGCGCAAAAGAGCGCTGCGGCGAGCACCGGGATGAGCAGCGGCGGCACGGTCATGGGCGGTCGAGCTCGACGCGCAGCCGGTCGGTGCGCAGCTCGCCGCCTGCCGATTCGCGATCGCCGCTGCGGGTGGCGCGCACGTTGCCGGTCATGAGGATTTCGTCCGCGGTCCCGGGCATCACGCCGGCATCCGCGCGCGTCATGATCTGTGCGCCGTTCGGCAGATACTGCACGAGCACGGGTTCCACGAAGTGCGCGGTGTCGTCGTCCGGATAATGCGTGAGGCGGCGTGCCGTCAGGTGATATCGCGGTGTGCCTTGCTCGTTCATCGTCGTGCCGTCGAAGTGCTCAACGATGTAATCCGGGTCGTGGCGCTTCTCCGGGTCGAGCGTCTCACTCGGCGGCGCCGTCTGCCGCGTAAACCACCACGAGCCCACGGCAATGACGAGGAGCACGATCCCGATGGCGAGCTTGTGTGCGTCAGTCATCGCGTTTCGCCGTCAGGTACGGTGCCATCGCCGCTTCGTAGCGGCCTTGCGCATGCAGGATGATCTCGCACGCTTCGCGCGCGGCGCCGCGTCCGCCGCCGCTCGGCGTCGTCCAGTGTGCATGACGTTTGACGAGGGGATGCGCGTCCGCGACAGCGATGCCGAGGCCGACCTGCAACAGCACGGGAAGATCGACGACGTCGTCGCCGACGTACGCCGCCTGTTCCGGAGCAAGCGCGAGTGCGGCGAGCAGCTCGCGGAATCGCGGCAACTTCTCGCCGGCGCCTTGCACGACGTGACGGATGTCGAGCTCGCGCGCGCGCCGCTCGACCGCAACCGACGTGCGGCCGGTCAGAATCCCAACCACGACCCCATGGCGCTGCAGCATCTTGATGCCGTGTCCATCCTTTATGTCGAACGCTTTGTACTCGTCGGCTCCGAGAATAATGCGGCCGTCGGTCAACACGCCGTCGACGTCGAAGACGACGAGACGCACCGCGCGGGCGCGCGTAAGCACGGCCTCGGGCAGCGGGAATGCCGGAGCGATCGGGGGAGCGCCTGCCATACGGAAGTTAGACGATTCGCTGGCGCAGCAGGTCGAGCATGTTGAGCGCGCCCACGACGCGTTCGTCGGCGTCGACCACGATGAGGCCGTTGATGTTCTGCGAACGCATGAGCTCGATGGTTTCCGCGGCGAGGCGGTCTTCGCGCGTGACTTTCGGGTTGCGCGTCATCACGTCCGCGACGCCGGCGGTGTACACGTCGATATTGCGTTGCAGCAGCCGGCGCAGATCGCCGTCGGTGAGAATGCCGACGAGCCGGCGTGCGCCGTCGACGACCGCGGTCATGCCGAGACGCTTGCTCGTCATTTCGAGCAGCGCTTCCTGGAACGTTGCCGTTTCCGGCACGATTGGAACGTCGTCGCCCGCATGCATGACGTCGCGTACGTAGAGCAACAGCCGGCGGCCGAGATTTCCGGCGGGATGCGAGCGCGCGAACTGCTCGCGCGTGAAGCGCCGGTGCTGCAGCAGCGCGACCGCGACCGCGTCCCCCATGGCAAGCGCCGCCGTCGTGCTCGCGGTCGGCGCGAGATCGAGCGGGCACGCTTCCTTCGCGACGCCGCAATAGAGCACGGCGTCGGCTTGGCGCGCGAGCGTCGAGTTGCGGTTCCCGGTGAGCGCGATGAGCTTCACGCCCATGCGCTTGATAATCGGCAGGATCAGCAGGATCTCGTCGGTCTCGCCCGAGTTGGAAATCGCGAGCACGATGTCCTCGGGCATGATCATGCCGAGGTCGCCGTGCGACGCCTCGCCGGGGTGAACGAAGAAGGAAGGCGTTCCGGTCGAGGCGAGCGTGGCCGCGATCTTGCCGCCGATGTGGCCGGACTTGCCCATTCCGATGACGATGACGCGACCTTTCGTTGCCACGATCAGCTCGCACGCCCGCCGGAAGTTCTGATCGATGTGCGGCGTCAGCTCCTTGAGCGCCCGCGCTTCGATCTCGATCGTCGTGCGCCCGAGCTCTTCGAAAGTCGCGCTTTGTTCGGGCAGTGTGCTGCGTTGGGCGGAGTCCGCGTCGCTCATGCTTCGCCGTTGGCGGCCGTCTGGCATAATTCGCGGAGTATAACAGACGGCTGCCGATATCCATGAATGCGGTCGGTTTCCAGAGCATTCTGATTCTCCTCGGCGCGGCTGTCGTATTGACCGCGCTCTTTCGTAGCCTGCGGTTGCCGCCGATCCTCGCGTACCTCTGTGCCGGCATTGCCGTTGGGCCGCACGTGACCGGCTGGGTGCCGGCCGCCGAGGCCTGGCAATACGTGGCGCAGTTCGGCCTGGTGTTCCTGATGTTCACCATCGGCCTCGAGTTCTCGCTGTCGAAGCTGCTGTCGCTGCGCCGCGTTGTGTTCGGGCTCGGTGCCGCGCAGGTACTTCTCTGTTGCGCCGTCTTCGGCGTCGCCGCCTGGGGGTACGGCGTGCCGGCGGAAGGCGCCGTCGTCGTCGGCGGCATCCTCGCAATGTCCTCGACCGCGATCGTGATGAAGCTGCTCATGGAGCATTTGGAGCAGCACATGCGGCACGGGCGTTATGCGCTCGGCGTGCTCTTGTTTCAGGATCTCGCGGTCGTGCCGTTCTTGATTCTGGTTCCGGCGCTCGGCGGTCAATCGGGTTCGGTCGCCGGGACGCTCGCCGTTGCACTCGTCAAAAGCGCGATCGTGCTCGTCGCGATGTTTTTGATCGGCCGCTGGTTGCTGCGTCCGCTGTTTCATCGCATCGCGGCGATGCATCTGCGCGAGTCCTTCATGCTGACGGTACTGCTGCTCACGCTCGCCGCCGCCTGGATCACCGATCGCGCGGGGCTCTCGCTCGCCTTGGGCAGCTTCCTCGCCGGCATGACGCTCGGCGAGACCGAGTATCGCCACCAGGTCGAGGCCGATATTCTTCCGTTTCGCGACATGCTGCTCGGACTGTTCTTCATCACCGTGGGCATGCTGCTCGACCTCGGCGTCCTCGCCGAGCATTGGCCGCTGATCCTCGCCGCGGTCGCCGGGATGCTCGTGTTCAAGACGCTCCTCATCCTCGCGCTTGGCAAAGCGTTCGGTATGGAGACCGGGGTGGCGCTGCGCACCGGCCTCGTGTTGTCGCAGGGCGGAGAGTTCGGGTTTGCGTTGCTATTGCAGGCGCGGCAATTTCGCGTGCTCGAGAACCCGGCGGCGCAGATCGTGCTTGCCACGGTCGTGCTGTCGATGCTGATCGCTCCGCTGATCGTTTGGTACAACGGCCGCGTCGCCCGCCGCCTGGTACCCGGTTACGGCCGTCGCGCGGACAGCAATCTCGCCGCGATCGAGGGCGAGACCACCGAAGCGCCGCACGTGATCGTGTGCGGCTACGGCCGCAGCGGCCAGAACCTCGCATGGATGCTCGAGCAGGAAAACATTCCGAGCTTCGCGCTCGATCTCGATCCGGTGCGCGTGCGCGACGCGCGCGCGGCCGGCAAACGCGTGATCTACGGCGACGCCACGCGGCGCGACGTGCTCGTCGCGGCCGGTCTCGATCGCGCGCGGGCGCTCGCGATCAGCTTCAACGACACGCCGGCGGCGCTCAAGATTCTCGAGGTCGCGCGCACGCTGCGGCCGACGCTACCGGTGATCGTGCGCACCGTGGACGACGCCGACCTCGAACACCTGATGCAGGCCGGCGCGAGTGAGGTGGTGCCGGAGAGTCTCGAAGGTAGTCTCATGGTCGGCGCGCACGTGCTGCTTTTGCTCGGCGCTTCGGCGGAGCGCGTGGAGCGGCACGTGCGAGAGGTGCGGCGCAACCGCTACCGAATGCTGCGCGGATTTTTCCGCGGGCAGGCGATGTTCGGCGCAGCGCGTCCGGGCGGCGGTTATCTATACGCGGTGACGCTCACGCCGCATGCGCACGCGATCGACAAGGCGCTCGGCGATCTCGGGCTCGATCGCCTGGGCGTCAGCGTGAGCGCGGTGCGTCAGGGCGGCAAGCAATCGCACGAGCCGGCGGCGGCGACGCGCTTCGCGCCCGGCGACGTGCTCGTGCTCTATGGCGCGCCCGAGGCGCTGGAGCACGCGGAAAGATTGTTGCTCGAAGGATGACGCGGTGCAAAACTGAATTATTAGTTCTCACCGCAGAGGACGCGGAGGACGCAGAGGAAATCGAGAGAAAAAACGAAAGCCAGAAATAACTAGTACCTTACGGCGGCAAGCAATCGCACGAGCCCGCGGCGGCGACGCGCTCGGTTCTCACCGCAGAGGACGCGGAGGACGCAGAGGAAATCGAGAGAAAAAACGAAAGCCAGAAATAACTAGTACCTTACGGCGGCAAGCCATCGCACGAGCCGCGGCGGCGACGCGCTTTGCGCCCGGCGAGGTGCTCGGTTCTCACCGCAGACGACGCGGAGGACGCAGAGGAAATCGAGAGAAACAACGAAAGCCAGAAATAACTAGTACCTTACGGCGGCAAGCAATCGCACGGGCCCGCGGCGGCGACGCGCTTTGCGGACCAGCGACGTTGCTCGGTTCTCACCGCAGACGACGCGGAGGACGCAG
>JBJMVQ010000076.1:0-8301 GCA_045810625.1 Sulfurifustis sp.
GTGCGCATGGCGCACGCTACGCCGACTACATTCGATCTGTTGTCTTCTCGCGCGCCGGCGAGTTGGGCGAGCGTCCACGATGAGGAGCGCAAACCGAGGTGTTTTTCAAGCCCCCGTGCGGCGCGCCGAGCCGCGCAGCCAAGCAATCGCTGAAAGCGAGACTGTGTTCGAGCCCGAAGCGGCCGTTTTCGCCGCTCGGCGAGTTGGGCTCGCCTTCGCGATTGATGCGAGCGGCGAGCGGGTCTTCGCGCCGCCCGGGGTCGCCTTTCTGTTGGTGACTTTTCTTTGGCGAGACAAAGAAAAGTCACTTGCCCTGGGTCAACCACCCAGAAGTACATTTATTACTTCGACCACCGCGCGACAGCGCGTCGACTATCGACAGGCCCTCAACCTTCCACCCTCACCCTAGCCCTCTCCCTAAAAGGGAGAGGGAAAAAGAAAAAACGACCGGCCACGGAAAGCCCGAACCCATTCTCCACCCCAACAAACTCTCCACCTCCCGCATCAGCTCTCATGCGTCATCCGTCGCACGCGGAACGCGAACAGCACTCACCCCACTCTCCGCTCCAACAAACTGTCCACCTCCCGCATCACCTCCTCATGCGTCACTCCCGTCGCACACGGATGCCCGATCGGGCATACGGTGTGCTCGCACGGCCGGCAATCGACCGCGCGGAATACCGCGCGATGGCGCTCGTGATCGAGCGGCGCCCAGCGCTCGGGCGATGACCCGAGATAGATCACCACGCTCGGCACTCGCAGCGCCGCGGCGATATGCGATACGCCGGTGTCGTTGCACACGAGCAGCTTGGCGCCGGTCAGGAGCGCGGCGAGCACGCCAACCGAGGTTTGACCGGTGAGATCGACGCACGGCGCGTGCATCGACTTGGCGATCGCGGCGGCAAGTACACCCTCCTCCGCCGTTCCCGTGACAACGACGCGCAGTCCCTTGGCCGCCAATCGATCCGCCACGCGCGCAAATCGTTCCGGCGGCCAGCGCCGCGTCGCTGCACGCGCCCCGGGATGGACACACGCGTAGTAACCCGGCTGCAAACCAAACCGCGCGCGCGCGCCGGCGGCGGCGCGCCATTCCGCCGGCGCGATGGGGAAGTCGAGCGCGTCCCCGCGCAGCGGTACGCCGAGAAATTCCAGCAACCGCAACAGGCGCCGCACCTCCGGCTCGCCTTCGGGATACGCGAAAAAACGCTCTCGCTCCGGAACGCTCTCGCCGCGCGGATGGAATCCGGCGCAGTCGCGCGCCCCGATACTCGCAACCACCGCATTGGAGTGACGGCCGCTGCCATGCAACTGCAAGACAAAATCGAAGTCCGCCGCACGCGCCCGCGCCACGAACTCCGCGTGTTCCGCCGGGGTCGCCGTGCGCTCGGGTAGCCCCGGCGCACCGGGAAACGCGATGAAATCGTCCAGGTAGTGCGAGAATCGCTCGGCAAATTCGCGCGCCCACGGTAATCCGATGAGCGTGATCCGCGCGCGTGGGTGCGCGGCACGCAGGGCCCGCAGCGCCGGACTTGCGCACAACAAATCGCCGAGGTGCAGCGCGCGAAACACTGCGATGCGTCCGAGCGCCGCTTCCGGCCGCAACGGACGCGCCGTGTTGGCTGTCATGACCGATTGCGCGGAGGTCTGCATTCAGAATACCCCTCGATAGAGCGCGCACGAGCGGCAAACATCGGGTGGCGTGTCGGATGCGAGTGCGCCGCGAAACGCCTCGTACGCGTCGCCCTTCCACACGGCGTCCACGCCGTGCTGCGCCATGCTGCCGAAGTTCACGCGGTCGGGTGTACCGATCATGCAGCACGGCATTGCAGTCCCGTCGTAGCTGATATACGGACCATCCCATGGCCACGTGCAACGGCCGCGCGACTGGCCGGCCGCTTGCGTACGTGGCAGCCGCAGATCGACGCCGAGCGCCGTTGCACGCTCGCGTGCAACGGCGAAATAGTGCGCGACACGCGCCGGGTCCTCGTTCAGAAGTGTTTGCTCTTCCACGAACGCGCGCATCGGCCGATATCGCTCGGGCAAGCTCTCCTCGCCGTACTCATGGCACAGATGCTGCACGAACAAACTATCCACGCCGACGCCGCGCGCGAGCGCCACCATGTCGGGCAACTCGTGCAGGTTGTCGCGCATCACCACCATCACGAGACGCACTCGCGGTACCTCTCGACCCGACTCGATGCGGATCTTCAGCAGCTCTTCCAGATGACGCTTCGCGCGCGTGAAGCGCGCTCGCACGCGAATCCGTTCGTAGGTTTGCGCGCTCGCACCGTCGAGCGACGCGTGCAGTTCGGCGAGCCCGCTCTCGACCGCGAGCCGCGACCGTCGAACCGACAGCAGCGTGAGATTCGTGTTGGTCGTCACGCTGACGCCGCGCGCCGCGGCGTAACGCACCATGTCGAAAAACCGCGGATGCATCAGCGGTTCGCCGAGCCCCTGGAGATGCAAACGCTCGAGGGCCGGAAGCTGATCGATAATGGCGACGAACGTCTCGAACGCCATGAACGCGAGCGGGTCGCCCGGTGCGCCGTCGGGACGAAACTGAATCGGACACATGCGACAGCGCAGGTTGCATTGCCCGACCGGTTCGATCTGGGCGAAGCGAATGGGCCGATTCACCGTATTCTCGGCATCGGGCCTCGTGGGCGCGGTGGGAGCGTTCATGGCGCTTAAAAGAAGAGCACGCGGTATTTCACCGCGCCCACGAAACGCCAGAACACGGCGAGCGGCGGAATGAGCGCGGACGTCAGCGCCATCTCCGCCACGTGCGCCGGCCGGTGTGAGGTAAAACGAAGTCGCGCGCAGCAAAGGCGCGCCGTTGCGGCGAGCCAACCCGCCGCCGCGGCGAACGTCGGCAGCGGCATGTCCGCGAGCGCGCTGCCGAGCGCGACCAGCAGCAGCGTGAGGATGGCGTAGTAGTCCCAACGCGGCGACGGACGAATGCGCGCGCGATAAAGCCGCGGATGCTTTTTGTAGAGCAGCGCGTCGAACAGGACTTTGCGCTGCTGGCGCAGGCTCGCGCCCCACGAGGCCGGACGGATGGGATGCACCACCGTCGCGCGCGGCGCTTGCGCGACGTCGAGCCCGCGCTCGAGCAGGGAAAAATACAGATCGCTGTCCTCGCGCCACGCGACGGTGAAATTCTCGTCGAGCCCGCCCACGGCGGACAATACGCGCGTGCGACAGAAGCAATTCGCCGTCACGAACCCCGCCGAGGCGAGGCGCGCGGCATCGCGCTCGTAGTCGGTCGGCTCCTGCGGCAAAGGCATGACGATCCGCCCCCATACGGCGGCGCGGCGATCGCCGAGCGCGAGCAAGCCTTCGCGCAGCCAGTTGCGATCGGGCACGCAGTCGTCGTCGGTGAAAGCGATGACGGGCGCGGCGGCGACGCGCCACCCGCCATTGCGAGCGGCGGCGGGGCCATGCCGCTCGCGCACGCGCAGGTAGCGAATACGGGCGCGCCCGCGCGTCGACAGCCGTCGGCGTTGCACGACGCGCCACGTCGCTGTATCTCCCCCCGCATCGTCGACCACGATGATCTCGAACCGATCGGCGGGAAATTCCTGCGCCGTCAGCGCCGCGAGACACCGATCAAGCAGGTACGGGCGTTTGTACGTCGGAACGACGACCGATACCTGTACGGTCATATGCGATCTCGTGCTTCTCCAGCAGAAACGGCCCGATCACCAGAGCGTCGAGCGGCGTGGACGCGAACGATTCCACGGCGTCGCGCGGGGTGCACACGATCGGCTGCCCGCGCGTATTGAACGACGTGTTCACGAGCACCGGCACGCCCGTGCGCGCCTGAAACGCCTTGATCAGGTCGTAGTAGCGCGCGTTCTGCGCGCGGTTGATCGTTTGTACGCGCGCAGTGCCGTCCACGTGCACGACGGCCGGTATACGCCGGCGCTGCGCGGATAGCACCGGATACGTGAAGAGCATGAACGGCGAGTCATCGCATCCGGCAAACCAGCGCGACGCTTCTTCTTGGAGCACCACCGGAGCGACCGGACGGAAGTCTTCACGGTCCTTCAGCTCGTTGAGGCGCGCTTGCATGTCCGGCGACATCGGCGACGCGAGGATCGATCGTGCACCGAGGGCGCGCGGCCCGAACTCCATGCCGCCTTGAAACCAGCCGATGACGCGGTCCTCGGCGAGCAGCGCGGCCACCTCGTCCATTCCGCCGATTCGGCGAAACTTGAGCTTCGTGTATTTCAGGAATTCTTCGATCTCCGCATCGGCGTACTGCGGACCGAGAAAGACGTCCTGCATTGCGTAGCAGCGCCGATCGTCGTTGCGCACCTGCGCGTCGACGTGCATCGCCGCACCGAGCGCAGTGCCCGCGTCGCCCGCGGCCGGTTGTACCCAGATCCGGCGAAACGGCGATTCGCGCAGCAATCGTCCGTTCATCGCGCAGTTGAGCGCGACGCCGCCCGCGAGACAGAGATCGTCGAGCCCGGTTTCGCTGTGCAGCCAGCGCGCGAGATCGAGCGCGGTTTCTTCCAGCAACTGCTGTAGCGACCGCGCGATATCGAAGTGGCGCTGCGTGAGCGGCTCGCCGCGCGCACGCGCCGGTCCGAGGCGGCGGATCAAGTCGGAGGCGGCCACGCGGTAGCGACCGCCGCCGTCGAGCCCGAAGCATTCGCGAAAGTCGACGAGATACTTCGGCTCGCCGAAACACGCGAGCGCCATGACCTTGTACTCATCCGAGGAATTCAAAAAGCCGAGATGGCGGGTGACGTCCTCGTAGAGCAGCCCGAGCGAATGCGGAAACTCGACCTGGCCGATCCGTGTCAGGCGATTGCCTTGTCCGATCGCATAACTCGTCGTCACGCGCTCACCGCGGCCGTCGAGCGTCATCACCGCCGCGGTTTCGAACGGCGACGGCAGAAACGCGCTTGCCTCGTGCGCCAGATGATGATCGACGAAGTGCCAGCGATACCGCATCGGTTCGCGTTTGCGAAATCGCGCCCGCAAATGATGCGGTGCGCCGTCGACGAGCTGGCGCGGCGCATTCAGGATGTACGAGACGAACAGCGGCTCCCACGGCGAGTCCCAACCTTCGAGCGGCTGCGCGCTCGGCTCGAACGCGAGCGTGATGCCGCCGGCACGGCCGCGCAGCAGCTGCTGCGGATCGTACGCGTAGGCAACGTGATCGAGATCGGCGAGCTCGATGCCGGCACGCTGCAGGCAGAAATTGATCGCGTGATACGGCAGCTCGTACGCGGTGAACGGAATCGGACGCTTCGCGTGCTTGATGCGCGTGAAGCGCTCCTCCTCCGCCGCCGCGACGACACGGCCGTCCCGGACCAGACACGCGGACGAGTCGTGAAATGCGGCGTTGATGCCGAGGGTATACATTTCACTCTCCTGCGCGGGCGCGACGAAGCGTGGGTCGGCGCAGCGCCAGCAGCTCGAGCGTTGCCTCGACGATCGACTGCGGCGGCACGCGGCGCAGGCAATGATGATGCCCCTCCGGGCATTGGCTCTTGTAGCAGTACTTGCACGGCACGTTGTGATAGAGCACGCGGTTCTCGACGCCCCACGGCATGTGCTGCGGATTCGTCAACGCATAGAGATCGACAACGGGCGTTCCCACCGCGGCGGCGATGTGCGCGGGGCCGGTGTTGTTCGAGATGACGACCGGCGCGAGGCTGATCAGCGCGCTCAACACGCCGACGTCGAGCTTTCCGGCAAGCGAGTGCGACGGCGCGTGCATGTCCGCGCGAATTTGTTCGATCAATGACGATTCGGCGGCGGTCCCCGTGTAGACGACGGTACAACCGTGATCGCGCTCCAACACGCGCGCCGCGGCGGCGAAACTCTCCGGCGGATAGCGCCGCGCGGGCGCGCTCGCCCCGGGATGGATCACCACCCACGGCGCATCGGAGCCGATGCCGAGCGCAGCCAGCACGCGCCGCGCACGTGCGAAGCAATCCGGCGGCAGGTCAAGCCGCATGCGCTCGTCGTCCGGCACTGCACCAACCTGGCGTACCAGATCGAGCTGACGGCGCACTTCGTGACGCAAGCGCTCCTCCGGCTCTGCTTCCGGAATCCAGTCGGTGAGCAACTGATACGGATTCTCGCGGCAGTGCGCGAGCCGCAGCGGAATGCTCGCGAGATAACACATCAGCGCCGCGGGCAGCGCGCTCTGACTGTAAACGGTAAAGATCACGGCGGCGTCGAAGCGCTCGTCGCGCAGCCGTGCGATCAATCCGTGATCGGGGCTTGCGCCGACGCGGGTCGGCGTCGCCTTCATCCACGGCGCGTCGTAGATCAGGATGCCGTCGACGGCGGGAAGATAGCGTGCGATCGCCGCGCCGGCGGACGAGGTCAGCAGCTCGATGCGCCGTCCGGGGCGGGCATACTTCAACGCGCGCACCGCCGGCTCGGTCATGAGCACGTCGCCGAGCGCGTCGAGCCGCACACACAAAATGCGCCGCGCGCGACTCCACGTCGCTCTCGTCACGCGTGCACACTCCCACGCACGCCGAACACGCTACCGCGTTCGCTCGATGCGACATAAGCCGCGGCCGCCGGCAAATCGGACACGATCGCGTTGGGGCGGCGATACGGACCGTAACGCCACTCCGTTTCGTTACCGACGTCGACCAGTATCGTGCGGCAGCGAGCGCGCGCGCCGGCTTCGATGTCGTCGAGAATGTCACCGATCATCCACGAGCGGTGCGAAGCGATATCGTGAATCGTCGCCGCGGAGAGCAGCAACCCGGGCGCCGGTTTGCGACACCGGCAGATCACGGCGTAGCGACGCACGCGACCGTCGGGATGGTGCGGGCAGTAGTAAAAGCCGGCGAGCGGGACGTCCTCTGCCGCCAGCATCTCGCGCAGCCGCCGTTCGACGGCGCGCAACGCGCGCAGGTCGAAGCGCCCGAGCGCGACACCGGGCTGATTCGAAACGACGATGACGCTGTAACCGAGCGCGTGCAGCCGGCGCAACGCCGGGCCCGCTCCGCGCACGAGGCGCATGCGTTCCGGATCGACGTTGTACGGAACGTTCTCGAGCAACGTGCCGTCTTTGTCCAGAAACACGGCTTTCACGGCCACGAGGTCTCCGTCATCGGCAGCACCATGATCTCCGGGATCACCGTTTCTCGCGGCCGCGTGAGCACGAAGTGCACGACGTCCGCGACGTGGCGCGCATCCTGAAGCTTCGTCGTGTCGATATCCGGAAATCGATCGAGCAGGAACGGCGTACGCATGCCGCCGCTCACGACCGCCGTCACTTTGATCCCGTGCGGCCGGGCTTCGGCATGCAGCGCGTGGCTCAAACCAAGCAGCCCCCACTTACTCGCGTGATAGGCGCTCGCGTTCGGCCACGTCCGCTTGGACGCGGTCGACGCGATGCTCACGATCTGACCTGCGCCTTGGCGCTTCATGACGGGTAAAGCGGCGCGCGCGAGCCAATACGGCGCGTTCAAATTCGTATCGATAATGCGGTTCCAGTCGTCCACCGCCAGCTCGTCGGCCGGCAGCGTCACGTCGATTGCCGCGTTATTAATAAGAATGTCGAGCCGGTCGCGTTCACGCACCACCCGGGCCACGGCTTCGGCCGCCGCATCCGGCCGGCTGATATCCGCCGCCAGCGGCGTCACCCGGCCGCCCTCGCGGCGAAGCCGCTCCGCGACCTCGCGCGCCCGATCCTCGTTCACATCGAGGCACACGACCTGGGCGGCGTCATTGGCGAGGACCCGGCAGATCTCCTGACCGAGTCCGCCCGCGCCTCCCGTGACGATCGCCACCTGTCCCGCTAAGCGTTCCATTCGCGCTCTCCTTCCCTTCTCGATGTCCGCCGCGTTTCGTGCGGCGGTTCAATCCATCGTGCTTGCAGAACGCTTTCCGGACGCGCGCATCTGCGGCGCTCAGCGGCGCAAAGACACGTTAGGTGTCTTTGCGAATACCCCGCTTCGCCCTGCGCCAGCCCGATCGCTCTCGCACATCCCTGTGCTACCGCGAAATTGGCACGTCCTGTGCGGCATCGCCGGCGCGAATGCACGTTGCGCCGCTCCTGCGCATCCTGCGCTCGCGGCATTCGTACGTCCGTGTACAGCAGTGCATTCGCGAAATCCCCGCCTGTTTCTTCGCTGCGCAATCCTGCTCCGCTCGAAACCCAGCCCGCAACGTCAACCAGCCGTCCATGGCGCAACCCCTGCGTCGTGGTTCAACACCGGCCCGCACATCCTTGTGTGGGCGCTCAGCGGCGCAAAGACACGTTAGGTGTCTTTGCGAATACCCCGCTTCGCCCTGCGCCAGCCCGATCGCTCT
>JBJMVQ010000077.1:0-49134 GCA_045810625.1 Sulfurifustis sp.
ATCGCGTCCGATCCGGTCGGAGACATCAAGACGCAGACACAGCAGGTGCTCGATCGGATCGACGCGCTTCTCAAGAAAGCCGGTACGGACAAGAGCAAATTGCTCACCGCGCAAATATGGTTGGCGGATATGGCTCTCTACGAAGACTTCAACACGGTCTGGAATGCGTGGATCGATGCTAAAAATCCACCTGCGCGCGCATGCGTCCGTGCCGATCTGATTCGCAACTGCCTGGTTGAAATCATGGTGACGGCCGCGAAGTAAATTATTTATCGGTCGTCGCCGTCTACCGCCTTCACCGATGTTTGATCCTCTCTAGGTTCTCTTTCCACCCGCCGCGGCGCCGCGTGTAAAACCGCATTTGATGCCGCTGACGAAACGTTCGCCCGGACAGATGCCTTCTTGGTCCGTATCGCGTCGGCTGCCGTGAAGTGGTTTCTTCCACGGCGGTTGGTTGAACCTGCCTTCCGTTGCGATAAACGTCCCGCCCTTCAGGTCGGTCGATGGGCGTGCGGCGGGACTTGTTTGTCTGGACTATTGTTCGTAAAACGAACTATCGGCTCGTCCATCGCTCAACGCGAGGAGCCCGATTAGCTCGCAAAATTAGAACCAGTTCAACTCTAATTTCTTTCTATCGAAGGGGATGTTCATGGGAAATCGATCGCTTATTGTTATTTTGGCGTTCTTGGCGCTTGTGCTATCAGGGTGTGCCACTCCGTTACCGATGGCTTTTGAGGACGATTCTTATCGAATGACGGAAACGAGCAAGCCTGTTTTGCTCATGACGGCGACGATCAAGAACAAATACAAGACTTCCTATCAACCGCGGCTACTCGTTGTGAATGTCGAGAAACCCGACGCAAAGGACTCTTCCGACAGGCTCAATTTCAAGGCCGACGAAAAAGCGAGGAACGAAACCGATTCGCCGGATGCGGGAAACAGTTATCTCATTCGTCTGGAGCTCGAAGCCGGACGCTATCAGATTATGGGCCTAACGAGCTTAGCCACCGTATTCCCCGTAAATGGCTTTTTCTTTGCCCCGCTGCATTCATCGATAGAGGTGAAAGAGCGCGGTGTTTTCTACCTTGGTCACGTCAATGCAACGGTACGCGAGAGACAGGGAAACGAGTTTAAAGCCGGGCCTTCTATTCCGCTTATCGATCAAGCCGTCGTTGGCGCATCCGGCGGCACATTTGACATCGAGATTACGGACAATTTCGCTACGGACGAAGGTGTGTTCCGTTCGAAGTTCCCGGCGCTCGCGGGAGTTACGATCAAGAAAGCTATTCTGCCCGCATTCGATCGCGCCAAGGCACAACAGTGGTGGGAAGCTCACTGAATCTGAATTCTGAAATCTGAGGTTTGATATCTGAGGACGGATGGCTAGCGGCGGTTCTGTGCCGCTGGCCGCTGCTCATCTCGCGCTAAGCCACGCGTGCGAATTCATACGCGAACACTTCCGCCCCGGAGTTTTGAACACACCGCAGCTTTTCGAGTTTCGCGGATTGGTTTTACCCAGGTATATACTTGCAACCACGCCCGGCGCGGAGGCGTATGGTGTTGTCCGCGTCGGCGTCGCGCGGTACGTGAGGGGCCAGCTGGAAAATGTCTTGATAGTAGGCACGTCGCGAAGCGCCGTTCTTGGACATCAAGGCCCAAGCGCGGAAATCCTTTGCGTTCGTCAAAGCAGATTGTCTTTGGCGCTCGTAATGAGAATGGCGGGGCGCCGGACATGACGGTACCAATGCACGAGATCGAGGAATGGATCGGCAAAGTTGAGAGCCGGTCGGACCGCGTTACGCCGGTGCCGGTCGCCGCGCTCGCGGCCACGCTCGATCGCGACGAGGCGTTTCCACGCGCTGGCGATCCGCTTCCTCCGCTCTGGCACTGGCTGTATTTCTTGCCGCTCAGTCGTCATTCCGACATCGGTGCCGACGGGCATCCGCGTCGCGGCGGGTTCCTGCCGCCGGTGCCGCTGCCACGGCGCATGTGGGCGGGCAGCCGCTTGCAATTCCACCGTCCGTTGCGCGTGGGGGAAGACATGTTGCGTCTCTCGCGCATCGAGAACGTAAGCCGTAAGGAAGGGCGCAGCGGGCCGCTCGTGTTCGTGCAGGTGCGGCACGAGATCAGGAACGACGACGGTCTCGCCGTCGTCGATGAGCACGACATCGTTTATCGCGAAAATCCGAAGCCGGGCGCGCGCGCGCCCGATCCGGTCGCGGCGCCGGCCGATGCCGTGTGGTCGCGCGAGGTGCGCGTCGACGAGGTGATGCTGTTTCGTTACTCCGCGCTCACGTTCAACGGCCATCGCATCCACTACGACCGGCGCTACGTGACGGAGGTCGAAGGCTATCCCGGCCTGGTTGTGCACGGCCCCCTGATCGCGACGCTCTTGTTGGAGTTGCTGCGTACGCATTTGCCGCAGTCAAATGTAGAGCGGTTTTCGTTTCGCGCGGTGCGGCCGTTGTTCGACATTGCGCCGTTCGCCGTCTGCGGTCGGCTGGAGCGCGACGGTAAGACGGCAACGCTTTGGGCCCAAGACGCGGACGGCTGGCTTGCGATGGAAGCGCAGGCCGCGCTCGCCTGAATCGGAAAGAGCCATGCTCTCCAACTCGCAACAGCATCAGGACATCCGCGACGCGATCCGCGCGTTGTGCGCGCAATTTCCCGCCGAATACTTTCGGCGCATCGACGCCGAGCGCGCGTACCCGGAGGAGTTCGTCGACGCGCTGACCCGCGCCGGTTGGCTCGCTGCGCTGATCCCGCAGGAGTACGGCGGCGCGGGACTCGGCGTGACCGAGGCGTCCGTGATTCTCGAGGAGGTCAACCGCGCGGGCGGAAACTCCGGCGCGCTTCATGGACAGATGTACAACATGGGGACGCTGCTGCGTCACGGTTCGTCGGCACAGAAGCGCGAATATCTGCCGAAGATCGCGCGCGGCGAGCTGCGGCTGCAATCGATGGGCGTGACCGAGCCGACCGCGGGCACGGACACGACCAAGATCCAGACGACCGCTGTGAAAAAGGGCGACCGCTACGTCGTGAACGGGCAAAAGGTCTGGACCTCGCGCGTGCACTATTCGGACTTCATGATTCTGCTGGCGCGCACGACGCCGGTCGCCGAAGTGAAGAAGAAATCCGAAGGCTTGTCGGTCTTCCTCGTCGACCTGCGCACCGCGGTCGGCAAAGGGCTCACGGTAAAGCCGATTGTTAATATGGTGAACCACGACACCAACGAGCTCTTCTTCGACAACCTCGAAATTCCGGCGGAGAATCTGATCGGCGAAGAAGGGCAGGGCTTCAAATACATCCTCGACGGCCTCAACGCCGAGCGCACGCTCATCGCCGCCGAGTGCATCGGCGACGGCTATTGGTTCATCGACAAGGTCACGCAGTACGCGAACGAACGCATCGTGTTCAACCGGCCGATCGGGCAGAATCAGGGCGTCCAATTTCCGATCGCGCGCGCGTACGTGAACGTCGAGGCGGCGAATCTCATGCGCTACAAGGCGTGTGCACTCTACGACGCGGGGCAGCCGTGCGGGGCGGAGGCGAACATGGCGAAGCTGCTGGCGGCGGATGCGTCGTGGGAAGCGGCGAACGTATGCCTGCAGTTTCACGGCGGCTTTGGCTTCGCCGCCGAATACGACGTCGAGCGCAAGTTCCGCGAGACGCGGCTGTATCAGGTCGCGCCCATCTCGACCAATTTGATTCTGGCCTACGTTGCCGAGCACGTGCTCGGGCTGCCGCGGTCGTTCTAGCGTGCGCGCGCTCGACGGCATCACGGTAGTGGCGCTCGAGCACGCGATCGCCGCGCCGTTTTGCACGCGCCAGCTCGCCGAGCTCGGCGCGCGCGTGATCAAGATCGAGCGCCCGGGCGAAGGCGATTTCGCGCGCCATTACGACGACCGCGTGCGCGGCATGGCGTCGCATTTCGTGTGGACCAACCGTTCCAAAGAAAGCCTGACGCTCGATCTCAAGCGCGCCGAAGCGCGCGCGATCCTCGACGCGTTGATCAGCCGCGCGGACGTACTCGTGCAGAATCTCGCCCCCGGCGCCGCCGCGCGGCTCGGGTTGTCGTACGCCGCATGGTGCGAGCGCCATCCGAAGCTGATCGTGTGCGACATCTCCGGCTACGGATCCGACGGGCCGTACCGCGACAAGAAGGCGTACGATCTCCTGATCCAGGGCGAATCGGGTTTTCTGTTGGTGACCGGTTCGCCGAAAGAGCCGGCGAAGGCCGGGTGCTCGGTCGCCGATATCGCGGCGGGCATGTACGCGTACTCGAACATACTCGCCGCGCTGCTCGCGCGCGGTAAAACCGGGCGCGGTTGTCGCATCGACGTCTCTATGCTCGAGAGCATGGCGGAGTGGATGGGCTACCCGCTGTACTACGCGTTCGACGGCGCGAGCCCGCCGCCGAGGAGCGGCGCCGAGCACGCGACGATTTATCCTTACGGCCCGTTCCCCGCGGGCGACGGCAAGATCGTGCTGCTCGGATTGCAGAACGAGCGCGAATGGGCGGTGTTTTGCGAGAAAGTGCTGCAGCAGCCGGCGCTCGCGGCCGATGCGCGCTTCTCGTCGGCTGCTCGGCGCAATGCCGCGCGCGCGGAGCTGCGCGCGCTCATCGTCAGTGCGTTCTCGACGCTGACAGCGGATGAAGTCGTCGCCCGTCTGGATGACGCGCAAATCGCGAACGCGCGCATGAACGACATGCACGACCTGTGGTCGCACCCGCAGCTCAAAGCGCGCGGCCGTTGGCGTGAGGTAGAAAGCCCGGCCGGTCCGCTGCCGGCGCTGCGGCCGCCGGGTCTGCCCGACGGGGTGGCGCCGCGCATGGCTCCGATTCCCGCCGTCGGGCAACATACGGATGCGATCCTCGCGGAGCTTGGCTATGACGCCGCGCGGGTCGCGCAACTGCGTGCCGAGCGGGTGATTTAGTACTCGATCGGTAATTGCTGTTTGGTGAAAATTGTCGCGTCGGCGCCGCCGTCGACGCGCGTTAGGGTGGGGGTAAGCGGCCTAATGACTGGCTTTCCACATTGGGGGCAACCATGAAGAACAGTATTCGACATATCACCATCGCCGTGGTCGCGGCGTTCGCGGTTCTGGTCTTTGCGCCGGCGTTCGCGGCCGACCCGATCATCATCAAATTTTCTCATGTCGTGGCGAACGACACGCCCAAAGGCAAGGGCGCGCTCAAGTTCAAGGAGCTGGCGGAGGCGCGCACCAACGGCAAAGTGAAAGTGGAAATCTATCCGAACAGCTCGCTCTACAAAGACCAGGAGGAACTGGAAGCGCTGCAACTCGGCGCGGTGCAGATGCTGGCGCCGTCGCTCTCCAAATTCGGTCCGCTCGGAATAAAGGAATTCGAAGTCTTCGATCTCCCGTATCTCTTCGACAGCTACGAAGAATTGCACAAAGTGACGGAAGGCCCGGTCGGGCAGCACTTCTTGCGCAAGCTCGAGCCGAAAGGGATTCTGGGCCTGGCGTACTGGGACAACGGCTTGAAGGTAATGACCGCCAACAAGCCGCTGCGCCTGCCGCAAGATTTCCGCGGTCTGAAGTTCCGCATTCAGTCGTCGAAAGTGCTCGACGCACAGATGCGCGCGCTCGGCGCCTTGCCGCAAGTCCTCGCCTTCTCCGAGGTGTATCACGCGATGCAAACCGGCGTGGTGGATGGCAGCGAGAACACGCCGTCGAACATCTACACGCAGAAGATGCATGAAGTGCAGAAGTATCTGACGGTTTCCGACCACGGCTATATCGGTTACGCCGTCATCGTGAACAAGAAGTTCTGGGACGGTCTGCCGGCGGATATCCGCAAAACGCTCGAAGGCGCCATGACAGACGCGACGAAATATGCGAACGGCGTCGCCAAGCAGGAGAATGACGCTGCGCTCGAAGCGATCCGCAAGTCCGGCAAGACCGAGATCATTCGGCTGACGCCGGAACAAAAGGCGGAATGGAAGAAGGCGCTGATCAAAGTGCACCGCGAGCAAGAGAGCCGCGTCGGCAAAGACACGGTCGAGGCGATCTATCAGGCAACCGGGTTCGATCCGAAAAAACTCTAAGCGTAGTGCTAACGGGGCAGGTTCGATTTATCGGATAAAGCGTTATTTCCCGTTCCGTCCTCTTATTCGATAAATCGCGCCGGCCCCTAATTGCTGATCTGTCAAAATTCGTTGTCGTCGGCAGACCACAGTTTCAAATTGAGACGTGCCAATGTTTCCGGTATCGCGACAGTTACCGGGGCGCGCCTCGGCAGCAACAGCGACATCCTCGATCGGCAAGGCTGGCTTTTCACCCCCCCTTTCTGCCATCTGCCATTTCGAGCCAGTCTAATTCTTCTTCGATCTGATGAAAGGCATCGTCGCCGATCTCGTCGTTGGCACGCATCGCGAGAACGGCTTGCCGGGCAGCCTGAAGGGCTCCGCGATGGATTTCCCCGAGTGCTGAGCGCGGGGCACCGCGTGCGTCAATCTCCGCTCGCTCGTTTCCGAGACGTTCCGCGAACTCCCGCCGCACGACCTCAGCAACCGGGGATCGGTCATGCGCGAAGCTCGCAAGTCCCGTACGCAATGCGCGTTCACGCGCCGCACTCACTTCGCGACCGATAGGATCATCGTCATGCAAATCGAGCACGCGTAAGAGCGGCTTGAGCGTTAGCCCTTGGATCACCAACGTGCCGAGGACGACCGAGAACGCCGTCAGCACGACCAGGTCGCGATACGGAAACGTCGAGGGAAGCGCCAGCGCCGCAGCGAGAGAGACGATGCCGCGCATGCCGGCCCACGAAATAACCAAACCGCTCCCGACGGTCGGCCGCAGCATCGGCCGCGGCGGATGAAAACCGCGCCGGCGGTGCCGCCATCTGACGAATGAATTGAAGGACATGTGCCAGGCGAAGCGCACGACGATCACGGTCAGCAGGACCGCGCCGGCGACGGCGAAGTAACGTGTCTGGTCCGCCGCTTCCAGGCTCTCGAGAATCGGCCGAATCTGCAGGCCGATGAAGATGAACGCCAGGATGTTCAGCGCGAATACGACTGTGTCCCACACGGCATAGGACGGTATGCGCATTCGCGCGGGCATTCGCTGCGGTGCGGTGCGTGCGAGCGCAATGGCGTAGCACACCGTTGTCAACACACCTGATAGCCCGACGCGATCGGCGAGCACCCACACGCCTAACGTGCTGACGAACTGAAGAATGACCGAGGTCGGCACGTGCTGCACACGTTCCGTCAATCGAAGGACGAGCCATCCCAGTGCCGGGCCCACTACCACGCTGCCGGCCACGGCGAGCAAGAACGTTGGCGCAACTTCCGCGACGGAGAAGCCACCGGCCGCCACGGCTACAACGGCGAGGCGATAGATCAGGAGCGCACTGGCGTCATTCAGCAGGCTTTCGCCTTCGAGAATGGTCAGGAGGCGATGCGGCGGTCGCAACGGGCGCAGCACGGCAGTCGCGGCGACGGCGTCGGGCGGAGCGACAACCGCGCCGAGCGCAATCGCCGCCGCCCATGGCATCGTCGGCACGAGTGCGCGCGCGACGACGGCGACGGCGGCGGTGGTGAATACGACCGCGAATACGACCAAGCTCGTCACCGGCGCCCAGTTGTCGCGGAGGTCTCTGAGCGACGCGTCGTAAGCCGCATCAAGTAATACGGGTGCGACGAAGAGCGCCAGCACAAGCTCGGGAGGGACCGTGAACGAGGGCGCGCCTGGAAGAAACGCCAGCAGCGCGCCGCCGAGCGCCAGAAACACCGGATAAGGTGCGCCGACGCGGCGCGCCACCGCCGCCAGGATCACGGCCGCGACGAACAGACCAAGAAGTTGTTCGAGCTCCCTCATACGGCCCGATGCTCGCGATTTTCCAGGAGCATTCGCGTTCGGTTACGTCAAAACCAGCGGAATCAGTTGTTGCGGGTTGCCGTGTCGATTTGAGCTAGTGGAACTAGAACTCCTGAGGCAGTGCATTGTGCGCAGAAGTACAGCGCAGTCTGTTACGTCTGGAACCGCTCGAACTGATACGCCAGCTCTGGACCCCCTTCTCCTTCGTACGCGAGCTGCGCGACGAGCAGCGCGAACGGCTCGGCATATCGCGCCATCCGTAGCGGGCCAGCGTCTATCGGATCGAAACCGGCGTCGCGGATCAGCACAGCGGCGAATTCTTTACCGCGCTGGTCGTCGCCGTAATACACGAGATTCGGCCGACTGGTTCCGCGCCTCGCTTCGTACACGCCGAAAAGCACCTCGCTCGGCACGGTATTGAATGCGGCCACGACCCGCGCTTTCGGAATTTTCTTCGCAAGTTCCTCCGCGCCCGACGACGTGTGGGCCACGGCGAGCGCCGTGTCGTCATCGTTCATCGGCAGCGAGCAGGTGACGACGACTTTGCCCGACAGATCGCCTGCCTGATTCAGCACATCGTCTATTCGAGACCAGTGCACGGCGAGCAATACCGCGTCGGCTTCCTGCGCGGCGTCGCGCGGTGTACCGGACCGTGCGCTGCCCTTCGCTTCTCGCGCGAGCTTCTTGAGTTTTTCCTCGCTGCGAGCGTAGCTGAATACGACTTCGTGTCCGGCGCGCGCAAAGATCGTGCCGAGCTTGCCGCCCATCAACCCGGAACCGAGAATGCCGATTCGCATGGTGCTCCTTCTCCTTTGCTAAAACGAAGCAATGTCGCAGAGCTAATCCAACTCGAGGCGCTTGCCGTTCACCTTGCCGTGCAGTTCGCGGCCGCTGGCCGTGAGGACAACTTCATCGCCGATGACCTTGCCTTCCACCGGGACCGTTTCGCCTTCGGACCGCAGCGTTCCCGACAGCATCTGGTAGGTCTGCTTGAGCGCAAGCTCGCCTTGCCGGACCTTATGGGTACCGCCGACGTGCGCGGGCACGATCCAGAGAAGCGCCGTGCACCACGAGCCGTCGCAACCGGAACTGCTGTCGAGCGTCGCGGTCTCGTCAGGTTTCCAATCGCCCATGTCGAAGCTGTTGGACACGATGCGAGTGCCGGGCTTCAGGCCCAGTATCTTCGGTCTCAGCTTCACGTTGATGTCCGGCAGGAGGAACATCGTGATGACGGTCGCCTTCGAAAAGTCCGTTTTGAAGAGATCCGCCTGGACGAACTTGGCCTTGCCGGCGACGCCCTCCTTTTCGGCATTTCGCCGGGACAGCTCCACCATGTCCGGGTTGTACTCGATGCCGAGCGCCGGTGTGCCGCGCTTTGCCGCGGTGATCACCGTGCGCCCGTCGCCGGAGCCGAGATCGATCACGTAGTCATTCGGCGTCACTTTCGCCATGTCGAGCATTTTGTCGACGAGCGCCTGCGGCGTAGGGACCCACACCACATCTTTGCCTTTCTGTCCTACGGATGGCTCGTAGGTCGAACCTGATGACTGCGTCTGCGTCTGCTCTGCCTGTGTGCCTGCGCTCGCGGCACACAAGGTGAGCGCCAATGCCAGAAAACGTACGAAGCGTGTTGCCGTCATGGCTGGATCTCCTCAAAAACGCCGGTGGGTGCGATCATCAAAACCAGGACTAGATTAATCGCGACGGGCAAGCGGGTGCGCTGGGGATACTTCTAACGTACGCCGCCTATCAACCCCGAATCGCTAATGGCAATTCGCAATTGCCCTCCTCGCATTGCGTGTGTTGCCTTCAGAGTCCGGTCCTTTTCTCCAACTGTTCGGGATACCGCGCGCCTTGGGTCGTTATCTTCGACGCAGCGCTCTCGATGTCATGGAGATCCGCGACGGTAAAGTTTGACGACAACGGCTGCGATGTTCTCCTCCAAGCCGCGAAAGTTTCGTGGTGCCCGGGATCGGAACGATCCATGGCTTCGTCCACTCTTCCGGCTTCACTTCTTGGATGGTGAGCGAAACCGGCTCCTCTCCGTCGTTCAGAACCGTCATCACGTCCCTGACGATTTCCTCGGCGAGTTCCTTCGTCTGGTATTCCGGATTTTCCGGGCCGCAGCTTCACGACGACGTGCGGTATGGCGTTCACCTCAATGCGTGCGCAGCAGCGTCTTGATTGCGCGGCGCTCGTCCATGGCGCGATAGCCTTCGGCCACCTGATCGAGCGGCAGCGTCAGGTCGAAAACCTTTCCGGGGTTGATCTTCCCGCGGTATACGAGATCGATCAGCTCCGGCAGGAAGCGGCGCACCGGAGCCGGGCCGCCGTGCAGGTGGACATGACGGTAAAACAGATCCGCCCCCTGCAGTTCGACGCCATGTGGGACGCCGACATAGCTCACATATCCGCCGGGGCGCGTGGAACCGATCGCCTGCGTCATCGAATCGGGAGTGCCGACGCATTCGAGCACTGAATCCGCCCCCATGCCGCCGGTCATCTCCTTGATGCACGCGACGCCCTCCTCGCCGCGCTCGGTCACGATGTCAGTCGCGCCGAACTCGCGCGCGAGCTTCTGGCGCGACGGATGGCGGCTCATCGCGATAATGCGCTCGGCGCCCATCTGTTTTGCGGAAAGCACCGCGAGCAATCCGACCGCGCCGTCACCGACGACCACGACGGTCGAACCCGGCTTCACGTTCGCGGCGACCGCCGCGAACCAACCGGTGCCCATGACGTCGGACAGCGCCAACAGATCCGGGATCATGTCGTCCGCGGGAACGTCCCGCGTGCCGACGAGCGTGCCGTCCGCGAGCGGGACGCGAAGCCACGGCGCCTGCGCACCTCCGACAAACTCTCTGTGCACGCACGACGACTGATATCCGTCCCGGCAAATAGGGCACGTGTTGTCGGAAGCGAAAAACGAGCCGATCACGAACTGACCGTGCTTGATCGAAGTGACCTCGCGGCCGACTTCCTCCACGATACCGCAGTACTCGTGGCCCATCGGCGTCGGCCCGGCGATGGGGTTCGCGCCGCGGTAGGGCCAGAGGTCGGAGCCGCATATGCAGCTGGCCGACATGCGGATGATTGCATCCGTCGGCGCAACGATCGTCGCGTCGCCGCGTTCTTCGAAGCGCACGTCGCGCGGCCCGTAAAGCACAGTTCCTCGCATGATGATCTCCTTCGCCAGCGGGATGTCGAAAAGTTCGTCCTTCCTGCACCTTTCAACTCGCACGCCGCATGTTCACGCCGCGCTCCGGCGGTTCAAACAATGGCGTGTTTGAACCGTCTGCGACTCAGCTGTCGCCGCCGAATCGACGACGCCTGTATCTCATTCCTCACGCGGTCCGTTGTATTGTTCGTCGGTGACCTTCTCCATCCAATCCACAATCTTGCCGTTGAGTTCCTCTTGAATAGCAAGGTGCGCCATCGCGGTAGTGGGCGAAGCGCCATGCCAGTGCTTCTCGCCCGGCGGGCATGAAATCACATCACCCGGTCGAATTACTTTGATCGGACCGCCCCAGCTCTGTATCAGCCCGCAGCCGGACGTCACGATCAGGGTTTGACCCAAGGGATGCGTGTGCCAATTACTCCGCGCGTGGGGCTCGAATGTGACGCTCGCGCCGCGCACGCGCGACGGAGCCGGCGGCTGGAAAAGTGGGTCGATGCGTACGTTGCCGGTGAAATACTCGGCCGGTCCTTCGCCTGAGGGCTGTGAGCCGCTGTGTTTGATCTCCATTTCCGAAGTTCCCCGTTCGATGACGCGCGGTCTCTCTTGTGACTGCCGGCAAGGTAGCAAGTGCGACGACACGTAATTAAGTAGGAGAATCCGCGGAGGTCACGAGAGGAATTCACGAATGCAGACGCGATAACGGAGCTACGCAAAAGCGACGGCAAGGCTAGGGCTTCCCAATCCGCGCGCGGCTACATCGTTCGAGTGCTGTTGTCGCGACTCGGCCTTCTATTGCTTACGGCCGAGCACGGAACGTGCGTGGACCCAGCCGGTGACGACCTGACGTCGGCGCAAGTCGCGCCGCAAGCGACAGCCGATCTATCTGCACATAACGGTAACGGGGTACGAACCAGAGGGAAAACGGTCGCCAGCTATCGCGGGACTTATTGCAGGAGTGCATCGCCCGCAACTGCTTCCGCGTCCTCATCGAGGAGAATCTGAGGGTCCGCGGTCGCGTTGCCCAGCCAGGGTTATGGCCTTACAGACACCTCGCGGCGCATTGTCGGTCACTCGGGCTCGATGCCGGCCGCGCGAATGATGCGTCCCCACTTTTCGGTTTCGGCCGCTTGGAATTTTGCCAGCTCCTCCGGCGAGGTGACGAAGCGCTCGGTTCCCGAGCTTTTGTAGAAATTCCGCATCGCCTCGCCGTTCGCCGCTTTCGCGACGATTTCGTTCAAGCGCTTAACGATCGGCGCCGGCGTGTGTGCGGGCAGGTAGGCGGCGAACCAATAACCCATTTCGTATCCCTTCACACCGGCTTCATCGATCGTGGGCACGCCGGGGGCCAGCGCCGTGCGCGTCTTCGCGGTCACACCCAGCGCTTTCACCTTGCCGGCCTTCACCTGCGGCAGCCCGGTGGCAGTGTCGGTGATCATCATGTCGATCTGTCCGCCGAGCAGATCGTTGATCGCAAGCGGATTGCTCTTGTACGGAACGTGGACCAGCTTGACGTCGGCCATCTGCTGAAACAGCTCCGCCGCGACTCGGCTCGACGAGCTGCCGCTGCCGAAGGTCAGTTTGCCCGGTTGTTTCTTCGCGAGCGCGATGAGTTCCGCGAGCGAGTTGGCCGGCACGTTCGGATGCACGATCAGGATCTGGCCGCCTTTGCCGAGAGCCGTGACCGGCGCGAAATCCTTGACCGGATCGTAAGGGAGCTTCTTGAACAGGTGCGGGTTGGCCGCCTGCGTGGTGTTCGTCGAGATCAAAACCGTATAGCCGTCGGCCGCCGCGTGCGCGGCCGCCTGCGCCGCAAGGAAACCGCTTGCACCGGGTTTGTTCTCGACGATGACCGGCTGCTGCGTCTCTTTGCTGATTTCCTGCCCGAGCGCGCGCGCGAGCTGATCCGTCGCGCTGCCGGCGGCGAACGGCACAATGAAGTGAAGTGGCTTGTCGGGGTACGAGTCGCCGCGAACGGCGGGCGAGCAGACCGTGCAGACCAGGCCAACGCACAACAGCATCGATCTCGCCATCGAAAGCATGATCGGTTTCCTCTCTTGTTGTTGGTCGATGCGGTTCCACTGGCCGCAAATCCGCGTCGCGACGCTATCAGGCTGGCGGTCGTAGATTCCCGTCGCGTTGCCAAAATCCGCTGACGCGCGATGAAGACCGCCAACCGCGCGGGACGACGGGTCGCGGCGCCGCGAACGACGCCGCCGCGCTCGCCTCGTTTAGCGCGCCGCGCCGGGGGCGACGTTCGCTTCGATAAGCTTCACCAACAGCTGCGAGTCGACCGGCTTCACCATGTGGAAGTTGATGCCGGCGGCGCGCGAGCGTTCGATGTCGTTCGACTGATCGTAACCGCTGATGGCGATAATCGGTATGCGATGGAAATCCGGGTGCGCGCGCAGCTCTTCCGCCACTTCGAAACCGTCGCGGCCGGGAAGGCCGAGATCGAGCACGATGGCGTCCGGGCGGAAGGCGAGCGCCTTCTCGATCACGCCGTCGCCGGTGTAATGCTGCGCGACTTCGTGCCCGTTCAGATTGAAGTACGCGGCGATGACATCGGCGACGTCGTGATTGTCGTCGACGATCAACACCCGACGCGACGTCAGGCTGTGCACCTCTTCCCCCGCGCGCGCGGCCTCGGCCGCGATGTCGTCGCACAGCGGCAGCTTGATCGAAAACTCGCTGCCGGCGTCGCGTCCGTTGCTGTGCGCGCTCACCGTTCCGTCGTGTAGCTCGACGATGCGGCGCACGATCGACAAGCCTACGCCAAGGCCGCCTTCGGTCCGTGCATAATCGGGCTTACCTTGGACGAACGGATCGAAGACCTTCGGCAGAAGCTCCTCCTCGATGCCGCGCCCGGTATCCGTTACGCGGATGATCAGCGCTTCATCTTCCTTCAGTGCCTGAATCGTGATGGTCCCACCCGGCGGCGTGTACTTCGCGGCGTTGATCAACAAGTTTGTCAGCGCCTGCCCCATTCGCACCGGATCGACATAGACGCTGAGATCTCGCTCGGGCAGATCGACGCGCAGGTGATGGCGCCGACTGTGGATGAACGGACGGCTGCTTTCGACCGCGTTCGAGACGAGCGCGCGTACGCTCGCGATATCTCTTTTTAGCGAGATATTGCCGTTCACGATTCGCGCCAGCTCGAGCAGATCGTCGATAACGCGCCCGAGCTGCACCAACTGCCGATCGATCACCTCGAGTGCCCATTGGCGGCGCTTCTGGTCGCCCAGATTCTTCTGAATGATGTCGAGACCGGTGCGGATCGGCGTCAGCGGATTGCGCAGTTCGTGGGCGAGCATCGCGAGGAATTCGTCTTTGCGTCGTTCCGCTTCGCGCAGCGCGTTCTCCGCGCCGATGCGTTCGGTCATGTCGCGCGCGATTTTCGAGGCGCCGATGATTTCGCCGCGCGCGTTCCGGATCGGAGAGATGGTGAGGGAAATCGGAATGCGACGGCCGTCTTTGCGTACGCGCACCGTTTCGTAGTGCTCGATGCGCTCGCCGTTTGCGATGCGCGCGAGAATCTCGGGTTCTTCGTTCTGGCGCTCGGGCGGGATCAATAGCGTGATCGATTTTCCGATCACCTCCTCGGCGCGATAGCCGAACACGCGTTCGGCGCCGGGGTTCCACGTTTGAATGACGCCCTGCAGATTCTTGCTGATGATTGCGTCGTTGGCGGACTCGACGATCGCCGCGAAGTGCGCTTGCACGCGCTCCGCCTCTTTTTGAGGGGTGAGATCGCGCGCGATCTTCGATGCGCCGACGATTTCGCCGCGCGCGTCGCGGATGGGAGACACGCTGAGGGAAATCGGAATCGGACGCCCGTCCTTGGCCACGCGCACGGTTTCGTAGTGCTCGATGCGCTCGCCGCGCGTGATACGCGCCAGGATTTCCGGTTCTTCGTTCCGGCGCTCGGGCGGGATCAATAGCGTGATCGGTTTTCCGATCGCCTCTTCGGCGCGATAACCAAAGAGACGCTCCGCGCCGTGGTTCCAAGTTTGAATCACGCCCTGAAGATTCCTGCTGATGATCGCGTCGTCAGCGGAATCGATGATCGCCGCCGCGAGTCCTTCCGGCGCCGCTTCACCGGCATGCGACCGAACGAGCTTAAGCTCGGGTTGCGTGCGCATTAACTCCCCCAATTTTGTATTCGAGCTCCCGCAAAGCGCGTAACCTTACCTCATCCGTGAGTTGCGACGAAACAAGGTGAAACCCCCATTGCTCCAGTGGTTGGTCGAAAAAACTGCGCCGACTGGCCCTGCAACGTGTTCCGTTTTCCGTGCCGCTCACGCGCGCAAGACCCCGGCCGTTTGACCGGTAGGCCGCCGAGCGCGAAATTTCTATAGTCCCGCCACGACCTAATGCGAGGAAATTTCTTCATGGCCGAACCTGCGGACATTCTGGTTCAACTGTCGGGCGTTTTGACGGCGCGCGCCGCCGCCTCGCGGGGCGCGGTCGTCGCGATCCGCGTGTCCGACGAGCGGCACCTGACGGGCACGCTCTGGCGGTCGGATGTCGTCGTCGCTTCGGAGCAATCGCTCCCGAGGCGCGACGAATTTGAATTGATTCTTCCGGACGGCAGCTCCGCGAAAGGAACGATCGCGGGCCGCGATCCGGGCACCAATATCGCACTGCTTCGTCTTGCTCAGCCGCTGTCGCTCGCGACGAGGTTTGCGGGCGACGCCGCGGCGGGTGCATTGGTGCTCGCCTTTGGCGCCGATGGAACGGGAGGCGTCACCGCGCGCATCGGCATCGTGAATCTGGCGGGGCCGGAGTGGCACAGCAGCGTAGGCGGACGCATCGACAAGCGCATTCTGCTCGACATGCGCCTCGCGGCCGCCGAAGAAGGCGGGCCGGTGTTCGATTCTGCCGGTGCGTTTATCGGCATGACCACGTTCGGTCCGAGGGCACAGGTGTTGGTCATCCCCGCGATGACCATCGAACGCATCGCGCCCACACTGCTCAAGGAAGGTCGCGTCGCGCGCGGCTGGCTCGGCGTCGCGCTGCAACCGGTCGCGGTACCGGACGCGCTGCAAACGCAGGCGGGCCAGTCGAGCGGGCTGATGGTGATGTCGATCGTCGACCAGGGTCCGGCCGCGAAAGCGGGTATCGTCGCGGGCGATATCGTGCTGACCGTCAACGGCACGCCCACACGGCGGTTTCGCAAGCTAGCCATGCATCTCGGGCCGGAGAGTATCGGGCGTGCAGCCGACGTGCGCATCATCCGGGGCGGAGCCGTGCTTTCGCTCCAGGCGGTTATCGAAGCACGGCCGGCCGCATGAGCGACGCGGCGACGGCGGTGCGGCTCGGACGACCCCTGCGCGTGCTGGTTTTCGCCGCCGACTCCGCGCGGCGCGCGACGCTGCGCCGAATCGTTGCCGATGCGGGTCACGACGTCGTCGATTCGCCGCACGACGCCGACGCTGTATTGGCGGACGGTGCGTGTCCCGCGATCGACGATGTACCGACCGTGACCCTGGGCGGCGTCGACGCCGATCAGGCCGGTGTGTTGTCGGCCGACGCCGATGCGAGCCAGATTGATGCGGCGCTGCGCGCGGCCGCGGCCGGTCTGATCGTCCGCGCGCCGGGGACCGCCGAACCGGGGTTTGCCGCGATGGCGGAAACCGGACTTGAAACACTGTTGACGCCGCGCGAGCTCGACGTGCTGAGCGCCATCGGCGAAGGGCTAACCAACAAGCTGATTGCTCGCCGGCTGAACATCTCGCTGCACACTGTAAAGTTTCACGTCGAGTCGCTTTTTCGAAAGCTGCGTGTGCGCACGCGAACGGAAGCTCTTGCCAAAGCCGCGGAACGCCGCCGCGATCGGACGATCGAGCTGTAGACCCGAAGGCGAGGCGCTAATCGTTTGCGAACGCAACGCCGCGGCAACTCGTCGCTACCATTTCATCGGTTCCTAGCGTAGTGGAGCGAGCCGAATCCGGAACTGCGAGGGTGCGCGTATTCCCGCGCGCGCCCCGTCATACGGCCAGATGAGAGCGGGTCCGTTCAGTACTCGCACTCGTTCACCGCTTCCATTTCGTAAGATAGAACATCGCGCCTCGGCGATCGATCTCCGATTCCATGGCGTTCAGCGCTTCGAGCACGTCGGCTTCGCCGACGCGGAGCTCGCGCGCGATATCCATCGCCGTCATCTCTCGTTGGCCGTCCAGCAGGGTGCGGATCCTGGCGGTGAGCTGCGCAACGCGCGGCATCTCGCCGACCGGATCGAGCAGCTCGGGACGATCGTTCTTTGGACTGTTGACGGCGCGGCTGACCGGATAAATTTCGAGCGGCGAATCGGGATAGGGCTGCAGCAGCGCGGTCAGCTCGTCGTAATCCGGGTAGAGCGGATCGAGCCAGGCCTTCCACGCCGTTTCGGGTAGTATCGCGGGCATGCGGTTATGCACCTGCCCGATCGTGCGATTCGGCGCCGTCGTAATGATCGCGAAGCGCCGGCGCTTCATCGACTCGTCGTACACCGCGCCGAGCGCGAACGGCCGGCGGTCGTGCCGGCGCACGTAGTACGGCTGCTTGTGTCGGTCCCACTCGTAGAATCCGTCGACGAAAACCAGACTGCGGCGATGCCGGAACGAGCGCGACTTCGCAACGCCTTCGCCGCGAATGTTGACGTAGGGGCGCTTCGGGTCTTTTCCGGGAATTCCCCACACGAACGCTTCGATGCTGCGCACGCCGTTCGACTCGACGACGTTCGCGACCGGTTCCCCGGGCGGCTGGTTGTAGCGCGCTCGCCAAGGCGGAAACGGGCCGCGCGCGCCGACGAGCGCCGCGATCTGCTCGGGCGGTGTCGTGGTGGAAGCGCGTCCGCACATGATTCGATTCCCGCAGTAGTCGATGTAACAACCGACAAGGTGCGATCAATTATAAAAGAGCCTGCGTTCGACGCGCGTATCCAAGCGCCATCGCTAAATGGAACATCGTCGAACCCGACGCGTCGCGGCGGCGAGCGCACCGCCGCATACCCAAGCCCCGGTGCGCCGTTTCTCTCCGAGGAACCGCCGGAGCGCCATCCATCGTATGGATTGCCGTTACGTCGCGCGCGACACGCAATACTCGCGTCGTTCGAGCGTCAGAACTTCCCCTGAGTAGGTGGTCGTGGCATCGCAACTATACTGGCGAGCTTCGGCGTTCTCGCAATACAGTGCGCTGCGATGGCCGTGTGGCACGTTCGAATGGCAACCGGCCATGCGTTCAGCGAACTCCTGGAGCGGCCATGGGATTGACCGACTTTATCTGGCTTTATCTCCTGATCTCCATTCTGACGCCGATGTTGCAGCGACGCTGGATCGAGGTGCAGCGCGTGCGCCTGCTCCGGCGCATCGAGCTGATGCGCGGCAGCCGGGTGATCACCATGATTCATCGGCAGGAGAGCTTCGCGTTTCTCGGCGTACCGTTCGCGCGCTACATCAACATCGAAGATTCCGAGGCGGTGCTGCGTGCGGTGCGGCTCACGCCGCCCGACATGCCGATCGACATCGTGTTGCACACACCGGGCGGTCTCGCGCTCGCCGCTGAGCAGATCGCCGAAGCGCTGCTGCGGCACAAGGCGCCGGTGACGGTGATCGTGCCGCACTACGCGATGTCGGGGGGCACGATGATCGCGCTCGCCGCCGACCAAATTCTCGTCGATCGCAACGCCGTGCTCGGTCCACTCGATCCGCAGGTGAGCGGCCAGCCGGCGGCGGCGATCCTCGAAGCGGTGAAGGCGAAGCCGATCGACAAGGTCGACGACAGTACGCTGATCCTCGCGAGCATCGCGCGCCGCGCCATGACGCAAATACGCAGCAGCGTCATCAAGATCGTCACCGACGGCGGACAGACTCGCGAGCAGGCTGAGCGCATCGCCGATCTCCTCGCGACCGGCCAGTTCACCCACGACTATGCGATCGATTTCGAAGAAGCGCGCGCGATGGGTCTTCCGATCAAGGACGAGCTGCCGAAGGAAATTTATCTATTAATGGATCTCTATCCGCAGCCGGCGCGCGCGACGTCGGTGCAATACATACCGCAACCGTATCGGCGCGAGCCCGCGCCGGCTCCTGAACGCACGCGGCCCGAGGCCGGCCGATGATACCGGTCGGGGACAACGTGCCCCGTCGCTGCGACCCCATCGTCAACTGGTGCCTGATCATCGCGAACGTCGTTGTTTTCTTCATCGAGCTTGCTCAGGGGCCGGACGTCGAAGCGTTCGTCTACCGTTGGGCGGTGGTACCGGCGGTGCTCACCGGTCAGGTCGGAGCGGCCGCCGACGCGCCGCCGCCGGTTGTCACCGTCTTCAGCGCCATGTTTCTGCACGCCGGATGGGGGCATCTCCTCGGCAATATGCTGTTCCTGTGGATCTTCGGCGACAACGTCGAAGACGCGATGGGGCAGGTCCGATATCTCGTGTTCTATCTCTTGTGCGGCGTCGTCGCGACGTTCGCGTTCGTGGCGCTCGCGCCCGGCACGACAGCGCCGAGCCTTGGTGCGAGCGGCGCGATCTCGGGCGTGCTCGCTGCGTATCTGATCATGCATCCGCGCGCGATGGTGCTCGTGGTGATCCCGCTGTTCCTGCTGTTTCCGGTCGTGCAGGTACCCGCGTTCCTCATGCTCGGGCTTTGGATCTTGACGCAATTCATCTACGGCGTCGCGTCGCTCGCGGCGACGAACGAGGGCGGCGGGGTCGCATGGTGGGCGCACGTCGGGGGATTTGTCGCGGGCGTCGTGCTGCTGCCGCTGTTTCGGCGCCGCCGCGAGGAATACCTCACCGCCGAATATCGCTGAGCGGCGCCAGCCGCGAACGTGCGGCGCGAAGTCGCCGATCACGGCATACGCGCCGGCAAGCGGCGGAGGTGTCGCAACCAAGCGAGCGGCCGGCGCAACCCATCAGCGCCGGTGCCCGGATTGATCGGCTCGCACAACACTTCAGGCCAAAGCTCTTCGATGGCCGACCGGAACAACGTGGGATAGCGAGTCTTTCGAAATCGTTCGTCCACCGACAGAAAGGTCGCGAGCAGCGCGCGGCAGTTGTACGGCGTGAAGATGTCGCGCCACGCGATGTCGAACTCGAGCTGGGCCATGGCGAGCCCGTTCCCATGGCCCTGTTCCCACTCGAACAAGTCGAGCAGCTTTACGTACGCGGCGCGCTCGCCGACATCCTCGATCCATTCCGAGAAAAACCGGATCGCGTAAGGATGTTCCAGATGTTGCAGCCGGGCGAGGTCGGCGGCGGTGATGCGCCGGCGATTCGAAAATGCCAGCGCGTCGCGGAGAGGGCAGCGGCCGACTTCGGCGCCGCTGCCCGTCACCGCCACCTTGTGTCCGCTGGACCACTGCCAGATCGCTTCGGCATCCGGGCCATAGCCATCGTGCGCGAGAAAAACGCTGCGCTTGAAGAACCAGCTGAAATCGGCCGAGGTGCTCGCAGCGGCGCGCACGATCTCGTGCCGCAAGCCGAGTCGGGCGAGGAGTCGCGCCGGAACCGCCACGTCTGCGGCGCCCTCCGGCATTTTCGCTTGGCGCACACTCACGTACGCAATGCGGTCCTTGATCAGCCGCGCCGCCGCCAATACCAAGCGACTGTCGATGCCCGCGGTCAGCGAAAGCGCAAGCTCGAAACGCTGCGCGGCCGCGAGCATCAGGCCGGTGATGAGACTCGTCGTGCGCTCCACCCCTTCGCGCAGCGTAAGCGGGGGTAGCGGGCCGTCGGGCCAGTAGCGGGCGGCTCGGCCGGTATGCAGGTCGAGCAGGTGGTTCGGCAACAAATGCCGCAAGCCGCGCAACGCCGTGCTCGTTCCCGGCCAGCGATACTCGCGGTGCCTGCGAAAAACATCGGAATCGATGAATCGCATCGCGTCAGGATCGAACAAAAGTCCGAGCACATCGGCCGCGAGATCGGCCTGCGATACGACCCACACATCGCCGGCCGCCGCCGGCGATGTGTGCATCGCCTGGCGCAACCCGAGCGCATCGGTCAAGAGATAAAGACCGTCATCGCACGCGGCGACCATCGCCCAGCGGCCCCCTAAAACCGCGGTCGCGGCGATCAGCTTGCGAACCGATGTGCAGCAGGCGAGGAGCTTCGAGAGGATCGCGGCGTCGTCGGCGGTCGGATCGGTGGGATCGAGAATGAAGCCGATCAGCGTAAGGGCGCGCGCTTCGCGCCAAACCGTTATGACCGGCAACTCCGGATGTGCCGTGACCCAAAGCGCGCCGGCGGCCTCGTGCGCGCGCCAGCCGTGCGGTCGGTTCGTGCGCGCCGGTCCAAGCACGAACTGACCGCGGCGCAAGCAGCGCAACGCGCTTGCGCGGCTCTCCGCCTGCACATGGACAGCCGTGTCCGACACGTCCTTGTGATCGCGCACCGTTTCAGAGTTGATCCGGATAGTAGCAGCGCGCGGCGCAATATTAGAGACGAGTCAAACACGGGAACCGCAGTCGTCTGAAGCCCGATGCCAATGGCTTTGCGTTTGTGCGGTATGAGCATCGGCCGCGGTTTCGCCTGGCGCGATAGCAAGACTCCCGTGTCGCGCGTGCTTTCGTTTTCCCTCGACGGAGAAGCGCCATCCGGCCGTGTCGATGCCGGCGATGCGATAGACGCGGCTGAAGTGAGCCGTCGCCGCAATGCGACGGATGACAGACGGAAATTTTACCGGCGGTAGCCTCGAAAATCGGCGACGTAATACAGCCGGTAGCGGCGCACCAGGTCGGGGTAAACGACGATGCGGATCTCGCCGAGCGCGCGGGCGTGGGCGAAGCACGGGGCGATATCCTCGAGCTTGGCATCGCGCGCCACGAACACGAATTCGCCGTGGGGTCGCGCGGCGATATCCGCGCTCATGCGGAACTGATCCGTTATCGCGCCGCTTGGATTCCAAATCGCATCATCGCGACGCGGTTTCAGGTAGTAAACGAGCTCGGCGAGCGTGTAGCGATCGTCGGCCAGTAGTCGGGCGCTCGGCCACGCCTGTATGTACGTGCCGACGGCCAGGGCAAGCTCCTGCCACCCGCGCGAGCGATAAAAGGCATCCGTCCGCGCGCTGTCGTCGGCCCCGGCAGCGATGAGCAGCTCGCGATGGTGATAGATCAGCGGCGCTGCGATGAGGTTCACGGCAACTGCGGCGGCGAGCCAGCGCGGACGCCGCGGGAGCGCGAGCGCGGCGACGGAAATGGCGGCGGCGACGTAGGCGGGCGCGGCCCAGTTGAGATGCGCGCGGCTGAGCAGGCTGAGAACCGTCATCAGCAGCAGTAGCGGCGCAGCGAAAAATACGAGCACGCGCTGGCGCGCGTCCGTGAACCCTTCCCGGACGCCCGCCGACAGTACAGCCCAAAGTGCGAGCAGCACCGGCCCGAAGACCGCGAACTGCCCGGCGATGAAGCCGAGCAGGTGCAGCGGATGCACTAGATCGCGATTGAGCTGTGCCAGCTCCGCCGTGTGCCGCACGGTTGGAAAGTCGTGCGCAGCGTTCCAAACAATATTCGGCAGAAGTATCAGGACGGCGATGAACAGTGCCGCGTAGGAACGCGGATTTCCGAGATGCGCGCGTGCGGAGCCGTCAACTACCAGGCAGGCGAGCACGCCGACGCCGAACAACGCCATGGTAAATTTGCTCATGAGGCCGAGGCCGGTCGCCGCTCCCATCGCAAGCCAGTCGCTCCAACGGTTTTCTGCGAGCGCGCGGACGAAGAAGTACAACCCAGCGCTCCAGAAAAAAATAAGCGGTACGTCCGTCGTGATGAGCCACGACGACGCGGTGACCATCGGAAGCGTCGCGAACGAGATGGCAGCGATGACGCCGATGCGTTTGTCGAACAAACGCCGCGCGGTGAGGAACACGAACCACACCGCCGCGGGATAGAGCAGCAACGCCGGCAGCCGCAGGCAAAATTCGCTGTCGCCGCAAAGCGCCGTCGCGAAGCGAATCAACCACGCGATCATCGGCGGTTTGGAGTAGTAGCCGACGTCGAGATGCCGTGACCAGGCGAAGTAGTACGCCTCTTCGACATCGAGCGGCGGACCGGCGTAATACAGCGTCAGGCCGCGATACAACGTGAGCGCGGTTAGCGCGCCGAGCAGCGAGACAGAGACAGAATGGCGGGTCACTCGGTGTCTGTGTTCGATGAGAGACGACGCTCTTCATTCGTTCCGGCGAGTACGCTCGTTGGTCTAACCGCCCTGCGACGTCGCGTCACGGGCAGCGTCACGCAACGCGCGGCGCCGGCGGATGAGGGGAAATCCGTAGGAGATTCCGCGCGCTTGGCAGGGTTCGAGCGCAATGGATTACCATGGCGGACCCGACGTGACGCTGATGGAAAGTAACGCCATGCCTTCTGCCGACGACATCGCGCGTTTCCGGCGCAATCTTCAAGATGAGCTGGACGGGGCGGCGCTCTACGCCGCGCTCGCTCGCGCCGAGCAGGACCGGGTCCGCAAGGATCTGTTCCAGCAGCTATCCGAATCGGAAGCGGAGCATGCGGGCCACTGGAGAGAGAAACTCGCCGCCGCCGGTGTTGCCGACACCGTGTACAAGCCGAGTTTCCGCACCCGCATGCTCGGACGGCTTGCACGCTGGTTCGGCCCGCGGTTCGTGTTGCCCGCGGTCGCGGCGGCCGAGTTCGCCGATCGCGACAAGTACACGACGCAATCCGATGCGGCGTCGCTTTCCTCCGAGGAGCAAGGACACGCGGCCGTGGTGCAAGCGGTGGCGGCGCGCGGCCGGCCGAGCGCGACGATCGGCGCCGACATCGCCCGAGCGGAGCGCTGGCATCGTGGCGCGTCCGGCAACGAGTTGCGCGCCGCCGTGCTCGGTGCAAACGACGGCCTCGTCTCCAATTTTTGCCTCATCATGGGCGTCGCCGGCGCGGGCGTGGGGACCGATACGATTCTGCTCGCCGGCAGCGCCGGCCTTATCGCCGGTTCAATTTCAATGGCGCTCGGCGAATGGTTGTCCGTCACGAACGCGCGCGAGCTCGCGCGTACGCAAATCGCGCGCGAGCGCGAGGAGCTCGAACAGACACCCGAGGCGGAGCAAAAAGAGCTGGCGCTGATTTTTCAGGCGAAGGGGCTCGATCGCGCGCAAGCCCAGACCGTGGCGGCGAATCTGATGCGCGACAAAGACGCGGCGCTCAACACGCTCGCGCGCGAGGAGCTGGGCATCGATCCGGGCGACCCGGGCGGCAACCCGTGGAGCGCCGCCGGATTTTCGTTCGCGCTGTTCGCCGTCGGCGCTATCGTACCCGTGCTTCCGTTCGTGTTCGCGAACGGAACGCGCGCCGTCGTCTCGAGCGTTGCGGTCAGTGCGCTGGCGCTCGCCGCCATCGGCGTCGTCACTTCGGTCTTCAGCGGGCGCGGGCCGTGGTTCTCGGCGGCACGCCAGGTGATTATCGGCGGCGTTGCCGCCGTGGTGACTTATTACACCGGCGCGTTGCTGGGCGTGTCGTTGTCGTAGGCGACGCGGTTCTCGCCGCCCGGCATGGCGGCCCAGAAAAAGTTGAGCCGCGGATAGGGATTGGTTTCCCCTAACAGCGCCTTCGCTTTTTCTTTGCACGAGGCCACGAGCTTCGCCCGCAGCGCCATGTCGTCGGTGGTCTGTGCGATCACGAGGGCGCCGATGATCATCGCGGTCGTCGATAGAATCGATTCCTCGCTGCACGACTGCGCGTTGGTGCGTCGGAGAATTATCTCGTTCACCGATTTAAACGCTTTCGTGTACGCGGATCTCACCTCCGACTCGCGGCTGGCGGCGTCGGTGGCGAAGAACGCGAGGCGCGAGGCGCGATCATCGTCCGGCGCGGGACGGCCGTTGAGGAACTGATCGAGGATCGATTCGATCCAGTCGTCGTCGTGCACCGTCGCCGCCAGGCGGTCCGACAGCTCGCCGCGCGACGCCGCGTAGCTGATCGCTTCGTGGTACAACTCGCTCTTGCTTCTGAAGTGCGCGTAGAAGCCGCCGCGCGTCAGGCCGCACTCGTGCATGATCTCGTCGATCGATGTCGCGGCGTAGCCTTTCGCAGTGAACAATCGGTAAGCGCTTTCAATGATTCTGTGTCGCGTGTTGGTCTTGTGTTCCTTCGAGTACCGCATGGCAGTCCACCCTTTAATAGTATGTCCTTGATCATATATTGACCCCGCATAACATGACACGCGGCGGGGTCTGGCGAAAGCCGGAATGCGTTGCGGGAACCGCAGAAAGCGATAAACACCCGGGCGAATAAAGGCTTGCAGCGCAGGGCGCCACCGAAGCGGGCCGTCATGGGCTCGTGAATTGGAGATTCGACACATGACGTCATCAGCTTCCACTCGCAGTCGAACGATCACCTGGGACCCTCCGCCGGATTTGCGCGAGTTCGGTCCGTTGACCGGTCTCGAGGTGCTCCGCCGTCAGCTGGAGCGCGGGTACCGCACGCCGATCGGTACGCTGATGGATTTTCGCGGCGTGCGTTTCGACTACGGGTTTGCCGTTTTGGAAGGGACGCCGGCGGAATTTCATTACAACCCGATGGGTGTGGTGCACGGCGGCTTCGCCGCGACGTTGCTCGATGCGGCAATGGGATGCGCAATGCACACCACGCTGGACGCCGGGTATGCGTACACCACGCTCGAGCTGAAAGTGAATTACGTCCGCGCGATGACCGGCAAAACCGGCCGCGTGTTGTGCGAAGGCCGCATCGTACATCGCGGCAAACGGGTCGCGACGCTCGAAGCGAAGATTCAGGACGAGCAGCAGAAGTTATACGCGCACGCGACGTCGACGTGCATGGTGCTGTCGCTAAACGAGTAACATCCTCGCGCGTGGTTCAGCGCGGAGAGCGCTGCGCAGCAGGACGCGAGGTTGCGGCCGCGCTCTCCGGTTGCCGGCTTTCAAGTAGGAACGGGGTGATCGTCGCGACCAGCTCTTCCGGCGCGCTGTAGTTGACCGCGTGGCCCCAGTGGGGAATGGTCGCGATGCGATCGGTCCGTGCGAGCCGCGCCAGCTCCATCAGCCAATCCTGTGTCACGATCGTGTCTTTCTCGCCTCGGACGAGCATCACCGGCGCGCGGACATCGGGTAGCTTGTCCTCGATATAGTCGTGCCGCATGAAGCGGAATTCGGTGAACAACCGCTTTCCCATCCGAGCGTAGTCCCGGGCGAGTGTGAGGTTGAGCGAAATACGCTCATGCGCGCCGCCGCGCAGAAACCGCCAAAACATCTCCGCCGCGCGCCGAGCAGGGGGATCCATCGTCGGACCGATCAGCACCAATCGGTCGACGCGGTGCGGATAACGCATCGCGGCGTCGACGGCGATCTGGCAACCCATCGAATTTCCGACGAGGCTGGCAAGGTCGATGCGCTTCGCTTCCATCCAGGCGATGAGCGCGTCGGCGAGTTGTGGGATATCGAGCGCGCGGCGGGGAGTGCGGCTCTTGCCATGCCCCGGAAGATCCGGAGCATACACGATGAAGCGGCGCGCGAGGCGCTCGGCGGTCGGCATGAAGTACGTGCTCGACATGCCGAAGCCGTGGACGAGCACGACCGGCGGAGCGTACGAAGGTTGCGGCGGCAGCGCGACCCGCGCATGGATCACCCAGTTTCCGACGTGATTCCAGACGCTCTGCGTCGGCCGGATTTTTCCTTGGACAATTTGCCGGCGCCGACTGCGTGCAGCGGCGACCTGCCAGGCGACGGCTGCGCCGATGCCGATCGATCCCGCGACGAGCAGCGATCTGCGGTAGAGACTCGCCATGCGCCGCAGTATTCGCCGCGCCCCGCAGTGCGCCAATGAGGGAAATTCTTTATTGGCGCAACTGCATTGACGCACTGGGCCCGCGTGCTTCCACGACAAGTCCTTTTTCTGAGCAAGGCGGCTTGTGCGTCGCGGCGCGTTGCCCGTGGTCTTTCCGATAGAATGGTCCGGCAACCATTCGCGTGTTTCGCACTGGTCTCAGCGACTGCACGGGCTGAAGCGCGCCGCGTCGCGCGATAAGGTTGCGTCGTGAGTGTGCGGACGCCGCGGTGATGCTGGGCTATCTCTACGATCTGCTGTTGCGGCTCGGCAACTGGGCGTATTTCCTCGTCTTCGTCGCGGCCGCCCTCGAATCGGCGGCGCTCCTGGGTTTGCTGGTGCCCGGCGAGAGCATCGTGCTCGCCGCCGGCTTTCTTGCGGCGCATCGCTGGTTCGAGGTCGATGTGCTCATCGTCGCGGTGTTCGCCGGCGCCGTGCTCGGCGACAACACCGGCTACGCGCTCGGTCATCATTTCGGCCGGCCGTGGCTGCTCCAGCACGGTCACCGGCTCGGCGTGCGCCCGGCGCAACTCGAGCGCGTCGACACGTTCTTCGAGCAGCATGGCGGCAAAGCCGTGTTGTTCGGTCGTATGGTCGGTTTTGCCCGCGCGTTGGTTCCGTTCGTCGCCGGATCGTCGCGCCTGCCGTACGGTCGCTTCGTCGTCTACAACGCTCTCGGCGCGGCGATCTGGTCCACGATTACCGTACTCCTCGGATATTTTCTCGGCGAAAGCTGGCACATCGCGGAGCGCTGGATGGGCCGAGCGAGCGCGATTATCGGCGCGGCGTTACTCGCCGCGATTCTTTTCGGTTGGTTGTGGCGGCGGCACCGATCGTGAGTGCCTTCGCACCCGGTCGTGTTTTCACTCGTTCTCCACGGCGGAATCTCCGTGAGCGGCCGTTGTCGGATTAGCGTATGAGCACGACGACCGGAGGTGGCACGGTCATGGGAGACAAAGACAGCAGGCGTTTTGGTTTTGGCGATCGCCGGCACGTGGAGCGCGGCGAAAACGCGAGTACCGACGCGCGGGGTCCGCCGAGTGAATTTCGCAGCGGCACCGGTGCTTACGGCGGCCACGGTTATGGTGGTTTGGGACGCAATGTGGATACGTCGGAGGTTGAGCAGTTTCTCGGCCGCATTCACCGCGCGCTCCACCGCGACCCGCGCATTCCCGAGGAGGGAATTCATGTCGCTGTCGAGGCCGGACGGGTCACGCTGACCGGGAGCGTGCGCAGCGACGGCGCGAAGCGTGCGGCGACGGAAGCGGTCCAGGCGCTGCCTGGCGTGCGCGAGGTGATCAACGATATTCAAATAATTGCATGAAGCCGACCGGGCGCGGCGTCGCGCCCGGTCCTTGGAGTGCGCTCAAAATTCTTCCACCTGGAACTCTCCCGGCGCCGGTAGGCGGACCCGGTACAGCGCGTCGAAACCCTCGTCACGACGGGGCGGTTGCAGGCGCTTGAGCGTGCCGAAGAGCGCCGCCGGCGGAACCCGGGCTCGGCCGGAGCGCAGCGCGTTTCGCGCGTGCGATGCGGCCGGCGTCGGTTCGAAAAAATATCCGACGACGCGGAACCGCGCCGAGCGTGCGGGAGCGATATAGCGGGCGCGGTCGCTCGCAAGGACGTTGGTGTTGTCGACGACGAAGCGCTGATTTGCCGCGAGGCACGTGTGCAACAGCATCTCTTCGCGCCGTCGGGTGCGCAGCATGTCGAGACTGATGCGAACGTGCGTTTCGAAAAAGCGCTCGCGGTAGAACGTAGTTTTTCCGGCGCCCTGGATACCGATAAAGATGACGGCTTCCATCTCCGCCCGATTGTACGCGTGCCGGCGAGGTCAACGCGCGGATGCGATGTTAATCGGCGGAACGTCAGCGCACCCGCCGCTGCACGCGAAGCTCACTGCGGCGACTGGCGCTCAGTATCCAATAGCCGGCCAGCGGTTGAAGGATGCCGGCGACGATCAAGAACGCGAGATTCCACGGCGTCTTGTCGGTGACGTCGTCGCGCACGTTGTGCAGGGCGAAGACGTGGTGGTTAAAAATGCCGTCGACCAGATTGAACACGCCCCATCCGAGGATGAATAGCCCGACGAATCGCAGCATGTTCGGGAACCGGACGCGCGCGCCGGCACGCGCTAATAACAGCATTCCGAGCAGCGTTATCAGCCAGCTGATGCCGAGCCCGATGCCGTCCCAGAAATTGTTTTGCGCGAGCGTAGCGAGCGAAACCGGGGGCACGCGGTTCGAGAGCATGTGGTGCCACTGGAGAATGAAGTGCAGAAACGTGAAATCGAACATTCCGCCCATACCGAAGCCGAATACGACTATCCCCGCATCCGCTTTCGCTATGGCTTTCAGCATGCGCCGGTGTCCCGTGCTGGTGTCGCTGACGCGGTTTCGACACGCTAACGGTGCGGCGGGTTCGGTGGCGCCGGCGTTCGGATCGCGCCCGGCCTCGAAGCATCGGTTCTTCTCCGTAGTCGTTGCTCCGAATCAGCAACAACAAAGAGGAATTGCGCGGATTGAACCGCGCGCATCGTTGGCGTGAAGTTCGGAATGCGGCGTGACGAACGAGCCATCGGGTAGCCATGGAGCCATCGCGGGAGTACATGAACAAGGATTTGCTGCGTTCGTTCTGGACCTACCGCGATCACGCGCGCCGCATCCAGGGAGCGTTCATGGACCGCCTCGGCTTCGGACCCGAAACAACGCCGTCGCGCGTGGTAGGGACATGGCGCACGGCGCGTTTGCTCGCTTATCAACCCGCGCGCCGCGACGCGCCCGTCGTGCTGTTGCTCCCCGCGCCGATCAAGGCCGCGTACATCTGGGATCTCGCCGCGGATGTGAGCGTCGTGCGGCGCTGCCTCGCCGAGGGCATGCAGGTCTATATGGTCGAGTGGCAGCGGCCGCAGCCGGACGACGAGGCGATGGGGCTCGCAGAGTATGCCGACTCGCTTGTCCTGAGCTGCGTCGACGCGATTGCGGCCGAGACCGGCGGGTCGCAGGTGTGCATGGCGGGACACTCGCTCGGCGGCACGCTTGCCGCGATTTTTGCCAGCCTGCATGCCGATCGTCTGACCGGGCTCGTCGAGCTCGAAGGACCGATGCACTTCAGCGAAACCGGCGTGCTGGAGTCGGCCGTGCTGGCCACGAGTTCCGCTTCCGAAATAACCGACGCACTCGGCAACGTGCCCGGCTCCTTTTTGAATGTGGCCAGCCGTTGGGCCGATCCGGTGACGTTCGAGTGGGAGCCGCGCGTCGATGCGTTCACCAGCGGCGCATCGAGTGACGCCATCCGCAACTATTGGCGCGTGATCCGCTGGGCGCTCGACGAGATGCCGATGCCGAGGCGGCTGTTCGAGGACATCATCGACGGTCTGTATCGAGAAAATCGATTCGCACGCGATCGCTTGCAGCTCGGCCGCCGGGTGGCTCATCCCAAAGCGATTACGGTTCCGATCCTCGCGGTCGCCGACCCGCGCTCACGCGTCGTGCCGTGGACGTCCGTCGAGGCGTATCGCGATCACACCGGCAGCGCAGAAGTGCAGCTCCTGGAATACATCGGCGACGTCGGCGTCGTGCTCCAGCATGTCGGCATATTGATCGGGGAGAGGGCACACAAAATGTTGTGGCCGCAAATTGGCCGGTGGATACACGAGCGCGGCGTGGGGCGGACGGTGCCACGCGGGAAGACGGCGCTGTAGCGTGCACCGAAGCTGAGCGCTACGCATGACCACGGCCGATCTGCACGTTGTCGCGTCCGGTCCACTGCGGTATTTGCTTTCGCTTCCGCAAGAGTCGTCCGGCACGGCCGATTCGACCGGGCCGTGGCCGCTGCTTTGTTTTTTGCATGGATACGGTGAAGGGCCGCCGATGCCCATTCGGCGCGCGCTGACGCTCCACGGTCCAATGGCCCGCACCAGCTCTCCGCTGGCACGAGCCGAGTTCGTCGTCGTCGCGCCCCAGCTTCCGCGGCGAGGCGACATCTGGTACGCGTACGCTGAGGCGGTGCAGGAAATCGTGCAGCAGGTTCACGCTCGAGCTGCGCATCGCGCGGATCCGGCGCGGATGTTTCTCACCGGCTTCAGCTTCGGTGGTAACGGCGTCTTCGACCTCGCGCTTGCGCAGCCCGATGTTTGGGCCGCCCTCTGGGCAGTCGATCCGACGCGCGTACCTCCCGCGGACCCAGGGCGGCCGGCTTGGCTCTCTTCCGGCGAAGCTTCCCGGCACTCGGCGCGTGCGTTCATCGAGCGCTTGCGCCTCGAGCCGTTGCGAGGAATGCCGCCGGGCGAGCGTGTGTATCGCGACGACGGCGAGGATCACGTCGGCACCGCCCGACGTGCATACGGGGACGATGACATTTATCGCTGGCTCCTTTCGAAGCGCTTGCCTGCACCCAACAACGGCTGACGCCCGCTTGTCCCTGCGCGCTTCATGGGGTTCCGTCCGCGCGCGTGTTGGTCGACGTCGAATGGTTTTCTTGGGGATAACCGAATGGCAGAATGCGGCACCAAAAAAAGCGGCGAGGCGTGTCCCCAGTCGCTATAACGAGGTCCACCCTGCATGACACACGGTTCTGGTCTTCGCGAGGTTTCGGGTTATCGGTTGCTGAACGCCGTGCGCGACACGCGGGTCACGGAATTCTGACCGTTGTACCTGAGCCCCCTCAACAACATGCCCTCGGACCCGCGCGCCGAAGCGCTGAACCGGCTCTATCACGCCGTGTTCTTGCTCGCCTCGGAGATCGGCAGCATCGAGGAGCGGCTGGCGAAGGCCTATTTCCTGTACCTCGCGGCTATACACACGCCGGCGCTGCCGGACGAAGCGCGGGAGCGGTTTGAGCGCATCCGCGCCGAATTAAAAGCGATGTACCCGGTGGAGGGTGCCGTCGGGGGGGTGGACCGAGACAGAGCGGTAAATCTCGCGCAGAGCCTGCTTCTGCTTTACGATGACCTGAACCCCTGATCGGGGAAGGGCCTTTGGCCGAACGGCTGGGGGCGCTCGGCATAACTATTCGGGAAACACTATGGTTGGCGTCCCCCATCTGACAGGAAGACAAAAAATTCGTACGGCGTTGCTCGTGCTCGCGTGCTCGCCGAACGACGTGGCGCGCCGGTTGGAAGAAGCGTACCGCTCGGCGATTCTCATCATCGATCCGCAGCTCGATCTTCCGCCCGAGCTCAAAGACGAGTTCATGGGCATCCGCGCCGAGCTGCAAAGCGTTTACCACGCGCCGAACCCGCGCACGTTCCCCGACGAAGAGAGCCGCCAGCGCTGGGCGTCGAGCCTCGCCGGTCGCCTGGTCACGTTTTACGACCAGTTGATCAAAGCCAAGTAACGATCGCCGCTCCGCGGGCCGGCGCGCCGCCGGGGCCCGGTTATACTCACGTTATCCGCCGCTACACGGCGTTCTACGCGCTGACAGCGTTCACACCCGCGCCATGAAACACCGCATCCTCGTGGTCGAGGACGAGCCAGGCATCGCGGACACGATCCGCTACGCGCTCGCCACCGACGGCTTCGCGCCGGTCATCTGCGGGACCGGCGAGGCCGCGCTCGCGCAACTCGACGAGCAGCCGGTCGCGCTCATCGTGCTCGACGTCGGCCTTCCGGATATCAACGGGTTCGAATTGTTCAAGCGGCTGCAGGCGCGCACGGACGCGCCGGTGATTTTTCTGACCGCGCGCGCCGGCGAGATCGATCGCGTCGTCGGGCTCGAGCTTGGCGCGGACGACTACGTCGCAAAGCCGTTTTCGCCGCGCGAGCTGGTGGCGCGTGTGCGCACGGTGTTGCGACGCGCGCACAAGGCGTCCTCGGCGCCCGCCGCCGCGGCCGCGCCGATCGTGATCGATGCCGAACGCCGCCGCATCCACTATTACGGCCGCGCGCTCGAGCTGTCGCGCTACGAGTACGGTCTGCTGCAGACGCTCGCCGCACGCCCGGGCCGCGTGTTCACGCGCGACGAGCTGCTCGAACGCGTCTGGGACGAACCCGATGCGAGCTTCGACCGGACCGTCGACGCGCACATCAAGACGCTGCGTGCAAAGCTGCACGCGATTACGCCGCAGCTCGAGCCGATCCGTACGCATCGCGGCGTCGGCTACGCCTTCGCCGACGATCTGCCGGCGGCGCCGCCGGCAGACGCATGAGCACGCGCAATCGCGTCTTCGTCGGCATCCTGCTGATCTACGCGCTCGGCGTCGCGTTTCTGCTCTATCGCATCGTCGCCGACCTCGATACGCGCTATCGCGAATCCGCCGAGGAGTCGCTCGTCGAGACCTCGCATCTGCTCGCGAGCTTGATCGAGCGCGAAGTCGATGACCGTTCAATTCGCGCCGACCGCCTGCGCCCGGCGTTTCAGGCGCTCTATGCGCGCCGCTTCGACACGCAAATCTATGCGCTGCACAAGACACGCGTCGAGCTGCGCGTTTATGTCACCGACGCGCACGGGCGGGTCGTGTTCGACTCCACCGGCCGCGCGGAAGGCGCGGATTATTCCTCCTGGCGCGACGTCCGCTTCGCGCTCGCCGGCGGTTACGGCGCGCGCACGACGCGCGACATTCCCGACGACCCGCGCACGTCGGTGATGTACGTCGCCGCGCCGATCTACGCGCACGGCGCCATCATCGGCGCCGCCACCGTGGGCAAGCCGGTGCAAAGCTTCGGGCAGTTCGTCGAAGCATCGCGCCGCAAGATCATCGCGATCGGCGTCGGCTCGCTCGCGGCGGTGATGGTGCTCGCGCTCATCGTTTCAGTGTGGCTGGTGCGGCCGTTCGCGCTGGTCGCTGACTACGTCCGTTACGTGCGGCGGCAGCGCACGCTGAACTTCCGCCGCCTCGGGCGACGCGCGGTCGATTCAATCGCGGCGGCCTATCGCGAAATGCGCGACGCACTCGCCGGCCGGCAGCACGTGGCGGAGTACGTCGAAACGCTGACGCACGAGATCAAGAGTCCGCTGTCGGCGATTCGCGGCGCGGCCGAGCTATTGCAGGAACCCATGCCGGACGCCGAGCGCCGGCGGTTTATCGCGAACGTCGGGCGGGAGTCGCTGCGCATCCAGGAGCTCGTCGACCGTTTGCTCGAGCTGGCCGCTCTCGAAACACGTCATCGCCTCGAGCGCATGGAGGCCGTCGATCTGCGCAAGCTGATCGACGACACCGTGCAAGCCGCGCAACCGGCGGCGCAGCGCCGCCGGATCACGATGACGGCGGCGACGCCCGAACCGGCGACGATCGAGGGCGACGCTTTTCTGTTGCAGCGCGCGCTGTCGAATCTGCTCGATAATGCGATCGACTTCTCGCCGATCGGTGGTACCGTCGAGATTGGGCTGGAGCTAACGTTGCGCTCCGTCGTGCTGACCGTACGCGATCACGGTGACGGCATTCCCGACTACGCGCTCGACAAGGTGTTCGAAAAATTCTACTCGCTCGCGCGTCCACACTCCGGCAAGAAGAGCACCGGCCTCGGGCTCGCCTTCGTGCGCGAAATCGCCGAGCTGCATCACGGGCGTGTGACGCTGACGAACACGCCGGACGGCGGCGTCGCGGCGCGGCTGGAGCTGCCGCGGGATTGAATATGATTGTCCACCGCGGAGGACACAGAGGACGCAGAGGAGATCAAGAGGAACAGCTAAAAGGGAAACAGCTACAAAACTTCTACCGCATCAGATGCTCGCCGGCGTGCAGCCCGGTGTCCCGATCGCCAAGGTACGTCTGATTTGTTGTTGTCTAACCGCCGAGGACGCATTGGTTTTTTCTTGTTGTTCAAAATCTTTCCCTCTGCGTCCTCCGCGTCCTCTGCGGTGAAAATGAATATTTGAGACTCGTGCGCCCCATCGATCCCGAGCCGCTACAGACAAAGTTGGACGCGCGATCCGCAATTTTTTTGTTTCTGCTTCATCGGTCCTTCACACGCGCTTCTAACCGGGTTCACACGCGCGCTCCATCCTGCGCGCGTGCCATTCGGCACCCGTCAGGAGAGCCGTCATGTCTTGTACTTCGCGTTGCGCGCGCGTGTGGTGGGCGCTCGCGGCCGTGTTTCTACAACCCCTCTTTGCCGCCCCGTTACGCGCCGATTCCGACGTCGACTCGGCCGAACAGACGGCGAGCCCGTATTTCTTCGTGCGGAGCGATGATCCCGAGGTCGATCGTCTGCCGCTCAAGGCCACGCACGTCGACGTTCGGATTGTCGGCGTGATTGCCGACGTCACCGTCACGCAGCAATACAAGAACGAAGGAACGCGGCCGCTCGAAGCGCGCTATGTTTTCCCGGGCTCCACGCGCGCGGCGGTGTATGCGATGCAAGTCGATCTCGGCGACCGGCGCCTGACGGCGGAAATACGCGAGAAAAAGCAGGCGCGCGTCGAGTACGAGGCCGCCAAGCGCGAGGGCAAGACCGCGGCGCTGCTCGAGCAGCATCGTCCGAACGTGTTCCAGATGAACGTCGCGCATATTCTCCCCGGCGACGACGTGAAAGTGGAGCTGCACTACACCGAGCTGATGGTGCCGACGGAAGGGCGCTACGAGTTCGTTTTCCCGACGGTGGTCGGTCCGCGCTATAACGGCTCGCCGGCGACGGGAAGCGGCACGCAGGAGCCGTGGATCGCAACGCCTTATTTGCGCGAGGGGCAACGGTCGAGCGCACGCTTCGATCTGTCGGTGACGCTGGCGACCCCGATTCCGCTGCAGATGCTGACGTCGCCCTCGCACGCGATCGAAGTCGAGCGGCCGTCCGAACACGACGCGCGCGTCACGCTCGCCGATACGGGGCGGAATGAAAACAACCGCGACTTCGTGCTCGATTATCGGTTGGCCGGCGATCGCATTCAGTCCGGCATTTTGCTCTCGCGCGGCGATGCCGGTTCGGGCGGTGAAAATTTTTTCCTGGCGATGATCGAGCCGCCGCGCGCGGTGAACCTTGCCCAGATCGTACCGCGCGAGTACGTCTTCATCGTCGACATCTCCGGCTCGATGCACGGCTTCCCGCTCGACACCGCGAAGACGCTGCTCGCGAACTTGGTGGGTGGGCTGCGCCCGAGTGATACCTTCAACGTGATGCTCTTCGCCGGCAGCAGCCGCATGCTCGCGCCACAATCGGTCCCGGCCACGCGCGCGAACATCGACCAGGCGCTGCGGTCGCTGAGCGGCCAGTACGGCGGGGGCAGCACTGAAATCGTGCCCGCGCTCGTCAAAGCGTTGTCGCTGCCGCGCGATCCCGATCGCGCGCGCACGTTCATCGTCGTCACCGACGGATATGTCACGGTCGAGGATCGCGTGTTCGATCTCATCCGCCGCAACCTCGGAAGCGCGAACTTGTTCGCGTTCGGTATCGGCAGCTCGGTGAACCGCCATTTGATCGAAGGCATGGCCCGCGCCGGGCAGGGCGAGCCGTTCGTGGTGCTCGACCCGAGCAAGGCCGCGCGCGAAGCGGAGCGATTTCGCCACATGATCGATGCGCCGGTGCTGACGCATGTGAAGGCGCGCTTCGAAGGCTTGGACGTTTACGACGTCGAGCCGCTGGCGATTCCCGACGTCTTCGCCGAGCGCCCCGTCGTCGTCCACGGCAAGTGGCGCGGCGAGCCGGGCGGGCGCATGCTCCTCGAAGGTCACGCCGCGGGCGGTCTGTTTCGTACGAGCCTCGATATCGGCCGCGCGCCGATTTCCGATGGCAATAGCGCGCTGCGGTACCTGTGGGCGCGGCACCGCGTCGCCGCGCTGAGCGATCAAGAGGCGCTCGACGGCGGAAGCGCGCAGCGCGCGGAAATTCTCGCGCTCGGTCTGCGCTACGGTTTGCTCACGCAGTACACGTCGTTCATCGCCGTCGATCGTTTGGTTCGCAACTTCGTGCCCGCCGATGCCGCGAGCGTCGATCAACCGTCGCCGCTGCCGCAAGGCGTCAGCGAGCTCGCGGTCGGAGCGGCCGTGCCGAGCACGCCCGAGCCCGGTGTGTGGGCACTGCTCGCAGTTGCCGGCACCGCGCTCCTTCTTGCATTGCGCCGGCGCGCGGTTGTCGCGCGGAGGCGGTCATGAACAGCATCAAGCTTGGCTGGGTCGATCGGCTGCCGGCGTGGCTGTGGATCGCGCTCCCGGCGGTGGCGCTGTTGCCGGTATGGCGCTGGTGCGCGGCGCGTCTGCTCGATCGTTCGGACGATCCGCTCGGCATTGTCGCGCTCGCGGCGCTCGCGATCCTCGTCGTGGCGGAGCGCGAGCGCTTCGGCAGCCGTCCGCGCGGAAGCTGGCTGGTCGTCGCGACGCTGCTCACCGCCGTCGCCGTGCTCGGCGGCGGTGTGATTCCGGCGCTCGCCCGGGGCGTTGTCGCTGTGTTCGCGGTGTGCGCGGCGCTCATAGCCGTGCGCGCTGCGGGGCAGCCGATGCTGGCGCTCACCGGCCTCGCGCTGCTCGCGCTCCCGCTGCTCGCGTCGTTGCAATTCTTCATCGGCTATCCGTTGCGCGTCGTCACCGCCGAGGCGTCGCGCTGGCTGCTCGGCGCGTTCGGCGTCGCCGCCGCGCGCGACGGCACGGCGCTTACCGTCGCCGGGCGGCTCATCATGGTGGACGCGCCGTGCTCCGGCATTCACATGGGGTGGATCGCGTACTTCACGGCATGCGTCGCGGCGGCGTGGTGGCGGATTCCGGACGGCCGATTTCTGCGGCGCCTGCCGCTCGTGGGGGTCGCCGTGCTCGGTGGCAACATCGTTCGCAACGCGCTGCTCGTCGCGCAGGAAGCGAAGATCGCGCCGTGGCCCGACTGCGCGCACGAGGCGGTCGGGGTCGCGATATTTCTGTTGGTGTGCCTCGCCGTGGTGTGGCACGTTGCGACGGCGGCGCGGGCGCCGGGGACGGTTTGGGAGGTGCGCACGCGTGCGGACGCCGTGGCCGGCATGACTGACGGCCGTGCGGCGCGCGTGTTCGCGCTCACTGTGCTGGCGGTTCTGATGCTCTGGCCGTGGGTGCGCCCGGAACCCGCGCTTGCACGTGCGGCGCCGGCCGCGATCGAGTGGCCGCGCGAGATCGAAGGCCGCCCGCTTCGGCCGCTCGCGCTATCGGCGGTCGAGCAGCAATTCGCCGAACAGTTCCCGGGTGCGATCGCACGGTTCACCGACGGCGAACGGGTCGTCGTGCTGCGCCAGGTGACGAGCCCGACGCGCAGGTTGCATCCGGCGACGGATTGCTACCGGGGTCTCGGCTATCGCGTCCGGTGGGTCGGACTCGAACGGGAGGATTCCGGATACCGCGCCGTGCCGGCGATCTGGCGCTGTTTCATTGCGGAGAAAGACGGCCGTCGCGTGCGCGTGTGTGAAAACATCGTCGATGCCGACGGGCAGATGTACACGGATACTTCGGCGTGGTACTGGGCGGCACTGACGGGACGTTCGCACGGACCCTGGCGCGCGGTCACGCGCGCGACGTTGCTGTGATCGCACGCGTTCGGTCGTTCGCAGAAAAAGATGACGCCCGCTTAGCTGACGGGGCCGTATTCTTGAGAGCCGCTAGCCGGCCGCCGGCGCCAGCAGCGCGCGCTGCAAGCGGTCGAATTCGCTGATCGCGCTGTTCAGATGCTGCTCGACGGCGGCGCCTTCGATAGGCGCGTTCTGCACCGCGCTGGTCGCCGCGATCGCCGCGACGCCACGCGGCGTGAGATCGTTACCGGCGGCCATCCGCACGTCGTCCAGATCGCGGAGGAGCGGCGTAAACGTGTCGGCGGCCGCCTCGTAGGACCGGCTGACCTCGTCGAAACGCGCGACCACCTGCGAGCGCCGTTCTTCGCTGACACGTTTCAGCTCCGGATTCTGAATGTCTCGGTACGACTTCTGCCAGGCGTTCACCCACTTCTCACGCCGCACGCGCAATTCCTCGCGACTCTTCTGCAGCGCGTCTGCCTGCTGCTTCAGCGCCTTGACGTCGGATGAATATTGCGCGTAGGACTTCTTGACATCGTCCGCGGAGGAATTGACGAGCGCGGTTAGCGAGACGAGCGTTTTGTCGAGCTGTGCCCGGGTGCCGATCAGTTCTTGCTTCACGTCGGTCAGGCTCTGCTCCACGTTTTTCTGGCGCGCGACCGGCGTCGAGGCGCAACCGGCGCCTGCGAGCGAAACGATCAGTACCAGCAGGAAGGAACGACGCATTACAACGGCCTCCGTGTGGAGCAGCCCGATGCTGCCTACTAGTACTGTTGGACTTCGGAGGGTTGGTGACTACTGCACGGCCGCTGCCCGGAATCTACCGAGCCGTCGTTCGGGGGTCTGCGGTGGTGAGCCCGTAAGTATGCGGAAGAGGCCGGGCCTACCAGAGGCCGCGGCCCTGCCGGGAGAACACGAGATCGAGGAGCGCCGCGTAGGAGTCGGTGTCGATCTTGTCGAACAGGAGCGCGGCGCCGTTCGTCGTGACGCGCACGACTTGGGCATGGAAACGATGGTATTTGGGCGCGCCGTCGGTCGGCAACTTGATCGCGAGATCGAGGGTGGCTTTCTTGAGCAGTCTGCTCTCCCGGGTTCGGATGAACGCGCCGTCCAGGCTGATATCGCGCGTGACGGAGTGCTGATACTCCGGGTTGTCGTAATTGAGAATGGCGTCGAGCGTGATCGGAATCCGTGGCGTGTCGCGTCGTTCGCTCTTCATGAAGTCCTCCCGCAAGCTTTGCCGGCGACGGCGCCGCGCGCCTGCCATCGACGACGCCATTCTTATAAACCGTTTCCCGTGGCCGGAAAAGAGCGTTTATTTGAAAGCCGCTGCTCCTCCCGGCGCACCCTCGGCTCCTGTTATGATTCACCCTTGTTCTCATGGATGTTTCTCACCTTCTTGATGATCTGAACGAGCCCCAGCGGCAGGCGGTCGCCGCCCCGCCGGGGCCGTTGCTCGTGCTCGCAGGCGCCGGCAGCGGCAAGACGCGTGTGCTCACTCACCGCGTCGCGTGGCTGGTCAGCGTGGAGGGCATCTCGCCGCACGCCATCCTGGCGGTGACATTCACCAACAAGGCGGCCGCCGAGATGCGCAGCCGCATCGAGCAGATGCTGCACACACCGCTCGGCGGGCTCTGGATCGGCACTTTCCACGGGCTCTCGCATCGGCTGTTGCGCGCGCACTGGCGCGAAGCCGGTCTGCTGCAAGGCTTCCAGATCCTCGACAGCGACGATCAGCATCGGCTCATCCGGCGGATTCTGAAGAACCTGAATCTCGACGAAGGCTACTATCCGCCGCGTCAGGCGCAGTGGTTCATCAACCATCACAAGGAGGAAGGCCGCCGGCCCGAGCAGATCGGCGAGCCGTCCGATCCGCAGAACCGGGAGTATCTGCGCGTTTACAAGGCGTACGAGGAGACCTGCCGCCGCTCGGGGCTGGTCGATTTCGCGGAATTGCTGCTGCGGGCGTATGAGCTGATGCGCGACAACGCGCGGCTGCGCGAGCACTACCAGACGCGCTTTCGTCACGTGCTGGTCGATGAATTTCAGGACACGAACCGGATTCAATACGCGTGGCTCAAGCTCTTCGTCGGCGCGCACAACAATTTGTTCGTGGTCGGCGACGACGATCAGTCGATCTACGGTTGGCGCGGCGCCAAGGTCGAGAACATTTTACGCTTCGAGTCCGATCATCCGGGCACGCACGTCGTGCGGCTCGAGCAGAATTACCGCTCGACCGGCAACATTTTGAAAGCGGCCAACAGCATCATCAGCCACAACGGCGACCGCCTGGGGAAGAAGCTCTGGACGTCCGGTGGCGACGGCGAGCCGATCGAGCTCTATACGGCGTACAACGATTTCGAAGAAGCGCGTTTCGTCGTGGAGCGCGTCCAGGAATGGTGCCAGAACGGTGGCCGCCGTTCGGAAATCGCGGTGTTGTATCGCTCGAACGCGCAATCGCGCGTGTTCGAAGAAACGCTCATCAATGCCGGCATTCCTTATACTGTTTACGGCGGCTTGCGCTTCTTCGAGCGCGCCGAGATCAAGGACGCGCTCGCGTATCTGCGTCTCGTCGCCAGTCGGCATGACGATCCGTCGTTCGAGCGCGTGTCGAACGTGCCGACGCGCGGGATCGGTCTGAAGACACTCGATACGCTGCGCGAGAGTGCGAAAGCCGCCGATCTGTCGCTGTGGGAGGCGGCCGAGCGGCTCATCGCCACGAACGGTTTGCCGGCGCGCGCCACTCAGGCGCTCAAAGTATTTCTACAGCTGATCGATCAGCTCGCGCAGGAAACCGCGGGTCTCACGCTCGGCGAGCAGGTGGAGCACATGCTCGCGCGCAGCGGACTGCTCGAACATTATAAGAAGGAGAAGGGCGAGCGCGGCGAAGCGCGGGTCGAGAACCTGGAAGAATTGGTCACCGCCGCGCGCAACTATATCCCGGACGAAGCCGACGGCCTCGATCCGCTCAGCTCGTTCCTCGCGCATGCGGCGCTCGAAGCCGGCGAGGGCGAAGCCGAGGCGTGGGAGGACAGCGTGCAGCTCATGAGTCTGCATTCGGCCAAGGGTCTGGAATTTCCGCTCGTATTCCTGACCGGCATGGAAGAAGGACTGTTTCCCCATCAACGTTCGACGGAGGAAACGGGTCGGCTGGAAGAAGAACGCCGGCTCTGTTATGTCGGCATGACCCGCGCGAAAAAACGGTTGGTGCTGACGCTGGCGGAAGTGCGCCGGCTGCACGGGAGCGAGCACTACACGAGCCCCTCGCGCTTCCTCGGTGAAATCGACCAGTCGCTCATCAAAGAACTGAACGCGCAACCCGTGATCGGACGGCCGCGGCCCGCGCCGCTGCTCGCCGACGAGCTGGGACCGGCCAGCGGAATGCGCCTCGGCAGCCGAGTGCGGCACGAGACGTTCGGCGAGGGCGTCGTCGTCAACTACGAAGGGGCCGGGGCGCACGCGCGCGTGCAAGTGAACTTCGAGCACGTGGGTGCCAAGTGGCTCGTGCTCGCGTACGCGCGGTTGCAGGCAGTGTGAGCGCCGGCGGGAAGTCCCACCGGCAATGAACATGGGCTATAGTTAGCTCGAAACCGAAAGCGGGGAAAGATTTGAAAGCCGGGTTGAACGATACCATGACCGCGCCGAAGGCGACGTTCGCCGTTATCGGCGTCGTCTTCCTTCTCGATCTGCTCGTAATGTATTTGTTGCTGGCCGTCGGCGCGCCCGAGGATGCGCCCACCGCTGCGCTGACCCATGCCGGTCTGCTCGCAGCGCTCCTGGTGCTGCCGGTATACGTGCTGCAGCGGCGGTTGCGCGGTGCCAATGGGCATCGCGGCGTGGAGCGCGGCGCCGGTTCGGGCACGAGCACGCTCACGATCACCGATAGCCTGACCGGCGTCATGAATCGCCGCGGCATCACCGCGAGTCTGCTCGACGCCATGGCGCAGGCCGAGCGTTACAACACGCCGCTTGCCGTCGCGCTCGGCGACCTCGACAACCTGAAACGCATCACCGAGACGCGCGGCGCATCGGCGGTCGACAAAGCGCTCGCGCACGCGGCCTCGGCTCTGGCCGAGACGCTGCGCATGCCGGACAAAGTCGGACGTTACAGCAACGAGGAATTCCTGATCGTGTTCCCGCACACGACGCTGGCGCAAGCGCGCAAAATCTCGGAGCGCATGCGTAACGCCGTACAGAAATCGAAGCTGAAAGTCGATGGCACCGAGCTGGCACTCACGGTGAGCCTCGGCGTTACGCAGTTTCAGAAGGGAGAGGACCTCGAACACCTGCTGTCGCGCGCCGAGCGCGCGCTGACGCAAGCGAAATCCGGCGGCCGCAATTTCATCGCCGCACAAAAAGCGGCGCGCGCCGCGCGCGAATAAGCGCAGTCGCACCACCTTAATTTCCGTTCTCGCTCCGTCCGCCGCGCTCCCAGCGGCGGCGCTATTTCCGTACTAATATCGATGTGAATTAGCTCACATCTGAGGAGCCGAGGTATGGATCTCGTTTACGGAAAAGAAAAAGCGCTTTTTACGATCTCCATTGTTCTGTCGCTGATGTTCTGGCTCGTGCTGGTGGTCGGCACGCTCGGTATGGTGTTGATCTGGGCGCTGATGTTCTTCCTGATGTATCTGTTCGCGCATTCCGCGTTCATTTCTTATCTCAAAGGTACCGCGGTGCGTGTCACGGCCCAACAGTTTCCCGACTTGTACCAGCGCATCGCCGCTTGCGCCCACAAGCTTGGCATGCAGGAAGTTCCGGACGCTTACCTGCTTCACGGAAACGGAGTGTTCAACGCGCTGGCTACGCGTTTTCTCGGACGTCACTTCATCGTGCTCTACTCCGATGTGGTCGATGCGCTCGAGGATCGCCCGGAGGCGCTCAATTTCTACATCGGCCATGAGCTTGGCCACATCTCGCGCCGCCATCTGACGTGGGCGCCGCTGCTCGCGCCCGCCGGCGTGCTGCCGCTGCTCGGCGCGGCTTACTCCCGCGCGCGCGAATACACGTGCGACCGCCACGGCCTCGCTTGTTGCGCCAGTCCGCAGGACGCCGCGTACGGACTCGCCGCGCTCGCGGCTGGCGGGAAGCGTTGGAAGACGCTCGACTTGAACACGTATGCGGCGCAATCGACGGCGTCTTCCGGGTTTTGGATGTCCCTGCACGAGCTGATCGGCGACTATCCGTGGCTGACGAAGCGCATGGGCGCGCTGCAGGCGCTCGCTGCCAACCAATCGCCGAAGCATCCTCCGCGCAATGTCTTCGCGTACCTGTTCGCCCTGCTGGTGCCGCGCCTGGGTGTCGGCGCCGGCGCGGGAGTCGTGCCGATCCTGATCGTTGTCGCCATCATCGGTGTCCTCGCGGCGATCGCGATCCCCGCTTATCAGGATTATATGAACCGGGCGCACGTGGTCAGCGCCGTCGGGGAAGCGGAACAGGCCAAGACCGCCGTTTTGCAGTACGCCGTGAAAAATCGCGCGTGGCCGAGCAGCAACCGCGACGCCGGCATCGACGAAGCCGGCGGGGTGGGCGCGATGAAGCATCGCGTGGAGATCCGCGACGGCGGTGTCATAGCGGTGGCATGGACCAATCCCGGAAATGCGCGCGCGAGTCTGACGTACACGCCGCATGTGAAGAACGGGCAGCTCTACTGGGAATGTGCAACCGAGGGATTGAGCGAGAAACAGGTTCCGCCCGACTGCCGGTAGGCGTCGTTAGCGAACGACGTCGTTGCCCGGCAGCATCGCTTCGACGACTTGGCACCAGGCGGCGGCGAGATTCGCGCGGTTGTAGCCGCCGCCGCCGGTCGCGATAAATCGTCCCTCACACATCTCGGCGGCGAGCGCGCGCAGGCGCCCCGCCGCGTAGCCGTGCACCGCCGGAGAGAAATGCATGTGCGTCAGCGGATCGCCGGCGACACTATCGGCTCCTGCTTGCAACAGCACGAACTCCGGCCGCGCCGCGCGCACGAACGTTTCGATCTCCGGCCACACGCGGTGAAACAGCTCGTCGTTCGCGCCGGGCGGCACCGGTATGTTGACCTTCGTGCCTTTCGCCACGCCGAGACCGGTTTCGTACGCGGCTCCGGTCCCGGGATACAGAAAGCGGCCGTCCTCGTGGATGTCGGCGAAGATGAGATCCGGATCTTCTTCGAAGCCGTAGTAGACGCCGTCGCCGTGATGCGCGTCGATGTCGATGTAGGCGACGCGCTTCACGCCGTGCTCGGCGCGCAGCCACTCGATCAGCACCCCGATGTCGTTGAACACGCAGAATCCGGCGGCGCCGTCGCGCCGCGCGTGATGCAGTCCCGCGATCGGAACGAATGCGCACTCGCAGGAACGTTGCAAGATCGCGCTCGCCGCGTCGAGCACCGAGCCGACGACGGTGAGCGCCGCTTCGAAGACACCGGGGAACGCCGGCGTGTCGCCGTAATCGAGAAAACCTTCGCCGGTTGCCGATTGGCGCTCGACGCGCTCGACGTACGAGATCTCGTGGAATCGCAGCAGCTCTTCGCGCGTGCAGGGCACCGGCGAAGCGAGCTCCACGCGCCGGTCGAGTCCGTTAGTTTTCAGCTCCCGTACGAACGCGTCGAGCCGGTCGGGGCCGAAAGGATGGCCGTCCGGGAAGCCGTAGCTGCCGAGGGTAGGGCCACAATAAACGCGCATGCCCATGGTCGTCATTCTATGGGCACGCGCGGTTCCGGTTACCGCGGGCGATTACTTAACGATGCGGGAAAAATCTCGCGATAGCTCGCGAGCGTCGCGATCACCGAGACCGGGAGCGCGATTGACCCTATCGCCAGCAGTAATACGTAACCGAGCGCCGTGGAGAATCGAAACGCGATCATGACAGCGATATACGGCACGAGGAAAATGACGCCGAACGTCGCGAGCGCGACGGGATGGCGCGCGCAGGCGGTGAAGCTTTCGGCGATGCCGGCAAACGGGTCGCGACCGGCGAGCACGGTACGATGTACTGCGTAAACGAGCGCCATGGCAAGCAGGATCTGCAGTATCGCCGCGCCCGCGATTCCGGGCAGGATCGCCCAGATCGACGTGGCGCGATAGAGGGAGCGGCTGAACAACGTGTGCAGCGAGCCGAATCCGAACAGGTACTCGATGATGAACGTCGTGACGATCAGCCCGAGCACGATGATGCCGAGCAGCACCGTCGAGTACACGCGATCGGCGTCCGTCAGCGCCGCGAACAGCGCCGCGCCCGGCTGATGCACCCAGCGTTGGTACGCCGTTTCCGGCCCGGACACCGCGCGCGTTTCGGCCTCGGCGGCGAGCAGCGCACCGGCGAGGAGCATCGGCGAAAGCATGAGAACGAGGAGCGGGCCGGCAAACGGAAGCCGCGCGAGCAGGGCCGCGCCCGCCAGATAGAGGGCCGCCATGCCGAGCCAGAACGGCAGGTCCCGTCGCGCGCCGTTCCAGCCTTGGCGTACCCAACGGACCGCGCGCAGCATCTGCGCCGCCATTGCGTCACCGTGCGCCGCGTCGGTACCTTCGCTAATCGCCATTGCGGTCTCCCCTCGGAAGAACGTGGATATGATAACCACTTGTAGCAGTACCGAGGAGTGATCGCCAAGCGAAACGCTGGGCAAAAACCCCGCGGTTGCGTGTAAGACAGGTGTCGGGAACAGCGCCGTCCGGGTGTTCCGATCGGATGAATCAGAACCGCTTGAGGATCCAGGTCGGCGGAACGATGTCGGGTTCGAGATCGCTGCGGCGCGGAATGCCGGTCTGGTCGTAGATCAAATAGTACGGTGGGCCTTTGGCCGGCGTGACCTTCACCATATATAGCTGGCCGTGGTACCGATACTCTTCGTGTATTTCGGTGCCCTTGCTCGTGATCGTGACTTCCGGCTCGAACGCGTTCGTATCCGGCGCCGGGCCCGGCGTGGGCGCGCGGTTTTCGTCGGTCGGCGCCGGTGGCGGTGGCGGTGGCACGGCATCGCGTCGATCGGCCGCCTGCGCGGCGCCCGCGAGCAATCCCAGAGCGAGTGACCAGCAGAGTAGAGTACGCATCCGTTTCGTCCTACAGGTTGAGCTTGATCTCCTGCTCTTCGGGCGAGGCCTCGAAGCCGGCGCGCTCGTAGAACGCGAAAATCGTCTGCAGCACCTCGTCGGCGCTGTCCGCCATGCTGAAGAGGTCCAGGTCTTCCGTGCTGATCATGCCTTCGGCGATCAGCGTCTGCTTGAACCAGTCCACGAGCCCGGTCCAGAACGGCCGATGCACGAGGATGATCGGCATGCGTACGCTCTTGCCGGTTTGTATCAGCGTCAGCGCCTCGACCAGCTCATCGAGCGTGCCGAAGCCGCCCGGCATGACGACGTACGCCTTCGCGTATTTCACGAACATCACTTTGCGCGCGAAGAAGTGCTGGAACGTGAGGCTGACATCCTGAAATTCGTTCGATCGCTGCTCGTGCGGCAGCAGGATGTTGAGCCCGACGCTCGCCGACTTGCCGTTGTACGCGCCGCGATTCGCAGCTTCCATCAATCCCGGACCGCCGCCACTGACCACGGCGAACCCCGCGTCGGAAAGTCTGCGCGCGATGGTCTCCGTCAGGGCATAATACGGATGGTCGGGCGTGATGCGGGCCGAACCGAAGATGCTGACCGACGGCTGTATCTGCGACAGCTGCTCGAAGCCGCTGACGAACTCCGCCATGATCTGGAAAATCTTCCACGACTCGCGCGACATCAAGCTCGAAGAAGTATGCGGGACGCCGGGGCGCGGTGCGCGTACGGCCGAGCGGCTCTGATCGTTCATAAGTCGATATCGGGTGACTGAATAGTTGTGGCTCGCAAAGATTCCATCGTAAATCCGGTGCCGGACGAGACGCTGTCCGCGCCCGACGGTGCTCCATCGACGGATACCAAAGCCGCCGAGCGGCTCGTATTGGTCGACGGGTCATCTTATCTATACCGCGCCTTCCACGCCATGCCGAATCTCGCCAACTCGCGCGGCGAACCGACCGGCGCGATTTACGGCGTGACCAACATGCTGCGCAAACTCGTCGCCGACTACGCGCCGCGGTACGCGGCGGTCGTGTTCGACGCCAAGGGCAAAACGTTTCGCGATGAGGTGTTCCCGGAGTACAAGGCGAACCGCACGGCGATGCCCGATGGGCTCGCTGTCCAGATTTCAGCGATCCATACCATCGTTCAGGCGCTCGGGTTTCCGCTGCTGCAAATCGAGAACGTCGAGGCCGACGACGTCATCGGCACGCTTGCGCGGCGTGCGGTCGAGCAGGGGATGCACACCCTCGTGTCGACCGGCGACAAGGACCTGGCGCAACTCGTCGATGGCCACGTGACGCTCGTGAATACGATGTCGAATTCGGTCTACGACCGCGCCGCGGTGATGGAGAAGTTCGGCGTCCCGCCCGAGCGCATCGTGGATTATCTCGCGCTCGTCGGCGATCCGATCGACAACATTCCGGGTGTCCCCGGCGTCGGGCCGAAGACGGCGGCCAAATGGTTGCAGCAGTACGGCTCGCTCGATGACGTCATCGCGCACGCGGCCGACATCGGCGGCAAGGTCGGCGAGAGCCTGCGCGCCTCGCTGACGACGCTCCCGCTCGCGCGGACGCTCGCGACCATCAAATGCGACGTCGAGCTGCCGCTCGCGCCGCGCGATTTGTCGATGCGGACCCCGGACACCGCGCGGCTGCGCGAGCTTTACGCCCAGCTCGAGTTCAAGGCGTGGCTCGCCGAGCTGGGCGGCGTCAATCGCCCGGACATATCGGCCGCGCGCGAAGCGGCGACGTCGGCGCCGCCCGTGACGATCGAGCACGAAACGATCTTCGACGAACACGCGCTCAACATCTGGGTCGAGCGCCTCGAACGCGCGCCGCTGTTCGCCATCAAGGCGGAGACGACGGGCCCCGACGCGCAACGCGCGGAGCTCGTCGGTCTGTCGTTCAGTGACGGCGCGGGACGCGCCGCGTATCTGCCGCTCTCTCACGCTTACCCCGGTTCGCCTGCGCAAATCGGTTGGGAGCGCGTGGTGGAGAAGCTGAAGGCGCTGCTGCAAGACGCGAACCGCGCCAAGATCGGCCATAACCTCAAGTACGACATGCAGGTGCTCGCGCGCAACGGCGTCGATCTCGCCGGCGTGCGTTACGACACCATGCTCGAGTCCTACGTCCTCGATTCCACCGGCTCGCGTCACGACGGGGACACGCTGGCGCTGAAATATCTCGGCTACAAGACCGCGAAGTACGAAGCGGTCGCCGGCAAGGGCAAGCCGCAGGTTAATTTCGGCGAGGTGCCGGTCGAGCTCGCGGGCGCCTACGGTGCGGAAGACGCCGATGTCGCCTTGCGCCTGCACGAGCATCTCTGGCCGCGGTTGCAAGCGATTCCGACGCTCGAGCGGCTTTACGAGGAAATCGAGCTGCCGCTTGCTCCGGTGCTCGCGCGCATGGAAGGCAACGGCGTTCGCATCGACGTCGCGATGCTGCGCACGCAGAGCAACGAGATCGCGCGCCGGTTGATGGAGATCGAGCGCGAAGCGCATTCGGCGGCGGGGCAGCCGTTCAATCTCGACTCGCCGAAGCAGATTCAGGAAATCCTGTATCAGAAGCTGAAGCTACCGGTGTTGCGCAAGACGCCGACGGGCCAGCCGTCGACGAACGAAGACGTGCTCGTCGAGCTCGCGCTCGATTACACGCTGCCGCGTCTGCTGCTCGAGCACCGGAGCCTCGCCAAGCTCAAGTCGACGTATACCGACAAGCTGCCGGAGATGATCAATCCGCGGACCGGGCGCGTGCACACGTGCTATCACCAGGCGGTGGCGGCGACCGGGCGCTTGTCGTCGGCCGATCCAAACCTGCAGAACATCCCGATCCGCACGGTCGAAGGCCGGCGCATTCGCCAGGCGTTCGTCGCCGAGCCCGGCTATCGCATCGTGTCCGCCGATTATTC
>JBJMVQ010000078.1:0-48752 GCA_045810625.1 Sulfurifustis sp.
GAAGCGCGATCGCATCGCTGATTTTCCACGAACGCCGTCGGCGCGTGATCCGCAGCAAATCGCTGCGGCCTCATTGAAGCAAGACGGCCGGCGGCTTGATCGCATCGCGCGCGGCGGTGATCCGCAGTGAGCTGCTGCCGCCTCATTGAAGCTACACTTGATAATAGGTACTGTGCCAGGTGACAGCCTAAATGTGATCCGCGGTGAACTGCTGTGCTGCGGCCTAATTGCGGCTTCGGCCATGAGGTCGTGCATTACATCCTGTGGCGTACGATCCAGAGCGAAGTACGCTAATCGATGCGTTGGACGTAAAACAAATCAGGTTGACGGCGACATCATGAGCGAGGTCGTGCCTGCGTGGTTTCGAGGAGGTCGGAAGCTGGGTTCGGAGGGGAATAAATCGACTCAGAGCAAGTGTTGGTATGCGACCAACGTATGCGAGCTTGAGAAAGAATCAAGTGAAGTCACTTGATCCAGAGCGTTTAATTTAAGTCTACATGCCGATGAGCGGCACGGCATGCTCAACCCAAATGTATGATGGCACAGGCAACGTGCCATCGCGTGAGAGCGAGGATGAGGACGTGAGCGGATCGGATAATGTCTGGAAGCGGCGTTGGCTCCTGGTGATAGCGGGCGGTCTCATCATGGGAGCGGCGTTGGGAATTCGGCACGTACAAGGATTGTTCTTGCAGCCGGTGACGTTCGATCGGGGTTGGACACGCGAAGCGTTCGGCATGGCGCTGGCGCTGCAGAATCTGCTTTGGGGCGTGGCGCAGCCATTTACCGGGATGATCGCCGACCGCTTCGGCTCCGTGAGAGTGCTGCTTGCCGGAGCGCTCGTGTACGCACTCGGGCTGTTCGTTATGGCGCAGGCCACGACGACTGGGGTTTTCACCTTCGGTGACGGATTGCTCATCGGTATCGGCCTATCGGGGACGGCTTTCGGCACGGTGTACGGTGCGCTGAGCCGGCTTTTCCCGGTCGAGCGACGGAGTTGGGCGCTCGGCGTCGCCGGCGCGGTCGGCGGTCTCGGTCAGTTTGCCATGGTCCCGGCCGCACAAGGTCTGATCAACGGCGTGGGCTGGGTCTCCGCCGTGATTGTGCTCGCCGTCGTGATGATTCTGTTGTCGCCGCTTGCGGCCTTCCTGCGGGATAACCAGGTGGCGCCGGAGCCGAGCCAGGCTAATCAATCGATTAGCGAAGCGGTGCGCGAAGCGTTCGGCCATAGAGGCTTCTGGTTGCTCAATCTGGGATTCGTCGCGTGCGGATTCCAGCTCGCCTTTATCGCGGGCCACATGCCGGCGTATCTGCTCGACAAAGGTCTCGGCGCGAAGGAGGCGAGCGTGGCGCTCGCGCTCATCGCCCTCGCGAATGTAGTCGGTACCTACCTCTGCGGTTACCTGGGCGGATTCCTGCGCCGGAAATACGTGCTGTCGGTCCTTTATCTGGTCCGCTCCGCCGCGATGGTCCTATTCGTCGCGCTGCCGCTCACGCCCCTGAGCGTCTACGTGTTTTCCTTCGTCATGGGCCTCATCTGGCTCGGCACGGTTCCGCTAACGACCGGCATCGTCTCGCAGGTGTTCGGTGTGCGCTACATCACGACGCTCTTCGGCTTCGTGTTCTTCGGTCACCAGCTCGGCGGATTCTTCGGCGCCTGGCTGGGTGGCTACGTCTTCGACGTGACCAAGTCGTATGATCTCGTCTGGTTTGGCTCGATCGCGCTGGGCGTAATCGCCGCGCTGCTGCACTGGCCGATCGATGACAAGGCGGTGGTCCGGACCGGTCCGGTCGCGACCGCCGGGCAGGCGGCATGACGGCTCGGATGTCTCCTGTGCGCCTCGCGCTTCGCGGCTTCGCCGCCGCGAGCGCGATCGCGCTCATCGCCTTTATCTTGCGCGCGTATCAGGATCCATCGGTATTCGTGCCGATCGTGAACGTGTTCTCCATGTGCGGCTGAATTCCGCCGCGACGCATTCGCTCACTTCTCGACGAACGCGCGTTCGATCACGTAATCGCCCGGACTTCCCTGATGCGGTGAGATCTGGAGCCCGCGCTCGTCCAGCAGCTTACTCACGTCCGCGAGCATCGATGCGCTGCCGCAGAGCATTGCACGATCATCTTGCGCGTTGATCGGCGGCAGGCCGACGTCATCGAACAACTTGCCGCTGGCGATGAGATCGGTAATCCGCCCTTGATTGTTGAACCGGTCGCGGGTGACGGTGGGGTAGTAAATGAGCTTCTTGCGGACCTCCTCGCCGATGAGCTCGTGGTCTGGCAGTTCGCGCGTAATGAAATTCTGATACGCCAGCTCGCTGACCCAACGCACGCTGTGCACCAGTACGATTTTCTCGAAGCGCTCGTAAACGAACGGGTCCTGGATGATGCTCATGAACGGCGCGAGCCCGGTGCCGCTGCCGAGGAGGTAGAGGTTCTTGCCCGGTCGCAGGTCCGACACCATGAGGGTACCGACCGGCTTGCGGCCGACCAGGATCGTGTCGCCGACCTGCAGATGCTGCAGCCGCGACGTGAGCGGGCCGTTTTGAACTTTGATGCTCAAGAATTCGAGATGCTCGTCGTAGGTGGCGCTGGCGATGCTGTAGGCCCGCGTCAGCGGTTTGCCGTCCACGTGCAGGCCGATCATCACGAAGTGTCCGCTCTCGAAGCGCAGCTCGGGCGGCCGGCCCGCTTTGAAGCTAAAGAGCGTGTTGTTCCAATGATGGACCGCCAATACCGGTTGCTCGGAATAGATCGACATAGGGAAAGAACGCCTCAATAGGTTTGTTGAATCGGGTCCCGGGTCGGAGACGTGTCAGCGAAACACCACGGTTTTGTGGCCGTTCAGCAGCACCCGGTGCTCGCTATGCCACTTGACGGCGCGCGAGAGCACGAGACATTCCACGTCGCGTCCGAGAGCGGCCAGATCCTCCGGTCCCTGGCTGTGATCCACGCGCGCCACGTCCTGTTCGATGATCGGGCCTTCGTCCAGCTCGGGAGTGACGTAGTGTGCAGTGGCGCCGATCAGTTTCACGCCGCGGCCGAACGCTTGCAGGTAGGGCCGTGCGCCTTTGAAGCTGGGAAGGAAGCTGTGATGGATGTTGATCGCCCGTCCTTTCAGAAATTCGCAGAACTCCGGCGTCAAAATCTGCATGTAGCGGGCGAGCACCACGAGTTCGATCCGCTCGCGCTCGATCAGCGCTTCGATTTGCCGTTCCTGTACGCGCTTCGCGCGGATACTCGACCCGGGCAGCAATGGAAAGTGATGGAACGGGAATCCGTAGCCACGCACCATTCCGCCCAGATCGGCATGATTGGAAACGACGCCGACGATATGGACCGGCAGCTGATTCGTGGTGCGGCGAAACAGCAGATCGTTCAGGCAATGCCCTTGTTTGCTGACCAGGATGAGCACGCGCGGTTTCTTGTCCAGGTCGTGAAACCGGACCGTCATTTCAAACTTCTCGGCCACGTGACCGAACAACTTTTCGAGCGTCGGTATGTCGGCGATTCCATGCGGCGCGTCGAAATGGACGCGCATGAAGAAGAGCCCGGTGCTTTGCCGGGCATCGACGTCGCCGAATTGCTGTGAATCGATGATGTTGCAACCGGCTTGGAACAAAACGCCGGAGACGGCGTAGACGACGCCTTTGCTGTCGCGGCACGACAGCAGCAGAACGAACTCGCGTCTCTTCGTGTGAACGTCGGCGATCACCGATGCCGATTCGTTTCGCTCGATATCCGCAACACGGTCGCGCAACGACGCGGCGGGCGCCCGCTCGGATTGCACCGTGCGCACGCGCGTACGCGAAACGCTGGAGGGGGCCGTCGATGCACGGCGTGATTTCATGACGTGTGCCATAGGATGTATGCTCGGGATTGGCTAAATATTGTTTTCCGCAAAACCGATTCCGATGGGGACGATCATGCCGGCGAGCGGCAGATCGCGCTGCGTCAGGAACTGGCGCAGCAGCCGCGCGACGGCGGCGGTTTTGTTCGGCTTGAACCGCATTGCGTACGTCTTCAAGCCGTCACGCGCGCGCCGCCACTCGTCCGGAGAAACCTGTTCTTCGAGCAACTGCACGTTGGCGCAGTTGATTCGCACGCCGAAGCGAAATAGCTCTTTCGCGAAGCTTTTCACCGCCGCCTGACGCGCCCGGGTGTCGATGGGGACCGAGGGGCAGCCCACGTAGTACTGCATGCTGTCTTCCGGCGTGAGCGCCCAGATTTGGCCGCCGCCGCTGTTACGCGCGAGCAAGGCGCCGGCGGCCTGGAGCTCCTCGAGGAACATGTTGAGCCGTTCCTCGATCGACGCCGTGAAGCGTTCGAAGTCCGCGTCCGCATCGAGCACATCGCTGTAATCCGGCTGGCCGAAGACCACGTGGTTGATCGGGCCGAGGGTTTCGTTCCATGCGGCCAGCGCATCGGCGGCCCGGGGCCGTGACGCGACGGTGACGCCCGGCGCGAACGAGGTTCGCGGTTCGCTCCGTACGTGTGCGATCACACGGTACCCGGCGTTGCTCAGCTCGTCGCAAAGCACGCGGCCGAGCGCCGAATCCGCGTCGATGAACAGTATCGTTTCCATACGTTATCGCGCTCTCCCGGCGCGTGGCGATCCGTCGCCTGACTCGACGCGCGGCGCTAGGAGACCGCCGCGCTCTTCGACTTCTCCAGGCTCGCAATGATTACATCCGCGAGCGTCTGGACGTTCTTGCAGGTGCGTTCGATGAAGGAGCGCCCCATGTCCGGAAACTTCACGCCGAAGGTCTTCTCGACTTCGACGAGCAGATCGAGGGCGTCGACCGAATCGATGGCGAGGCCGTCGTGCAGCAGCGGCGTATCGTCCTTGATGTCGTCGAGCGTGACGCCGGTATTCGCTAGATCGAGGCGCTCCAACAACAGGTCCTTCTTTACGAAATCGACAACTTCATCTCTTGTCCATTCGCGACTCATATAGCCTCCTGACGACAAACTGGGAGTGGCGTGATCGATCGCCGGCCGGCGCCGGCGATCTAGTTCGACTGATAAATCTGCACCGTTGCGCGCATGCAGCGCCGCTGCTCGAGGTAAGCGGTCGCCTTGAAGGCGATAATGCTGCCCGCCGATGCGCCGCTGCCCGCGGATATTTCGCGGCCCAGCTGCACGTGCGCCGTAACGGTTTGGTTGGGGCGCACCGAGGCGTTGAACTTCACCTCGTCGACGCCGACGAGATATCCTTTGATCATGCGTCCGGCGCGGTGGCTCAATAGCACATTCGCGGTCTGCGCGACGAATTCGAGCAAAATAACGCCCGGCACGATCGGATCGTCCGGGAAGTGTCCCGCGAAATACGGCTCCTCGAGCGCGAACGTGTGGCGCGCCCGGGCGGACATCGCGTCAGTGCTGATCTCGGCCTGATCGACGAACAAGAACGGAACGCGGTGCGGCAGATGGTTCTGCACGTGTTCGACGATCAGTGCCGGTTCGGAGATCGGGTTCATGGAAACTTGCGCCTGGATCTAGATGGGTTCCAGAACGGGTTCCGACTCGCATTCGATGTAGCAGGCGAACAGGGGGTGACCGTCGACCACGACCGGCGGACCCGCGCGATGCGCCTGAAAGCCCGCTTTTCGCAGGAGCCGTTCGATGCCGATCGGCGACACGGTAATGAGCCGTTCTGCGCCCCGTTCAGCCGCCGTCCGAATGGCGACCTGCAGCAGCCCGACCGCGACCGAAGACGAAGAGAACTGCGATAGGGCGGACGTGCGTCGCTCGTTGAAGTCGACGGCGGCGAAACGAGACAGCTCCCAAACTTTCGCCGAGCACGGAAGGCGGGCGCCGCCGAGAAGCTGCGGAAAAATTTCGCTCAGCAGATACGGCCGCGTCGTCGGTAGAAGGCGCGCGCTGCCGATCACTTGTCCGTCATCGTTCCGGGCGACGATATATATCGTATCGGCTCGATCGAACTGATCGAGCTCCAGGCCGCCTTGGGTGGCGAGTTTCCAGCCGAGCATTTGGACAAAAACTTTGTAGCGGTAGCGCGCCACCTGCGTCACCGTTCCCGGCGGCAGGTCCACGAAGGTCCCGGCATCAATGTCCATGGTGTCCGTTCCCCACATCCTTGTGAATTTCCCGTGCTGCGTCGATTCTCGCAACTACCAGACTTGGTAGGTTCAGCTAATTTCTCCGACCACGAAGTTCTGCGTCAATTGGCGCGGCACGACGTCGCATCATAAAAACGAATTGCTTTTTTGTCTTTACCGTTTGTCCGTGCCGTCGAATAACTCGATTGTCTTGCGTATCTGGTCGTGCACGGGACGCGAGATGACGAGCTTGACGGTCCACGTCCCGTACATATCCAGCGCCAGCGGTGCCCGATACACACCGGGTTCGGTAGTCGGTACCGCCGGCGCCGGGCGTACGTTGTGCGCCATCGGCATCGACGGCATGTCGGCGCCGACGGTGAATTGCGCGCCGGAGATCGGTCTTCGTGTCCGGGCGTCGGTCAGGCGGATCGTGCAATCGAACACCGGGCCGTCGCCGGCGGGGCGGCAATCGATGTCGGCACGCCAATCGGTCGCCAGCGCCGCGGCAGACCAACCACTGAGTATCGCGGCGACGAATGCGAGTCTCATGTTTCCTCCAGTGCACGGCCGGCATAGGGCGGCGCTCGCCGCACGCGGGCGCGCAGTTTGCAGACGAGCTGCTCGTCGAGCAAACCGCGTGGCCGCACGATCAGAAACAGTGCGACAAGTCCGCCGAAGGCGATCATGCGATATCCGTGAAATATCCGGCTGCCTTCGAGAAGCAGAACATCGGCGCCGACGCCGAGTAGCGATCCGAGCGGGGTGCCGAGGCCGCCGATGAGCGCGTATGCGACGCTGTGAATGCCGAGCATCACGTCAAAATTGCCCGGTTCGATGTAGGTGTTGTAGTGCGCGTACAAGCCGCCGCCGATCGCCGCAATCGCGCCGGACACGGTTGCGGCAGCGAGCTTGGTGCGGCGGCTGTTTATGCCGAGCACGCCGGCAAGGTCGGGATCTTCGCCGACCATGCGCAGCGCCACGCCGAAGTGGGCGCGCTCGCAGGCGTAAAGCGCAGTGAGCACGAGGAGAAGCACGGCGTAGATCAGCAGAACGAATTCGCCTTGCCCCAAGCCGTGCTCGTACACATACCGGATCGCGCCGAAGCCTTCGCTTCCGTTCGGTCCGACGGAATCGCCGTCCGCGGTCGTGCGCTGAAACTGAAGCAGCTCAAAAAAGATGCGCACTGCCTCGGCAGCTGCGAGCGTCGACATCGAGAAGTAAAGCCCGCGCAGGCGGAGCGTCACGCAGCCGAGCGCGGCACCCGCGATGCCGCCGAGCGCCGCGGCGAGCGCGAGCGCAACACCGAGTGGCAGCGCGCCAAGCACGGTCGTGGCAGCGGCGGAATAAGCGCCGATGGCGAAGAACGCTTGCTGCCCGAACGACATTTCTCCCGCGATCAGCAGCACGTACGCCGATAGGGCAAGAAACGACAGAAGGCCCATGTTGGCGAGAATGCCAAGCACGTACTCGTTCATCGCACCTCCGCGGTCGATCGTGGCGCCGCCGAGCGCCAGAGCGCCGAAAGGCCGCCCGGATACAGCCACAGGAGGAGAAAAAGCGCCCCGTATCCGCCGAGATCCCGATACTGAGGTCCGAGCAGGCCCTGCAACAGCGCTTCGATCAGGCCGAGCACGAGCCCGCCGGCAACGGCGCCCGGCAGCGAACCGAGACCGCCGAGTAGCGCCGCGACCATGCCTTTTAGCGTCGCCCACATCGCGAACATCGATGTGATTTGCCCGTCGATGCTTACGATGAGATATCCCGCGATACCGCCGAGCGCGGAGGCGAGCGCGAAGATCGCCGCTGAAATGCGCGATACATTCATGCCGACGCAGGCGGCCGCTTCGCGGTTCTCGGTGAGCGCGCGCACCGCCAAACCAAAGCGGGTGCGATAGAGAAACCACCGCAGCCCGGCGGCGACAACGCCGGCGCAACCGAGCGCGACGAGCTGAGCCGGCCGCACGAAGACGTATTCGGTGCCGCCGAGCATGTTGAACTGAGACGGAAACGCATAGGAATGTCGCGGCAGAAGGAGCGTCGCGATCTCCTGCAGTTGCATCCACACCGCGAAACTGGCGGCCATCGACGTCACCGCCGGCCGTCCCGTGTGCGGGGCGAAACAGATCCGCTCGACGTATCCGCCCGCCACAACCGTTATCAACACGACAACCGGTGCAAGCAGCATGACAGCGAACGCTCCGCGTTGCTGCAGCCAGAGCGCAAGATAGAGCCCGAGCATGATGGACGCACCGTATGCGAGATTCACGCGGCGCAGTACGCCGAAGACGAGCGTAAAGCCGATCGCGAGCAACGCGTACGTCGATCCTAGCGCCAGTCCGTCAATCATGTATTGCAGCATTTCGGACGCTCCACACCGCCGGTCCCGTTCGACGCAGTGCCGAGATTCGCTTCGTGAATGCGCGGGTCGTGGGCGAGCCGCGCCGGATCGGCGCCGTCACTCATGCGTCCACGATCCATGAAGTAGACGTGATGCGCGGCAGCGAACGCGAGCGGTGCGTTCTGCTCAACGAGCAGGACCGTTGTTCCCTGTGCATTGATCTCGCCGATCAGCCGGTACACGTCCTCGACGAGAAGGGGCGCAAGACCATGTGCAGGTTCATCGAGCAGCAGTAACGTCGGCCGGGACATGAGTGCGCGGGCGATCGCCAGCATTTGCTGCTCGCCGCCCGAGAGCGTTCCCGCGAGTTGACCGCGCCGCTCGCCAAGACGTGGGAACCGTTCGCAGAAGCGGGCGATATCCGCCTCGATCCCGAGTTTGTCGGTTCGTCGATGCGCACCCGCCCACAGGTTTTCGCGAACCGTTAGACGGTGAAACAACAGACGGTTTTGCGAAACCAATGCGATGCCACGGGCCATGACGACATGCGGCGGCCGCCCGGCGATATCGTGGCCGTCGAAACGGATCGTGCCCCGGCGGGGTGAGAGCAGACCCGCGAGCGCCGCCATCAGCGTCGTCTTTCCTGCGCCGTTCGGTCCGACGACGCAAGTGACAGAATACTTCGCCACCCACAGCGATATGTCTTTCAGCACCTCGACTTTCCCGTACCCCGCGGCGAGCCCGCGGGCCTCGAGCAGGTGCGTCGTCATTGCTTGGCCGCCCCGAGATAGACGGCGCGCACTTCGGCGTCGGCGCCGAGCTCCGCCGGCGTACCTTCCGCGATCTTGCGGCCGAAATTCAGTACGGCGATCCGATCGCACACGCTCAGGACGAGCGCCATCGCGTGCTCGACGAGCAAAATGCCGATGCCGCGCCCGCGCAGCCACAAGAGCCGCTCGCGCAGTTGATCGATCTCATCGGTGTCCATGCCCGCGGCCGGTTCGTCCAGTAACAGCAGCCGCGGGCGCATCGCGAGCGCTCGCGCGAGCTCCAGGCGACGTTGCTCGGCGAAGGAGAGGTCGGCCGCGAGACGGTCTCTTTTGTCTGCGAGGCCCCAAAGTTTGAGCGCCGACTCGATGTCCGCGCGCGAAGCACCCGATCTGCGCCGCCGTCGCGCTGGCTTATTTTCGGCGCGATCCAAACCGATCTCACACGCCGTTCGAAGGTTTTGGGATACGGTCAACTGACCGAACAGGCGTATTTCCTGAAACGTCCGAGCGATGCCGCAGGCCGCGCGCTCATGTGCCGGCAAGCGCCCGATATCCCGACCGCCGAGATCGATGCGCCCGGCAGTGAGCGGCAGCAACCCGCTGATCAAGTGCAGCGTTGTGCTTTTTCCCGACCCGTTCGGTCCGATGAGGCCGAAGATCTGACCTGGCTCCACGCGGAGGTCGAGTGCGTCGACCGCGCGCACGCCGCCAAAGTGCCGGGAAACGCCGGAGAGCTGCATCATTTCGCTCGATCGGCTGCCGAAACTGAAACGACGATTAACACCATGCCGTGCCTGCAAGGAGCACGTCGATGCGCCATCGCCTGGCGACGATGGCGCATCGATCCGTCCGCGACGCGGTGAGCACCGGCGAGGGCCGGCGTTCGCCGAACACGTACGGCTCAGTTCGTGCCTGACGACGATGCCGCAGCGTCGAGCATGGCGTGCTGCTGCTTCGGCGTCGCGATCAACTGCCACGTATCGTGTTTGGCTTGTACTAAGACGAACGGCTTGATGGATTCGCGATCGGGCGTACGCTGCGACGCGCCGAGCAGGCCGTCCATCTGCTTCAGCTTGGCCAAACCAACGCGAATTTTCTCGCGATCGGCCATGACGGTGTCGGCCCGCGCCGATATACCTGCCGCTTCCATGACCTGTTTCAGGGTGAACATGTTTTCCCATGCCGCCATGCTATGCAGATCGGCGTACCCCTTGTAACGGGCGGTCGCTGTGGCGGCGGCTTTGGCTTTCGGATTGATCGGCGCGTAGCTGGTCGGAACAACGATTCCTTCCGCCTGCGGCCCACACACTTCGAGCAGCTCGGGGGTCGTCTGGCTCGTGAGACCAATCAGCACTTTCGGCTTGACGCCCTGCCGGCTCATCTCTTTCAGCACGCCGCACGCCGTGAAGGGATGCGCGGAAACGGCGACGATGTCTGTGTTCGCGTTCTTGATCGCGCGCACCTGCTCGGTGAAGTTCGTGTCGTCGACGAGCCACTTCGCCTCGCCTTTGACCTCGTACCCCGCCGATTTCGCCTTCTCTTTCATGACGGCGTACCACGCCTGACGGGAATGGACGAAGTTTTCTTCGACCCCGCCGTAGATGGTCTTGGCTTCCGGATGGTTCGCTTTGAGCCACGTGAACAGGGCGTCGTACATCGCGGGCTCATCCGGGATATTGCGGAAGGCCCATTCGGAAATTTTCGTTAGGCCGATTTTTTGCGCGACGTCGGTGAAGATCGGCAGCCGTAGGCCGGAATCGTTCGGATCGCCGGCTTTTTTCTGGAGCACGCCGTAGACAGGTTCGACCACGGAGGAGCAGGTCGTGCCGATAGCGACCAGCGCATCGGACGCGGCGATGCGCCGCGTGACCGCGATACCTTCTTCCGGGTTGCAGCGGTCGTCGAAATAGTCGATGACGATCTTCGCGTGTGTCCCGTCCGCGAGCTTGACGCCGCCGGACTGATTGATTTGGTCGGCCGCCGCGCGCATGGCTGCTTCGCTATTCACTCCGAAGGGACGCAACACCCCGGACAGGGCGCCAAAGCCCGATATCTTCACTACTCGTTCTTGCGCGAGCGCGGAGCCAGCGGTCAGTAGCGAAAGACCGATTACTCCGGCCGCAAAATGCAACGTTAACTTCCTCTGGATCGTTTCGACTTTCATGGTTACTCCTCTTGATAAATGACGATGGTGTGACTGCATCCGATCCCGGCCGCGGGAAGCTCCGCGCCACTCGACCAAGTTCTGTCGTTCGACTGACATGTCGTCCTCGCCGCGCATCGATGTGACTACCGCTTAACGGCGACAAACTTGGGTGATACCGAGCACCGTGCTTGCGCTTCGCGTCGTCGGCGATAGGGATAGCGACGAGCGAATCCGCCATCCGTTTCGGCATAACGTCGGCAAAGTTTCCGCAAGGCTTTTTGTCCGCGCTTGCTAAGGCGACGCGGGAATCTCGCGCGCGACTGCGCTGCAGGCAACTACCAAACTTGGTAGGTCGTCTAACGTTGGTTTGCATGCCCACACGGGCAGCGAGGAATCAGGCGATCGAACGACGTAACTCGTGCAGACGCGACGTGGGAAGGCGAGGAACGAATAAGACGAGGCGCGAAAGATGACATCCCGCGAACCGGCCGAAGAGCGAGTCGCGGGATCAGATCTGGCGAAAGTCGAGAGCTGCTCTTACCCGTCGCCTTCGGCGGCGGCAATCGGAGACGCTACGGGTAAAGCGGTGCGTTCCCTGGACGCAACGATCACTCCCGGCGCAGCTTTGGGCAGTCGGCCGTGCTGCAACCACTCGAGCGGGATCTGCCACAACGGCTGCTCGAAGCGATCGTGAAAGAAAGCGAAGTGCCCGATGTCCGGCCGGCCGATCGATTCGGGTGAAATGCGCAAATGTGTCGCCGGGCTGTTCGGGAAGCACGAAAGCGTCCGCTCTATCGCGGGGATCGTGCCGAACTCGTCGTCGGTCACGCTCACAGCGAGCGTCGGAGCAGTTACGCCGGCGAAAGGCTCGAGAAGCGCGTAGCGCTCGGCGTCTTTCATCGCGCGCGAACCGAAACGCCGCCAATCGCGCACGACGCCTTTCGGTGTGTCCTCGAGCCAACCAAGCTTCTTGCCCGGGAAATAGCCGAGCAGCGCAGTGAGAAGCGGCATGACGATGTGCCACTTCAGGAACAGCTTTGCTCGCTGCTCGCGCGGATGATCACGCCAGTAGGCGATTTGCGCGCCCATCGTGAAAACACGCTGAACGAGATGGTTCGACGGCGCGAAGCCGAACAGGAAACCGCCGATGCTATGTGCCACCACATAAATCGGCTGGCCGCGGAACGATCGCTCCACGTATCGAAGGACGGCTTCGAAATCGAGCCGTCCCCAGCTCACCCAGGACGCCTCGAATCCGCGCAGTGTTGCCGGACGCGACTCGCCGATACCGCGGTAGTCGTGCGTCACGACATCGAACCCATGACGAAAGAGATAAGCGGCGAACCGCGAGTAGTATCGGCAGCGGACCGATGTAGCGGCGTTGATTATTACAACCGGCCGCTCGCGACTTGCTTCGCGATGGCGCCAGACGAAACCTCTAAGCGTGAAGCCGTCGGTCGCTTGTGCCGCTAGTGCTTCCGGGGTGGTCGTGTTTTCACTCATGGTTTTTCAAATCCCTTTGCTCGACACGACTGAACTGTTCATAGACGCCTATGCCGGTTCGACAGAACGGGAGTCGCAGAACCGCCGACCGAATTTTTGTTTGATTACAATCAACAGCCGGCACAGCTTCAATCGATCTTTCAGCAGAGGTTATATGAAGACGTGGAATGCGGTTTCACCAGGTCAATGCTAACTCAGTCTTTTATTTCCCAGAGTCGGTCTTTAATCCAGGCGAGCGCGCCTCCGTCACCGGATCTTTCGCGTTGCGAATTCGCCTCGTGCCGCAGAAAGACGCAGGGGGCGCCCGTTCTGACGCGGCACATCCCACTTTATGATAGGGGATCATTTTGAAATGCATAAAATGCATGCGAAAAAATAATAACGAGAATGCTAAAAATGCGTAAATTTCGCTTGACCAATGCCACTGTCTCAATCAATCTTGTCCGACCTATCGCATGAGAACTATGCATGTCAACTCCCCTTGTACGATTGGCATCCCTTGATTTGATTCGTGGCTTTGTCGCAGTTGGCCGCCGCATGAGTATTACGCTCGCGGCGCAGGATCTCTGTCTGACTCAGTCGGCGGTAAGCCGGCAAATCCACGCGCTTGAGCAGACTATCGGGGTCAAGCTATTGAACCGTGGCTATCGGTCGATCAGCTTTACGACCGAAGGCGAGCGACTTTTCAGGGTGGCCGACACGGCAGTGCAGCACTTACAGAATGTATTCAGCACCCTCACAAACGCGAGAGAACGGCTTCCGGTTACGATAACCGCAAGTATTGGTGTCACCGCGCTTTGGTTGTTGCCGCGCCTCGGTCGGTTCCAGCAGCAACACCCGAACATCGATGTTCGGGTCGCCGCGAACAACAAGTTGCTCGATCTTCGAACCGAGGGCATCGATCTCGCCATTCGTTACTGCACCGAGGCGGGTGCCCCGCCGGGATCGATCCGTCTTTTCAGCGAATCGGTTGTGCCCGTCGCGCATCCTTCGCTGTCGGTTCCGCGGCTCGATTCTTCCGACGCCATTGCGGATCAGGTGTTGCTGGAGTTCGACGATCCGCGGCGGCCCTGGCTGCAATGGGGCGAGCGACTGAACGCCATGGGGCTTGGCACGGCGAAGCCGAAAGGAATCTTGCGCTTCAATCAGTACGATCAGGTGATTCACGCGGCAGTGGCCGGCCAGGGTATAGCGCTCGGCCGCGTCGCACTGGTGGAGCCGATGCTCGCGGACAAGCGGCTAGTCGTGGTCGATGGAGGAAAGCAAGAACACGCGAACGGGTACGCGTATTGGCTGATCCAGGCCGACGCGGAGCCGCGCGAAGACGTACTCGACGTGATTGACTGGATCAAGTTGGAAGCGGCAAAGGTTGATCGCGTTGCCGAGCCGGGCGCGATGACATCGAGTCGCGCCTTTACCGGAGCCTCCGCAACGCAATAAGCAATAAAACGTCGTACGCGGGGGCCGAACGGCCCCCGCGCCGCATATAGCGACGCGTTATCGAGACGCGTTGTAAATTTCTCCCCGGCTCAATCCACAACGAAGCACCCGTTGGTTCGGCTTTCGGCTCGCGGCCTCACACGCATTGCGTGCGGAAATTTCGCCGTGCTCATCACACTTAAATGATGTGTCCGCCCGTTTCTCTCGGCGTTGTCGATAGTGATGCTGGACTATTGACCGAACAGGCTATTGTCGTGCTACCGTGCGGCCGCGACGAGACGTCTGCGTCGTCGAGAGACGCGCGCAGATCACGTTCCGACCGTCCACGTGGCGTTCCACGCGAAGAACATCGGCGTTGAACGCGGACGCGCGAACGATCCCGCAAAGGTCTCGATGCCAGGAGGAAGCGAAGCAATGGATTGCTTGGCGAGCCAGCGCTCGACCGCACGATACGTCACGCCGTTCGGCGTGCGCACACGCGCACTCCGTCGGCGACCGGCGGCTCCACAAGAAATCCATCTTCGTCTGTCGTTCCGACGCGAGTTTACAGAGCGTCCCCCTGTGACGATGTCGACGTTCGGCGTTCGCTTGCACGCGCGTAGTTGACGTTCTGATCGACGTACCAAGCGCGATGTGTTGCGCATCACAATCGCGTCGAGGTCGTATAGGACTTGTCGAGCGAAGTTGCAAACGCCACATACCCGATCCGAGTTCGGCCGCAATGAACGCGTTGCCTGCTTCAGGAGGTAGCGAAAAATGAAAAGCTGGGCAGAAGATCTGATGACCGCGATCGACGAGGCAAAGTCGGAGCGCGAGGTTTTTCGCGAAGTAGAAGCGATGGCGCGTAACCTGGGGTTCGATTTTTGCGCTTATGGGTTGCGCGTTCCGTTGCCCTTGTCCAATCCGCGCACGTGTCTCATCAACAACTATCCTATCGCGTGGCAAGCGCGCTATCGCGAAGCCGGTTATCTCGATATCGATCCAACGGTGCTGCACGGGCGGCGCACGCGTGTTCCGGTCATCTGGAGCGACGACGTGTTCGCCGGGGCCGAAGACTTTTGGCATGAGGCGCAGTCCGCCGGGCTGCGCATTGGTTGGGCGCAATCGAGCCTCGACGCGAACGGAGTCGGCGGAATGCTGACGCTGGCGCGCTCCAGCGAGCAACTTTCTGCGGCCGAGCTGAAGGCGAACGAATTCAAGATGCGGTGGCTCGTCAGCGTCACGCACTTGTCGCTGGCACGCTTCATCGTTCCGCGGCTCTACGCCAAACCGGCAGAGACGCTGACGAACCGTGAAATCGAGGTGTTGAAATGGGCGGCGGACGGGAAGACGTCGGGTGAGATTTCCGAAATCCTGGTCATCTCCGTCGACACCGTGAATTTTCATGTCAAGAACGCGATTCAAAAGCTCAGAACGGCGAACAAGACGGCGGCCGTGGTGCGTGCGGCGATGCTGGGGCTGTTCAACTGATATCGTGTCGGAAGGCGGGATGAATTGATGGCAGAGTCGGAATCGAGCGATGCGCGACGGGCCGCGGACGGTTTTATTCGGCTTTCGCTCGACGAGATATTTTCGATTCGATTGCATCATCTGATGTCGCGAATCGACGAAGAAGACGTGCGACCGTCGGCGTGTGGATCCGTGACCACGATCACAGGCTATACGGAGTGGGTGAGCACGACACCGCCGACCGTCACGCTTGGCTGGGACTGGTCGATCGAATGGCGCCGATCGGAGATGTCTTGCGTGCGCGTGGGAATGCCGCGCAGCAACGTCATGTTGATCGACAACAGGCATCACGATTACGGCTGGCGCGCGAATCTCGTCGTGCTCGCGGCGATCGTCGATGCGATTGCGTGGGATCAGTTCACCGCGCGAGCGATCGCCGCGCAATACGGCTACCTACCAAGTTTGGTAGTTGCGGGAAGCGCGTGCAACGAGTGAGATGCGCCGTCTTCGTTCGGAGGCGAGCGCTGATTGCGATCGCGCGATCAGTGCGACACGGACGGCAACACCGGAGCGCGACAAGCAAGGAGATAGCTGACGATGGATCCGCGAGTGCACGTTTCGACGCATCAGAACAAGGCCGGCAGTCTCTTCGGCTTTGATCTGACGCATTACGTAGAAGGACAAGAACTGGCCGGACGCCGCGCACATGATGCGGCAGTACAGGCGTTGACGCACGGCGGCATTTATCCGCTCGAGCAGGCGCGCGGGGCGATCAACTTGTACGATCGCGCGGCGCTCGCGGTTCTCGCGAAGCATCCGGAGCTCGAGGTGCGGCCGGCGCAGGGATCGGAGGCCGAGCCGGCGTTGGCGATGTACGTAAACACGCTTGGCCGCTTGCATATCAGGCCGGCGTCGCTGCCGAAGGTCAGTTACGGCGCCGAAGACCGGTCAGTGGAGATCGGATACGTGCCGGTCGATCAGGCGCTTCTCGCCGCCATCGACGCGGAGCACGAATCGTTGTTGCGTGCCGAAGCCGAGGCGTTCGCGGAAGTGAAGGGGGCGGTCGATTGTTTGTATGCCAACAACGAGCTCCCGCAAGTGCTCGAAGAAGTCATCGATCACGTGGAGCACGTCGAGTCGGTCGGTTTCTATGTCGGCGACCGGTTCTTCGCGCGCATCGACCGCTACGTCAACCTTGTCGACGACAAGCGCGGCAAAGGGTTCCTCAACGCGTTACGGGACAAGACGTATTCAAAGTGGAGCACGGATGAGATCCTCGCGGTCGCCGCGCTGCACGCGCTGTTTATCTCCGGGCGCTCCGTCCGTTTCGAAGAGTTCAATGGAGCGCTCCTGACCGCGCGCGATCTGATCGCACGGTTGCGGGAGATTTCCGAGAGCTATCGCGCGGCCGGGTGCGAAGTCGAAATGCCGGTGTCCGCCGGATTGTTCGAGCGCGCCAAGGTGATTCGGGAACAGACGCTGCGTTCGCCCGGTAAGCCATGGCTGCGCTATCGCTGGATCTACGGGCTCAACTTCCAGAAAATCGAGCGGGTGCTTCCGACAACGCAGTCGAACGAAGCGGACGACGCGTGGTTCCGGGAGTTCGGCGACGACTATCGCGAGCTTGTATCGGATCGCGCCGAGTTCAAGCCGCCCGAGGCCGTGGCGATGGCACTGCTCGCAAACGCGTGCCTCGCGCGCGACGTCGCGGGTGTTGCGTGCGACCGCGGGAGCGCCGCCGCAAAAAGCTGGATCGAGTACCTGATGGAGAAGATCGTCGCGTCCGCCGTGCTCGCAACCAATGCCGACTACGGCATGTCGAGCTCGCTGCGCGATATCAACCGTTTGGTTACGTACGACGAAGCCACGCTGGTCGATGCCATTCACGCGCTGACGCCCGCGAATTTCTTCACGTGTTTCGTTTCCCACCGCATGATCGAACGTCTCGGTCCCGAAGAAGCGGGCGTGATCGCGACATCGGTGCAAAAGCGCATGATGTTCAACCGTTGGCACTTCATCCCGGGGAATCTGGAACGCCCGCTCATTCGTCTGTCGCGCCACTGGTACTACCCGCCGCTGATTCCGGATATCGCGGAGCATTCCGACATGCACCGCGCGGCGCACAATCGGGCACGGGTCAAGTACTCGGTACGCGCCCCCGGCCCGGATATGTCGCGGCCCCCGCTCAACATCGCCGGCAGGCGCTACCGCGGTTTTTACGACGTGCGTGTCGTGCGCATGGAGGGCGAAGGCTTTACGACCGAGGACATGCTGCGCACGCGGCGGCGCACTTTGTGGCTCGAAGCGGTCTACGAGGCGCTCGCGAACTACTTGATGAGTCCGGGCTGCAAGCGGCTGCAAGTTACCGGGTTCGAGGCCGGTACTTACTATGACATTCCCGCTTCGCCGGTGCCGCGCGAGATGGTGAGTCATGCCGCGGGCAAGGGGCACGGCACCGGCGCGCGCGCCTCGACGGAAGCGGCTATCAACGCCGGGTAGACGTACGTTTATGAGCGTCATCAATGCCGTAGCGGCAAACGGCAACAAGAGTGCCGCGCACGGGATCACGTTCCTGCACAAGGGCAAGCCGTCGCGTCTCAGCTTGGCGGAGCTCGACGTGCTCGCCAACCGGGTATTGCACCGGCTTCGCGCTGTCGGTTTCGCCCGAGGCGATCGCATCGGCGTCGTCGCGCGGAACAGCCTCGAATGGGTTCTGGTCGATCTGGCGGCGATCAAAGGCGGCTTGATGACCGCCGGTTTCGAGTTCGGCAAGTTCAAGCCGACGCCCGAGCTGATGACGAAGTACCGCTTGAAGGGGCTGTACGCCGACACGGACGACGCAGGAATCTACAACGTCCGCCCGTTGGTGAAGGAAGTTGTGTCGTCGCACGCGGCCGGCGAGCGCGATCACGGCGCGGAGGCGCCGATCACGTACGGCCCGAACGACTGTACGACGATCAAGTTTACTTCGGGGAGTACCGGCGAGCCGAAAGGCCTGTGCGCGACGGTCGGCAGCATCGATAGCTCCCTTGCGGCGGTGCAGACGTTGTTTCATCACGAAGCGGGCGACAACGTGCTCGTTTTCCTACCGCTGTCGCTCCTGCAGCAGCGGTATTGGATCTACTCGGCGCTCGCTTATGGGCACGACGTTACCGTGGTGCCGTTCGAGTTCGCGTTGGAAGCGGCGCAGAAGGTTCAGCCGACCGTCATCATGGGCGTACCGGGTTTCTTCGAAGGGATCAAAAAGCAGATCGAGCGGGACGCCGAACTGAACGCCGGTGATCTGCGGGCGCGGCGCACGTTGATCGAGTCGCTGTTGGGTAGCCGCATCCGCTATCTCTGGACCGGTTCCGCTCCGGCCAGCGCCGAGATGCTGCATTTCTTCGACGATTGCGGCATCCCGATCTATGAAGGCTACGGTATGAACGAGACGTGCATCGTCTCGAAAAATTTTCCGGGACATCAGAAGATCGGCAGCGTCGGTAAAGTGCTTCCGAACAAGCGTGTGCGCATCGACGCCGACGGCGTGCTGATCGTCGGCGGTGAGTATCCGGTCAACACCGCGTATCTGTATTGCACGCCCGGCGAGAGCGAGAAGATTTTTCTGCCGAACGGCGAGGTCCGGACCGGCGACCTCGCACGGATCGACGAGGATGGTTTTCTACACATTCTGGGTCGCGCCGATGACGTGGTCGTGCTCGCGAACGGAAAGAACGTCTACGCGCGGCGCGTGGAGGAGCGAATCAAGGAACACAAGGCGGTCGGAGAATGCGTGCTGTACGGATCGGGAAAACCGTATCTCGTCGCCGTCATTTCGCCGGCGGAATCGTCGGTCAACCGCGATTCGATCGTCGCGCACATCGAAACGGTCAATGCGACGCTGCGCCCCGATGAGCGCGTGATGAAGGCGTTCATCGCGCCGGAACGCTTTACCGTCGCCGGCGGTCTATTGACTTCGCAGTTCAAGCCGAAACGCAAAGAGATTTTCAAAACGTTCAAACAAGAAATCGACAAACTGTACGGAGCTACCGCGTGAGCCACATCGAGACCATTGTCCGCGAAAGTCTCTGCAAGACGCTGAAGCGGCCGCCGAGCCAAGCAGGGGAGTTGAAGCTGGAGGAGAGCCTGGCGTACGCGTACGGCCTTACCTCGCTCGACCTCATCATGCTGATGACGGCGGTATGTTCCACCGCCGGCGTTCCGCTGACCGAGTTCACCGAGGACGATATTGCGCAGGTGCGTACCCCGGCGGATATCGTGAACCTGCTCCGCGCCAAGACGCCGGCTTGAGGTGATGCATGAGCTGGGACATACAGGGACTTCGCGACCTGACGCTCGAGAACGAGGTGGTAACGCTGCGGCGGTTGCGACTGGACGACAAGGAAGGCTACGCGCGTATCGCGTATGACCCGGAAATCTGGACTTATTTCGTTTCGACGATCACGAATGAAGAAAGTCTGAATGCATTCATCGAGCAGGCGATTCACGATGCGCTGGCCGGCACGCGGATGGTCTTTTCCATCATCGACAAGAAGACGGGACGTATCGCAGGCAGCACCGCCTACGGCAATCTCGCGCCGCGCGAGCGCCGGCTGGAGATCGGCTGGTCGTGGCTCGGGCGTGAATTTCGCGGTACCGAAGTCAACCGCGCGACGAAAGGGCTCCTGCTCGAATACGCCTTCACCGCACTCGGCTGCGAGCGCGTCGAGTTCAAGACGGATGTGTTGAACGTGCGCGCGCGCCGGGGGCTCGAATCGATCGGCGCGAAGGAAGAGGGGACGCTGCGCAGCTTCAACTACATGCCGAGCGGGCGTCGCCGCGACGCGGTTTACTACAGCATTCTGAAATCGGAATGGCCCAATGTACGCGCGGAGCGATTCAGTCGATAGCGCGCCGCGCCGTCACGCGCTGGCGCTCTTCACCAATCTGCCGAATGAGCGGCGCCTGCGTCTGTCCGGCAGCCGCTATCAGATCGGCTATGGGCATGGCGTCGCGCATCGCGTGCGGATTCAGCGCTTCCTGGCCGACCGGCTAACGCGGCTCACGGCGCTGGTGAGCGCCGAAAAGGCTTCGACGTTCCCGGCGCTGGTGCCGGAGTACATGCGGGTGATCGAGGCGACGTTACCCGAGACGGCCGAGGAGTTGCGCGGCCTCGCGGCCGGTGCGGCGATCACCCTCGAGGATGCGTACTTGCTGCAGCTGCGCCGGGAGTTCACCGGATATCAAAGCGTTCGGGCCCACGGCGACTGCACGACGTTCGCGCGCCTGGCGGCGGGTCGCACGGTGCTCGGGCAGACGATCGACTTGAACGGAGATATGGCGCCGGAAATGACGGTGATGGAGGTGGAGCACAGTGCCGGACGGCGGGTACTGCTCGTAAGCTTCACCGGATTGCTGGGCTATCTCGGCATGAACGATCACGGGCTTTGTATATGTCTCAACCTCGTGCTCGCCGGCGAGTGGCGCAGCGGTATTCCCGGCTATATGGCGATTCGTCATCTGCTCGATGAGGCGTCGACCGTCGAGGAGTGCCTGGCGCTCCTGCGCCGGCTGCCGCTCGCGAGCTCCCGATCGTTGACGATTTCCGACGGCACCCGGCTCGTTACGGTCGAATACATCCTGGACGAGATGACGGTGCTCGAGGACCGCGAGCTGGTCCATGCCAATCATTTTCTCCATCCCGACTTTGCGGCGCGCGACGAGCTGAATCCGTTTGCGCGGACGTCGTCGCTGCGTCGCCAGGACGCTTGCGCCGCCGCGCTCAAGCGTCTTCCGGTCGATGCGGATGTCGCGGCTTACCTCGAATTCCTGGACGCGCCGCCGATCTACGTTGCGCCGAACGACGACATCCGGCGCGAATGTACCGTCGGTGCGGTCGTCATGTGTCCCGATCTCGGTTCAATGTTCGTCAAACAGCGTGGTTTCGGGGCGCGGCTCGCGCAGTGACCCGAAGTTGTCCCCGAATATTTCAAGGAGCGACTCATGCCGTACGTGGTGACTGAAAGCTGCATCAAGTGCAAACACACGGATTGTGTCTCGGTTTGTCCCGTTGACTGCTTCCATGAAGGGCCGAACTTTCTGGCCATCGACCCGGACGTCTGCATCGATTGCGGCGTGTGCGAGCCGGAATGTCCGGTGAAGGCGATCAGCTCGCACGACAAGCTGCGCCCGGACCAGATGATGTATCTCGATTTGAATCGTGAGCTTTCGAAGAACTGGCCGGTGATCACGGAGCGGAAGGATCCACTTCCGGATGCCGAACGTTGGGCGACCGCGACCGGCAAGCTCGCGGAGCTGATTCGGTGATCCTCGGGCGCGAGGCCACGGCGTCGACAGCGAGGGCGTGTCGTGACCGCTCCGATCATGCGAGAAGCTGAAGGGGCAGTCGTCCCCGCGCTCGAATCGCGCGCCGCCGCGACTGCGCCGGCGGCGACGACGCGTCACCGCTGGATGTTGCCGATGCTCCTCGCCGGACAAGCGATGGCGGCGATGGACACGTCCATCGCGAACGTCGCGGCGCCGTCGTTGCGCGCCGATCTCGGTGTCTCGGGCGCGCTGCTACAGATGGCGGTCGCGGGTTACGGCCTGGCTTATGCCGTATTCTTGATCACCGGCGCGCGGCTCGGCGATCTCTACGGTTACCGGCGTCTGTTCGTGATCGGCGTCGCGCTGTTCACGGGATCTTCGCTGACCTGTGGTCTCGCGCCGACGACGGCGCTCCTCATCGTCAGCCGTTTTGCGCAAGGCGTGGGTGCGGCGCTCCTGGTCCCGCAGGTGCTCTCGCTGATCCAGCGGAACTTCGACGGCAACGACCGGGCGCGCGCGATCGGGTATTACTCGATGATTCTCGGTCTCGGATCGACGGCCGGTCAATTGCTCGGCGGCCTCCTGGTGACGCTCGACCTGCATGGTCTCAGTTGGCGACCGGCATTTCTGATCAATGTGCCGATCGGAATCGCACTGATCGCCTACGCGCGCTCGGTATTGCCGGAGGGGAAAGCGGACGAACGGCGTCGGCTCGACATCACCGGTGTCGTTGCGCTCTCGGCGGCCATGCTGGCTATCGTCGTGCCGCTGACGTTCGGGCGCGAAGTGCACTGGCAGACGTGGACTTGGATGACGCTCCTGCTCGGTGTGGTGGGCCTCGTCGGTTTCTGGCTGTACGAGAAGTCGCTCACCTACGGCGGCGGCAGTCCGCTGCTCAATCTCGAAGCCGTGCTCACGTCCGGAATCCGGCCGGGGTTGCTGGTCGTCGCCATCGGCTTCATCGGTTACGGCGGCTGGCTGTTTGCGACCGCGCTGTATCTGCAGTCGGGCCTCGGATATTCCGCGATGACGTCGGGTCTGGTTTTCACGGCCTACGCGTTCGGCTTCGGCATCGCGAACGTGCACTGGTCGAAGTTGCCGGCGAAGTCGCTGCGCTGGATACCGGTCGCATCGCTCGTCGTGATGGTGTTCGCCAACGTGCTTTTCGGCGTCACCGCGATCCGAGCCGGATGGGTCGCGGCGCTCATGGTGCCGTTGTTGTTTCTCGCCGGGAGCAGCCACGGCCTGACGTACGGAACGACGGTGCATCAGATGACGTTGCGGATCGCGCGCGTGCACGCACCTGCCTTGAGCGGGCTGGTGACAACTGCGGTGCAGTTGTCGATCGTCATCGGTATCGCCGCGCTCGGGACGTTGTTCTTGGCGACGGCGCAGCCGGCCGCGGCCGAAACCGCCTCGCGCGCGATGTCGCACGTGACGTTCGCCATCGCCGCCGGCGCGCTCATCGCCATCGCATGTTCGTTACGGCTCGCGACGGTTCGCACCGCCGCAGTCCCGATCCCGCAAGGCAGCGCCGCGCCGGATGCGAAGCGGTAGAGGGGAAAGTAGAGGAATAGCAATGGAAGCAAATGCGAGCGAGTTGGCCAACCCCGTGGAAGACGCCGAAGTGCGCGGCTACATAAAGCAGCTCGTTGCCGACGTGCTAAGCGTTGCGCCGGCGGAGATCGACGAGACCGAGCTCTTGACGACCTACGGCATCAACTCGGTCGACTTGATCGACATCGTGGTGAAGCTCGAATCGAAATATCGCGCGCAATTTCAGCCCGAGGCGATGCGCGACCTCACCTGCCGTGCGTTGGCGGATAACGTTATCGCTTCGGTCGGAGCGAACCCGGCATGCGAACGCCCATCGCAATAACCGGCGTCGGCGTCGTTTCGCCGGCGGGCACGACCGCGGATGCCTTGTGGCGCGCGCTCCTCAGGCAGGATGACCGGCGCGGCAAATGGCCGAAGCGGTCGCTGAGCGGCTACCCGATCGACAACGTCATTTCGATACCGGAAGACCTTTGGCGGACGCTGAATGGCGCGAATGGCACGCGCGAAAACCGGGCGCGTGCGCTTGCGGATTTCGTGGTGACCCAAGCGCTCGAAGAGGCGCGTGTCGCTGCCGATGGCGTCCGGCTCGGTTGCATCCTGGCGTCGACGACGGCCGGCGTCGAGATCACCGAGAACAGTGTGATCGCGCGCAGCGACGGCGAAGCGGCGCCGTCGGACTTCGACGGTTCTTCGATATTGCCGCCGCGGGCCTGGACCGGGCCGGTCAGCGTGATTTCCACCGCTTGTTCTTCGGGCTTGATGGCTCCGGCGCTTGCCGTCGATGCGCTGCTCGCCGGCGAAGCGGATGTGATGATCGCGGGCGGCGTGGACGTCCTGTTGGAATACACGATTTGCGGATTCAACGCGCTGCGACTCACGAGTGACGAACGTTGCCGCCCGTTTGCGACGGGACGCAAAGGTGCCGTGCTGTCGGAAGGCGCCGTATGCTTTTGCCTGGAACCGCTCGATGCCGCCCGTGCGCGCGGGGCTCCGATCCGCGCGGTCATCGATGGCTACGGCATCGGTTGCGACGCGGATCATGTCACCGCTCCAAACGCGGTCGGCGTCGCACGGGTGATCGGCCAGGCGTTCGAGACGAGCGGTGTGGCGCGTGAGTCGATTGGCGGCGTTTTCGCGCACGGAACCGGGACGCTCGCGAATGACGCGAGTGAAGTGGCGGCGTTGCGTGCGGTATTCGGCGACGTTGCCGTACCGCCGATCACGGCGATCAAATCGCTGCTGGGTCATCCACAGGCCGCGGCGGGCGCCTTCTCGCTCCTTGCGGCGATATTGGCGCTGCAGCATCGGCAGCTGCCGCCGACAGCAGGCGTCGTGGAGATCGATCGCGACCTGAACGGTGTGGACGTGGTACGGGAGGCGGCGCAACCGCTCGCTGCGCGGACCCTTATGGCGAACGCCTTTGGTTTCGGCGGCAACAACTGCGTGATGATCGTTTCCGCTCCGGGTGCACGGGAGAGTGCGTCGTGACGTCCGGGGTTGCGATCCGCATTGAAGCCGCGGCCGTCGTCAAGCCGGCCGCCGATGGCGCGCTGACGGACAACCTGCTGATCAAGGAGCGGCGTTCGAAAAAAGTCGGCGCGTTGCCGACCAAGGCGAGGCTGGTCCTCGCCGCTGCACAGCGTTGCGTGGGAGTGAGCGCGGCGGCTATCGCAGCGCCGGAGAGCGTCGGCGTAAGCCTCGGTACGTTGTACGGATCGATGGACGTCGCGGAGCAGTGTCTGCAGACGGCGCACGCAAGCGGTTTTGGCCATGTCACGCCGTCCTGGTATGCGACCGGCCTCGCGAATGCGACCACGGCCATCGTCGCCTCGATGCACGATCTTCGCGGTCCTAATCTGACGGTGCTCGGGTATCCGGCCGGAATCGAAGCGATCATTTTCGGCTGCCGGCAGATTCTCGCGCGCCGCGCTCGCGCGATGCTCGCCGGCGGTTTCGATCTCGCGAGCGATGCCTATACGGCGCGCGTGCGCGCGGCGCCCGATTTCGCCGACGCGGCGGCGATACATCCGGGGGCCGGGCTAGTGTGGCTGGTCGAGGGCGGCGAACCGACGGCGAACGCGACCACGATCGTCGGCTGGTCGCAAGGCGTCATCGCCGAGCACGCGTTCGCGCGGGGCGAATTCGGCAGTCTCATCGAGTCGGCCGCCGGGGGGAAATTGCAGCGTGCGCCGATGGTGCACGTGATTCGTCCCGGGCGCCGCGGTCTCGTGGACTATCTCGCGGCGACGCCCGTGATCCATTTGATTGAGGACGTTGTAACGGCCGGCAAAACGGGTCGGCACGCACTGATCGTCAAAGGGTTCGGCCCGGCCGTTATTTGCTTGTTGTTGGAAAAATCGAGCGGATGAGGATTCAGCCGCCCGACGATTGCCGAGGGTTGGGATCGTCGCGGCGCACACGAGGGATCGTATGCAGCAGCAAAAACTGGTTTCTACCGAACCGCGGCTTTCCTACTTGGATGACGAGCAGCGCGGTTTTCGGATTTGCGCAAGCGCGAAGGTGTTCACCGAAGCGTCGATCGAGGCGGATGATGGAATGCCGCTCTCGGTTCTGCAGGCGGGGGTCCCCGGACGGCCGGTGGTCTTGCTGGTGAATGCGCTTGGCGTCTCGTGTCTGTTTCTCGCCGAGATTGCTCGGCGGTTGGCGACCACGTATCACGTGATCACGTGGGAGTCGCGAGGTTTGCCGAACGAATTGCCGCTGCCGGAACACGCGGATTTGTCCGTCGAACGCCACGCGCGCGATGCCGCGGCCATCCTCGCGTGCGAACGCGTGCAGCCAAAAGCCGTCGTCGCCTACTGCGCCGGCGCCAATGTCGCTGCATACGCGCTTACACGGCGCATGATGAACGCCGAGCGCCTATGCATCATCAGTCCCTCGATGCACATGGGCGCCGATCTCGCTCAAACGGACTATCAGCGCACGATGCTGCCGCTATGGGAGAAAATCGCTGCGTCCGGTCCACGCTACGCGGCGCTGGTGCGCGTGCTGCTTCAACAAGGCGCCAGGCCCGAGGCCGGCACGATCGATTACGAGCTTTTCTGTTTGAATAACCTGCCGTTCCGCTCGAACGAGTCGACGTATCGGTATGCGCGCTTGCAGGCCGAATGCCTGCGCGTCGACTGGCCGACGTTGCTCGGCGAAATCCGGTTGCCGACGCTCGTGCTGCACGGCGATGAGGACGACATGATCCATGCGGAAACGTCCGCCGCCGTAGCGCGACATATTGCGGGCGCCGCGCTCCGGACGATTCCCGCCGGCCATTTCGCGGTGCACACGTCGAGCGCACTGCACGACGAGGTGGCGACGTTCCTCTCCGCCGCGGAAGCGCCGCGTGCGCAAGCGGGCGGGATACGCTGACGTTGGCCGCGGGCGGTGAGAAGGCGAGTGTCGGATCGGTGGGTAGGTGGGCGGACTTTGACTGCCGGTCGATTTGGAATGATTGAGAAAAGGAGGAATTCATGTATACAACGGCGATCAACGACGTCGAGCTGACGCGCAAGGTCATCGAGACCATCGGCAGGAGCTGGGACCATCGCGTCGCTGTGCGCCAGGAGCGACTCGACCTCACGCAGTATTACGACGCGTCGATTCCCGATTTCCCGATCGCGATGGTCCCGTTTTGGAACGACGCGCAATTCGCCGTGCTCGACGAGCGTACCAAGCTCCGGTTTCTCGCGGCCGCCTGGGTCGCTTACAACGAAAAGGCGATCTACCTGGAAGACGAGATTGTGCAGCCGTTCTGCAGCTTGCTGCTGAAGGACCGTCTGCCGGGCGCGAGCGATCCGCAGGTGAAGCAGGTGATCGCGCAGATCCAGGTCGACGAGCAATTCCATATCCTGATGTGTCTTGATATTTGCAACAACGCACGCGCGCGCCACGGCCTGCACGACTACGTCATGCCGGAGCCGCGTCTCGGGGCGAACCTGAAACGCAAGCTCGAGCAGACGCCGGACCCGACGCAGGCGGCGCTCCTGCGGATGGCGTACGCATCGGTCGCGGAAATGTCCATCAACGCGTACCTCAATCAGGTCGCGACCGATCAGACCATACAACCGCTGAATCGGATCAACACCGACATGCATCGCCGGGACGAATCGGCGCACAGCACGGCGTTCCGCGAGATTATCGGGTCGGTTTGTCGCGCCCTCGACCCGGACGCGAAGCGGCGCTTTTGCGGCTACCTCCACGACGCACTCGTCGACTTCACCACTCCGGATGGAAGCCATTGGGAGTCGATACTCGACTACCTGGGCGTGCCCGGACGCGACGGCATTCTCGCGCGCCTGCACGCGATGATGCAGAGCAAACGGCTGAGCCGCGATTACACGGTGCTCGGCGGGTTGGTCGAAGAGTTGGGCATCAAGGATGAAGTCGGCTTCTCCTTCGACGGCTGACGATAAGGCAGTGGCAAAGGTGACGGACCAGGGGAGAGAGTCCCGGTGGCGGCGGCCGGGCTTCGGACAGACCGGCGGTGCAAGGCCGTTCTCGAAGACCGGCCGTTGTCCATCGCCGCGTCGGCGCTTTTTCATGTAGCAAACCACCGGATGCAGGGGTTTAAATGAAGATCTTCGATACATCGATACTGAACCTGCCGCTCTACGAAGAACGACATCGCGCGCTCGCCGCCGACCTGGAAGCCTGGGTGGCGGCGCATCAAGAGCTGCTGCAGGCGCACGCCGGTGCCAGTGCTTCGGAGCGAGGCCGCATCTACACCGAAGCGCTGGGGGCGGACGGATGGCTCTCCTATGCGGTCGACGTCGCGCACGGCAGGGAACGTCCGGACTTGCGATCGCTCTGCATCATTCGCGAAGCGCTCGCGTACATGGACGATCTCATGGATTTCGCTTTCGCTATTCAAGGTCTGGCGGCGGCGCCGGTCGCTTGGTTCGGCTCGCGCCGGCAGCAGGCGGACCTGCTGCCGCTGTTGCGTACGGGAGAGAAAGTCGGCGCGTTGTCCTTATCCGAACCGGCGGTCGGATCGAATCTCGCGGCGGCCGCGGTGGAGGCTAAACGAAGCGGTGACGGTTATCGCATCGACGGGGTGAAGACCTGGACATCGAATGGAACGATTGCCGACTACTACTCCGTGCTGCTGCGAACCGGCGAAGGACCGGGTGCCATGGGCCTCAGCTTTCTGCTGATTCCGCGTTCGACCCCCGGGTTGTCGACGAAGGAAATCGTCTTGATGGCGCCGCGGTCGTTCTCGGATACCCGCTTCGAGAACTGCATCGTGCCGCACGACGCCTTGATCGGCGACGCCGGCATGGGGTTTCGCTACGCCATGGAAATTCTCAATTTCTATCGCGTGACCGTCGGCGCCGCCGCCGTCGGCTTCTGTCGGCGCGCGATGCAGGCGGCGACCGAGTGGGCGCGTAATCGCAACGTCGCGGGCGGTAAGCTCCTGCAGACGCAGATGACGATCGACAAGGTCGCCGACATGGCGCTGTATCTCGATTCGGCGTCGCTGCTCGTCGCGCGCGCGGCATGGGAGTTCGATACGGGGATCAAGGAGGTTGCCGCCCACGCGAGCATGGCGAAGCTCTATGCCACCGACGGCGCCGCCAAGGTCGCTGACGATACGGTTCAGCTCTTCGGCGCCGCCGGTCTCGTCGCCAATAGCGTCGCGGAGCAGCTGTACCGGCAGGTGCGCGCGCTTCGAATCTACGAAGGAACGTCGGAGATTCAGAAGCTGATCATCGCCGGCGCCGTGAGCCGCGCGAAGTCCTGAGGGCGGAACGTCGTGTCGAACCGATCCACGGGCGAGCGGGCGCGCGTCGAGTGTCTTGGCGTACCGATCGCATAGCGCCATGAGCAAGGTCGTGTTGGTGACGGGCGGCGCACGCGGAATCGGTCTCGCGATCACGCGGCGGCTCGCGCGCGCGGGCTATCATCTCGCGATTTCCTACCGTTCGGATCGCAATGCAGCGAAGGCGATTGCCGACGAATTGTCGGCGCAAGGGATCGTCAATGAAATGTTCGCCGCGAACCTCACGAACGTCGAGGAAGCGCGCGCGCTGCCGGTTCGCGTCTTCGAGCGGTTCGGCCGCCTGGACGCCCTCGTCAACAACGCCGGCATCACGGATGACGGCCCGTTCCTCAATATGGAAAGCGAGCGCTACCGCAACGTTCTTCGAACGAACTTGTTCGGGACGATGCGGCTGACGGACGCGGCGATTCCGTACCTGAGGAACGCCGCAGAGCCCGCCATCGTCATCGTGACATCGCTGAACGGTATCGTCGGCAAGGAAGGGCAGGTGGCGTACGCCGCGAGCAAAGGCGGCCTTGTCGGCTTCACGCAGTGGCTCGCCCGACGCTACAGCGGCGCCGGAATCAAGGTGAACGCGGTTGCCCCCGGCTTTATTGCAACGGAAATGACGGCCCATTTGGAACCAAAAATGGTGGACCATTTCCTACGCGGCAGCGCGCTTCAGCGGGTCGGACGTGCGGAGGAGGTCGCCGAGGCGGTGAATTTCCTGCTGACGGCCGGGTACGTGCAGTCGACGACGTTGCGCGTGGACGGCGGCTTTAACCGGTAGGCGAGCGTTCGCACGCAAGAAGGAAAGAAGACACATGGAGCAGAAAGACCCGACCCTACACTACACGGTGTGCGTCGCCGACACGGACGCCAACGGGGTGGTTTATCACGGGCGATACGTCGAGATGGTCGAGCGCTCGCGCAATCGGCTCATGAATCTAGCCGGCTTCACGTTCCGAACGCTCGCCCGTCAGCATCAGATCATGCTCGTCGTTCACCGGATGGAGGCCGTGTATCACGCACCGGCGCTGCTCGACGATCAATTACGGCTGGAGACTCGTCTCAAGCGATGCCAGCCCTCGCGTACGGTGTGGGTGACGGACGTTATGCGGGACGATGAGCTGCTCGCGAGCATCACGATCGAAATGGTCGCGGTGCACGTTTCGAATCGACAGCTGGTTCCGCATCCACCGGCCTTCCTGGACGGTCTCGCTCGCTATCTTGAGGTGGTGCGGGAGCCTGGTCGGTCCATTCGCCGCGCAGCGGGCGCGGCGTCCGGCGCGGACGAGATCTAGAAATCCGACATACGGAACTGTCTTTAAAGCGAAAACCCGAGCGAAAGTCCGGGCAGGTGGTGTAAGATGCCGTCGCTCGTTATCGATAACGGTGAGCCGTGATCGTGGCCAGCAGATGCCGGCTGAATGGACGATCAGCGTGCAGTAACAATAAGAGAGAACGCCGTTTCTTCTTTCGAGTACGCCCGAGCCGCTGAAAGGGGTAAAGGGGGTCGTTCATGAAACCCGCCGGTCGGAAGACCAGGCGGGTTTTTCGTTTCTGGATCAGCGGTTTTTGTCGTTTTCCTAGATAGCGTCGCGCGCGCCGCATCGAACGGCGCGGCTACTGCTGTGCGTAGCTGCGAGGAAGCCAGGCGCCGAGCGTTGCCTCAAATGCGGCGGCGGCGAGCGGCGTGCCGAAGTAGTTTCCCTGTCCTTCGTCGCAGTGGTACTGCGTCAGGCGCTGCCAAATCGCCCGATCCTCCACCCCCTCCGCGACCACTTTGAGAGCCAGATTGTGCGCGAGACCGATCGTGGAGCGGACGATGGCGTCCGAATCGGGATTGCTGGTGAGATCGATGACGAACGATTTGTCGATCTTAATTGCATGGATCGGCAGGCGCTTGAGATAGCCGAGTGAGGAAAAGCCGATGCCGAAATCGTCGACCGCGATGCGAATCCCGGCGTCGTACAGCTGACGCAGCGCCATCAGCGCCCGATCCGGATCCTGCATCAGCGCCGTTTCGGTGATCTCGATTTCAAGGCCGGCCCTGCCTTCCTCGGGCACCGCGGTGCGCAGGATTTCCGTCATCAGCTGTGGATTGAGGAGATTCTTCACCGACAGGTTGAGGGAAATCGGAAGCGCGAGATTGCGCGCCTGCCACGCCGCCGCCTGCGCGGCAACCCGCATCAGCACGTGGTGCGTCAGGTCGTCGATCAGGCCCGATTGTTCCGCCATCTCGATGAACACCTCGGGCATGACGGTTCCGTGTTCCGGATGTTCCCAACGCAGCAACGCCTCGCAGCCGGTAATCGCGCCGGTGCCGGACTGCACCTTCGGCTGGAACACCAAGAAGAGCTGATCCGTGCCGATCGCATCGTGCAGGTCGGCCAGCAGCGCCAGGCGCTCGGGGCTGCTCGGGTCGAGCTCCGGTTCGTACCAGGCGTAACTCTTGCCCTCGCGCTTGGCGAGGGTTGCAGCGAGATCGGCGCGCTGCAGCAGCCGGCTCGCGTCTTTGACCGGCGATGCGACGATCCCCATCCGCGCGCCGATGTGGATCCGGTAGCCGGCCGAGCGATAGTGCGGCGCAAGCGCGCGCAGCACGCGGTGCGCGATCGATTCGACATGTGCGCGGTCCTTTGAAACGACGAGCAGCGCGAATTCGTTGCCGTAGAGGTGGTACAGGTTCATTTCCTTGATGTGCAGCTCCTGCAAGCGTTCCGCGGCTTCGCGAATGATCTCGTCGCCCTTGCCGTAGCCGAGCGCGCCGTTGATCTCCCGGAAGTTCGTCAGATTCACGATCATCAGCGCGAGCGGCGTGCCTTCGCCGATCTGCCGATCGACGTCTTCGAGCAGGCGATGCCGGTTCGGCAACCGCGTGAGCGCGTTGTAATAAGCGAGATGTTCGATATGCTCTTGGGCGATACGGTGCTCGCGCCGCAGCTGCACATCCTTGAGGGCACGCTCGACCGCCGGGATGAGGCGGCGCATGTTGTTTTTGAGCACGTAGTCCTGCGCGCCCTGGTTGATCAACTGCACCGCGCGTTCCTCGCCGATCGTGCCGGAGATCACGATGAAGGGCAGATCGGGGTCGTATTCGCGCACGATCTTCAGTGCATCCAGGCCCTGGAGACTCGGCAGGGAGAAGTCCGAGAACACGACGTCCCAGCGCTTGCGCCGCAGCGCATCGCGCAAGCCGGCGCGCGTATCCACGCGTTCGAGATGCGCACGGTACCCGGCTTTTTCCAGACGTCGTTCGATCAGTGACTTCACGTCGCCGGAGTGCTCGATAAGAAGAATCTCCAGCGGCGCGGAGCTTTCCATGCTCATGCGATCCGATCCTGTCGGCGCTCGCGAATCGTGCGAGTGCGGCGGTGCATCTTGATGCTCGCCATGATAATGGAGAAGCGGATGCAACGGCGATGTCGGCGTCGCAAATCCGGAGAGACGGATTGGAGCGGAAAGCGCGTGGGTATCGGAGGTTTCATTTAAGTTAATTTGTTTTTCGTCTGACGCCGACCTCCTTTTCGGTTTTTTGTTTTTGCGCGCGTTCCGTCGCCGCTTCACACCGCCTCGGCCGCGCGTAGCGCGGCAATTTCTGCGACGGTATAACCGAGCTCTCCCAGGATCGCGTCGGTGTGCTCACCGAGCGCCGGCGCGCGGTTTCGTATACCGCACGGTGTTGCCGAGAGCCGCACCGCCGTGTCCGCGAGCGGTACCGGTTTACGGGCACGCGGATGCTCCACGTAGCGGAGCAGGCCGCGCGCTTTGACCTGTGGATCGTCGAGCACCTCACGCAACGTGAGCACCGGCCCGGCCGGGATGCGAACCGCTTCCAGTTCCGCGATTGCCTGCACAGTCGTCCGGGTCTTCAACCACGCGTTCATCGCCTGAGTGATGACATCGCGATGGTCGGCGCGGCTGAGATCGTCGGCGAAGCGGGGATCGTCGACCAGCTCGGGGCGCCCGACGAGGTTCGCCCAGCGCTCGAACATATCGGAGCCGATCGCGTACACCACGATCCAGCCGTCCGCGGTCGCGTAGGTGTCCGAAGGAGCGGTATAGAACGCAGCGTTGCCGCGCTGGGTGCGATCGATATCCTTCACATAATGCTCGGCGAGAAACGACTGCATGTAAGTAATGCTCGTCCCGAGGAGACTGGTATCGACGATCTGTCCTTCGCCGGTGCGGCTGCGATGATACAGCGCCACCATAACGCCGAACGCCGTGTGCAGCGCGGTGCCATAGTCTTCGAAGGAAACCTGATCGCGCACCGGCGCGCCGGGGAAACCGGTGATGCTCATGGCGCCGGACATCGCCTGCGCGACCGCGTCGAAGCCGGCGCGATGGGCGTAAGGCCCGTCCGGGCCGAAGGTGGAGACGCGCGCGAGAATGATGTCCGGTTTGATCGCGCGCAGCTGCTCGTAGTCGAGGCCCATTTTCTTCATCACGCCGATGGGTAGATTGGCGACCACCACGTCCGCGCTGCGCACGAGACGCCGGATGATTTCACGCGCTTCGGGTTTGCCGGCATCGAGCGTCAGGCCGCGTTTGTTGCGGTTGAGCGAGAGGAACGCGCCGCCTTCGCCGTCTTCGGTTACCGGGCCGGTGTAGCGATCCTCGCTTCCATGGCGGCGATCCACGCGGATCACGTCCGCGCCCATATCGGCAAGCAGCATTCCGCAATAAGGGCCCGCGATGAATCGCCCGAAATCGATCACGCGGATCCCGGCAAGTGGACCCGGGGTCGGCATTCGTCTTTGTGTAATGGCGAAAACGCTGCGGAGTTTGCCAGCGCAGGCGGTCGCGTGTCAAAGCGCGCGATGTCGGAGTTTTGGTGCTGTGGGGCGCCGTTAGCGGCGGCGCGAGGTCGCGACGATTAGGAATCGCGCTGAATCATCTGTCTCAGCACATTCTTCTGCACTTTACCCATTGCATTGCGTGGGAGTTCATCGAAGAAATACACGCGCTTCGGCACCTTATAGTTCGCGATCTCGTCTTTCAGGCGCTTGAGAATGTCGGCTTCGGCGATGTTGGCGGCGGATTTGCGCACGACCACGGCCGTCACCGCCTCGCCGAAGTCCGGGTGCGGCACGCCGACAACCGCCGATTCCACGACGCCCGGCATTTCGTCGATCAGCGTTTCGATTTCCTTTGGATAGACGTTGTACCCTCCCGTGATGATGAGATCCTTCGATCGGCCGACAATGGTAAGGTAGCCGTTCGCGCCGAGGCTGCCCATGTCGCCCGTGTTGAAGTAACCGTCATTCGTGAACTCCTCCCGGGTTTTTTCCGGCATCCGCCAGTAACCCTTGAAGACATTCGGCCCCTTCACCTGGATCTGCCCGATCGTATCCGCCGGCACCGGCCGGTTCTGCTCGTCGACGACGCGCACCGAGACCCCGGGCAGCGCCGGTCCGACCGTTCCGCCGATGCGCTCGCCGCGCAACGGATTGGACGTATTCATCCCCGTTTCGGACATGCCGTAACGCTCGAGGATCGTCTGCCCCGTGCGTTCGCGGAAGGCGGTGAAGGTTTCCTTGAGCAGCGGGGCGGAGCCGGAAATGAACACGCGGACGTTGTGGGTCGTCTCCTGCGTCAGTCCGGTCTCCGCCAAGAGACGCGTGTAGTAAGTGGGGACGCCCATGAATACCGTGCTGCGCGGCAACAACGTGAGCACCTGCCTGGCGTCGAACTTCGAGGTGAAGAGCATCTTGGCCGTGCTCAGCAAAGCCAGGTTGGCGGCCACGAACAGGCCATGAATGTGGAAGAGGGGGAGCGCGTGCAGCAACACGTCCGAGGCGGTGAAGCCCCAATAATCGAGCAGCGTGAGCGCGTTGGAAGCGAGATTGCCGTGCGTGAGCATCGCGCCTTTCGACCGCCCGGTAGTCCCGGAGGTGTAGAGAATCGCCGCCAGATCGTCGGGCTCGACGAGCGTGGTGGAGAAGTCGGCGGATACGTCGCGCACAGCGTCGATCAGCGTACCCGTGCCTTTCTCATCGAGCGTATAGAGATGATGCACGCCGGCGGACCGGGCCAGCTCCTGTAACAAACCGAGCGATTGGGGCCGGCCGATCACGAGGCGTGGCTCGGCATCCTTTAAAAAGTACTCGAGCTCGCCGCGCTGGTACGCGGTGTTGAGCGGCAGGTACACGAGGCCGGCGCGGACGACGGCGAGATAGACGAACAGCGCCTGTGGCGTTTTGTCGACCTGAACGGCGACGCGGTCACCGACCGCGAGCCCGAGGCCGGTAAAGAAACGCGCAAGCCGCGCCGTTTCACGGTCAAGGTCGCCGAAGGTGTATGTCTGTCCGGAATCGGTTTCGAGACATGGACGCCCGAGATCGGAAGTAAAGCGAGTGGCGAAGAGATCGTAGACGTTGGGATTCATAGCCGAATGCGTCAACGCTGCTGATTGGGCAACCACGTCGCAATTTCCGGTACGAAGCAGAGCAGCACAATCGACAGTATCATGATGAGGATGAACGGCACCACGCCCCAAATGATTTTACGCAACGGGATGTCCGGCGCGATTCCGTTGATGACGAAAAGATTGAGGCCGACCGGGGGATGAATCAAGCCCATTTCCATGAGGATCGTCATGATGACGCCGAACCAAATCAAGTCGAAGTTGTGCGCCTTCAGCGCGGGCAGCAGGATCGGGGTCACCATGAGAATGATCGCAACCGGGGGCAGAAAAAACCCGAGCGCGATCAGTAGTACGTTCACACCGAAGAAAAAGGCCCACTTCGACATCTGCAACGTGACGAGCCACTCGGCGACGCTTTGCGTAATGTGCAGGTAGCTCATCACGTACGTGTAAAGAAACGACGTGGCGATGATCAGCATTACCATGCACGACTCGCGCACGGTGCCGCCGAGAATCGCCTTGAGCTGGTCCCAACGGTAGCAGGCGTATATCAGCATCACCATCACGAGCGCGGCGCCCGCGCCGATACCCGCGACTTCCGAGGGCGTCGCCCAACCGCCGTAGAGCGCGGCCATGATCAGGATGATCACGATCAGGAACGGCGCAAAGCGGGGTAACGTCGCGAAGCGCTCTGTCCAGGTGTATCGCTCCACCGTCGCCGTCCCGCCCGACGCGCCGTCACCGAGCCGCGCCACGGCTTCCCGATGGTGTTTGTAACCGACCCAAAGCATGAACAGCGCCGTCAGCAGGAGTCCCGGGCCGACGCCGGCGAGGAAGAGCCTGCCGATCGATTGTTCCGTCGCGAGGCCATAGAGGATGAGCGTCAGACTCGGTGGAATCAGGATGCCGAGCGTTCCGCCCGCCGCGATCAACCCGGTCGCGAGCTCCTCGGAATAGCCGCGGGCGCGCATTTGCGGAATGCCGGACGAACCGATCGCGGAGCAGGTCGCCGGCGACGAGCCGCACATCGCCGCGAATACCGAACATGCCATGACATTCGCGATGCCGAGCCCGCCTGGGACGCGGTACAGCCAGCGGTTGAGTGAGTTGTAGAGATCGGCGCCGGCGCGGGATTTTCCGACCGCCGCGCCCATGAGCACGAACAGCGGGATGGTCAGCAGCGTGAAGTTGTCGAGCTCGGCATAGATCGTCTCGGCGACCTGCACGAGATTGATCGTCGGCATGAAAAAGTACATGAACACGAGCGCGACGCCGCCCACGGCGAAGGCGATCGGCATGCCGCTGAAGAGCAACACGAACGTGGCGACGGCGTAAAGAATCCCGATCTCAAGCACGCCCATGCGTCGCCTCCGGTTTCGCGGCCGCGTCGTCGATGATCTGAATCGCGAGCTGCAGCGCCAGCAATGTGAGACCGAGCGCCATGAAGGAATAGGGGATCCAGAGCTTCGGGCCCCAGACCGAGTTGCTCGTCTTCCCGGTTTCCCAAGCCTCGTAAAAGAACTGCCAGGAATTCCAGCTCACAAACACGCAGAATGCGAGCGAAACGACGTCGGCGACGAAGAGCCGCCAGCGATTCAGTCGTGCGGGCAATACACCTCGCAGTACCTCGATAGTGACGTGGCCGCGGTGGAGCTGTGTGTACGCCGCGCTCATGAACGTGGCGATAATGAGGAGCATCACCGAGAGTTCGATCTCCCACTCGGTCGGCCACGCGAGCCAATAACGCACGACCACCTCGAAAATCAGAATACCGGCGCAGCCGACGATGACGGCGCCCGATAGATACCCCATCACGGTGTTGAGCCAGGCAACGACGCGTTTGAACGTTAGCCAGGGCTTAGGCATCGGCAAACCCCTTGTGCGGCGCTTCGATTACGTGGAAGGTGTCGCCGCGTCGTCCGCCGAAGCGGGAACGACGCGCTTGTTCCTTCTTCGTTCCCGCGAAGCGTGCAGGGAGACGCGGCGACGATGTGCGTCAGCTCACCTGTAAGGCGAGATCGAGCAGGCGTTTCCCGTCTTTGACCTTTCCGGCGAAGTCCTTGAACGCGCTCTGCTCCGCGATCTTGCGCCATTTGAGGAAAGTCGCTTGATCCATGTCGACGACTTTGGCGCCCGCTTTGCCGTACACATCGACAACGCGATCGTCGTCCTTGCGCGCTTCTTCCATGCCGAACTTCTCGAGGCTCTGTCCGGCCTCCATCATTGCCTTCTGATGTTCCGGTTTGAGCGAATCGAACACGCTCTTCGACATCACGAGCGGCTCGAACATGTACCAGAACGTGTACTTGCGTCCGGCGGTGAGCGCTTTGCTGACTTCCTGAAGGCGGAAGCTGATGAGCGACGTGCTGGACGTGACCGCGCCGTCGAGCACGCCCGATTGCATCGCGCTGTAAATCTCATTCGAGGGCACGTTCGTGATCGCGGCACCGGCAGCGTTGAGCATCATGTCCATCTCCTTACTGCCGCCGCGGAGCTTCAGTCCCTTGGCGTCCTCGGGATTCACTACCGCGCCCTTCGTGCTCGCGATGCCGCCGGCCTGCCACACCCAGGTGATGATCTTGATGCCCTTGTCCTCGATGATGCGCGACCATTCTTTACCGACGGGCGCGTTCTTCCAGCGCAGGCCCTGATCGTAACTGGTGACGAGGGTCGGCATGAGGCCGAGATTCACTTCCGGTACTTCGCCGCCGCCATAAGCGAGCGGCAGCACCGACATGTCGAGCGCACCTTTGCGCAGAGCGCCGAACTGACTGAAGGTCTTGACCAGCGAGCTCGACGGGTAGATCTCGAACTTGAGCTGCCCGTTCGTGCGCTTTTCCACATCGGCGGCGAACTTGCGCGCGAGCCGATCGCGAAAGTCGCCTTCCTCGCCCTGGCTCGCGGGAAATTGGTGAGAGATCTTGAGAACGCGCGGGCCCTCGGCCGCAAAAGTCTGCCCGCCAAGCGCCGCCACGGCGGGAGCGGCAATGAGGCCGCGCAGGATGGAACGACGAGTAGGATTCATGTTGCTCTCCTTGATTGGGTCGGATCACGACCGTGGGCGGTAAGCCGATGCCCGGAAACTAAGTGACTATACCCCCGCGCCACTCGTGGAGTTGCAATTTATACAACAAATAATTCGCTTGTACACCGAGGCGTCGGTCAATCGACGTTGATGCGTTTGCTCTTAAGACGGTTGAATAGGTCGATCACCCGCGGGCATACGGCAACCGCGAATCAGGTCACGCAGCCCCGCCTGCTTGAAATTATCGATGGCGCGGTTCATCTGAAATTCTTGTTGTATCGCGCTGTCCGCCGCCTTGCCGGGTTCTCGCAGCAATGCGAGGCGGTGGAGGGAATAAATGCCGATCAGAAACGAGAGAAGGGACACGAAATCGAGGCCGTGCAGCAGCAAACGGCGTAAATTCCGTTTCCCGGTCTGACGATCGAGAAGCCCAACGGAAAGTAAGGGTGACGGCCTCACCTTCTTAAATAAAGTGGCTGCAAGTCCGCCGAGAAGCGGAACGACGGTGGCGGCGATGCCCGAAACGAGTGCATTGATGGCGAGGTATGCGGTGGTTCGCCTCGTAGCGCGAGGACCATGGCGATGTTGGCCGCTGCGCTCCGTCGTCGTCAACATGCCGGTGAACATATAAAGATCAGTGCGGTAGGGTGAAGTCGCCCAGGCCGCTGCAGTAAATACACTGTGGAGAACGCGCTGCAAAATTCACCGCGAAGTTCCAGCTTCCGGGAAAAAACGAGGGCGGAAGTTCGGATCGCGCACCCTCCGGTTCCGGAACACGCGCGATGAACAGAACGCCGAACAGGCCGGTGAGGTCGCCGAGGGCGAAGTAAACCGGATCGGTTCAAAGCGTGCCTGGAACCCGTCGACGCCGAAAGCGGCAGCCAAGCCGAGGATGCGCCGATGGCTTTGTGACGGCGAGGCGCGTGGCCATGTAATGGCTGCGGCGCTCCCGCGGAATCAGATCGCGTATCCAAGGGTCCACGCAACGTCGGAAAGCTGCCGAAACCGAAGTAGAGCGACACGACACGATGAGCGCCGGCATCCGGTAATGTTCGGGCAGCGTGCAGGAAACCGCCGCAAGAAGTCAGCAGAAGACGCGCGATACGGTAAGCGCACCGACGACGAACAGCCTGCGAGAGCGGAGACGCTCCACGAGTTAGATCGTCGGAACTGCAATATTTGCGTGAGCGGCTGCAGGGCGCCGATCAGCAACGGCGAAGCGCCGAGCTGCAGCGCGAAGGCGACGAGGAACGGGCCGCCGCGCAGCGTGGCCATCACTTGCGCACCGACGCCGTCGTACACCAGCATGCGCAGCTCGCGCTTCGGCTCTTCGGGCGGAATCACCCTATGCGGTCGAAATCGTTCGAGTATCGAGGACACTCGCGTCGCGGCGCTCGCTTCGCGCACGGCGCGATCCACGTTGTTGTTTCCTAAGCCAGGAACGAGGTTGTGGTTTTGGGGCGACGCCGTTTTTGTGGCCGTCGCTTCGCTTTACAATCGGTCGTCGCATGAGTGCGTGGCCGGATACCGCGCCACCGCGGCACGACGAATGTGGCGCGCGTTCCCGGGAAAAATTCGAGTGCTGCAGAAACGGAGGACAGCGCGGAGCCGTATTCGCCGCAGCGAATTGGAGAGGGGGTGCGAAAGCAGCGCTGACCGCGAGGCGCCGTGCAACCCAAGACTTCGACAGAGACAAATCATGGACTGGTTCGCGCTCGACTTGCAGAAGATGTTCGGCCTTACGGTTTCGCCGTTTGAGCTGATGCTGCGCGGCTCTTTGATGTACCTTGGGATCTTCTCCACGGTGCGCGTGCTGTTGCGGCGCGAAGCGGCCGCGATTTCGCTGCCCGATCTGATAATGGTGACGCTCATCGCGGACGCGGCACAGAACGCGATGACGAGCGGCTACCAATCCGTCACCGATGGCGCCATTCTCGTCGGCACGATCATACTTTGGAATTTCACGTTGGACCGGCTGTCGTTTCACTTTCCGTGGATCGAGCGTTTCATCCATCCGCCACCGCTCCTGATCATCCGCAATGGACGAATGCTGTGGCGTAACATGCGCACCGAATCGATCTCCAAAGAGGAGCTGATGAGCCAGCTGCGCGAGGCCGGCATCGAAGACATCGCCGACGTGAAGAGCGCGCACGTCGAAGGCGACGGACGCATCAGCATCATCAAGCAGCAATAGAGCGCTCGGCGGCGCGGTCTCGCGCGAGCGCGAGCGCGAACGCCGTCACTTCCTCGACCGGCACGTCGGCGACAAACGACACGCGATGCTCGCAGTTGTCATAAAGAGTGTTGCGCCCGCAGACCGGACATTCGAGGCGCCATGAGATCGACGGGCGATGCCAGCGCCGGGTCATCGGCCCGCCGTTGATGAGATTGCCGCACCAGTAGATGCCGACGGTCGCTGCGCCGACCGCAGCGGCGAGATGCAGCGGCCCGGAGTCGTTGCTGACGACGACGCGGCTTCGGGCAAGGAGGGCGGCGAGGCCGCCGAGGCTCACGCGGTCGCAAATCTCGAGCGCAGGCGGCACGATCTTGGCCGCGACCGCGTGCACCAGTCGCCGCTCCTCGCCCGTGCCGATCACGACGACGCGCAACCCCGCGCGCGCGAGCGCCTGTCCGGCGGCGGCGAATTTTTCAACCGGCCAGCGCCGCCGCGGATCGGTCGCACCGGGATGGATAACGGCAAACCCGGCATCGCGCTCCAGACCGATCCGTTCGACTTCGGCGCGATCACGCGCCGTGACCGTGATGGCAGGCTCGACCACGTGTGGTGGCGCACCGACGAGCGCGACGACTTCGAGATAGCGCAGGACTTCGGGCTGAAAGTAGACGTAGGGAATGAATCGATCGAGCGGCTCCGCGTCGGGAGTGCGCATGCCGGCCGTGACGCGGGCCTGCAGCCGCCGCGTGAACGGATTCGAATAGCGACCGCCGCCGTGCAACTGTAGCGCGAGATCGAAACGCTCGGCTTGCATCGCCCGAAAAAACCGTTCGAGCGCCGTCGCATCTTCCGGCGTGCCCGGGTCGGCGCTCACACCGCCGTAAGGGGGAACCACCACGACGCGATCGATCGGGCCGGGTCGGCCTGCGAGGAACTCGGCGTGCCAGCGCTTGCCGAGCAGCACGATCTCCGCTTGTGGATACGCCGCGCGCAGCGAGTCGAGCGCGGGTACGGCGAAGCAATAGTCGCCGATGCCGTTCGCGCGAACTGCGGCTATTCGGCGGACTCCTTCGACGGTTCTTCCGGCATCCATGTCATCTGTTCCTCGTGCGCTTGCGCCAATAGTCGATCGGCTGCGGCCAGCACCTGGGGAATGCTTACGAGACCCGAGGCGGGATCGGCGGCATCCACGAGATGCGGCTCGAGCGCGGCAAACGGACCGGCCGAAGCGGGTCCATAGCGTTCCGCTCCTCCCGTGCGATAAATCCCGACGGTCGGCGTACTCAACGCGTAACCGATGTGCGCGGGGCCGGAATCGTTGCTGATGAGCAGTGCCAGTCGTTCGATGACCGCGCCGAGTGTCCCGAGTGAAGTGCGGCCGGCGAGGTTGTATGCGCCCGGCCCGATCGCGGCGCACAAGCCGAGCGTCTGCTCGCTTTCGTGTATTCCGCCGAGTACCAAGACCGTTCCGCCGTATCGACGCAACAGCGTGCGTGCGACCGCGGCAAAACGTTCGAGCGGCCAGCGCCGATACGGATCGTGCGATCCCGCGTGCACGCCGATGTAGGGCGGCGGCAACCGTGCGAGAATCTGCGCCGCTTTGTCCCGATCGTCTTGCCACAACGGAAAAGCCAAATCGTTACCGAGCCGCCCGACGCCGACGTGTTCCATGAGCGCGAGCAGCCGTTCCGTTTCGTGCCCGCGCGCGGGCCAAACGAGAGACGTTGCGAGCGCGCTCGCGTCGTCTTCGGCGCGCACGAACCCGGCTGTCGCGGACGCGCCGAGGAGCAGCGTGAACGGATTCGCATAAACACCGGAGCCTTGCAGTTGAAGAGCGAGATCGAAGCGTTCGGTTTGCATGTGTTGAAAGAATGCGAGCGCCTCGTGCGGATTGAAGAATTGCTGCGCGATACCGGGGAAGCCGGGAAAGGCGACGAAGCGGTCGATGTACGGCAGCCGCGCGACCAAGTCTCGCAGCAGCGGCAGCGTGATCATCACGATTTCCGCCGACGGCAGCGCGGCACGCAACGCGCGCAACGCCGGCGTCGCGCAGATGAAGTCGCCGAGCCGGGACGCGCGGACCACGGCGATCTTGCGGGGTGCAGGTGATAGGCGCGTGAGTAATGGGCGTTCAGGTGTCATGCGGAGCGTTGTCGCGCTTCGCGCGCTGAATCGATGTAAGAAAACTGTACTTGTGGGTGGCTGACCCACGGCAGGCTACTTTTCTTTGTGCGGCCAAAGAAAAGTAGCCAAAAGAAAGGCCGCCCCGGATGGCGCAACCATCCCTTGCGCTCCTCGGCGTTGGGTCCCCTCGCGGTAACACGGTACGTCCTTGTACTGGTTGCCGCGCCGCCAGATCCCTGGCGGCGCCCTTCGGGCTCGAATCCCAACGCCTTGCGGTGCTCGGGATGCGCCATACGGGGATTGAACTACAAACAATCCGGCGTTGGCTTCCGGTGATCACACTCGGGATCGAGCTGCGTCTTGCGGGCACGAGAGCAAGCTGACCAGCGTCGGCAGCTTTTGCTAGACGGTGTTCGAGGCCGAGCGCGCAGTTTTTGCGCGTCGGCGAGTTCGGCTCGCGCCCGGTGTTGGCGGCCAGCGCAGGCGACAACGAAGCGTTGTCTTTCAATCCCGGCGCGGCGCGCCGAGCTGCGCAGCCAAGCAATCGCTGAAAGCGAGACTCTTGCCCGAGCCCGTGCCGTGAGGTTTTCACGGCCGGCGAGTTAGGCTCGCTTTCGCGATTGACGACGAGCGGCGAGAGGTAGTCGCGCCGCCCGGGGGCGCCTTTTCTTTGCCTACTTTCTTTTGGCGAAGCAAAAGAAAGTAGGCCGACCTGCGGTGCTGCACAGGGATGTGCGAATTTCGCGAGAGGCAGGATGCCGCGAGCGATTCGGGAACCGCAAGTAAATTTAGTGCATCGATCACTGCGCGAAGCGCGTCAACCAAACGTCGTGAATCAATCACCCACAAATACATTTCTTACCTCGACTACGCGCCGAAGGCGCTCGATTGTTAGAAAGCAAAGATTCAAAAATCGAATCAAATCTGCGCCGTCATCTCCGGCAACAACTCCAACGCATGTCCATCCACACTGCCCGCGGCGTTTAGCACGGTCGACGCTTCCTCCGCGTGATACGTTCCGGACGGCATCATCGCGCAGCCGCCGTAGCGTCGCAGGAGCAGATTCTGCGCGAGCACTTCCTCGCCCGAGTGATAGCGCGGCAGGCGGGGCCAGAAAGAGAAGCCCCCGACCTCGACGAGCTTTTGCCGATCGTAAAGAATGCACGATGCGACCCATGCGACCTTGTAGAGCCGCGGCTCGGTCGGCGCGTGCGTCAACGTTGCGTGATAGAGATTCGCCGCGCGGTGCAGATGACGCCGTCGCTCCCACGCCTCGGAGCCTGGGTCGAGCGACTCGGGACGAACCGGTCCGTCCCAGAACTCGACGTGCTGCTGCTCCGGGCGTACATCGTCTCGAAACGAGAGACCCGCGGGAAACGCGCCGACGAAACCGCAGCGCTCGCGCTCCAGGATGGCGAGCAGCGTCTCGAGCACCCACGGCTCCATCAGCACGTCGTCGTCGAGATAAAGCACCGCGTCGGCTCGCGCCTGTCGCAGCAGAAAGTCGCGCTGCTCGGCGATTCCTCGGCGCGTCGGGCGATGATGCCACTCGACGCACCCGCCGCGCGCTTCGATGACGCGCGCGAGCGCCGCGATGGTCGGTTCCGAGTCGAGCGGCGCCGTGTTTTGATCGGCAACGACGAGACGAAGATCCGCCGCCGATTGGGCCGCGACGCCGGCGAGTGTCATCGTCAGGGCCAGCGGTCGGTTGCACGTCGGCACTAGAACATCAACCTGTGCCACGCCTTGCTCCCGGTTCGATGCCGAGTACGCGCGGCGCGTCGATGCGCCGGTCGGCCACGGTCGTCGGCAACTCCTGGTGATAAACGCCCGACGGCATTATGCCGCAGCCGCCGTAACGCGCCATGACGCGCAACTGTGCGAGCACGTCCTCGCCGCAGTGATTCGCCGGCAGCTCTTTCCAGAAGCCGAAGCCGCCGACGGCGCGCAATTTCGCGGCGTGATACATCACGCAGCCGCCCACCCAGGCGACGCGATACGCGCGATAGTCCCCCGGCCTCAGCCGCAAACGGCGTTGCACGTGATAGAGATTCGCCGCGCTGTGCAGCTTGTGTCGCTGCCACGCGAGCGAGTCGGGCACGATCGTTTCCGGGCGCACCCGGCCGTTCCAGAACTCGAACGCCTGCTCGTGCGGGCGCACGTCGTTCACGTAGCTCAGCCCGATCACCGCCTGCCCGACGAAGCCGCAGCGCTCCCGCGTGAGCGCGCGCACCATCAAACCGACGGTGTCGGGTTCGAGAATCAGATCGTCGTCGAGAAAGAGCACGTACTTCGCGGCGGCACGCTCGAGCAGGAACTGGCGCTGCTCCGCGAGACCGCGCCGCGGCAGATGACGGTGCGTTTCGATGATGTGGCCGTGCGCGCGCAGCACGCGCAGGACGCTGCGCACCTCGTACGCGGTGTACGCACCGCGATCTTCCGTCTGATCCGAGATGATCACGCGGAAACCGCGGAACGTCTGCATCGCCAGGCTCGCCAACGTCACGGCGAGCGCCGCAGGACGTCGATACGTCGGAATGAGCACATCGACCAAGCCGGACATCACGCTCGAACGATCACGCCGCGCCGCGGATGCGCGCGATCAAGTTGCTGGTGGAGCGGTCCTCAACGAAGGGCAAGATGCAAACGGCACCCCCCAGGCTCTCCACGAGACTCGTCTCAGGCAGCGTCTCGCGCGTGTAATCGCCGCCTTTGACGTAAATGTCGGGTCGCACTTCACTGATCAGATCCCGCGGCGAGTCGGCGTCGAACGCGACGACGTAGTCGACGTAACTGAGCGCGGCGAGCACCTTCAGCCGGTCGTCAATCGAATTGATAGGCCGCGCGGCGCCCTTCAGCCGCCGCACGCTTGCGTCGGAATTGACGCCGACGACGAGCACGTCCCCGAGCCCCTTGGCGCGATTTAGCAGCGTGACGTGCCCGCGGTGCAGGATGTCGAAGCAGCCGTTCGTGAAAACGATGCGGCTCCCGCGCGCACGCGCGTGCGCGACGACCGATCGCAGCGCCTGCGCGTCCGCGACGCGTTTCTCATCGCCCGCGATCAGCTCGCGCAGCTCGTGCGCGGAGCAGGTGGCGGTGCCGTCCTGGCGCACCACCACTGCGGCGGCTGCGGAGGCGATCTCGGCGGCTTCCGGCGTGTCGGCGCCGGCCGCGATCGCCAGCGCCAACGCCGCGACGAACGTATCGCCGCCCCCGGTTGCACGCGATGCGCGCGCCGGCCGAGCGTACGTGCGATACGGCGCGCGGGCGCGTTCGAGCACGAGCGCGCCGTCGCGATCGAGCGTGACGGCGGCGATGCGCGCCGCCGTCGTCTGGAGGATCGCCTCGGCATGCGCGCCGACCCATTCCACGCGCCCGCCGGCGCTCGGCGCGTGATGGCCGAGCAGGCGCGCGATTTCGTCGTAACTCGGCTTGACTGCCGTCGGTTGCAGCGGCGCGAGCCGCTTCAGATCGTGGCCGTCCGCCACGAGCTGCACGCGCGAGCGTTTCGGACGCTGTGCGAGCACGCTGAGCGCGGCGGTCGATACGGTGCCGTAGCCGTAATCGGAGACGATCACGACGTCGGATTCATCGAGCGCGCGGCGGACGCGTTCGCAGACGAGCGCGTCGGAAAGCGGCGGTGCCGCGTCCGGAGCGCCGTGATCGAAGCGCGCGAGAATCTGTCCGTCTTCGACGAGGCGGTGTTTCGCGACGGTCCGCCGGCGCGGAGCGGCGACGATGTCGGCGACGGGAACGTCGTGTCGTTCGAGCGCTGCGCGCAGGCGCGCGCCTTCGGCATCATCGCCGATGAGACCGATCAATCGTACGTGAGCGCCGAGCGCCGCCGCATTCGCGGCGACGTTGGCCGCGCCGCCGGGTACGTCGCGCACGACGTCGACTTGTACGACGGGAATCGGGGCCTCGCGGCAGAGGCGCTCGCAGCGTCCTTCGAGATAGACGTCGAGCAGCGGATCGCCGAAGATCGAAACGCGCAATCCGCGAAACGCGTCGGCGAGTCGCGCGAGATCGATGTTCATTTCTGTTCCCTCAGAAAAATTTTCGAACCGCGACGGGAGAGTCAGAGTACCAAACGCGTTTGGATTAATCACCCCGGAAGAAGCGCGCTTTAGGAGAAGAACCTGTCGCGAAGCGTGCACAATGTTGCGTGCTTCTCGCGAGCACCGTTAGCTTCAGTACTATTGCTGATTGCCGACGAAGCGGCGCTTCGCGGCAAAATGCGCACATGGAACGGGCACGCAACGTGCCGTAAATCACGCTCCGGACGCAGGCATGCCGGGCGCGCGCAAACAGCAGAGAGGAACGTTATGGTCGCACGGATCGCGATGATCAGTGAGCACGCCTCTCCTTTGGCGACGATCGGCGGCGTGGACAGCGGCGGTCAGAACGTCTACGTCGCGCAACTGGCGAATCGCCTGGCAGCGCGCGGATATCAAGTCGACGTCTACACCCGGCGCGACAAGGAAACGCTTCCGGAGGTGGTAAAGTTCATCAACCGGGTGCGCGTCATTCACGTGAAGGCGGGTCCGCCGCGCCCGGTGCCGAAGGAGGAGTTGCTGCCGTACATGGACGAGTTCGCGGAGCAGATGCAGTCGTTCTGCAGCCGTCAGCGGCGGCCGTACGACGTCGTGCACGCGAATTTTTGGACGTCGGGTGTCGTGGCGATGACGTTGAAACGCGCAATCGGTTTGCCGTTTGCGGTGACTTTCCACGCGCTCGGTCGTGTGCGCCGGCGCCACCAGGGCGAGGCAGACCGGTTCCCCGAAGAACGCGCCGAGTACGAGGAGAGAATCATCGCCGCGGCCGACTGCGTCGTCGCGGAGTGCGCGCAAGATCGCGAAGATCTGCTCGAGCTCTACGACGCCGATCCCGCCAAGATCCGTATCGTGCCATGCGGTTTCGATACCACCGAGTTCTGGCCGATCGATCGCCGTCTTGCGCGCCGCGAGGTGGGTTTCGATCCGGATGAGCGCATCGTGCTCCAGCTCGGTCGGTTGGTTCCGCGCAAGGGAATCGACATCGCTGTACGCGCGCTCGCGCGTCTCGCGCGCGATCATCGCGTCAACGCGCGGCTCGTCATCGTGGGCGGAGAAACGGACGAGCCGTGCCCGATGGCGAATCCCGAGATCGCGCGGCTGACCGACGTCGCGAACGCGGAGGACATCGCCGAACGCGTCACCTTCACCGGCCGGCGCCCGCGCAACGTTCTGCGGTATTACTACAACGCGGCGGACGTGTTCGTGACGACGCCGTGGTACGAACCGTTCGGCATCACGCCGGTGGAAGCGATGGCGTGCGGCGTCCCCGTGATCGGTTCCGCCGTTGGCGGCATCAAGACGACGGTGCGGCATGGTCGCACAGGATTCCTCGTGCCACCGCACGACCCGGATGCGCTGGCCGCGCGCATCGCGGAAATCTTCCGCGATGCCGACGCCGCGCGGCGCATGGGTGTCGCAGGACGCGAGCGGGCGCTGCGTCACTTTACCTGGTCTCAAGTGGCCGAACGAATGGAAGCGGTTTACGCACGCGTGATGGCGGGCGAATCGCAGCGAGTCACAGCGGGGTGAGCCGGGGATTTCGCGAACACACTTAACGTGTGTTCGCGCCGGCGAACGGGCTGGCGCAGGAAGCGCCAGCCCTGGGTTTCGAGCGAAGCAGGATTGCGCAGCGAAGAAACAGGCGGGGATTTCGCGAACAC